>NZ_CP079195.1:761250-1395000 GCF_019263805.1 Polaribacter sp. NJDZ03
AAAATTAGAAACTAAAATTGAAGCTAAAAATCCTATTCTAAAGAAAAAAAGAAATTACTTTAAAGCTTTTAGTGCAGCTGCTTCTATACTTTTGTTAATTTCTATTAGTTTTTATTTTGTATACAATAACTCTAAAATTACGCATAATACTAATTACGGTGAAATTTTAAACCTAAAACTACAAGATGGCAGCCACGTTACTTTAAACTCTAATTCTAGTTTGTCCTACTATAAAAATAAAAGTAGAAAAGTTTGGTTAACTGGTGAAGCTTTTTTTCAGGTGGATAAAAAAACAGCTACAAATGCAAAATTTTGGGTTTTAACAGATGATTTATCTGTAGAAGTTTACGGAACATCATTTAATGTAAATACAAAAAAGAAAAAAACAGATGTATTTTTAGAAGAAGGAAATATTTGGTTAAAATTAAGTAATGGAACCGATAAAAAAATGATTCCTGGTAATTATATTTCTTATTCCTCGGATAAAAATAAAATTTTAGAAGATAAAAATATTTTGAATGCAACCATAAAAACTTCTTGGAAAAATGGTTCTTTATTATTTGAAAACTTATCTTTGGAAAAGGCTATGGAAAAAATAGAAGAATCTTATGGGTATTCCATCATTTTTAAAGATAATTTAACTAAAAATACTTTAATAACAGGAGCTGTTCCAATTACAAATATAGACATCTGTATAAAAGCCATTGAAAAATCTGCCAATGTTACAATTCTAAAAAAGGATAATAACTTAATTATAAGTACAAAGTAGGCATAATTATACATTTTTAAATGGTTCAAAAATTAGTATTCATAAAACTTATATTATTTATTTTTGTAACTTTTTCTTTTCAAAAAACAAATGCTCAAAAGTATCCTAAAAAGAGAATTCCATTAGCTACACTGCTCAATAAAATTAGTACAAATCACAAAATATTTTTTACTTATAAAGCAAACTTACTTGATCATAAACTCATTCAAGAAGAAGGATTTAGTAATTTATCTATAAAAGAATCTATTTCTTTATTAGAAAAATTAACTCCTTTTCTTTTTGATGATTTAGGAAATAGTTATTTTGTAATTTATCCTAAAATTAATTCTTCAAAAAAAACTTTAATTTTAAACGGTCAACCTAATTTTTATAAGAATATAGATAGTCCTTTTAATAGAAATAAAATAACTGTAAAAGGAATTGTAATCAGTTCGGACAATAAACCGCTTAGTGGAGCAACTTTACAAGAAGCTTCTTTAGAAGGAACAACTACAAATAAAGAGGGTACGTTTGAATTTCAAGTTCAACAAAACAACACTATTACCGTTAGTTTTATAGGGCACAACTCTAAAACATTACACCTTTCTTCAAATATTTTTCACACCATTATTTTACAATCTGGTCAAGAACTAGAAGAAGTACAAGTAATTGGCTCTAGAAATAAAAATAGAGTTGCCAATGACTCTCCTGTTGCCATAGATTTTATCAATATTGAAGAAATGGCTACAAAAAGCAGTCAAGTAGAAATTAATCAATTTTTACAATATGTAATTCCCTCATTTAACGCTACAAAACAATCGGGTGCAGATGGCGCAGATCATATAGATCCTGCAACTATTAGAGGTCTAGGCCCAGATCAAACCTTAGTTTTAATCAACGGAAAAAGAAGGCATCAAGCCTCATTAATTAATTTATACGGAACCCGAGGAAGAGGAAATTCTGGTACCGATTTAAATGCGATTCCTATTTCTGCTATAAAAAGAATTGAATTATTAAGAGATGGAGCTTCTGCTCAATATGGCTCCGATGCTATTGCAGGAGTTTTAAATATTGTTTTAAAAGACACAGATAATGAATTAAATATAAGTTCTACATTAGGTTTTCACAATGCAAATAGCAATCGTTTTCTACCTAATAAAGTGGATGGTTTTACCTATAAATTGGCTTTAAATTATGGAACTAAGATTAATAATGGAGGTTTTATAAATTTTACAACAGAAGCATTATCCGTAGATAATACAGTAAGATCTGGTACGTTTGCAAGAGAAAAATTTGGACAAGCAGCAGTAAAGAACGTAAGCCTTTTTGTAAATTCTGAAATACCTATTTATAATAAAACAAAATTATATTTTAATGGTGGTCTTCACTATAAAAACACCGAAGCTTTTGCCTTTTCAAGAAAACCGAATAGCGAAAGAAATGTACTTGAAATCTACCCAAACGGATTTAATCCTTTAATTACATCTAATATATTAGACAATTCCTTTTCTCTAGGGTTACTTACCAATTTTAAAGATTGGAATGTTGATGTTAATAACACTTTTGGGCGAAATAATTTTCATTACTTTATAAAAAACACACTAAATGCTACTCTTTTAGAAAACTCACCCACAGAATTTGATGCCGGAGGGCATCAACTAATACAAAACACAACAAGTATAGATTTTTCTAAATACTTTGATACTAGTACTTATGGTTTTAATATTGCGTTAGGGCTAGAATATCGATTAGATAAATATAAAATTTTTGCAGGTGAAGAGACTTCTTATGCAGGTTATGATATAATCGGAAATGTAATACACACCAATACACCTGCAGAGAATTACAAAACCTATAATAATACAATTAGACCCGGAGGCTCACAAGGTTTCCCTGGGTATTCACCAGAAAATGAAGTAGATAGAAACAGGTCTAATTTTAGTATTTACGCGGATACAGAAATAGATTTTTCTAAGAAATTTATGATTGGTTCTGCCCTACGCTTCGAATATTACAGTGATTTTGGAAGTACACTTAATTTTAAATTGGCATCGAGGTATAAAATTACTAAAAAATTAAATTTCAGAAGTTCTTATAGTACGGGTTTCAGAGCACCATCTCTAGCTCAAATTTATTACAATTTAACTTTTACCAATTTTATTGGTGATACACCAACAGAATCATTATTGGTTGCAAACAATAGTCCTATTGCAAGAAGGTTTAATATTGATGAGCTAAAAGAAGAAAAAGCCAGAAACTTTAGTTTCGGTTTTACCTCTAACTTAAACACTAACTTTAAAGCATCTATAGATACTTACATTGTTTCTATAAAAGATAGAATAATTTTAAGTGGAAATTTTGATGCCTCAACACTTGGTTTTGATGTAAAGAATGTACAATTTTTTGCCAATGGTGTAGATACTAGAACTACAGGTGTTGATTTGGTTTTAAACTGGAACAAAAAAATTAGAAACAGCCTATTTTCTATTGATCTTTCTGGAAACATCAACTATATGAAGATTACCAATATTAAAAACAAACAACTAGATAAAGAAACTTTTTTCGGTAAAAGAGACCAACAATTTTTATTAGCCTCTGCTCCTAAAAGCAAGTTTAACTTGGGTTTGAATTATAATTATAAAAAACTAAAAACCTCCTTAATTTTTACTAGATTTAGTAAAGTAGCACTAATTGACTGGCAAATAAACCAAGACTTGTCTCTTTTTAATAATTCTGAACAAGAAAGACTAGACGCTTCTACAGATATTTATCAACCCAAAATTATAACAGACTTACATTTTAGTTACCCGTTAAATAAAATATTTAATCTACAGCTAGGTGCAAATAACTTATTTAATATCTACCCAACTAAACAACATAAACATACAGATAGTGGTGGTTTATGGGACGCTACACAAATGGGAACAAATGGCTCTTTTTACTACACTAAACTAAGCATTAAGTTCTAAACATTATCATTACATTTCTTTTTTAGCATTTTCTTTAAAAAAAAATCATTTTTAAAGAGTATACTTTTTTGTTTTCTTCCTTATACAATAAAAGAGTACTTAATTTATCTTAAAAAATTAAGAAACTCACCAAACACATTTATTAACCAATAATTATATTTATGAAACAAAAGTATCTATTAAAATTTAGTACAATTGCTTTTATGTTGATGTTTCCGTTAGGATTCATGGCGCAAACAATTAAAGGAAAAGTAACAGATTCATCTGGTGAACCACTACCCTATATAAATGTAGTAGAAAAAGGAAACACTGCTAACGGAATGGTTTCAGATGATAATGGAGGTTTCTCAATTACAGTAAAAGAATTACCAATAACTTTAATTGTGTCTTCTATGGGGTTTAAAACTAAAACCGTAAAAGTAAATACAATCTCTTTTTTAACTATAGTAATAGATGAAGACAATGCTTTAGATGAAGTAGTTGTTGTTGGTTCTAGAAACTCTAACAGAACTGTAGTAGACACCCCGGTACCAGTAGATATTATTGATGTTCAAAAACTGGCAACACAAAACGGTAAAGTAGAAATTAATGATATTTTACAATTTGCAGCACCTTCTTTTAATGCGAGTAAACAATCTGGTTCAGACGGAGCAGACCATATTGTACCTGCCTCTCTAAGAGGTTTAGGTCCAGATCAAACGTTAGTTTTAATTAATGGAAAAAGAAGACATCAATCTTCTTTAGTTAATGTTTTTGGTACAAGAGGTCGTGGAAATTCTGGTACAGATTTAAATGCAATACCTGCTTCTGCTATAAAAAGAATAGAAGTTCTAAGAGATGGGGCATCCGCACAATATGGATCTGATGCAATTGCTGGGGTTATTAATATCGTTTTAAAAGACAATACAGAAGGCATAACTGCAGGAATTACCTATGGTGCCTACAGTACTAATGTGGGGTCTGGTTGGGCAGAAGCAAGTGGAGAAACGTTGTATAATGTAAACGGAAAAAACAGATTAGATGGTAAAGACAAAAGTTTTGATGGCGGTACTGTAAAATTAGATTTAAATTTTGGAGCTAAAATTAATGACAGAGGTGGTTTTGTAAATTTTACAACAGAGTTTTTATCTAAAGACAATACTCTTAGACCAGGTTTTTCTTGGCGTAAAGGGTACGGAAGTGCTGGTTTAGAAGGTTTCAGTTTTATGGTAAATTCTATAATACCTCTTTCTGATAATACAGAGGTGTATGCCTTTGGAGGTAGAAATTATAGAGACACAGATGCGTATGCTTATTCTAGAGATAGTTTTACAGATGGAGATAATAGAGCTGTTCCTAGTATTTATCCTAATGGGTTTACACCAAGAATTACCTCTATAATAACAGACAATTCACTTTCTGCTGGTTTAAAACATACGTTAGACAATGGTTGGCTAGTAGATTTTAACAATACATACGGAATTAATAAATTCCATTATTTTATTAAAGACACTAATAATGCTTCACTAGGTAGTGCTTCTCCTGTAGATTTTGATGGAGGTGGACATAGCTTGTCTCAAAATACAACAGGTTTAGATTTTTCTAAATATTTTAAAGATTATGCAAAAGGAATCAATTTTGCTTTTGGTTTAGAATACAGAACAGAAAACTTTCAAATTTTTTCTGGCGAAGAAGCTTCTTATGGTTTGTATGATACTAACGGAGTAATTCTAACAAACCCTGCAACACAAACGGTAGCAAAAGATTCTAATGGAGATGAATTACCTGGTGGATCTCAAGGTTTTCCTGGGTATAGTCCAGACAACGTAGTAAATAGAAGTAGAACCAATATGGGGCTTTACTTTGATACAGAAGTTAACATTACAGACTCTTTCTTAATTAATGCTGCATTGCGTTACGAAGATTATAGCGATTTTGGAAATACCTTTAACTACAAAGTAGCTAGTAGGTATAAAGTAAATAATAATTTATCTTTTAGAGGTTCTGTGTCTAGTGGGTTTAGAGCACCTTCTTTAGCTCAAGTGTATTACAACTTAAAATTCACAAACATTGTTGCTGGTAAATCTATTCCTTCTTTATTATCTGCAAACAACAGTACCGTAACAAAAGCCTTTGGTATTGGTGCTTTACAAGAAGAAAAAGCATTAAATACTAGTATTGGGTTTACGTATAAGAAAAATGGTTTTACAGCTACTATAGATGCGTATTCTATTGCTGTTGATGATAGAATTATATTAACAGATAATTTTACAGATCAAGCTATTTTAGGCCCTTTAAATGTAGATGCTGCTCAGTTTTTTGCAAATGGTGTAGATACCAAAACAAGTGGTGTAGATATTGTTTTAAACTATGCAACTACTTTAGGTGAGTACAATAAAATAAATGTTGCTTTAATAGGGAACTTAAATAAGTTAGAAATTAAAGAAGTACATAATGGTAATTTAAACCCTTATACTTTCTTTAGTGGTTTTTCTCAAGCGTACTTAGAAGCGGCTGCTCCCGATTATAAATTCGGATTAAATTTAGGCTACACTAGAAAAAAGTTTAACGCAAATGTAACTTTAACAAAGTTTAGTGATGTTCAATTACAAGATTTTCAGTGGGTAGATGCACCTCCAACAACAAAAGCAGAGGCAGATGCTTTATATACAGTTGCCACAGATACTTATAAATCTTTAATTACAACAGATTTAAGTTTAGGATATAAAATTTCTGATAAAATAAATGTAACGGTAGGTGCCAATAACCTATTTAACGTTTACCCTACTCCACAATTTGATGGTTGGACAGACCAAGGTGGAATGGCAGATTCTGTACAAATGGGTTCTGATGGAGCCTATTATTTTACAAGACTTAGCTTTAATTTATAAAAAATATATTAAAATTTAATTATAAGAGAGGCTGTCTAAAAGTATTTTTTTTGTCAATCTGAATTTATTTTAGATTCTTATGCTAATTGATTTTAGTAAATTGAGATACTAAAACAAGTTCAGCATGACAAGATTTATTTCTGTTTAGACAACCTCTTTTTTTGTTTGAAATTTTATCAACCATCAATCAATTATTATAGCTCCTACTCTATTTTGTTTAATTTTTTGTAATCAAACACCATCACTTTTAACCTAATTTTAAGTTTTTTAAGAAACTTTAAGAACAATAAATATAATGTATTGTTAAACTTAAAATAATTGGTATTTATTAGTGCTGAATAATACTACTTTTATGAAAAATCAACCATTTATGACAAAAAAAATACTCTGTTTTTCATTACTATTTTTGAATATTATAGTAATCAATTCTCAAACAATTTCAGGTAAAGTCATCAACCAAAACTCTTTAAACCCTATTGATAACGCAGCCCTTTTAACAGATATAAAATATGGAACAACTTCCGATGAATCTGGTACATACACCTTAAATTTAAGTAATGTAAAAGTACTTACTATTTCTTGTTTAGGATATCAATCTAAAACAATTACAAAAAGGCAATTAATAAACAATCATTATGTTGTAAACTTACTAGAAGATGTAAATCAATTAGATGAATTTCAACTAAACCTTACCAAAGTTACTTTAGATAGTTTATTGATTAAAACAGCTACAAACATGAAAGAAAATTACCTTTCATCACCTGTAAAACAGGATGTATATGCTATCGAGAATCAAAATTTAGATTTTAAAAAACTAGAATTCGAATTAAATGCTAGTTCACTTTTAAGTAGAAAGAAAAGAAAATTAGCAGAAAAAGAATTAATGCAATTTGCGGCTAATCTTCAGAATAAAAAACCTGCTTTTGGTACTGAATTTAAGGCTACTATTTTAAACAAAAAATTCTATTCTGAAGAACGCAAAAAAGAAATAAATTCTTATAAAGTAGAGGCTATTCAGGGCTTTAAAAAAATAGACATAGGAAACGGTGTAACCTTAGAAAACATAACGCAAAGGTTGCAAAATGTAGTTTTAAAACATTTAAATTCTAAAAATACGTATAAAGTAAAGTCTGGACTTTTTAAACTGGAAGACTCTTTGTCTATGTCGGAAACTGCTAGAGTTGCAGATTCAATAGCAAAAGACAATACTTTTAGTGATTATAACCAAAGTTATCCGCTTAGAAATTTAAAATTTAAAAGTGTATTTTTTAATGATGCTACCCAAAATAATTTTCTTGATCAGAAATATTACGAACATCAATTAGAAGAAAATGAAATATTAGGAACTAAAAAGTATTATGTAGTTTCTTTTACGCCAAACAAATCTAAATCTAAATATTCGGGTAAAATGTATATTGATCCTACTGATTTTTTTATCAAAAAAATAAAATACCAGTATGCGGAAGGAAAACGTGGACAACATTTAAATTTAAAGTTTTTATTAGGAATCAAATTCTCTGAAAACCAGCATCATGTAACTGTTTTTTATGAAAAAAATATGGACAATAAAATCTACACTTCTTACCTAAAAGAAACCAAAACAAATTACGCATACATAGATAGACCTATAAAGTTTATAGAAAATGCTAAAGATAAAAACAAGGTAAAGTTTAATGTTAAGGTAGAGATAAATGTAAGTGAAGGCAGAGAAACCTTTGTAAATAATATAACTGATTTTGATGTTAATAGTTTTAAAAAGAAAACCGAAGAAGAGATTAAAGAAGCCTATAAAAAAAGAACTTCTTATATGACCAAAGCAGCTTATGCAGCTTCTAGCTGGAAAGATAAAGTTTTAATAAACCAATATTTAGCACAATATAATTAAAAAAAAAGCCCCAAATTATTAGATTTGGGGCTTTTAAATAATATAAAAATATTAATTAGTTGTTATGCATAAACTTTTGCTTGTCTAACAACTCCTCTTCAGTTTCTACAACGTCGTCATCTGGCACACAACAATCTACAGGACATACTGCAGCACATTGTGGCTCATCATGAAAACCTTTACATTCTGTACACTTATCTGGAACGATGTAATAAATTTCATCAGAAACTGGTTCTTGAACATCGTCGGCATTTACTGATTTACCATTTGGTAAAACCGCATTTCCTTTCAAATCTGTTCCGTCTGAATATTTCCAATCATCTGCTCCTTCATAAATTGCAGTGTTAGGACATTCTGGTTCACATGCCCCACAATTTATACATTCATCTGTTATTATAATTGCCATAATTTTCTGTTCTGTTTTTGTACCTTTGCAATTGCAAAAATAAAGCCAAAATAATAGACAACCAAAATAAATGGATAGTATTCAAAACAGAATTATTGCTTTCGCAAAATTAGGCGCCTTTTTAGGGCAGTTTTCTATCGATAAAATAAAAAAAATCGATAATATTGAACATAATGAAATCTTTTTTGATGGCTTTTTACATCAGATAAAATTAGCACAAGAAAAGAATTCTTGGTTTACAAAAGACAATCTTTTATTCTCTTTAAATAGCCTACATAAATCACTAACAGAAAATAACTTAAATAAGTTTATCGAAAGTTTTGATTCAACTATTAAATCATCAAAAAAAGTAGCAATTGTAATGGCAGGAAACATACCATTGGTAGGTTTTCATGATTTTTTATCGGTATTAATATCTGGTCATTCGGTATTGGTAAAGCAATCTTCTAGTGATAAACACTTATTACCCTTTTTAGCAAAGTATTTAGAGTATGTAGAACCTACTTTTAAGGGAAAAATCACTTTTACGGAAGAAAAACTAACAGATTTTGATGCAGTTATCGCTACTGGAAGCGATAATACTGCGCGTTATTTTGAATATTATTTCAAAAATAAACCAAATATTATTAGAAAAAGTAGAAACTCCGTGGCAGTTATCACCGGAAAAGAAACCGAAGAGGATTTTGTTAAATTATCTGATGATGTTTTTCAATATTTTGGTTTAGGTTGCAGATCTGTTTCTAAATTATATGTACCTAAAGGTTATAATTTTGATGCTTTCTTTACAGGAATGTATGCTAAGAAAGACATGATTGAGAACGCAAAATATGCGAATAATTACGATTATAACAAAGCGGTGTATTTAATGAGCTTGTTTGATTTGTTAGAAAATGGTTTTCTAATGATTAAAGAAGATGAAAGCTACGCCTCTCCTATTGCCACGATATTCTATGAATATTACGACAATGAAACAGATTTAAAAATAAAATTACATCAAGATAAAGAGAAGATTCAGTGTATTGTTGCCAAAGACTTTATAGAAAATGAAATTGCTTTTGGACAAACGCAACATCCTGAGTTAACAGATTATGCAGATGGTGTAAATACTTTAGAATTTTTATCAACAATATAACCCTTGCAGAGGGAATTTAAAAACAAAATTAACGTTAGCTTATTTGCTGACTTAATTTTATTATAATAAAAGTAGTAAAACTTAATTTTATTCAAGTGAAAAAACATAATTTTAGTGCAGGTCCTTGTATTTTACCACAAGAAGTGTTGCAAAAAGCATCAGAAGCAATCTTAAATTTTAATGATGATAATTTATCATTAATAGAAATTTCTCACAGAAGTAAGCCTTTTGTAGAAGTAATTGAAAAAGCACGTTCTTTGGCTTTAGAATTGTTAGGTTTAGAAAATAAAGGCTATCAAGCTTTGTTTTTACAAGGTGGTGCAAGCTTAGAGTTTTTAATGGTTGCATACAATTTGTTAGATAAAAAAGCAGCGTATTTAAATACGGGAACTTGGGCAGATAAAGCTCAAAAAGAAGCAAAAGCATTCGGAGAAGTTGTAGAAGTTGGTTCTTCTAAAGATAAAGGGTATAACTATATTCCTAAAGGATATACCATTCCAAAAGATGCAGATTATTTTCACTGTACAAGTAACAATACAGTTGCTGGTACGCAGATGAAAGATTTTCCGGAAACGAATATTCCTTTGGTTTGTGATATGAGTTCAGATATTTTTTCTCGTCAATTAGACTTTGAAAAATTCGATCTTATTTATGCAGGTGCTCAGAAAAATATGGGTCCAGCTGGTGCCACTTTAGTCATTATTAAAGAAGAAATCTTAGGTAAGGTAGAAAGACATATTCCTTCTATGTTAAACTATCAAATTCATATTGATAAAGATAGTATGTTTAATACACCTTCTGTATTTGCAATCTATGTTTCTATGTTAACCTTACAGTGGTTAAAAGATTTAGGCGGAATTGAATTTATTGAAGAAGTAAACAATAAAAAGGCAGCACTTTTATATTCTGAAATTGATAGAAATCCTTTATTTAAAGGAATTGTAGCCAAAGAAGACAGAAGTACCATGAATGCTACTTTTACTTTAACAGATGATTCTTTAAAAGAGAAATTTGATACCATGTGCAAAGAAGCTGGAATTAGCGGAATAAATGGACACAGAAGTGTTGGTGGTTATAGAGCAAGTATGTATAATGCATTGCCTTTATATAGTGTACAAGCTTTGGTTGATGTAATGAAAAGCCTCTCCTAGCCTCTCCGAAGGAGAGGAACTCTCACTGTTGAGGGTTTGACCTAACAAACAAAAAAAGAGTACTTTTTAAACTTATAAAGTTTGAAGATAATACAAAATAATATAAATAATAAATAAAACTCCTTCCCTTTGGGAAGGTTGGGATGGGCCATGAAAATATTAGCGAACGATGGAATTTCTAAAAGCGGAATAGATGCTTTAGAAAAAGGAGGATTTGAAGTACTAGACATAAAAGTAGCACAAAATCAGTTAGAAAATTATATCAATGAAAACAATGTTGATGCAATTTTAGTAAGAAGTGCAACACAAGTAAGACAAGAATTAATGGAAGCTTGCCCAAGTTTAAAATTAATTGGACGTGGTGGTGTTGGCTTAGACAATATAGATGTAGAATATGCAGAAGATAATGGTTTACATGTAATTAATACACCAAAAGCTTCTTCTGGCTCTGTGGCTGAGTTAGTTTTTGCTCATCTTTTTGGAATGGCGCGTTTTTTACATTCTTCTAACAGAGAAATGCCTTTAGAAGGAGATTCTCGTTTTAAAGAATTGAAAAAAGCATATTCTGAAGGAATTGAATTAAGAGGTAAAACCATTGGTATTATTGGTTTTGGACGTATCGGTCAGGAAGTTGCTAAAATAGCTATTGGAATAGGAATGAATGTTTTAGCTACAGATGATCAAGTAACAAGTGCACCAATTACTTTAGAGTTTTTTAACGGTCAAAAAACTACTTTTGTTATTGAAACGGTAGATAAAGAAGAGCTTTTAAAAGAGTCGGACTTTATTACTTTACATACTCCAGATCAAGAAGATTATATTATTACGGCATCAGAATTTGAAAAAATGAAAGATGGTGTAGGTATTATAAATACGGCAAGAGGTGGTATTTTACATGAAGTAGATTTAGTAAAGGCTATAGAAAGTGGTAAAGTACAATTTGCTGGTTTAGACGTTTTTGAAACAGAGCCTACTCCGGCAGTGCAATTATTAATGAATCCAGAAATTTCTTTAACTCCGCATATTGGGGCTGCAACCAAAGAGGCACAAGATAGAATTGGAGTTGAATTGGCAAACCAGATTATTGCTTTGTTAAAGAATTAGAAAAGTTTCTGAATAAACTCTTAAATACATAATTTCACTCGAAGTGGCAGCTAGTTAATAAACAATGATAACCGCTGTCATTTCGAAATGAACTTTTTTAAGCGATTGAGAAATCTCATACATACTTAGTGTTTATAATCTTCGTCTGAATTACAAAAAAGAAAACATGATTAAAGAAAACCTATTAGAAATAAAACAATCATTACCACAAAATGTAACTTTAGTTGCCGTCTCTAAAACCAAACCTTTAGAAGACTTGCAAGAAGCTTATGCTGCAGGACAGCGTATTTTTGGCGAGAATAAAATTCAGGAAATGGTAGATAAATATGATGCCTTACCCAAAGACATTCAGTGGCACATGATTGGTCATTTACAGAGTAATAAGGTTAAGTACATGGCACATTTTGTAGATTTAATTCATGGAGTTGATAAATTTTCTACTTTAAAGGAAATTAACAAGCAAGCAAAAAAACATGATAAAGTTATCAACTGTTTATTACAAGTAAAAATAGCCAAAGAAGACACTAAATTTGGTTTATCTTTTGATGAAATTAATACAATTTTAGCATCCGAAGCATTTGCTGAATTAAAGAATATAAAAATCACTGGTTTTATGGGAATGGCCACGTTTACAGACAATAAGCAACAGTTAAAAGAAGAATTCTCTTCTCTAAAAACCTTCTTCGACACACACAAACTGAAAACTGCAACTGAAAACTGCGAACTAGAAACTTTATCTATGGGAATGAGTGGAGATTATATGCTTGCTATAGAAAATGGCAGTAATATGGTAAGAATTGGTAGTTCTATATTTGGTCAAAGAAATTATAATGCTTAATTTTATCATAAAAGAAAAAGACTTTGTACGCAATTTTAGATATTGAAACCACAGGAGGAAAATTTAATGAAGAAGGCATCACGGAAATTGCTATCTATAAATTTGACGGGCACACTACAGTAGATCAATTTATTAGCTTAGTAAATCCAGAAAAACCCATACAAGAATTTGTTGTAAAACTTACGGGCATTAATAATAAAATGCTTAAAAATGCACCCAAATTCTATGAAGTTGCTAAACGTATTATAGAAATTACTTCAGATTGTATTTTAGTGGCTCATAATACCACTTTCGATTATAGAATTTTAAGTACAGAATTTGATCGATTAGGGTACGACTTTAATAGAAATACTTTGTGTACGGTAGAATTAAGTCAGAAATTAATTTTAGACCAACCTTCTTACAGTTTAGGAAAACTTACCAAATCTTTAGGTATACCTATTACAGATAGACATAGAGCTTCTGGAGACGCCTTGGCAACCGTACAATTATTTAAGTTACTGTTAGAAAAAGACACAAATAAAAGTATTATACAAAGTTCTATTAAATACTTTGATAGAAGACATCAAAAACAAAAACTAAGAAGTTTAATAGAAGAAATACCAACGGTACAAGGTGTGTATTACATTCATGATAAAGAAGGTAGAGTTCTTTTTATTGGAAAAGGAAAGAATATTAAATCGGAAGTAAATAACCTCTTTTTAAAAGTAACAAAAAGAGCTGTTAAAATTCAGGAAAGAGCACAATCTATCTCCTTTGACAAAACAGGTAATGAACTTTTTACCCGTTTAAAATATGCTATTGAATTAGATACATTAACGCCTAAGTTTAACTTTAAAAAGAGTCCCAAAATTATTAATCAAGACTTTAACAATGAGAATTTTATGATCATTGAAAAAGGAAGAGAAGTAGAAGAAAATGCGGTAATTTTAATAGAAAATAACGAGGTTTTTGGTTGTGGTTATACAAACTTAAGTAACCAAGAAAGTAAGTTAGATATTTTAAAAAAAATATTAACTCCTATTGAAAACAAGGTACAAGCAAAAAATATTATCAAAAATTACATCAACAAAAATAAAGTACAGAAAATTATTAGATTATAAATAAAAATTTTAAACTTAGTAAACCTACTCTATATTAAAGATAAGGACCTCTTTCCTACTAAAGAACGAGATACTTTTACGGTTAAAAATTTTATACTGCCTAATATAAAAGTTGAATCTGTTATAATATATACTTACAGTGTTTTATCTCTCGATTTAAGTAGTAACGGTTTGGAGTTTCAATCTAAAATACCAAAGATTTAAAATTAGTTCTAGAAGAAATTATATTATGTTTATTATAGCGATAATAAAATGCTTGCATATCAATTTTATTTAATAGATTAGCAGCAGATACATTTTATGAATTTAGAGCAACTAATTTTACAATTTCAACAAAAGGACGTAAAGGCCTATGAAAAACTATACAATATGTATTGTGATAGTATTTCTGGTATTGTAAATAACATTGTTAAAAATGATGACGTTGCGCAAGAAATTACACAAGATGTTTTTATAAAAGCTTGGAATAAAGCAGATACTTATTCTTCTAAAAAAGGCCGTTTTTTTACGTGGATACTAAACATTGCAAGAAATGCAGCTATAGATTATACACGCTCTAAAAATTTTAAACAGTCTAAACAAAA
Organism: Polaribacter sp. NJDZ03; assembly: GCF_019263805.1. Taxonomy (NCBI): domain Bacteria; kingdom Pseudomonadati; phylum Bacteroidota; class Flavobacteriia; order Flavobacteriales; family Flavobacteriaceae; genus Polaribacter; species Polaribacter sp. NJDZ03. The sequence continues at coordinate 776,041 of NZ_CP079195.1, forward strand.
CCATAACGCAGATTTTTTCGTAGATATATTAGAGACCAGTGAAAGTTTAGATACTGCCACTGATACAATTGGCTTAAAAGAGTTTGTTATCAAATTAGGAGACAAGTGTAAAGCAGTAATTGAATTATTATATTTTAAAGGGTTTACACAAAAAGAAGCCTCTGAAGAATTAGAAATGCCAATTGGCACCATTAAAACAAGAAATAGAAATTGCATAAGCGAATTACGCTCTATGCTTGGAGTTTAAATAATGAATATAAAAGAATACATAACATCTGGAATTTTAGAACTGTATGTTGCAGGCTCGCTTTCTGAAAAGGAAAACGAGGAAGTGCATGCTAAAATTAAAGAATACCCAGAAGTTTTGGCCGAAGTTGTATCCATAGAAAAAGCAATTGCAAAATTAACTGCTGCTGCTAAAAAAGATGCTCCATATTCCTTTTCAGACATAAAAAATAAATTGAAGGTTGAAGAACCAAAAGTAATCTCTATTACAAAACCGAAAACAAATTGGTTACAATATAGTGGTTGGGCAGCTTCTTTATTAATAGGAAGTGTTCTTATTTGGTCACTTACACAAAACAACCAACTTAAAGATCAGGTTGCTACAGAAAAACAACAATTAGAAGAACAAATAGACAAAGCTTCTAACAGTTTAGCAGCTGCAGAAAAATTAATTGACATCTTTAGAGATAAAGACATTGTTTCTGTACCGTTAGCGGGTCAAAAAGTATCTCCAACCTCTTATGCAAAGGTATATTGGGATAAAAAAACAAAAAGTATTTATTTAGATGCTAAAGGATTGCCAGCACCTCCAAAAGGAAAGGTATACCAAGTTTGGTCTTTAAAATTAAATCCTTTAACACCAACAAGTTTAGGTACAATAGACACTTTTATGGCAGATACCAACAAAATATTTACCATAGAAAATGCTAACGAATCTGAGGCATTTGGTATTACCTTAGAGCCTGCAGGTGGTAGTGTATCTCCTAATCTAGAGCAATTATATACTTTAGGTGCCGTAGTATCTTAGGTTTATTATAATCATCATTTTTCTATAGTTTTCTTGATTAAAAAATAATCTTGTCATACTAAATTTGATTCAGCATCTCACCTATTGAAAGTCAACAACTTTATCAATATTAAAGAAATGTAGATTGATAAGTTTACTACTTTTAAATAATCTTATCTAATAAACAGATGGTATATAAAAGCAGAATCATTCAAAAATACTAACTTTACCTTCTACTTATAATTTATACTTTATAGAATTTTTATACACTCTAAAATGTGTTAATTTTACGTGTCTTATAAAAGCTAAGAATAAACGAAAACAAATGTTTAGACATCAAGGTAAAAGCAGAACTTTAAAACATAATTTAAGAATTGCAACTATACTTTCTTTTGTAGCAGGAATTGTAAATGTGAGCGGTTATTTGGCATTTAAACAATTAACTACAAATGTTACAGGTCATTTTGCTTTGTTTATTTATGATGTTGCTAATTTTGATTTCTGGAAAGGCACCATTTACTTCCTCTATATTTTCTCTTTTTTATTTGGTTCGTTTTTATCTAGCTTTTTGATAGAAAAATATAGTGAAAACAAAAAACTGAATGTATTTGTATTACCTACAGTTATTGAATGTCTTGTTTTAATTTCTATAGGTCTTATTAGTAATATTATGGAATTAAAATATGCAAACCTACTTATCTGTTTGTTGCTTTTTGCAATGGGTTTACAGAATTCATTTGTAACTAAAATATCTAACGCTGTTGTAAGAACTACACATTTAACGGGTTTGTTTACAGATTTAGGGATCGATCTTTCTTTATTGTGTTTTCCTAAATTGACAGCACAGAAAAAAAAATTAAAATCTAATATTAAACTTAGAACTTACATTATCCTCTTCTTTTTTGCAGGCGGTTTAACGGGGGGCTTTTTCTATTCTAAATTAGATTTAAAATTAAATACTTTAATTTTAGCAGCACTGTTTTTGTTAGCAAGCTTATTCTTTGATGATTTTAGGTATAAAATAATAAAAACGAGACGAAAATACCATCAAAAAAGAAAATCCAATAACGTATAAACCTTAAGCTTCCCTCCAATTAAATGCATTCTTTAGAGAAATATAGTTAACTGCATAGAATTTTGTATAAAACAAGTAATATGTATGGTTAAATTCAGTCTAAACCTATTTTAATAGTTTAATAGTTCTCGACTGCGCTCGAACTGACGATAACAAATTTAATCACTAAAAGAATACAACAAGTTAAGCTAAATAAAGAGTAGATATTTATTTACCTACTTCTTTTTTTAAATTTTAAACAAAAAAAAGGCTTCCTAAAAAGAAAGCCTAAACTAAAGAAAAAAGAATACTATTAATTTTTTAATAACTCCTTTTGTAAAATTGCTTCATTAATATTTACTTTAATGTATTTATGGCTATTGAAAAATTTCTTTTTAGAAGCTAACTCAATGGTTGCAATTAAAGCTCCGTTTTTGCTTTCTTTGATTGACTTTATTTGAACTTTTTCTCCTTTTACATTTTTGTAATTTGCAAGTCCACCTTTTTTAATAATAAAGTTTGCTCTAGGAAAATTGATATGTTTATAATTGTTATTAATCACCTCTCCTACTACAAAAACATCTCCTACTTTGATGTCTGAATTAGAATTTTGAGAATACATAATACTTGATAAAAAAACGAATAAAAAACTGAATAATAGGTTAAACTTCATAAGAAAAAAATATTAATATTAGTATATAATTCAAAAATAACTAAAATCTATAAAATTACAATATCAATAAAATAAGGAATATTTATTGTTGAATAATTAAAAATTATCCTATAAAATAAACAAGTTTAGCAATATTTAAGTTTTCTCTAAACAATTAAACTTGCATAATTTTCAATTTATTTTAAGAAGTAATCCTTTATAAAAAATGTCACTTTTTTAACTCACAATACACTAATAAACAACTGTTTAGATATTTGTTTTAAAAAAAACTATATTAGCTAAAGAAATAGTTTTGTATCTAAAATACCTTCAACCTATAAAAAAATCATATAAATGAGAAATATAATCTTTTGTTTGCTGCTTATCACTATTACAATTGGATGTAAGAAAGAGATTGTTTATAATGATCCAATTCCTAAACATGATAGTTTAACCATTGCTTCTAAATTTGTACACGAAGACAGAATCATTAATATTTGGACACCACCAAATTACAACCAAACAGTAGATAGCTTTCCTGTTTTATATATGCCAGATGGCGGAATTAAAGAAGATTTTCCGCATGTAGCCAATACATTAGCTAAATTAATTAAAGAAAATAAAATACCTTCTTATATTTTAGTGGGCATAGAAAACACCAAACGAGGACGAGATTTATGTGGACCTACAAAAATTGAATATGATTTAAGTTATATACCGAATGCCGGTGGTGCAAACGACTTTAGAAATTTTATTAAAAATGAATTATTTATAGCAATCAATAAAAAATATAGAACAAGCAGTAGAAAGGCAATTATTGGCGAATCTTTAGCTGGTTTATTTGTGGTAGAAACCTTTCTCTTAGACAATAATATGTTTGATGCTTATATTGCAATAGATCCTTCTTTATGGTTTAATGAGAATTATTTAGTTGCTAATTTTAAAACGCTATTCAGTAACAATTATAACCATCAAAAAAAGCTTTGGTTTGCTAATTCTGATGCTACAGATATCTCTAAACACGCTAAAGAGTTAAATAACCAGTTAGAACAATCTAATAAAAACCTAATTTTTAAATATACAGATGCTTCTAACGAGCAACACAACACCATTTTTAGAGCTACCAAAGAAAAGGCATTAATATGGACATTAAATAACTAACCGAAACAACTTAGTAATATTTATTACAATCAATAAAAATGCCTATCACATTGCTGTGATAGACATTTCATCCAACTAAAACTAACTAAAATTATACGCTATTTCCGCTAAAGTGGGAATTATAGTTTTATCTAAATTCTTATAAAACTCAATTAAAACGTGTATGTTATTGTTGCTTTTGCAAAAAACGGTGTCCCTGGTGTAAAGTGAATTTCTTCTACAGAATCCGTTTCATTTTGTAACCTACTTTCTGTTGCAAACTGAGTTTCATTCCATTCTACATCAAAAATATTTTCTAATGCAATACCAAAAGTAACATCCTTATTTACTTTATAATTGATATTAAAATCACTCACTAAATATCCTTCTGCAGTAATAGAATTATCTTCATTTGCTGCTCTATCTGCTAAATAACGGTAGCGCAAACCTCCAGAAAATTTACCTAAATCACTAAAAGACAAACCACCTGCCATTGTAAAACTTGGCGCTAACGGAATGTAATCTTCACCATCTGCTGCTTCTAAACTTCTTGCATGCGTAAGTGTTGCATCTGTATCAAAATAAACTTGATCTGTTAATTGGTAACGAATTCCTAAATCCAATCCAAAACGCTCAGACTCTCCAGATGGTTCTACAATACCAGCATCTCCAACATATACAAATTCTTCTTCAGAAAACAAGTACCAAGCTGCTGTGTTTAACACTAAATTCTTAGTAGGTTTCCAAATATTCCCTAAATCTGCTCCGTACGCTCTAGGTAAAACTTTATCTGCATTTTCTTGTAAAACAACTCTTGCATCATTAGAATGAAAACCAATTCCAGATTTTAAAAACCACTGTAAGTTATCGTTCTGTGTATATAAAAAGTTCAATTTAGGGTTTACAATTGCCTTTGTTTTGCTCAATGTTTCATACGTTGTATTTAAAGCATCATTGTATAAAAACTTAAAATAATCTAAACGAACAGAAGGTGCTATTTTAAATTTTCCAATCTCAAATTCTGAGTTAAAAAATGCATATAAATTGGTTTGTTTTACATCTCCTAATTGAATATTATCTAATAATTCACTTCTATTTTTTGTATGCGATAATTCGTTATCAGCAATTAAATCGTAACGTAAACCAATACCTTTAGTGTACTTAGCCTCTACGTTTCCGTACTCTTTTGTGCTAATTATCTTTGCATTCATTCCATAAATACTTCTATCTTCAAATTGTTTAATTTGATCTCCGTTTATAGCATCGTCTAAAAAGAAGGTAAAATTAGAATACAATTCAAAATCATATTTAGAATAAAATGTGTTTGCTTCTAAAATAGCACCATTATCTAACGTTTTTTGCAATTGTGCATTTAAGTTAGATCTAGAAGTAAATCCACCCTCTGTATCATCAATAGAACCAAAGCGGTTAATCAATCCGCTTTCTACGGCTCTAATTGGCACTTGACCAGAAGCATCCCAAGAACTTGTAAAATGAGACGCTGTTAATGTTAACTTATCTTTTCCGTTTAAAAACGTATTGTATTTTGCAAAAAGATTTAACCTGTTAAAGTTTTGTGGAGATTCGTAAGCACCATCAAACTCTATATATTCTACAGCAACATAGGCATCGTTATTTTTAGAGTTTTCTAATAAATTAAACATACCAACAGTTCTTAGAGAGTTAAAATCTCCATAACCAACAGATATCATACTTTTATCAATAGCTGTTTTTGTAGCAAAATTTACATAACCAGCCGTATTAAAATCTCCTTGATTTGCGTAATAAGGTCCTTTTCCAAAATCTATTTTTTGTATGGTTTCTGGTATTACAAAATGCAAATCAGAATATCCTTGTCCGTGTGCATGAGAAACCATGTTTATTGGCATTCCGTCTACAGAAAGCGCAATATCTGTACCGTGATCAATATCAAAACCTCTTAAAAATATTTGTTCTGCTTTTCCACCACCAGCATGCTGGCCGATAAATAAACCAGGAACTTTTCTTAAAACTTCTTGAGAATTGTTTACCGGATTTACTTGTACATCTATATTTGTTAAGGTTTGTAAAGCATTTATTTCTTTACGCAAGACCAATTCTTCTAACTGAAAAACTTTTGTTGCTAGGTTTATGGTAATTCCGTTTTTTAAATCTTGCTCTGTAACTTTTAACGTCTTTGTACCAAAACCTAAAATACTTATTTGTAAAGTATTGTCTACAGCCGTTTTTTGAAGTATAAAACTACCTGCTTCGTTTGTATGTGTATGAACATTAGAGGTTTGATTTATAATATAAACATTTTCTAAAGGTTCATTTAGCGGATTTAAAACAATCCCTTTTAACTGCTGACCAAAAGAATGTAAACATAGTGTTATCGCAAAAAATAATAGTAATTTGTTTTTCATATTTTTAAAATTTTGCGAATTTAGATATTTTTTATGTTAATTTCTGTTAAAGGACCTAACTCATATACAGCACCTAATAATTCTGTTTTTAAAACTCTAGCTTCTTCAATTTCACCATTCGCTTTTAATATCTGAGCGGTGTGCAATAATGCTTCTGGCTCAAAGGTTTTACCTATAACATAGTTTCTAGAAATTTCTAATGCTTTTTTAGCGTCTCCGTTCTTAAAATAAGACCATGCTAATAAATCATACGATTGTGCTGTTGGTCTTTCTGCTACTTCTTGTTGCGCTAATTTTAAAGCAATTTCTTTTTTAGTGTCATCATCTGCAAATAATAAAACATCGTATTTATGATACATTACACCGTAACTTTTATTGGCTACTTTTGCTACATATTTTTCAACCTCTATTTCTTTTTGCGCAGTATCTCCCATATATTCAGCTATTTCTGCTTTTAATAAGTGATAATCTGGCGCAGCATTTTCTTTGGTTACGGTTTCTAAAATACGCATTGCTTCTGCTGGGTTTCTTTCATAAGAAAAAACAATCCAAGCAATTCCTTTTTTAGCATAACTATCATTTTCATCTATTGCAAGTGCACTTAAATATGCATTATAAGAATCTTTAATTCTACCTGCATGCCCATAATAATCTGCAAGATTGGTATAACTCCACTGCATTAAATAAGTGTTTTTTGCAGATTTTGAAATCTCTAAAGATGCTTCTAAATATTTAATAGCATTGTCTAAGTTACCAATATGATCATTGTATTTAGAAAGTCTAATTAAATATTCGAACTCTTTTAAATTTTTAACAATAGACAAGTATTCTTCAACCTTAGAGATATTCCCTAATTCTAAATACACATCTATTAATAAGTATTGTGTTTGTTGTAAATTCTCTCCAATAGATTCCGCTTTTGTAGCCAAAGCAAGCGCTTCTTTAAAACGGTGTTGAGAAATGTAGTTTCTTGCCAAACTTCTTAAATAACCTGCGCTATTATAATTAGTTTGTTTATTGGCAATTAATAAGTTTTGTTCTGCTTCTTTTAGTGCATCAATATTACCTGTAATTTTAAACATGGTAGTATTTGCTGCAGCTAATTTTGCATTATAAGGATATTGGTTTGGTGTATTGTTTAGCTTTGTTTTCCAGAAATTAAATTCTGATGTTGAGTTTTCTAAAGCTTTATTGTTATGCGTACTTAAATAACTATTGTAATCGTTAACGTTTGTTACCTGTTTGTTGGTATCTGTAGTGCAACTAGTTGCGATTGAAAAAGTTACAAATAATAAAATTAGTTGGATAGATTTCATAATTTATATTTTTTAGTTAGTTTAATAATAAAAAAAACTGGCGCCTCTCTTAAGAATTGCGCCAGTTTTAAAATGACATTCTACCAAGGAGAAGCCAAATATGGAAAAGAAGTTAAAAATTCTTTATCATTTGCATCTACGTTATCATTAGAAAGAGTTGGGTTTTCAGAAAAATCTTCACCACCAAAAATCAATAATAATTCAACTGTAATTACATCATCTGCTAAAGCTCTACCAGAAAGTGTATTTGCTGCAACACCATCATAAAATGTTGTTTTACCATCTAAAGAAACATTTAAAACATCCGTAGCTAATAAACCTGTAAAAGCGGCAGCCTCTTGTCCTAATGCATTTTTATCTCCTTCATTTGCAAAAGCAGGGCTTAAACCTTTTAAATTTGTTTCAAACATTGGCTGAAACATTGCACTTTGCATAGAAGGAATAGTAGCATTAAAAGCATCTTTACTATCTGCAGAAACAAAAACAGTATTTATTGCTGGTCTACCCATTTGATCTTTTTGAGCATACGTTCCAGAAAAATCTGTCCCTGCTTCCATCATAGAAGTTGCGTCATCATCATTATTACTACAACTCATTACTAAAAGAGAAAAAGCTGCTACTGCGATATATTTTATTTTATAAATTTTCATGATATTATTTTTTAAAGTTGATTGTTAAGATTATTGTTTTGCGTTAGATGTTACCCAAGTATTTATTTTACCAGAACCTCCTATTTCACTTTTAGGAACTTCTACCACAATAGAAAGTACATTAGAACCTGCAAATGTATCTGCTCCTGGGCTGTTAAAACCTGGCTCCATACCGCCTACTACTTTACCATATTGTGCAAAATCCATAAAGAAAGGATCGTCTCTTGGTCCTGCAAACATTTTCATCCCATTCATATTTCCAATAACAGGTGCAGCTCCGTAAGAAGTAATTGCTACTTCAGATTTTGTTGCCATTTCATTTACCGTACTATTTAATCCTGTTGCAGATGGAGAAAAAGGTCCGAAGAAATACATTTTACCATCTCTTGGTATTGCCTGAATTACTAAATCTTCTACCATGTCATTATTAGTATCAATATTAAATTCTACCATAACGTCTTCAGCAAAAGCCGCTGTTGCAGATGCAGTAGGACTTAATAAGCCTTGCACATTGGCAACAAATACTAAATTGTTTGTGTCTTCTGCCTGAAAAGCATAGAAGTCTGTAATGTCTGCTGTAGTTCCTTTAGATGCAGGAGCGTCAATATGATCTGCTGCAATTGTAACTAATCCGATAACCGCTGCAAATGCGGTTGCTACTAAAATTTTACTTTTTTTCATTGTGTGAGTTTTTAAGTTAATTATTAATTGAATCTCACAGATACTTACGAGGAAAAGATTGTTACGGTTTTAAAAAAGTTTGTTTTTTTTTAATTATTTTTGAAACCCCTTGTAAACAAAGAGAAAAATAGACTAAAAAAAATGCTATATCAGTAAATTAATTGTAGTATTGTAAAAGAAATTTATATAAAAATTGAAAAATAACTATAAAAATACCTCTTGGAAATACCGTATTCATGAAATTATTTATGAGGCGGACACTAAATCTGGTAAATTATTTGATGTTGTCTTATTAATAGCAATACTTGCTAGTATATTATTAGTGATGCTAGAAAGCATTGAAAGCTTTGACACTAAGTACCATACTTTTTTAAACATAGCAGAATGGGTTATTACCATCCTTTTTTCAATTGAATATGTATTAAGAATCGTTTCTATAAAAAGACCTTTAAAATATATCTTTAGTTTTTACGGCCTTATAGACTTACTTTCTACCATTCCAAAATACCTTTCATTATTTTTAATTGGTTCTCACCATTTAGCTGCTTTAAGAGCTTTAAGACTCTTAAGAGTTTTTAGAATCTTAAAACTGGCTAGATATATTGGTGCTTCTAATAAATTATTGATTGCACTAAAGATGAGTAGAACCAAAATTTCGGTCTTTTTATATTTTATAGTCATATTATGTGTTATTTTAGGAACCATTATGTACATGGTAGAGGGTCCGGAAAACGGATTTACAAGCATACCTATTAGTATCTATTGGTCAATTGTTACTTTAACAACTGTAGGTTATGGAGACATTGCGCCTCACACTCCTTTTGGTCAGTTTCTTGCAAGTATTATCATGATTTTAGGATACGGAATTATAGCCATTCCTACAGGAATTGTAACTGCAGAAATGACAAAAACCGCAAATAACAACATAGATACAAATACACAAGCTTGCCCTAATTGCGCAAAAGAAAACCATAAAGACGGTGCAGAATTTTGTTATAACTGTGGTAGTAAATTAAACTAAATGACTTCTAATAACTTTTTAATTACCATTGTAGGTCCTACCGCAATTGGTAAAACAGCCTTAAGCATTCAATTAGCCAATCATTTTAAAAGCGCTATTATTTCTTGCGATTCTAGACAGTTTTACAAAGAAATGACTATTGGTACTGCGGTACCAGATACAGATGAATTAGCAGCTGCAGCACATCATTTTATACAAAATAGAAGTATTTTTGAAGATTATAATGTAGGTTCTTTTGAAAGAGATACACTTACTAAATTAGACGATCTTTTTAAAGAAAACCCTATTCAGATTATGGTAGGCGGTTCTGGTTTGTATGTAGATGCCGTTTTAAAAGGATTGGATTATTTCCCGGAAGTAGATCCTAAAATAAGAGAAGCCTTAACCCTAAAATTAGAAAAAGAAGGCGTTGAAGTATTGCAAGAACAATTAAAAGAACTAGACCCAGAAACGTACAATGTAATTGAATTACAAAACCCTAAACGGGTAATGAGAGCCTTAGAGGTTTGTATTGGTTCTGGTATTCCCTACTCTACTTTTAAAAATAAACCCAAAGCTCCTAGAAATTTTACATCTATTAAAATTGGCTTAGACGCAGACCGAGAAATTATTTATAATAGAATAAATATGCGTGTAGACAATATGTTAGAAAACGGTTTGCTAGAAGAAGCTAAAAACCTATACCAACACAAAGGTTTAAATGCACTGCAAACGGTTGGCTATAGAGAATTGTTCTCTTATTTTGATGGTGATTTTACCAAAGAATTTGCCGTTTCAGAAATTAAGAAAAATACCCGAAGGTTTGCAAAAAGACAAGGTACTTGGTTTAAAAGAGATGAAACAACCTTGTGGTTTGATTATCAGACAGAGATAAACACAATTATTGCTAAAATTTCTGATAAAATTAACATCTCAAAATTGTAAAACCTTTTGTAATTCACTCACTTTTATATCTTTGTTACATAAAAAAAAATCAAAAAACATGAAATCAAAAATTATATGTATTGCCTTTGCTTTAATTAGTTCTATTTCTATTGCACAGTCTAAAGTTGGTACAGTAGATAGTGAATATATTATTAGTCTAATGCCAGAAACAAAAGTGGTATCAGAAAGATCTCAAAATTACGGAGCAAAATTAGATTCTTCTTTTACCCTAAAAGTAGAAACGTATAAAGCCAAAATAGAGGCTTTTAAAAAGAATGAAAAAACACTTGGGGAATTAGCAAAGCAAGCTGAATACACAGAATTAGCAGAAATGGAAGCTGATATTAAAAAATACCAGCAAAACGGAAACCAACTAATGCAATTAAAGCAAGATGAGTTAATGCGTCCTTTATATACAAGATTAAGCAACGCTATTACTACTGTTGCCAAAGCTAATAAATACACGCAAGTTTTAACCTTAACTGGTAACGAATTTGCATACATAGATAACGATTTTGATATTACAGAATTAGTCTTAAAAAGCTTAGGGATTGCAATTCCTGTCGAAACTGAAAAATAAGTTTTAGCTATTAAAACATTTTTTATAAGGCCTCACTTTTTGTGAGGCTTTTTTTGTTTTAAATAGCGATCCCTTAGACTTAAAATAAACTTTAGGACATGTGATTTTATGTGATTTCTCCGAAAAGTCGAAATGACAAAATTGGATGGTGTTGACAATACGTAAACAACTAGTTGATAACATTATGGGAAACCGTAAACTTTATTAAATCTTTTTGCCGAAATTTAGGGGGTAGAAAGAAATAATTAATACAAAATATAATTTAAAAATTGCAATGGGATTATTTAATAAATTGTTAGGGAATGCAAGTGAGGTTTCATCTGAAAAGCTTAATCAAAAATATGGCAGATTACTTACTGAAAATGAAGAAATTGAATTAGGTTTTAAGCTTTTCCGTGATACATTTATGTTTACAAACAGGCGTTTAATCTTAATTGATGTTCAAGGAATAACAGGAAGTAAAGTTGAGTACAAATCTATGCCATATAAAAGTATCTCTAGATTTTCTCTAGAAACCTCAGGAACTTTTGACTTGGATGCTGAATTAAAAATTTGGATATCAAGTGAAAACATTCCTTCTGTGAGTAAAAAATTTAATAAAAGCATTGATGTTTATGAAGTTCAAAAATATTTAGCAGGAAAAGTGATGTAACTCAATTAACAATAAAATCAGAAATACGATTCCAAAAAATAAAAAATGTATCTATCATATATTAAAGTAGAAAATTATAAAGGAGTTGAAATTGTAGAAACAGATTTTGACCCTGATATCAATATAATTATTGGAGAAAACGGAAGTTGTAAATCAGCTTTAATTGATGCAATAAGATTATTATACAATATTGGTGAACCAATAAGAGAAATATCAGTATCATCAGATGATTTTCATCAAAAAAGAGTAATAATTGACACTGGTATCAATATTGAGAAAGCTACACTAATTACAATAACATATATTTTTAAAGGTCTTACAACTGCTCAGAAAGGAGCTTTTTATGAGTATATGGTAATAGACCCAGATGATACTGCTGAGGATTATGCTAAAATAACAATCAGTTACGAAGAAAAAGATGGGAAATATCCTCAGTTTTCATACAATACTGGAGATATTGATGGTCAAAAAGCTGACTACAAAACATTTGAATTATTTCAACATTATTATTTAGGGGCACTAAGAGATAGTACTCGTGATTTATTAAGTACTCGTGGAAATGTTTTAGGAAGAGTAATTAAAAGATTCGTTAAAAGGAATGAAACAGAATCTGATATTGAACAAATAATGAAAGATGCAAATTCTAAGTTACTTGAAAGAGATGAAGTCAAAAACACTAGAGAAGGCGTAAATCAAAATTTAGAAGGTATTTTCAAGAGGTTTTTAGACAATAAAATTGGTCTTAGAATAGAAGACTCAAGAACAGAATATATTGTCAACGCAATAAAACCATTTTTACCTCATAACAGAGATAGTTTAAATGAAGAAGGGTTTCATTTATGGCAAAACAGTTTAGGCTTAAACAATCTTATATATATTGCAATTGTATTAGGAGACGTAACAGAACAGATTAAAGATGATGGAATTCCACATTACGCACTTCTGATTGAAGAACCTGAAGCCCATTTACATCCACAACTACAATTAAGTTTATATAACTTTCTAACTAGTGCTAACACTTCAGATAACAGTCAACTATTTATAACTACTCATTCTCCTACTCTAACTTCAAAAGTTCCTTTAAAAAATCTAATTCTATTAGATAATAAGAAAGCTCATAAGCTTGAACATCAATTTCAAAATAGATTAGCTGAAAATATAATTCAAGATACTACTAAAAATACTCCATTAAGAAATGTTGATTTTCAATTAAGTCAAAAAAAACTTGAACGATATATTGACGTAACAAAATCTCAACTTTTTTTACGCAAAGGCAGTATTGTTTGTAGAAGGGATTTCAGAAGAACTTTTACTTTCTTCATTTACAAGATTAGACGATTATCAACTAGAAGATTATAGAGTTGAAGTAGTAAATGTAAAAGGAACATCTTTTTATCCTTTCTTATATTTATTTAACAACCAAGAGGAAAGTAAAAGAATAAACAAACCAATTACAGTACTGACAGATGATGACCGTTTTACATCTTCTAAAGAATCGAAATATAGTTTTGACAAATTACTAGAAACAGATTATTCTGTTTTAACAGAGCTAGATGATAACATACAAAATGGAAATCAAGTAACTAGGATTGCAAATCTGAACTCTGTTGCAAATAATGCAGATAACATAAAAATATCTCACTCTTATAAAACTTTAGAGTATGAATTAGCCACTCATAATATCAAGGAGAATCGTACAGAACTACTTAATAATTTCCTTTTTGATTATGTCAATCAAAACTCCTCAGATAAAATTGACAAAATCATTGAATACAGTCAAACATTCGAAAATGATATTATGTCAGAAGCTGAAAAACGAAAAGTAGGGATTTTATTATGGAAAGCATTACCATCAAAAGCCGACTTCGCTCAAAATTTTTCAATACATATCCTTGAAAACTTAGCAAGTGCAAAAGGTTCTTTTGTAATTCCTCCTTATATACAAGAAGGATTAACTCATTTAAGACAAGGAATATGATTTATGACTTAAATGAAGAAAGAAGTGCATATCTAAAGGCAAGAGGAAAAATCATATTAAATGCTTGTCCAGGGAGCGGTAAAACAACTACAATAGCTCAAAAAATTATAGAGTTAGAACAATCAAAAGAAATTGATTCTTATTCTGGTATCGCTTGTCTTTCATTTACAAACTCTGCAAAAGATGAAATAAATGAATCTTATTCAAAACTAAGTGGTAAAATTTTAAGGTTTCCTAATCATGTTTCCACTATTGATAGTTTTATAAATAAATTTATCACACTTCCTTTTTATAATATCTTAAATCGAGATTTCAGTAGACCTAAAATTTTAGACCACACAAATATCTTAGATGATATGTGGAAAATAGAATACACAGGAAAAGATGGGAAAATAAAAGAAGGTTTAAAAAGACCATTAAACTTTGATGCATATAAAGCAAAAAATAATAGAAGTATCTATCATTTATATCCTCCAAGCGAAATTAGAATTGAACCTGACGGCAGTTATTCTGTAAAAGGAAATCAACCATCATCAGAAAAAGTTGATATAGAAAAATTTAAAAATTATTGTAAATTAATAAAGAGTACTCAATTTACTAAAGGTTTAATATCAACAGGAGATTCGGCATTTATTGCTCTTCATATTTTAAGAACAAATCCAAAAATTTGTCAATGGTTAGCCTTAAGATTTCCTTTTATCATAATTGATGAAGCTCAAGATAATTCTTTAATTCAACACGCAATTTTTGAAGAATTGTCTAAACAAGGATTAAAAAACATAGAACTAATTGGTGACCCTTATCAAAGCCTGTATGAGTGGAGAGATGCAAATCCAAATGAATTTTTAAAAAAATATAACGAAGATAATAGTTGGAACTCTTTTGACTTAACAGATAACAGAAGGTCTCCTCAAAATATTATTGACATATTCTCTGTACTTAGAAAAGCAGATGATTCAAAAATAAATTGTGTTGACAATCCTACTTTAGACAACTCAATTATTGTTTATAAATACTCTGAAAACAATCTTCAATCAATCATCAAACACTATGAAGAACTTTGCTCGTCTAACAATTTCAAAAAAAACAACATTGTAGTTAGAGGAAATTCATTAAAGAATAAATTATTAGGAAAAACAGCAGAAGAAAAACCTTGGGGAATTGAACTACCAAAAGAAATTATTACAGCAAAAAATCGTTTTTTAGGTAATGACATTAAAAACTCTATAAACGAAATACGTACTATTTCTATAAAGTTATTAAATCCTAGTAGTGACTACCATCAGTTAAAAGAAATCGAAAGAGATTTAAAAGAAAATCATCTTTTTAATTCACTTTTATTTCAGATTCTAATAGAACTACCAAGATTTGATTTGACAGTTGCAGATTGGACAAGTCAAACTCAAAGCTTTATGAAAGAAAAATTGAATTTAGATTATGATGTTGATCTTAATCTGCGAAATAGAAAATCAAAATTTTTCAACAAAGAAAAAACATTAAACGAATCAATAAACATTCATTTTAAAAAATCATATTCTGAATCCAATATTCCAATTACTACTATTCACCAAGTCAAAGGAAAAACTTTAGATTCAGTATTAATATTTTTTAACGATAGAAAGCACGCTAGTAACATTCTATTTGAAGATATTTCAAATCCAGATAACAGCTTTCCTAACGAAAACAAAAGGTTAATTTATGTTGCTATGTCAAGACCTAAAAGAGTATTAGCAATGGCATTCCCTAATACAATCAGTGATAATAGCTTATATAAGAAGTTTGGAACGAATATTAAAATTGTAACTGAAGATGAAATTAATTATAATTAAATAACTATATAATATTTTCTTCTCATTTATTTTAGTTCTTGAATCATTATATTTAAAGTATAACAGTTAAAAACAAAAAAGCAACTCAATGAGTTGCTTTTTTTAATTTATAGATGCATTCTTTAATGCTTATTGGTCTTCAGCAACTCCGGAAACCTCTTTTTAAATTTGTTTAATCTTGGCACAGAAACCGCCTTTATATAACCTTGGTTTGGGTTATTATGCTCAAAATCTTGGTGATAGTCTTCTGCTTTGTAAAACTTTTTAAATTTAGTAACTTCCGTTACTATTTTACCGTTATAAACATCTTTGTTTAGTTGACTAATCATTTTTTCTATAATTGCCTTTTCAGCATCCGTTTCATAAAAAGCAATAGATCTGTATTGTGTTCCGTAATCTGGGTGTTGTCCATTCTTGGTTGTTGGATTGTGAGAACCAAAAAACACGGTAACTAACGTTTCAAAAGACACTTTTTCCGGATTGTAATACACCGCTACAGTTTCTGAATGTCCTGTTTTTCCGGTTCCAATACTTTTATACGTTGGGTTTAACGTATGCCCACCAGCATAACCAGAAACAGCTTCTTCTACTCCACTTACACTTTCAAAAATAGCTTCTACACACCAAAAACATCCACTTGCAAAATACGCTACTTTAGTATTTTCTTTGGCAATATAAATTGCTTTGGTTTCAGTTTTAGTTTCTTTTTTATCAGTAAAACCAAAACAAGAAATTAATAATATTGATAAACTTAAAAAGGTAACAGACTTTAAAATATTCATTTTACTTACGGATTAGGGTTAAAAAGAAAATTGCACAAAAAACAGTTGGTCTATTTTTAGTACAATTTTCCGAACTTTTAATTAAAAAAATCCCAAGGGGTTATATCATTAGGATATCCTTGGAAACATTCAATCCCATTATTGGGGAATCAAATTTAATTTTAACTTACCTAAGTAGTCGTTATAAATATGCATAATTTACACGTTGTTTACAACTTTAAGTTTTTATTAAGAAAATATCTTGTAAAAAATACCTGATACCCCTATTTTTGTTGAATAATTTAGTCACAAAATAAACCGGTCTCGATAAGTGAAGCAAAAAGTTTACTATTTTTTTAAACTTCTATAGCTACTTTTAATCAAAATTCATTTTTGATTTTTAAGAACACTTAAAAAGACGTTAACCATATACAATCTATTATACATGGAGCATTTTATAGTTTCTGCGCGTAAATACCGTCCACAAGTTTTTGCGGATGTTGTTGGGCAACAAGCCATTACAAACACGTTAGAAAAGGCTATAAAAAACAACCATTTGGCACAAGCCTTATTGTTTACAGGTCCTCGTGGAGTTGGTAAAACTTCTTGTGCTAGAATATTAGCTAAAAGCATTAATCAACAAGATGCGGAAGTTTCTGCAGATGAAGATTTTGCTTTTAATATTTTTGAGCTCGATGCTGCTTCTAACAATTCTGTTGATGATATTAGAAGTTTAACAGACCAAGTTCGTATTCCGCCACAAACCGGTAAGTATAAAGTATATATTATAGATGAGGTACACATGTTATCTCAGGCAGCTTTTAATGCTTTTTTAAAAACCTTAGAAGAACCACCTGCACATGCTATTTTTATTTTAGCAACGACAGAAAAGCATAAAATTATTCCGACGATTTTATCTCGTTGTCAAATTTTCGATTTTAAAAGAATTGGTGTTTTAGATGCTAAAAATTACCTAAAAGTAATTTGTGAAAAAGAAAATATTACGGCAGAAGATGATGCTTTGCATATTATCGCTCAAAAAGCGGATGGCGCAATGCGAGATGCTTTGTCTATTTTTGATAGAGTTGTTAGTTTTTCTGGAAGTAATTTAACAAGAGAAGCCGTTACCGAAAACCTGAATGTATTAGACTACGATACGTATTTTAATATGACAGATTTAATGTTAACCAACAAAATACCACAAGTGCTAAATGCATTTAATACTATTTTAGCAAAGGGTTTTGAAGGACATCATTTTATAAACGGATTGGCAAGTCATTTTAGAGATTTACTGGTTGCCAAAGACAAAGCTACTTTAGAATTGTTAGAAGTTGGTGATGCTGCTAAAAAGAAATACTTAGAACAAGCCACTAAGGCAAGCATTCCTTTTTTAATGCAATCTATAGAAAAAGCAAATCAGTGTGATTTGAATTATAGAGCCAGTAAAAATCAGCGACTGCTGGTAGAATTAACCATTATGCAAATTGCCTCTATCACTTTTGATGGAGAAAAAAAAAAATCAGCTAACTACATAATTCCTGCTACATTTTTTCAGGCACTTTCTCCTGCAGTAAAAGAGATTGCAAAACCGGTTGAAAAAAAACTTGAAAAACCTGTCATTGCGCAAGCTCCAAAAGTAGAACCGCCCAAACCTAAGATAAAACCTATTTTAAAATCTGTTGGTAGGCGTGCATCTTCTTTATCGTTAAAAAGTATTCACGAAAAAAAGGTAGAAAAGAAAGCTATTGAAGAAGAAAATTTCGACAACCACCCGAAAGACTTTTTTACCCAAGATGCTTTACAAAATCTATGGAAAGACTACGTTGCTTTGTTAATTCAAAAAGGAGAGCGCAGTATGGCTTCTATTGTAGGCACAGACACACCTCAATTAGGTAAAAACAATAAAATATCTTTTTCGGTTCCTAATAAATTAATGGAAGAGCAATTTAGAAAAGGAAGGTCTGAATTAATTAATTTCTTAAGAAAAAAACTGAACAACTATGGGATCAGTCTAGATGTTCGTTTAAATGAAAGCATAGAAAAGAAGTTTGCCTACACTCCGCAAGAAAAATACAATAAGATGAAAGAAATAAACCCTCTTATCGATAAATTGCGCCAAAGTTTTGAGTTAGATATGTAACAATACTTGTTTTATTGCTGCTTATAAATGAAATCTATTAAGTGAAAGTTGAACGGTTTTAGATACCATAAATCATATCCTTCGACAAGCTCAGGAGGACATTGTGAGTATTCATTGGTTTAGCACTTTTAGTTTAGTAAATTGCTTTGTTTAAGTTTTAAAAACAACACTAAAAATCATTATAAATGACACTTAAACATATCTACTTAAATAATTACTTTAATATTTTTAAAACTAATAATTAAAACAAAATCCTTCGAAAGGCTCAGGAGGACATTGTGAGTATTCATTGGTTTAGCGCTTTTAGTTAAGTCAATTTCTTTCATTAAAATACATCCGAAGCACAATTACACTAACGTTTGTCTGGCTGAGCTTGTCGAAGTCTTTTTTAACCTAATTACTTTGGTGTAAATAGAACTAAAAACTCAAATATGATCCTTCGACAGGCTCAGGAGGACATTTTGACGTTGAATTATTTTGCCGTCTTTAGTTAAGTAAATTGTTTTCGTTAAAATAATCCCGAAGCACAATTATAATAACGTTTGTCTGGCTGAGCTTGTCGAAGTCTTTTTTTTTACCAATTACTTTGATGTAAATAGAACTGAGAACTCGAATATGATCCTTCGACAGGCTCAGGAGGACATTGTGAGTATTCATTGGTTTAGCGCTTTTAGTTAAGTAAATTGTTTTAGTTAAAATAATTCCGAAGCACAATTACACTAGCGATTTGTCTGACTGAGCTTGTCGAAGTCTTTTTTAACTAATTACTTTGGTGTAAATAGAACTGAGAACTCGAATATGATCCTTCGACAGGCTCAGGAGGACATTTCGACGTTGAATTGTTTTATTGTTTTTAGTTAAGTAAAGTGATTTCATTAAAATACTTCTAAAGCACAATTATAATAATGTTTGTCTGGCTGAGCTTGTCGAAGTCTTTTTTTCACCAATTACTTTGGTGTAAATAGAACTGAGAACTCGAATATGATCCTTCGACAGGCTCAGGAGGACATTTTGACGTTGAATTGTTTTATCGTCTTTAGTTAAGTAATTTCTTTCATTAAATTAAATCCGAAGCACAATTATAA
This sequence comes from Polaribacter sp. NJDZ03, assembly GCF_019263805.1. NCBI lineage: Bacteria > Pseudomonadati > Bacteroidota > Flavobacteriia > Flavobacteriales > Flavobacteriaceae > Polaribacter > Polaribacter sp. NJDZ03. The sequence continues at coordinate 795,921 of NZ_CP079195.1, forward strand.
TAACGTTTGTCTGGCTGAGCTTGTCGAATTCTTTTTTTCACCAATTACTTTGGTGTAAATAGAACTGAGAACTCGAATATGATCCTTCGACAGGCTCAGGAGGACATTTTGACGTTGAATTGTTTTATCGTTTTTAGTTAAGTAAATTTCTTTCATTAAAATACATCCGAAGCACAATTACACTAACGTTTGTCTGGCTGAGCTTGTCGAAGACTTTTTTAACTAATTATCTTGATATAAATAGAACTGAAAACTCGAATATGATCCTTCGACAGACTCAGGAGGACATTTTGACGTTGAGTTGTTTTATCGTTTTTAGTTAAGTAATTTCTTTCATTAAATTAAATCCGAAGCACAATTATAATAACGTTTGTCTGGCTGAGCTTGTTGAATTCTTTTTTTTACCAATTACTTTGGTGTAAATAGAACTGAGAACTCGAATATGATCCTTCGACAGGCTCAGGAGGACATTTCGACGTTGAATTGTTTTATTGTTTTTAGTTAAGTAAAGTGATTTCATTAAAATACTTCTAAAGCACAATTATAATAATGTTTGTCTGGCTGAGCTTGTCGAAGACTTTTTTAACTAATTATCTTGGTATAAATAGAACTGAAAACTCGAATATGATCCTTCTACAGGCTCGGGAGGACATTTTGACGTTGAATTGTTTTATCGTCTTTAGTTAAGTAATTTCTTTCATTAAATTAAATCCGAAGCACAATTATAATAACGTTTGTCTGGCTGAGCTTGTCGAATTCTTTTTTTCACCAATTACTTTGGTGTAAATAGAACTGAGAACTCGAATATGATCCTTCGACAGGCTCAGGAGGACATTTTGACGTTGAATTGTTTTATCGTTTTTAGTTAAGTAAATTTCTTTCATTAAAATACATCCGAAGCACAATTATAATAACGTTTGTCTGACTGAGCTTGTCGAAGTCTTTTTTAACTAATTACTTTGGTGTAAATAGAACTGAAAACTCGAATATGATCCTTCGACAGGCTCAGGAGGACATTGTGAGTTTTCATTGGTTTAGCGCTTTTAGTTAAGTCAATTTCTTTCATTAAAATACATCAGAAGCACAATTACACTAACGTTTGTCTGGCTGAGCTTGTCGAAGTCTTTTTTTTCACCAATTACTTTGATGTAAATAGAACTGAGAACTCGAATATGATCCTTCGACAGGCTCAGGAGGACATTTTGACGTTGAATTGTTTTATCATCTTTAATTAAGTAAATTTCTTTCATTAAAATACATCCGAAGCACAATTATACTAGCGTTTGTCTGGCTGAGCTTGTCGAAGACTTTTTTTTCACCAATTACTTGGGTGTAAATAGAACTGAAAACTCGAATATGATCCTTCGACAGGCTCAGGAGGACATTTTGACGTTGAATTGTTTTACCATCTTTAGTTAAGTAAATTGTTTTCGTTAAAATACACCCATAGCACAATTACACTAACGTTTGTCTGGCTGAGCTTGTCGAAGTCTTTTTTTTTACCAATTACTTTGACGTAAATAGAACTGAGAACTCGAATATGATCCTTCGACAGGCTCAGGAGGACATTTTGACGTTGAATTGTTTTTACTTAAGTAAATTTCTTTCATTAAATGATTACACATTTTTCCCTAAGTATATTAAAGTACAATTCTCTTTAGGTAATTCTGTTTTTTCAAATTCAGGAATTAAGTATAATTTTTCATCTTTTTTGATAAATAAAAGTACCGATTTGAATTCATTAAACAATCTAGAAACCATAGTTTTATATTCTTCTTCCGTAGTAATTTCTACTTCATAAATTTTAGGATTCTCTCTAAAAGCCTCACTTAGATTGATATAATCACCTTTTGGGTTGAATAATATTTGTTGCTCTTCTTTACTTAAATTCGGATTTTTTATTTCTTCGGAAGTTGCTAATCTATATGAACCTTGCTCTCCAAAATTATTAGAAAAACTATCTATAGCATATTTATTTACAGCTTCACTTCCCGTCATTGCAATTAGATAACCTACATCATTTAACTCTATATTGTCTGTTAAATCTTGGTTGTAAATATCTATTTCAATAGCTTCTATACCCGCTTTTAATGATTTTTGAATAAAGTTTTTATTAGAGTCTATCAAAATAACTCTTTTGTTATTTTCTTTTAAATATTTTGCAATTAACCTTGCAGGGCTAGAAGCTCCAATAATTAAAATAGCATCGGTACTTTTTAGAAAAACACCTACCATTTTTGCAAATAACCTTGCCGTAGTAGCATTAAATAAAACCGTACCTAAAACAATCATAAACACCAAAGGTGTAATATACTCTGCTCCTTCTACACCTTGTTTTATTAGCTTACTCCCAAATAAAGACGCAATACCAGCCGCTACAATACCACGAGGTCCTACCCAACTGATAAATAGTTTTTCATTAAATTTTAATTTAGAATTTCTTGTACTTACAAAAACAGCTAAAGGCCTAACTACAAAGACAACAATAGCAAAAAGCGTTGCTGTTTTCCAGGTATATAACAAGAGTAAATCTTCCATATTTATATTTGCAGCCAATAAAATAAATAGGATAGAAATTAACAATACACTTAAAGATTCTTTAAAGTAAAGAAGCTCTTTTAAGTTGCTTAATTTTCCGTTTCCTAAAACCATTCCCATTACCACAACAGCTAATAAACCAGACTCATGTGCAAAAACTTCCGACTCTATAAAAACTAATAAAACGGTAGAAAGAGACACTACATTTAGTAAATAATGAGGAATCATTTTTTTATTAATGGCATACGCCAAAGCATGCGCAAACGTAAACCCAAAAGTGGTTCCGAATAGTAATATTTTACCAAACTCCAATAAGGCTGTTTTAGTAAAACCACTTCCGCCACCTACACTAATAAACTCAAAAACCAATACTGCAACTAAGGCACCTATTGGATCTATTAAAATCCCTTCCCACTTTAAAACAGTAGAAACGTCTTTCTTTAATGGAATATTCCTTAAAATTGGTGTAATAACTGTAGGTCCTGTAACAATAATTAAACCCGCAAACAGAAAAGAAAGTTCCCAACTTAAATAAAAAACATAATGTGCTACAATTCCTGCTCCAAAAAAAGTAATAGTAGATCCTATCGTTATTAATTTAGTAATTACGGGTCCTACATTTTTAATTTCACTTCTTTTTAAGGTTAAACCACCTTCAAAAAGAATAATACTAATGGCTAAAGAAACAAAGTAGTACAAACTATCTCCAGGAAAAAGACCTTTTTGCCCATTCCAGATTGGTTCTATCCACTTAGTGCCATCTTCACTTAAAAACTCTGCAGCAATTGGCCCTACTAGCAAACCAATTAATATTAAAGGTAATATTGCTGGTATTTTAAATTTCCATGCTACCCATTGTGCTAATATTCCTAAAATAATTATTCCCGCTAACTCTATCATATATCAATCGTTCTATTAAATGTAAAAATAAGAATGTTTGCGTATCATAAAAATAAAATTGATACTTTTTTATTTTTTCTAAAATTGACATTATTCTACGGATAAATGAAACTATATATCTTTTTTTTACATAAAATGTATAAAATTACAAATAAAGCTACATTTTCTTAAAAATTAAAATTATTTTTTCTCCGTAGAGCCCTAATAACTAATGCTTTTGAAAACGAATGTATAAATAAGAAACCTTTAAAATTAGGCACTATAATTAATGTTGAAGTTAAAAACCTTGTTTTAGAAACAACTTTTATCAATATCTACCTAAATATTTTACAAAACGGTTTCTTTTAAACAAAGTCCGCAACAAGTAAATAAAGAATCTACAATACTTTTTAATGAAAATTGCACTATTTTTGACGTTCAATTTTTTTGAAGGTACACTATTTCTAAAACAGGCTATTTTAACAACCGTATTAACTAATTACAATGTAAATGCTTCTCTTGTTTTTAAAGTAGATTGTACACCTTTATTAAATGCTAAAGAAATGAAATCTCTTACTTATTTTAGTTTGAGATTATAAAAAAATATAAAAGTATGTTAGGATTACAATTTGAAACAGAAACTTCTTGGGCAGAAATTGCCAAAGATAATTTACAGCAAATACTTACAGACCATGCCTTTTTAGAGCAAAAAGCGGCTTCTAATGCGGTTTCTATTATTATTAATTACTCTGAAGAAACAGAACTTGTTAAGGAAATGAGCAATATTGCTATTGAAGAAATGCAACACTTTAAAATGGTGCATTTGTTAATGGTAAAACGCGGAATGGTTTTAGGACGTGAGCAAAAGAATGATTATGCTATTCGATTGCAAAAATTCTTTAAAAAGACTGGAGACAGAACCGATGCTTTAATTCAGCGTTTATTAGTTGCAGCACTAATTGAAGCAAGAAGTTGCGAGCGTTTTAAAGTTTTTTCTGAAAACATGGAAGATGAAGAGTTGTCTAAATTCTACAACAACTTAATGATCTCTGAGGCACAACATTACACTACTTTTTTACAGTTTGCCCGTGAATATCAAGATAGAGAAATTGTTGATAAAAAATGGAATGCTTTGTTAGCTTTTGAAGCCGAATTGATGAAAGAACGTGGTAATACGGCTAAAATACACGGATAAACACTAGATATGGATATAGATAATATTTCTAAAATTGAACATTTTTCTGCTTTTGTAGATTTGAGTTTAAAAGAGTTTTGTGAGCAATTTAGCTTGTTGTTATCATTGCCTCCGATGACTTTTATTACGGAAGATGAAACTGAGAGTGCAGAAGTCAATTTTAACGGAATTGCTTATAATATAAGTAAACCTAATAAAATTGGGACCTTAAATGAATGGGATGAAAATGTACCTAAAGAGCATAATTTTGGAATTGTTTTAAGTATTGATAAAATAAATACCGATTTTAACAACACAAAATTAGAAGTAATAGCCAACGTTATTGCTACTAATTTTAATACAGATATTTTATATTATAGAACCTGGTTTTCTACTGGTTTTAGTACAGAAAAGGTTCACATATTTACACCGAAAAAAAAATAACGAATGTTCTCTAAAGAAGAATCAGCGCTTTTACGAAAAGATTTTTGGACTAGTTTTGGGAAATCTTTTCCTAGAAAATGGTTATTATATAATACAAAAATTAAGGGTTTCTCTTTTAAATTTGTTGCCGAAAGAAAACAAGCAATGGTTTGTATAGACATAGAGAACCCAGATGAATTGGTTAATTTACTCTACTACGACCAAATGTTATCTTTAAAAACCTTGCTAGAAACAGAGTTGCCAGAGGTGATTTTTAATGATGAATATGAGCTAGAAAGTGGCAAAATAATTCATAGAATCTACGTTCCTTTTGAAGGGAAATTTAGCGTTTATAATAAAAATTCTTGGAGAGATTGTTTTGAATTCTACATGGAAACCATGCCTAAATTCGAACTCTTTTATTATGAATATGAAGATATTATTAAGAACATTTAATCTTTATATTTTAAAAATTTACTTTAACTATTTGCTTATTATTTTGTGATTAAAAGGAAAATTATATTGATGAAATTGTAGTTTTAATTAAATTATAGAGCTAAAAAAACTATCCTAAAACAAATAAAAAATACTTAAATAAAAGGTTTAACAAATAACTATTAAGTAATTAATATACAGTATATTAAAATTAAAAAAATAGCTTCAAACACAAGCTATCAATTTTTCTTATAGTCTATATTTTACTTGCGTTAAGGACTGGAACGACATCCTTTTTGTTTTTACAAAAAGATATAGTGTAAAGCCTGCCCTTTTGAGGGAACGCCCAACTAACTAAGCGTATTTATAACAAAAAAAAATCGTCCTAAAAAAGGACGATTTTAATAAGCTACTTTCTTCTTTTTCTATTTTATAAATGTAATGCTTAAAGGATAATTAGGTGCTTCATTATTACTTACTTTTATGGCGTTTATAATTGGAAAAATTAAATAAAAAATTCCGATTACAATGAACCCTAAAATTCCTAATCCAAAAAGAAAAATTAAAGGGATACAAATTAGAATATAAATAAACATAGAGATTCTAAAATTAAGAATTGCTTTTCCGTGTGTATCCATTCCAAAAATTTCATCCTTTTTGGTTAGCCATAAAATTAAGGGAACTATAAAACCACCAATGACGGTTACAAAATCTAATAATTGACTTAAATGGGTAAGTATTAATAACTGCTTATCTTCTTTCATTTTTATATTTAAAGTTTTAGTTGTGTACTTATTAGACTTAAAAACACTTGTTTTGTTACATATTTTTGTCTGTTATTTTTTATAAAAAAAGTATTTGAGTTAAGATGTACTCTATTTGAGCAAAGACAAATTGTGCATTGATTGTAATTTTGTATGGAACTTAAAAACATATATAGTTATGAATTACTTAAATATAGACAAAGACAAAGTATTACCAGTTGTAACAGAATTAAATGTGCTATTGGCAGATTACCAAGTGTATTATCAGAAATTAAGAAATTTTCATTGGAATGTTTTAGGTAAAAACTTTTTTGAATTGCACAATCAATTTGAAGTAATGTACAATGACACCAAAATTAAAATTGATGATATTGCAGAAAGAATAGTTACCTTAAAGTACCACCCAATTAGTAAATTATCTGATTATATAGAGGTTTCTAATGTAAAAGAGTCTAGCCCATTGTTAACAGATGTAGAAATGGTAGACATTTTAAAAAATGATCATAAAATTATTTTAACACAACTGTCTAAAGTTATTACAAAAGCAAATGTAGCTGAAGATGAAGGTACCTTAGACTTAATTGGCGCTTACATTAGAGAGTTAGAGAAATCTTCTTGGATGTTAAATGCATGGTCTAAAAATACGAGTGACGTATTGGATAGTAGTTTTGTTGAATAGTGCTTTTTTTTTAATAAACAAATTAAAAAAACACTAACCCATAAAACAAAACATGAATAAAATAATTAACAAACTAGAAATCTGGAAAGATGTTTTTATTAAAAACATACCGAATATTGCCATAGCCATAATTGTATTATTTATAGCTTACTTTGCTTCTAGAGCAATGAATTCTATAGTAAATAAAACGATAGGAAAAAAAATAAGTCAAAAATCTGTAAGAGATTTAGTATCTAGAGTTGCCTCTGCCCTTACTATTTTACTTGGTTTATATTTTGCAATGACAATCTTAAAGTTTGATGATACTTTAAAAGCAATTGTATCTGCTGCCGGTGTTTCTGGTATTGTTATTGGTTTGGCGCTACAAGGAACACTTTCTAATACGATTTCTGGTGTTGTTTTATCTTTTAGACAAAACCTAAATATTGGTAATTGGATAGAAACAAATGGGTTTTCTGGCGAAGTAATGGATATAAATTTAAATTACTTTGTTATTAAAGAAGCAGATAATAACATGGTAGTTATACCTAATAAAACCATATTAGAGAGTCCTTTTAAAAATTACTCTCTAACTACTAAAATGAGAATTTCTCTTGAATGTGGTGTGGAATATGGAGCGGATTTAGAGAGGGTAGAAACTTTGACAAAAGAAGTTATTAATACTAATTTTGATCAAAAAAAGCTAGGGAAAAATGTAGAATTCTATTTTACCGAATTTGGCGATAGCTCTATTAATTTTTTATGTAGATTTTGGATAGAGTCTGAAAATGCACTTGAACGATTGAAAGGAAAAAGTAATGCTATTATAAAAATTAAACAAGCGTTTGATAAAGAAAATATTAGCATCCCGTTCCCTATGAGAACTTTAGAAATTTTACCAAATCAGCAGTTAGACATTAAGAATGTTTTAGATAAAGAGCAATCTTAAATTTATAAACTTTATACCCCTAACGACTTAAAAAGCTTAGCACATTTTGTGTTGAGCTTTTTATTTTTCTGTAAAATCTTTGTGTATTTTTGCACTATGATTAAAAACGATACTATTATTGCTTTGGCAACTCCTGCTGGTGTTGGTGCAATTTCTGTGATTAGACTTTCTGGTGAAAATGCCATTACTATTGTTGATGCTTTTTTTAAATCGATAAAAAAAGGAAAAACACTAAAAAACCAGAAAACACACACCATACACTTAGGACATATTATACAAAATGATATTCTTGTTGATGAAGTTTTGGTATCGGTTTTTAAGAATCCGAATTCGTATACAGGCGAGAATGTAGTTGAAATTTCTTGTCATGGTTCTAGCTTTATTCAGCAAGAGATTATTCAGTTATTTTTACAAAATGGTTGTAGAATGGCAGATAATGGTGAGTTTACCATGCGTGCTTTTTTAAACGGTAAAATGGATTTATCGCAAGCGGAAGCTGTGGCAGATGTTATTGCTTCTAATTCGGCTGCAAGTCACCAAATGGCAATTCAGCAAATGCGTGGTGGAATTACCAATGAATTGAAAGACTTACGTGTTCAATTATTAGATTTTGCTGCTTTAATTGAGTTAGAATTAGATTTTTCTGGTGAAGATGTTGAGTTTGCAGACAGAACGAAGTTTAAAGAATTGGTGGCTAAAATCACTTTTGTGTTAAAACGTTTAATTGATAGTTTTTCTTTTGGAAATGCTATGAAATATGGTATTCCGGTTGCTATTATCGGTGAACCTAATGTTGGAAAATCAACTTTATTAAATACGCTTTTAAATGAAGAAAAAGCCATTGTTTCTGATATTGCTGGTACTACGCGTGATGCTATTGAAGACGAAATGATTATTGATGGTGTTGCTTTCCGTTTTATTGATACTGCCGGAATTAGAGAGACAGAGGATGTTGTAGAAAGCATCGGAATTAAAAAAGCCTACGAAAAAGCAGAAAATGCGCAGTTAATTATTTTCTTGATCGATTCTAATAAATATGCATATTCTAGTGAAGATTTTTTATCTGAAATTGAGACCATAAAAACACGTTTCCCAAACAAGCGCTTGTTAGTGATTGCTAATAAAGTGGATACTTTATCTTGTTCTGATTCTTCTATTTTACAATCGGAAATTGAGAATTTAATTTTACTTTCTGCTAAAAACAAAACGGGTATTGAAGAACTAAAAAACGAATTGACTTCTTTGGTTAATATTGGTGCTTTAAGTAATAATGAAACGATTGTTACCAATTCGCGTCATTTTGAGGCTTTAAACAATGCTTTAATCGCTATTTCTTCTGTGCAAGAGGGAATTGATTTAGATATTTCTACCGATTTATTTTCTATTGATATTAGAGAGTGCTTACGTCATCTGGGTAATATCACTGGAGAATACGATGTGGATAAAGATATTTTGGGGCATATTTTTGGGAATTTTTGTATTGGGAAGTAAGAAGCGTTAACAAAGGAAAGCAAAAGACTATAAAGAGCTAATAAACAGCGTTTTTATAAAAAGTAATTTCGTTTTCTTTCCTTTCAAAACACTTTATTGGTAGTTTTGGTACTCCAAAAGTACAGCTACATACTTTTATTTTTCACAGAGCTGTACAAATGTACACCTATTATGAAAATCACATTAAAGCAGAAAAAATTAAAAGAGAACATCAGTTTATTTATTGAATACTACAATGGTAGTACAATTAATGACGAAGGAAAAAGAATCCACAACAGAAGGCAGGAATATCTAAAAATATACTTACACCTCTCTCCTTCTACCTCTAAAGAGAAAAAAGAAAATAAAGAGAATCTTGAATTAGCCGAAAATATTTATAGCATTAGAAAAGCTGAATACCTTCAAGGTAAATTTAAAATTCAAGACAAAAGTAAAACCAAACTACAATTCCTTCAATTTTATATTCTAAAAAAAGAAGAACGTTATCAATCAGATAAAAATTATGATAATTGGGAAGCTGCTCAAAAGCATATCGAAAACTTTTGCCCTCCTAATATTACGTTTGATGAAATTGATATTGATTTCGTGAAAAACTTTCAAAAATTCTTACACACTAAAGCTATTGCAAAGTCGGGTTATCCCCTATCTCAAAACACAAAACATACTTACTACAATAAATTTAAAGCTTGCTTATCAGCTGCATTTGAAGAAGGCTATTTAAAAGAAAATATTGTAAGAAAGGTTAAAAGTATTCCTATGGGTGAAACACACAGAGAATATTTAACTTTAGATGAAGTTACAGCCTTATTTAAAACAGAATGCAGAATCCCTGTTTTAAAGACTGCATTCTTATATTCAATTTTTACAGGAGCCAGATGGAGTGATATCAATAAACTAGTTTGGAGTGAAATTAGAGATGAGGGAATAGACAAAGAAGGTAACGAAATTTATAGAATGGTTTTTGCTCAAAAGAAAACAAACGGTGTAGAGTATTTATATATTTCTAAACAAGCAAGAGATTTACTTGGAGAAAGAAAAGGGAAAAATGAAAGAGTTTTTGTTAATTTACATTATAGCGCACATATGAATTTTATCTTATTAAGGTGGTGTATGTATGCCGGAATTACAAAACACATAACTTTTCATTCGGCACGTCATACTAACGCTGTTTTATTACTGGAAAATGGAGCAGATATTTATACGGTTTCAAAGAGATTAGGTCACAAAACTGTACGCACAACAGAGATATACGCAAAAATTATTGATAAGAAAATGAAAGAAGCTGCTAACCTAATACCTACTTTAAAATTTTAATTATTATGAATATTATTATTAAAACAACAATTATAATTGACGCCATCCTATCTCTAACTATTTTTGGTTTTATCTTTATATTCTATTACAAGGCAATTGGATATCATGCTTTTGAATTAAATTCAAAATGGAATAAAAGATTAGAGAAGCCTAGATTATTTCTGATAGCTTCTTTATTATTACTTTTTTCTGCACTAATACATACTAAATATGGTTTAGAAAAATCAGAATATAATACTACCATCTTTTTTATTTTAACCTTTTTTATTTATTTCATTTCAGTATTTATCTTTCTATGCTTCAATGATAAACGATTAAAGAAGTTTATTTTCAGACAACAAGTAAAACAGCTAGAAAATTTCGGCACAAAAAATAAAAAAGATGTTATTACAAAAAAAGAAGTTGATAAAATTTACAAGAAACTAAACCATAAGTACTTCAAATGTTCATTAGAAAGTTTTAACTCATTTATAAATTCCAAAGCCTTATTTTCTGAGAAGATTATTTGGTTGGATGCAACAGGAAAAAAGAGAAACAAAGATAAAACAGGAAGTCTAACAACACTAATTGAATTTATATCTGTTGCACAAAAAATTAGCCCAGAAGATGAAAATTATAAACAGAATATTGAATATATAATTAATTATTACTTTAAAAAAAATGAATCTGAAAGCTTCCTATTACAAGAAAATTCAATATACAGATGGAAAGGAAATAATGAAGATTACCTTATAGAATTAAGACAAAAATTTGATTCCATAATAAGTAGTACTACCTTATAAGTACCTAATACATTACCATCAAATGTTAACTTTTACTTCATCTTTGCTAACAGATATCGAATAAAAGAAAACAAGTGCACTTGTTCATTATTAATTTTAAACGAATTAAAATATGGACGTTTTAACATTAGACCAGAGATTAAATAACATTGAAGATTTACTATTATCACAGAAAAAAGTTTTAAGAATTCCCGAAGCATCTATTTATTCGGGGATTGCTGAAAGCTATTTATACAAACTTGTATCCGCAGGAAAAATAACGCATTCAAAACCTGGTGGTAAATGTATTTATTTTGACATTGATGATCTTAATGATTATTTATTGAGTAATAAAAAATTGGCTCCTGCCTATTTAAGTAAAGTTGCATTATCATACACTAATAAAAATAGGAGATAATGAAGACAATCATAAATCATCCTAATCATATTATTTACGCTTCATTTAACAAGCAACTTACAAGTATTGATGAAAATATTATTTTTCACATCCTTAATCAAATTAAACATAAAAATCATTTTGAAGAGTTCAAAGAATATGAATCAGAGAAAATACAACTCAAATTCAAGTTTTTAAACATCAATAGAAACTATAAATCTATTGAAAGTACTTTAAAGAAACTATCAAATACTAGTATTGATTATTCAAAAAATATACCCAAACACGAAAAAATTGAGAGAACAATAACGAACTTCATTTCAGGGTATAGAAAAACTAAAAACAAAAGAGAAGTAATTATTGAAATCCCAGGTTTTACAGTTGAATTCTTAACTTATTTAAAAGGTGGTTATAGCAAATTAGATTTTAAACATTTTATTTCTTTAAAAAGCATCTATTCTAAAAGAATCTATAAACTACTTATTCAATTTAGTGACAAAGGAGGTTTTAATATAAGTGAGCCTAAATTCAGAAAGATCATAGGAATTGAAAATAAATATCTACGAACTTCTGATTTAAGAAAAAAAATAAATCTTGTAAAAAAAGAGCTAAAAAATAAATGTGAAGTTGAATTTAACTACAAAATCAATACACAAAAAACCAAATCTTATTTATCCTTTAAAATTATTGACACCAATAATTCAGTTTTATTAGATAGAAATTATCAAAACATAATTAAAGGCAATCGGGAGATGTTTATTTATAATTTTCTAAAGGTCTTTTTCACTTCTAATGATTCTGATCAACCACAGTTGATAACAGAACAAATTATTGAAAGTGGAAATTCTGAGCAATTCTATAATCGAGTTAAAAGACTAAAAAACGAACTTTCATCTGGTAAATCAATAAAAAATAAAAGAGATGTCCAAAATTTACTTATTTCTGTAATTCTACCTGAATACAATATCAAAATAAAGGAAAGTTCGTAAAAATGCCTCATTAAGTTCGTTTTAACGTCTTAATATGGAGTAAAAAAGTTCGTAAAAACGTCTTAAGGATGTTTTTTAAAACACTAATAAACAAACAGTTATAGTGACTTAAAACGATATACAATAGGTTAACCCATAAACAAAAAACAATTAACCTAGTATTTAGATAAAATGAAAGAAAAAAAAGAACTGATTATCAGGTGTTTATAAATTACAAAAAAACAATGTAATAAAAAAAAACACTAGTACTTTTTTGAAACTTCGTAAAAACGTCTCAATAATTATAATTTATCATTTCAAACTTCGTAAAAATGTCTCACAATAATATAAAAGATTTTTTGGCTTCCAAAAATATACACCCTATTAAAGATTATAACACTTATGGCATGTATTTATCGCCGCTAAGAGAAGAAAACAATACTTCTTTCAAGGTAGATTACCAAAAGGACTTATTTATTGATTATACGACTAAAAAAGGCGGTAATCTAACAACAATAAAGCAACTTCTATCCGATGTTAAAATAACTTCAACTATTATCAAAAAAAGAGAAATAATAAGCTCAAATCTTAAAAATTGTGTTTGGAATACTCAAAAAATTATTGACGTTCATTTATTAAACTATTTGATAAAAAGAGGTATTTCAGAAAAAGTAATAGAAAAATATTGTTTTGAAATTGATTATGGATATTATAAAAAATACCCACGAAAAGCTGTCGGATTCATTAATGATACAAATGGTTATGAACTAAACTATAATGGAAGTAATCATCCAAAATTTAAAGGAACTATACTTAACAAAAACATAACCACATTTTACAAAAAAACTGTAAAAAGTGTTTGCGTGTTTGAAGGGTTTATGGATTTTTTATCTTTCAAAACACTTTACCCAGAAGTGACAGAAATGAACTTTTTGATTTTAAATTCTACAACTCAACTAAAAAAAGGGATTGCTTTTTTAAAAAAAAATAAGACTATTTACTGCTTCCTAGATAATGATAGTGAGGGTACTAAAACAACAAATATAATTCTAAAACTATTTCCCAATGAGTCTATTGACAAGAGAGGTTTTTATAAGTTTAATAATGACTTAAATGATTATTTAATTGCAATTAAAACCAAAAAGTAAAGGGTGAAAATATATCAAGAGGTGTCATTGTACTGACAAATTTTCAATTTCTCACTCCACTAACATCTTGTTTTTCTCCCGAAGGTCGCAAAAGTAAAAAAATGAAAAAAACAAAGAAAATAGAATTTAGAGTTTCGCTAACAGAACATTTGATTATAAAAAATAAAGCAAAAAAAACAGGCGGTTCAATGTCTGAATATTTAAGGAGTATGGCATTGGGTTATGATTTAACCTACAAACTAAGTGCTGATGAAATTGAAGTTTACAAAGAACTAAATAAGTTTAGCGATAATTTTAGAAGAATCAGTAATCTATACAAATTAGGAGACGTTACAGGAGTTAAGGAAATTTCAATAGAAACTGCAAAATTAATTAGAAACCATTTAAATAAATTAAAATGATAAGTAAAGCTAAATCTTGCCCTGGAGGAACAGCACTCTTTAATTATGTTGTTAATGATAATAAAGGATATGAACTTTTACGCAATAATATTTCAGGTGTAACCCCAAAAGAAATGTTTTCAGATATGTCAATTTTACAACAACAAAATTTGAGATGCAAAAACAACACTATTAGTATCATTTTATCTCCAACAATAAATGATAGTATTAAAATGACTAATGAGCAGTTGAAAACATTAACAAAAGATTTTTTAAAAGAAATGGATTTAGACCCTAAAACCAATCAGTTTATTGCATTTGTTCACACGGAAAAAGAACACAAGCACATTCATCTTATTCTAAATAGAGTAAAACCAGATGGTACTCTAATTAAAGATAATTTTATTAGTAAAAAAGCTCAATTTGTAGCTCATGAAATGGCTTTAAAACATGGATGAACTTCTGCTAAAGAGTTAAAAAATAAACAAGAACAAGAACGTAAAAAGTATTATAAAGAAATAAGAAATGTCATTAAAAAAACACATTATTTAGTTTTAAAAGAGAAACCTAAAAATTTAGAAATTTATAAAAATAGAATGTTAGAACATGGAATAAAAGTGAATCCAACAATTAATAAGCAAGGTAACATCCAAGGGTTTCGATTTATACATGAAGCTTCTGGAGCCGATTTAAAAGCAAGTGAAGTTGACCGTAATTTAAAACTTAATCAATTGTTTTCTATTATAAAACCATTAAACACAAAAACAATAGACTACACTCCTATTTTGCAAGACTACAACCTAAACACAAGTGCTTTCAGTAATATATTTTCTCAAATAGCTTTTGAAGATGAAGAAAACAATACTAAAAAACGAAAACGAAGAAAAAATTCAATGAAATATTAATAAAATAATGGCTAAACAAACTCAACCCAAAGTATCTGAATTAATTGAAATACTTATTCAACAGTTATCTCAATTTGAAAAAACGATTAATGACCGCAATAAAATCCTTACAGAATCAATTTCTAAATTAAACACTATACAAGTAGATTTTAATGTGGAAGAACTTGAAGAAATGAAAGAATCTAATAGAAAGATTCTTAATAAAGATTTTAATATTTTTCACCAACAAACAGTAAAAAACAATAAAGAATTATTAAAAATCCATAAAAATGTAAGTTCTAAAAGATTACTTTATCTGATAATTTTAAATGTTTTCCTTTTTTCTGTCGCAGGAATCTCTATGTATGTATCCATAACAAATTACATTAGCCAAACAGAATATAATGACATTTTAAAAGAAAAAAATGATTTAAGAGAATATGTTAATATTACAAATGATTTTTTCTCTAAAAACCCAAAAACAGAATCCTATTTCAGAGATTGGTTAAAAAAATAAAATATACATTAACACATTTATATAAATGTACATTTGTGGCTTTATATATTTATTCAAAAATATACTTACAGTTTTATATATTTGTATTTTTACACACTTATACCTTTATATAAAAAGATAAACTGTACGTGAGCCTGCCGCTCGGGCTCATTTTAAAAATCAGTTAATAATTTCTAGTTAAATGATAAAAAATAATCAACTGATTTTGAAAACGGAAAAACTACATGGGTATATTTTACCCTTAAAACACAAACGAAGGTAAATATTCTAATAATTTACCTTCGTTTTTTTTTAATAAATATAAATGTACACTTATATAAAATACTCTTATACAAATGTGTTTTTATACAATTGTACTTTTGTATAATTATATCAAATTAAAGACTTTTTCAAAGCCTCTAACTCTACTCCTAACCCATTAAACATTTGAATAATACTACTCAATTTTAATTCATGTTCCTCATATTCTTGCGTATTAATACTACAGGTGAATTTCCATAATTCTAAAATTTCAGAAACAGGAACCTCATAAGGTTGATAAGTGGTATTGTCTGGTTTCAATAAAAAAGATTGTTTTTCTTCTACTTGATTGTACAACCTTTTATACGTCATCCCATCATCTTTAGTAACGACAATATATGAAACACCGCTTTTAGCTTCTTTTATGTCTTCTACAAATTCTGCTACCACATAAGAACCATCTTTCATCGGTAACATAGAATCTCCTTTTATCGGAAAAGCTCTGTGTTTTCCTGTTGGTAAAAACGGCAATTTTATTTTTTGTAATTGCTCAATATATTCAGGATCATCATATCCTAACAAATAACCAGCAGATGCTTTTGCTGAAATTACCTCAATCAAATTTTCATTATCACTATCCACCGTTATCGGAAATAAGACCCTTTTATTTCCCACTTCAATAAAAGAAACATCTTTTGCTTTTGTCAAATCATTTTTAATAATGATGTCAATTGGTATTTTAAAATAAGCTGAAAAATCAACCAAAAAATCGATGGTAGGTGAAGATCTATTCTCTTCATAAGAACTTATTCTTGATCTTGTTACCAATAATTCTTCCGCCAAAGACTCTTGTGTTAGCCCTTTTAAACCTCTTAAATGTTTGATGTTTTTAGATAAATTATTCATAATGCTACAATATTGAGCAACAAATGTATGAATTTGTAGCTAATTTTACACCGTGAAAAAAAATATTTTACATCTCGATTTAGACACTTTTTTTGTCTCCTGCGAACGATTGATTGACAGTCGATTGCAGAAGAAACCTATACTAGTTGGCGGAACTGGAGACAGAGGTGTTGTGGCTGCTTGCAGTTATGAAACAAGAAGATTTGGTGTGCATTCTGGTATGTCTATGAAGATTGCAAGAAAGCTATGTCCTGAAGCAACAGTTATTAGAGGAGACACGAGTATCTACTCTAAATACTCCAATATTGTTACAGAAATCATAAAAGAAAAAGTACCCATTTTTGAAAAAGCGAGTATTGATGAATTCTATGCTGATCTTTCTGGAATGGATGCTTTTTTTGGAAGTTATAAATACGCATCAGAATTACGTCAGCGAATTATTAAAGAAAGTGGACTTCCTATTTCTTTCGGAATGTCGCAAAACAAAATTGTTTCTAAAGTTGCAACTGGCGAAGCAAAACCAAATAATCAATTATTGATTGATGCAGGTTTTGAAAAAGATTTTTTAGCACCTTTATCCATTAAAAAAATTCCATCTGTAGGAAATAAAACCTATCAAATTCTTAGAAACCTTGGCGTTGATAAAATAAAAGTAATTCAAGAAATGCCTTTAGAAATGATGATTAGCGTTTTGGGTAAAAACGGAAAAACAATTTGGAAACGTGCCAACGGAATCGACAATCCGCCAATTATTGCTTTTCATGAACGCAAATCTTTATCCACAGAAAGAACGTATACTAAAGATACGATTGATATGATAAAGTTAAAAGAAACCATTTTTGCAATGGCAGAAAATTTAGCGTATCAATTAAGAAAAGGAGATAAATTAGCAGGTGTAATTAGTGTAAAAATTAGATATTCAGATTTTAACACGTATAATAAACAAGTAAAAATTCCATATACGAGTGCAGATCATATTATCATTCCTGCAGTTTTAGAATTATTTAAAAAACTATATCAACGAAGATTATTAATTCGATTGGTCGGTGTAAAAGTATCGGATATTGTGAGTGGTAATTATCAAATTAATTTGTTTGACGATACAGAACAAATGTTAGATCTATACAATGCAATGGATACGGTTCGTAATAAATACGGAGAGAAAAGTATTATGAGAGCAGCTTCTATGGGCGCAAAATCTATTGGTCGTTTTAACAATCCTTTTAACGGAGAACCACCGTTGGTCTTGGCACATAGAAAACAATAATTCATCCTTTTATGTATCTAAATTGTCATACTTATTATTCTTTGCGCTACGGAACATTTTCCGAAGTAGAACTATTGCTGCTTGCTAAAGAAAATAATATTGACACGCTTGCTTTAACGGACATCAACAATACTTCTGCTTGTATGAATTTTGTACAACAAGCTAAAAAAGAGAACATAAAACCTGTGATTGGTGTTGATTTTAGAAATGGCAATCAACAACAATTTGTAGCACTTGCAAAAAGCAATGTTGGGTTTCAAAATATCAATCAATATTTATCTACTTTTTTAGAATCTAAAACTTCCATTCCTGATAAAGCAGATTCATTAGAAGATGTGTTTATCATATATCCTTTTGAAAAAGTGCTGGAATTAAATATCATAGATTTTAAAGATCATGAATTTATTGGAATTTCTATTGCTGAGATTAATAAACTTCGATTTTCTCATTTAAAAAAGTATGAAGATAAATTAGTCATTCAACAACAAGTAACCATCAGAAATAAGAAGGATTTTAACGCACACAGATTATTACGTGCCATTGATAACAATACACTTTTAAGTAAATTACCCACAACAGAAGAATGTTTAACATCCGATGTAATGCACTCAAAAGTAGCATTACAAAATCATTTTAATGAGTTTCCGTTTATCCTTAAAAACACAGAATCTCTTTTACAACAATGTAGTATCAACTTCGGATTTAATGATGATCGTGAAAACCAGAATCTAAATATTTACTATAATAGTTTTGAGCAAGACTGTAAAGCATTATTGAAACTGTGCGATGAAAATATTGATAAACGTTATTCTAATCCTACCCAAAAAGTACACGATCGACTTCAGAAAGAATTGAAAGTAATTATTGATTTAAAATTTGTTTCCTTTTTTTTAATCAATTATGATATTATTAAATACGCTAAAAGCAACAACTTTTTTCATGTTGGTAGAGGAAGTGGCGCCAATAGTATTGTGGCATATATTTTAGGTATTACAGATGTAGATCCTATTGAATTGGATTTATATTTTGAACGTTTTATCAATCCGTTTAGAGCTTCTCCTCCCGATTTTGATATTGATTTTTCTTGGAAAGACAGAAACACGGTAACGCAATATATTTTTGATCGTTTTGACAATGTGGCTTTGCTTGCAACCTATGTTACTTTTAAATACAGAGCAGTAGTTAGAGAATTGGGGAAAGTATTTGGTTTGCCTAAAGAAGAAATTGATAAATTGAGTAAAGGGAAAACCAATACTGATATCGACGATATTGCTAAACTAGTTTTAAAATACGGAAAACTCATTGAAGGTTTCCCAAATTATGTGAGTGTACATTCCGCAGGAATCTTAATTTTAGACAAGCCGATTCATTATTATTCAGCAACTAGTATGCCGCCAAAAGGATTTGCTACCGTTCAGTTTGATATGAATATTGCAGATGATGTGGGTATTTTCAAGTTTGATATTTTAGGACAGCGTGGCTTGGCAAAAATTAAAGATGCGTTAGAAATTATCAAAGAAAACAATCCTGATGCCCCACCGATAGACATAACAGATGTGGAAACTTTTAAGAAGGATAAAAACATCAACAATCTTTTAAAAACTGGTGGAGCCATTGGAGCGTATTATGTAGAATCCCCTGCAATGCGTGGTTTGATGCAAAAACTACAAACAGAAGATTATATTGGTTTGGTGGCTGCAAGTTCTATTATTAGACCAGGCGTTTCTGGTTCTGGTATGAAAGATGAATTTATAAAAAGACATCGTTTTCCTGAAAAAAGAAAAGAAGCGAATCCTATTTTATTACAAATTATGCCTGAAACCTATGGAGTTATGGTATATCAAGAAGATGTAATGAAAGTCGCCAATCAGTTTGCTGATTTAACCTTAGGTGAAGCCGATGTTTTACGAAGAGGAATGAGCGGAAAATATCGCTCTGTAGCAGAATTTAAAGCAGTTGAAGATAAATTCATTGCCAATTGCAGAAAAAAAGGACACAAAGACGAGTTAATTTTTGAAGTTTGGAATCAGATTAAAAGTTTTGCTGGTTATGCTTTTGCAAAAGGACATTCCGCTTCTTATGCCGTAGAAAGTTATCAAAGTTTATTTTTAAAATGCTACTACCCTATTGAATTTATGGTTGCTGTTTTAAATAATGGTGGCGGATTTTATTCTCAAGAACATTATATCCACGAAGCAAAAATGTGTGGAGCTATTGTAGAATTGCCTTGTATCAATAAAAGCGATCATGCAAATACCGTAAAAGGAAAAACCATCTACTTGGGTTTTGGATACCTTAAAAACTTAGAACATTTATTAATCCAACGGATTTTAACGGAACGTCAATTGTATGGTCATTTTCTTTCTTTGGATGATTTTATAGATCGTGTTACCATCTCTATAGAACAACTAACGGTTTTAATAAGAATTGATGTATTTAGATTTACAAACAAACCAAAAACAGCTTTATTATGGCAAGCTACTTTTAAATTAAGCGGTACAAAAAAGCCTATAGAACAGCAACAAGGAAAATTATTCCGTGTTCAGAATCAGCATTTTGAAATTCCGAAATTAAACACACATTGGTTAGAAAACGTCTATGATGAAATGGAATTGTTAGGCTTTACCATTCATGATTATTTTTCATTGCTTACCGACAAATTATGTCCGCATGTAAAAGCAAAAAAAATGCCTGAGTTTTCTAATAAAAACATATTACTTTATGGTTTATTAGTGACTACTCGCTTCAACAAAACATCACAAGGAAAACTCATGCGTTTAAGTACATTTATAGATGCTGATGGTATTTATTTTGATGCGGTACATTTTACAAATGTGGTACACCAATTTCCAATAAACGGAATGGGAATTTATGCTTGTTATGGTAAGATTACTAATCGTTTTGGGTTTTGTAGCATGAACGTAATTCAGTCTAAAAAAATGAGTATTGCTGGCGATCCGAGATTGTAGTTTATACTTTTATAGAATTATATAAATATAGTTTTATATAATTATGGAAATCCGTAATTATATATCATTTATTCTCAATATATTTATATTTTATTATTCTTATTAGAAACCTTCATTGGTTACAGTTTCCCTAACTGGATCTAATGTTTTTTTTCAAAAAAACAAAAAACTTAAAACAAATTATAAAAAAAATTAATATGACTAATTCAAAACAATGGAGTACTGCAACACCAGGATACATTATCTTTCTTGTAGACCAATCAGGTTCAATGATCCAGCCCTATGCTGAAGGAAAAACTAGATCGGAATTTACAGCACTTGTTATTAATCGTACCATAAACGAACTTATTAACACAAATATGGATGGTGAGAAAGTAAAAGACCGTGTTTTTATTTCTATGATAGGTTATGGTGGTAGTAGTTCTCTTGCTGTTGATGATATTAGGTCAGACTACTTAAGTTCTTTTGCTGACAATCCATTAAGAATGGAACAATTAAAAAAGAAAGTTTCTGACGGAGCAGGTGGATTAATAGAAATAAATGAACAAATGCCTATTTTTATTGAACCAACTGCAAATGGTTTAACACCAATGGCAGATGCACTTTCTTTTACACAAGAATTAATTGAAGGTTGGCTTCAAAAAAAGCCTGATAACCCTGCACCAATTATTATAAATATTTCTGATGGAATCCCATATACAGGAAATTCAAATGTAGATGATATGGCTAACGCCATCTCTGTTTCACAAGAAATAATGAATATCAATTCAACAGATGGTAATCCATTAATTTTTAATTGTCATTTAGGAGAAGGACAATCTCATAGTTTTAATGAAAGTGAAAATGAACTTTCTGACGACCAAGCAAAATTCCTTTTTAAAGTGTCTAGTAAAGTCCCTGAATCATATAAACAAGCTGCAGTAAAACAAGATTTTAAGGCGAAGCCTGAATCAAGAGGTTTTGTTTCTAATGCTGACCCTGAATTATTTATACAGTTTATCAATTTTGGTTCTTCTGGAGGTTCAGATAAAATAGCATAATTTTTAAAATAACTTAAATGCAAATATCAATTAAAGGATATATCACATCAAAAGAATCAGAATTATTTTATGACTGTGCGGATAGATATGCTTATAATAAAACACAGAATAAATTCGCAATCTCTGACGGTGTATCTAAATCGTTCTTTCCAAAAATCTGGGCTGACGTTTTAGTGAATAAGTGGGTTAATTCTAAAGAACCTGATGAATCTCAATTTATTCTTAATTGTCAAAAAGATTGGTTAGAACAAGTTACTGAAATTGTTAATAAACCTAACGCAAAATGGTTTACTAAGAATGCTTTTAATAGAAAGGAAGCTGGACTTGCTACTTTTGTTGGGTTAAGATTCTACAAAAAAAGTAAAGAATGGTATTGGAAGGCAGATGCTTTGGGTGATAGTTTTTTGTTTTTTGTTTCAAAAAAAGCAAAAACAAATTCAAAAGAATGCATTGCTTTATCATCAAAAAAAGAACCCATAATTTTTGATAATTTCCCTGATTATTTGAGTAGCTCAGGAAACAACCATAAAGGTGAAAAACAGGTTAAGGACAAGCCTTTGACCTCTGGTACATTTTATTTGATGACTGATGCACTTGCTGAATGGTTTTTAAATGAAAAAGATATTGCTATTGGTAAAATTAGTGTTTGGCAAGATCAAAAGGATTTTGAACATTTTGTAAATGAAGAAAGATACAAAGATAAATTAGGAAATGATGATACAGCCTTTTTGTCAATTGAAATCTCAGATGATGAAAAGGACGAATTAACATATATCTTGGAGGATGTTTCAAATATTAATGAACTAGTAAAGTTTCAACAGGATGAAATTGAAGTTGCAGAAAAAAGAAAAGAGAAAGAATTAATTACACAAAAAGAAAACTCCAATCTTGAAACATCAGTAGAGCAAAAAGCACAAGAAATACCCAAAGAAACAGAAATCGAAAAGTCTAAAAAAGGAATATTTGAAAAAAGTAAAGAGTTTTTATTTGGTGAAAAAGAAAATGAGCAATCTTCTGAAAAAGAAGAAAGTAAGTTACCTCTAGAAACAGAAGAAATTGGAACCGAAGTAGCTAAAAAAAATCTAGAAGAAAATAAATCATCTCTAAAACCAGAAGAAATTTCGGAAGAGAAAGAACTGTTTACTCAAGACGAAGAAAATAATATAGCAATTGTGAAATCAGAAGATTCACAAAAGAACGAAACTCAAGAAATCGAACCCAAACCAAAACAAGAAAAAGAACTTCCTTCGAAAATACCAAGTAAGTCTGCACAAAGTATAACTAATAAATTTTAACTATGTCGAATTATCCTTCTAGAACAGATATTGTTACAGCAATGCGAAACCCACACGTTAGTTTTAAATCAAATGAAATAATTGGTGGTTCCATTATTCAAAAAGGCTCTAGAATAATTCAATATTCTGGTGGATATTCAAGTGTTTTTCCTTTTCATAAACAAACAGGAAGTAAAGTAGCTGTTCGACTTTGGATTGCAGATATTGGAGACGCAAAAAAACGTTCTCTTGAGATTTCTAATTATTTAGAAAATTTGGATAATTCATATTTTGCTGGATTCAAATATATTGATGATGCTGTATTGGTAAATGGTACATTACACCCAATTGTTCTTATGGATTGGGTAGATGGTCAAACCTTAAAGGAATATATTAATACCAATATTTTAGATACTTCTATAATTCTTAAATTGGCTCAAAACTTTAAGGAAATGACAACATATTTTCATAAAGAAAATATTGCTCACGGAGATTTACAACATGGTAATATTTTAGTAAAAAGTGACGGTTCTCTTGTCGCAATAGATTATGACTCTATGTTCATTGAACCATTAAGCGGAATGTCAGACACTATTAAAGGTTTACCAGGCTACCAACATCCTTCCAGAAATAGCAACAAATTTGTACATTTAAAATTAGACTACTTCTCTGAACTTGTAATATATCTATCCCTATTAATATATGCAGATTCTCCAAATTTATGGGATAGTTATTATGAAACAGAAGATTTACTTTTTTCAAAAGAGGACTTTATAGATCCTAGTAACTCAAAACTAATTATTGATCATTTAAAATCAACCAATCCGAGAATTTCTGAACTTACAGAAAAGATGGTAGAAGAACTAAACTCTACTGACATTACACAATTACGTCCTTTAGAAGATTTATTAATAAACAGACTAAAAGTAGCTAAGGATAATATCTTTGACAAATGGGATAAACAGCCAAATCAAGCTAAAAAGAAGCAGGTAGAGTTACCTAATAAAAATGACATCACAAACAAGTTTTAATGGTAAAAGCTTACTTTGATAATATACATCTTCAAATTATTCATCACATAGAGAATGCAAAATCGGATATCAAGATTTGTGTTGCTTGGTTTACAGACTTTGAAATTTACCTAAAATTAGTAGCTAAGTTAAAAGAAGGGGTAAATATAGAGGTAATTGTTGCAAATCATAAATTCAACAAAAAATCAAAAGTTGATTTCAAAGAGTTTTTAAAGTTTAATGGAAAAGTTGGTTACATAGGTAATATTAACGACAGTTCTAGAGATAGCTTTATGCACAATAAGTTCTGTATAATAGACAGCGATATTGTAATTACAGGCTCATATAATTGGTCATTTAAAGCTAGAATGAATGATGAAAATATATTAATCATCCAAAATGATGATTTATTAACAAAACAATTTGAGAATAAATTTTTTGATCTTAAACCAAAATTTGGTTTTGTAATTGAAAATAATAAGGTTTCATTGTTACCAATAGAAAATATAATGTCTAAATGGGAGAAAGAACCTACGCTAAAAAAAACATCAAAAAACACCTCAAATATTTTAAATAAATTTTAACAAATGGCTAACAAGCAGGACATACTAACCGCTATAAAAAATCTTGAGATTTTCTTAAAGGTCCCTGAATTAAAAGGAGCTAAAGCTAGGATTAATAAAAATGGAAGTCCATTTGTTTATGTGGGTGGTTTTAATATGGTGTTTCAATTAACTCATAAATATAAAAAATGGGCATTTAGAGTTTGGCACGCTCCTATTGGAGAAAATAAAGAAAGGTATTTAAAAATATCAAAATATCTCACTTCTAAGAAATTACCCTATTTTGCTGAATTTATTTATGATGAAAAAGGAATTCTAATAAATGGAGAATTAGTTGATACTATTAGAATGGAATGGTTAGATGGTTTACTTTTCAAAGATTACATTGAAAAAAACATTTCCAATTCGACATTATTAATGTCACTTGCCGACAATTTTTTAAAAATGTGTCAAGATTTAAGATATCATCAAATTTCTCATGGAGATTTACAAGAGGGGAATATACTAGTAACAGAGAAAGGTGAGGTAAAATTAGTAGATTATGATTCGGTTTGTATTCCTGAAATAGAAGGTCAACAAGAAATTGTTACCGGACTTAAAGGCTATCAACACCCTTCAAGATTTAAAGCAAAGACAACCTCACTAAAAGCTGATTATTTTTCCGAACTAATTATCTACATTTCAATTTTAGCTTTTGTAGAAAAGCCAGAACTTTGGGATAAATATCAAGTTAAAAAAACACAGTATTTATTGTTTTCTGAAAATGATTTTGAAGATTTAGAGAACTCAAAAATTTTTGGGGAATTAAACGGACTCTCTGATAATATTAATAAACATTTAGCTGTTTTAAAAAAATATTTAGAAATCGATATTTATACTAATTTGAAACCTTTTTCAAGTTATTCATTGCCTCCTCTTAAAAAACGGATAACTCATAAAAAAAGTCAGAAAACAATAATAAAAGAGGCTCCAAAAAAAACAGTTATAGCAAAAAAAACTATAAAAACCACAACTGCTCCAAGTAAAAAACCTAATTATTCATTTATATGGGCTATTCCTATTTTAATATTGATAATTGTTTCTATAAAATATTCAATCGATTCTAATGATGATAAAAATAAAGCCTTAAAAATAGAAAAAGCATTAATTAAAAAAACAGATGAACAAGAAAGAATAGCTCTTAACAAACAACGAGAAAAAAATAGTTTTGAATTATCTGTAAACGAAGCTAAACAATTATTTGAAAACGAAAAATACTCCGAATCTATTTTAATCTTAAATGATGCTTTTAACTCGGAATACGTGAACAGTAGCTACTATTGGTTATTAGGTACCTGTTATTATCAAAATAAAAATTATGAATCTGCAATTATTAGGTTTACTAGCTCTATTAATAAAAATTCTTCAGACCTTTTATCACTTCAATGGCGTGCTTATGCTTATTTTAACTTAAATAAGTACGAACTATCAATCTTAGATTGTTCTAATATAATAGAAACATTAAGCGATGGTGAAGTAAAGGCCAAATATTACAACCTAAGAGGAGATTGTTATAAGTATTTAAAGAACTCTAATAAAGCTGTAGAAAATTATAAAAAAGCTATATACAATGACTCTTCAAGTATAACTTACAAAGAAAATTTAGCAAAAATAAAAGAACAAATACAAAATAATATAATTCATCCTTTACCTACTAATTATTTATACAAAACAAAAACACTGTACACTGGGCATATTGCACCATTAACAAAGGAACCTTACACAATTTCTAAAGAAACGAGAAATAACAATAATAATGAAGATGTTTATGTTCTTGAAAAGACAAATCCTTTTTATTTTAAAGTGTATATCGGAGGTAAAATTGGATATATTTCAAAAAGTTCTCTTGTTCAAAAACAAACACAATCCACATCAAAAACGTATAAGAGAAACACAAATATTCCAATATCAAATTATAAAATTATTGTCACATCACGAATGGCTTCTATATACTTTTTGCCTAAAAATAAAAATATGTATAGAAATGAAAATAAAAGAAGTAGAAATACTACGCTTACAACAATAGATAAAAAAAATTATAACGGTTTTTATAAAATTAATTACTATCATAAAGGAATTAAAGCAATTACAATTGGTTATATTAGAATAAAAGATGTAAAAATAATTTAAGTTTTTAAAATTAATTAACAATCTTTTAGTTTTTTAACTTAATACAAGGATATAGTTTAATTCAAAGCTTAGAAATATAAAAACTAATAATGAATAAAATCATCAAAATTCCATTAGCAATACTTTTATTGTTATGTTTATTAGATATGCCTTATGGATTCTATGAATTTGTAAGGTTTGTAGCACTTATTGCCTTTGGAATTTTGGCATATCAATCTAAAGAAAAAAAAAATAAAAGTGAACTAATTATTTATGCTTCCCTTGCCCTACTCTTTCAGCCATTTTTTAAAATTGCACTTGGTAGAACTTTATGGAATATCGTAGATGTAATTACGGCTATCTACCTACTAATTAATATTGTGAGAAATCCAACAATAAAAAAGGAATCATAAAACTAGATTTCTACAATTCTAGTTTTATAGTTTTACGGAAATCCACAATTCTATATCGGTTGGTTTGCTTACTTTAGGGCTTGAAAAGAAATTGCTATCAAGTATGAATAAAAAAGATTTAAGCGAAAGAGATATTTGTACTAAATTTATTAACCCTGCCATTCAAAAAGCAGGTTGGAATATGAGAACTCAAGTACGTGAAGAAGTCTCTTTTACTGATGGACGAATTATCGTTCAAGGTAAACTATATACAAGAGGAAAAAACAAACGAGCAGATTATAATTATCTTAAACAGATTAAAGGCTTTTATAATTTATGTCTGAAGCATAATGGTTTAGAGGAAAAGTATAATAAAGTCTGAGTACAAAGTGATCAATTAAAGCAAAGTGTTTTAATGGAGGTTTTTGATGGTAAGAAAACAGTTAAAGATTAATTTTATGGAGATAGAAAAACTAAATACGTTACTTAAAGAATCTGGAGATATTGTAGAGATGCATTACATATCTGTAAGAGAAAAAGGAGAAGATTTTAACGTGTTTTCCATATTAGGTATGGAAACGAATGAAACCAAAACCCATTCTGCAATGTTGGTTTCGTTATTAGATCCTAAAGGAAATCATTATTATGATGAAAAATTTTTAAGACTTTTTCTTCAAGAAATTGGTTACACTTCTTTTATTGATAGTGATTTAAAAAACGTTAAAGTAAAAGCAGAACATCATTTAGGAAAAATATCAGACGATTTTACCAGTGGAGGTTTTATAGATATATTAATTACCTTTCCTTCTGGCAAAGCCATTGCAATTGAAAATAAAATAAATGCAGAAGATCAACCAAAACAAATGTATAGATATAGTTTGTTTAAAGGTAATGATTGTGCTTTGTACTACTTAAATCTTTTTGGAGAAAAAGGGAAACCCACTAAAAAAAGTCTACATACTTTAACAGATAAAGATTTTGAAGTAATAACCTATAAAAATCATATTTTAAATTGGTTAGATGCATGTTTATCAATTGTAAAACCAGATTCTATTGTAAAAAACGCCGTTAAACAATATCAAATTTTAATAAGAGACCTTACAAATTCTATGGAAAAAGATTTAGAAAATAATTTTACAGCACTTATTCAAAATAACTTAGAAGAGGCAAAATATATTCATTCTCATTATCAAAAAGCAGTAGATAGTATAAGAGAAAAATTAAGAAAGGCTGTTTGCGAAGAAATAAATAACTTACAATTAAATGTAAAAGCACGTCTTGGTAATGATATAAACCATAATTATTCTAAAATATGGATTAGCTCTGAAATACTTCATAAAAAGGGAATACAGATTGGTATAGAGTCATTTTCTGCTAAAGGGAATAATAAAGGACGACTTTTTATTGGCATATTTGATAGACAAAAAGAATATGAATCAATAAGAGATGGTGATTTTAGGTTAAGCAATTTTTGGCCTATTGTAAGTGATATTAAAACACCAGAAAACAATGCTTTAAATTTAAGTAGTACATCTATTTTAGAAAAATTAAATAATAATGATGAGTACTATTTTGAAAACATGGTAGCTACTATAGTTCATCAAACAAAGTCTTTTATCGAAACATACGGCAATATATAAATAGAGATTAAAGGTGATTATTAGAAAAGAAGGCTATCATTAAAAAAGTAAATGTTTTAATGTGATGTTTTAG
The DNA here is from genome assembly GCF_019263805.1 of Polaribacter sp. NJDZ03. Taxonomy (NCBI): domain Bacteria; kingdom Pseudomonadati; phylum Bacteroidota; class Flavobacteriia; order Flavobacteriales; family Flavobacteriaceae; genus Polaribacter; species Polaribacter sp. NJDZ03. The sequence goes on from NZ_CP079195.1 coordinate 825,123, forward strand.
TACAAGAAGTACAACAGAGCCAAGAACATAGTGAAATGATGATGCAGAGTGTTTTGAGGGAGGTTTTTGAAGGGGAAAAGTAGTTAATTAAATATTATTTTAAATACTTAAAGATAAAATGAAAGTCAATGTATATAAAAGTCAAGATTCTTATAATGTTAATGAATTTTACCTAACTAAACATGATTGGGATGATTGGGGATATAAGACAGTATTTACTCTATTCTATTATAATGAAAATAAAGAGTTTGATAATATCGGTTCACTCAAAATTGCTAATAAAAAAATAAGGGAAGGACATACTATTATTCCTAAAGCTTTTAAAAAATTAGATAATGATTTCTTCTCATTAGGTGTTGATAAAGTTTATTATGAAAATCTAAATAATTTAGAGGAAACTGTTAGAGATTTTATACTTACAGCCTTAAATGATATTGCCTCAAATGAAGATAAACTTGAAGAAGTTATTAATGAACATGTTACTAAAATTTCACTTTTAAGAGAAGTTTCTGTTAAAGAGGTTACTCATGATTTTAGAAGTTTAGCAAATGGAGATGCTGTACTTTCGGAATATAGGTTTCAATATAATTTTCCTAATACTAAATCTAAAATTGCCTCCAGACCGCCAATAAGCTTTAATGTAGTACCCAATAATATTCCAACTACCAACATACATGTATTAATTGGTAGCAATGGAGTGGGTAAAACCTATCATCTTAATAATATGATTGACTCTTTAATAAACAATTCTAAATCCAATTCTAAATATGGCTATTTTTCTTCTGAGACTAATTCAGACGAGATATTCGCAAATTTAGTTTCTGTTTCTTTTAGTGCTTTCGATGATAGAGACCCTCCTGAAGAAAGAAATGATGAGTCAAAAAGTATAAATTATTCTTACATAGGATTAAAAAGAGTAAAGTCTGATAAAAATTCAGCTCCTAAAAGCACAACAATTTTAAAAAATGAATTTATTAAAAGTCTAGAATCTATTTTAAAAGGAGCAAAATGGAGGCGGTTAAAATCTGCGCTTTTAACTTTATCCTCCGACCCTGTTTTTAATCAATTTAATTTCATAGAAGTAATTGAGAATTATAATTTCTCAAAAATAGAGGTCGATATTAATAAAGACATTGGAGATTTATTTAAAAATTTAAGTTCTGGTCATAAAATAGTGCTATTAACAATGGTAAGGCTTGTTGACACGGTAGAAGAGAGAAGTTTAGTGTTATTAGATGAACCTGAAACACATTTACATCCGCCTTTATTATCTGCTTTTATGAAAGCTCTCTCAAATATACTTAGGCATAGAAATGCCGTGGCTATAATAGCTACTCATTCTCCAGTAATTTTACAAGAAGTGCCTAAAAGTTCTGTTTGGAAATTTAGTAGATCAGGGAGTTATTCAAAAGCAGAAAGATTATCTCTTGAATCTTATGGAGAAAATCTAGGAGCATTAACAAGAGAAGTTTTTGGGTTTGAAGTAACAGATTCAGGTTTTCATAAGTTAGTATCTGATGTTGTAAATGAGAGCTATAGTTACAGGGAAGTATATGAAAAATTCAATGGAGAATTAGGTTTGGAAGCACAATCTATTATTCGTGCTTTATTAAATACAACAGACTACTAAGCTATGAGAAAACTTAATTTACCAGTTGAGAATGCCATAGATGTATTTGATAAATGTATTAGTAAGGTATCAAATACTATTTTAAAAGATAGACTTGAAAATTGCAAACCATCCATTGTAACAGCTGAAGTTGATTATACAACTAAAGCTTCAATAATTGAGCTTCATACTATAGTACCTCATAATTCAATTAATGGGAATGTTACTAAAGAAGAAATGATAAAAGTATATTCCGATAGGATGGTTGGAGCTACATCTCCTGGTCGTTATATTTATGATAAATGGAGAGCATCTGCACCTAATAATATTTGTCCTTTATGCGCTCAAAGAACAACAGAAACTTTAGAGCACCATTTACCAAAAAGTAAATACCCAATATACTCTATAGTACCTATTAACATATTTCCTGCTTGCAGTTCTTGTAATAAAATAAAATTAGACTTAGTAGTCAACTCTCCTGAAAGAGAACCTATCCATCCGTATTTTGATGATGTGGATGATGAGTTATGGTTAAAAGCAGCAGTTATAGAAACTAAACCTGCTTCAATAAAATTTTATACTGTTAAACCAGATAATTGGGATGACATTAAGTATGCAAGGGTTGAAAATCATTTTAGATTATTTGAGTTAGAAAAACTATATGCATCGCACAGTGCAGAAGAATTGACAATCAATAATTTCAGAATAAATAATTTGTTTGAATCAGGTGGAGTCCTATCTGTTAGAAATTTTCTTGAAGGCAGTTGGTTAAGCATGAGGAATGCTAATGTAAATTCATGGCAAACGGCTACTTATGAGGCGTTATTTAATTCTAATTGGTATCAAGAAGGTGGTTTTAAGTCTGAATAATTAAAGAAGGAGAATAAAACTAAGAAGATATTGAACTGTTAAAGCAAAGTTTTTTCTTCAATTTTTAAGTAAAGAATTAAATTATTGAGATATGAGTGGATTTAAGTTGTTAGGGATAAAAACAAAAGATAGGGTTGGTTTTTCAAAAAAGCCAGATGTTATGGATTATTTAAAGGTTTTAAAAGATAATACTTATTATCCTTTTTATTCAAACTATAAATTATCAAAAGATGGAGGAGTCTTGACTCGTGAATCTGTAAATAAAATAGACCTGTATTCTTCTGAGGAGAATGATTTAAAAATAAATATTTCAGCAATCGTAGGCAAGAACGGTAGTGGAAAAAGTACCTTATTAGAGTTACTTTATTTAGCTAGTTACAATTTAGGATGTAATTACGATTTATTAGAAGATTGGGAGCCTAGTGAAATAGAAGAATTTGATGAAAATTGCAAACCGATTAAAAACGGTAAGGATATAACTTGTGAAAGTATAAACCTAAATTTTGATATTCTTTTTGAGAAAAACAATGAGTTTTATTCGTTACAATTTAGAGGAGCGAAAATCAAACTGCATGTAGGAAGTGAAGAGGAGGAAAATAAATTTTATTTTGGCATTAAAAATCTATTAAAACTTGACGATAAAAAAGAGCTTTCTCAGCTTTTTTACTCTATTGCTATAAACTACTCTATATATGGACTAAATTCAAATATCTTAGGTAAGTGGATAAAACCATTGTTTCATAAGAACGATGGATATAAAACACCTTTAGTAATAGGTCCAATGAGAATAGAAGGCAACTTTGATATTAATGATGAAATTGAATTTGCATCATATAGATTATTACACAATTTACTTCTAGAGAAAAAAAATAAGAAAACAGATGAAGAAATCTTTATAAGTGATAATCAATATGTGAAGTGTATTAGGTTTAAAATTAATGAAAAGAAAAACTTATCCAATAAAATTAAATCAACCAATTACCCTGGTATTGCGGGAGAATCGAATGGTCTCAAGTTAATTCTTGATCTCCAAGAGATATTTTTTAAGGAGAATTGGATTGCTGAATTAATATTAGCGGAAGGAAATTTACCTTTTCAGTTACAGATTTCCAATTATATTATCCGTAAAGTAGAAAAAATTTCCAAGACTTATGATGAATACAAAGAAGGATATATAGATGGTGGTGATAATACTGAGTTCTTAACAAGGCTAAAGACGGATGGTAGCCATATAACGTTTAAATTAAAACAAGCAATAAATTTTTTAAGGTTATCTTCTGACGTATATAATGGAGAAAATCCGTGGTTACCTTTAAAAATAGAAAAAGATAATATTGATTTTTCATTAGATGAGTTACTGATTTGGATGAAATGTGAAAAAGAAGATGATTTGATAACACTAATTCCACCCTCAATTTTTTCTTTTGACATTATTCTTTCTGATAAAACCGAAATTTCAGTATCAAATTCAAAACCTTCTTTTAATGGTTTAAGTTCTGGAGAGCAACAAATGATTCATTCTATACAAACGGTACTATATCATTTATATAATATACAATCAGTTCATAAAAGTAATGATGAGAGGCTTTCTTACGAGTATATTAACGTGATTTTTGATGAAATTGAATTGTATTTTCACCCCGATTACCAGCGTAAATTTATATCAGAATTATTAAAGTCGATTAAGAGACAAGGTTTTAACAATAAGGTAGGGATTAAAGCTTTAAATATTGTTTTTTCAACTCATTCTCCATTTATACTATCTGACATACCAAATCAAAATATTTTAAGATTAATCAAAGGAGAACCTAAGGAGTCAAATCCTATGGAACAAACATTTGGAGCAAATATTTATGATCTTTTAGACAATGAATTTTTTATGGAGAATGGCTTTATTGGAGAGCATGCAATGTTTAAAATAAAGGAAGTTTTAGATTATATAGCTAGCAAGAAATATGATGAAACGAAGCATGATTATTTTTTAGAACTTACTAATATTATAGGAGACGAAATAATTAATCAAAAATTAAATCAGTTACTATATGATTTATACATTAGTTCAATAGATGAAAATCAGCGAAAAATTATTCAATTAAAACTAAAACAAAAACAAATTGAAGAACAGTTGAAAAAACTTGAAGAATAATGGTTAGTATCTCAGATAAAATATTATTATCAGCAAGCATTCAACATGCTAAATACATCTCTGAAATTTTTAGTTTAAAAAAAGAGGTATTAAAACTATGTTTACACTATTCTAATTTAAGATCTAAATCTCATAAGAAGCAATTTGATTTAGATTTAGCAAAAATTAATGGTTCTGATATTGTTAAAGTACAGTCAATCAATTGGTTTTTAAAGAAATCAACAAAAAAAACTAAAAAAGTAAAAGGAGAATATCGAAATATTAAAACTATAACTAAAACTGATAATTTTTTCATTTCAAAATTCCGTTTATTTCCAAATAACGTAAATACCATAAATGAATTAACAAAACAATTAAATTATTTCAACACCACTAGAATAGGTGATTTATTAATTGGTAAACCTTCTTTTTTAATAAAAGAAAGTGATAATTATAAGTTAGCCTTTAGTAAAAAGCAAAACACAATAATAACACAACAGACAAAAAGATTAATAAGTTTTCTTTTTGATTATTCTGAGTTTTCTATAAAAAATAGTTCGATGTATTCTCTAAATTGGGGTGCGTACAAATTAACAGACGCCTTAGGTGTTCGTTCTTGTCTATACTGTAATAGAAATTACACGTTAACTGTAACGAATTGTGGTGAAAAAATAATTCGCCCAGAATTAGACCATTTCTTTCCTCAATCTAAGTATCCTCTATTAACTCTTTCTTTCTATAACTTAATACCTAGTTGTCATATTTGTAATTCTAATCTGAAAGGAAAAATACCATTTGAATTAACTACCCATTTTCATCCTTACTTAAGTAGTTTTGAAAAAGAAAACGCAAAATTCACATATGAACCTAAAAATCCACTAGCATTTTTTGGAGATAAAAGAGGGCTTAAGTTAAAAATAGATACTTCAAATTTATTAAGAAATGATAATAGAATAAAAAAGAATATTGAGATATTCAAGTTAGATTATATATATAATGATTATCAAGACATAGTAGATGGGTTTATTAATTTGCAAAGAAAAACTAACAAGAAAAAAATAAAAGATATTTATAGAAACGTTTTTGTTGATAATGCTGGTAAGCGATGGAGTTATGGAGAACAAGAGCTTTATGAATTAGCTATTCGTAATCATTATAATCCAGATGATTTTAATAAAAAACCTTTAGCAAAATTTGAAAAAGATATTGCAAAAGAGTTAGGGTTAATTAAAAAAAAATAAAAAATGAGACCACAAACCATACAAATATTTTTGCCAGACGGTTCGCCAACCAGTATCCGTGAAGCAGAAATAACCAATAGATTAGTAAAAGCTATTTTGTTTCCTAGAAATAAAATGCAAGAAGTTGTTAAGCGTGAAATGGTTTATTTTACAGGAGTATATTTTTTGTTCGGCAATACAGAAGATGGAGTAAAACCCAAAGTATATATTGGAGAAGGAGAAGATTGTTTTACACGCATACAATCTCACAACCGTAAAAAAGACTTCTGGACACATTGCGTTATTATATCTACTAAAACAGATGAGTACACGAAAACAGATGGTAAATATTTAGAGCATTATTGTCTAAGTAAAGCCAAAGAGATTGGTCGTTATGTTATAGATAATGATACAGGTTCTAAAAAGCCATCGATTTCAGAAAGTAGAGAGTATGATTTATTAGATAATTTTGATACAGCCAAAATATTATTAGCCACTTTAGGGTATCCAATTTTTGAAGATAAAAGACAAGGATCTAAAAAGGAGGTGTATTATTGTAAAGGCAAAGATGCATCGGCTCAAGGTATATTGACAAACGAAGGTTTCTTAATTTATAAAGGAGGTCGTTGTACTATACAAGAAACAAAATCAATTGATTCTTGGATTTCAAGGTTACGTACACAACTTATAAATGACTCAATTTTAATTGAAGAAAATGGTCAATATGTTTTTCAATCTGATTATCTATTTAATTCTTTAAGTGCTGCAGCTACAACTGTTTTAGCTAGAGCTGCTAATGGTTGGACATCATGGAAAGATAAAACTGGTAAAACTTTGGATGAATTAAAAAGAAAATAAATGATGTGTAATTATAACGATTATGGAGAAGTCGCTATAAAAGCGGCTAAAGCAAAAGGAACACCAGAAGAGAATTGGTTAAAAGAAGTGAAAAAAACTTTTATCAATTCCGTAAGTTCTCAGAAAAAAAGTTGCCCGAAAAGCGCTTTTTTAGGCTTGTGTGAAAAAGGTCTAATAAAAGGAATACCTGAAGGAAAATACACTAGGTCTATTGACAATAAAGCATATGCTGTAAAAGCTATTGAAATATTAAGAAACAACACAGAAACTACTTATACGCCAAAAGAACTTTGGATAAAAGTCAAAATAGAATTATTAATTTTAAAAAAAGATCATAACTCACAAATGGATGTTGTTTTGGCACTTTGGAATGAAGGATTGATTGAGATATTATAAGGTTTAAAACTAAAATAATAATAAAAAGTATATGTTTTTCTTAACAGAACAAGACCCCAATTTCAGAATTAAAGGTTCAAGAGATCCATTAGGTTTTCAACCTATATGGCAATCTTTGGGTAGAACAGTTGTAAAGTATTTATCTACAGTTTCTATTAATTTAAAAGATTTCCAAATTTTATCGTATGCGTGGTACTTTTATGGAGATAGGGATCCAAAATATTTTTTAAAATTCTTTACTAAGTTTGAACAAGCTTTTGGTTTTGCTAGAGGAGAATACTTAAAAGATGATCGTTTTAATGGTATTGATTTTGTTAGAAAAAATTTAAACAAAAATATATTTCACTTTAGTAATAAAAGCGAACATACACTTTTAAGTAATCAAAAAAGTTATGGTATTTATGGTAAATATAACAGACCATATACCGAAATGAGAATAAAAGAACATATCGATTTTAAAGAAGTGATGGAAACTTCATTAAAAGGTAAGGTTAACTATAGCCTTTTAGAGCAGTATATAAACCGCCTGTATTCTGAAAACGTATCCGAATTTACAAAGCAAGAATTACAAATTTTTTCAGATTGCGTAAAAACAATTACAAAAGAGGAAAGAACATTTTATAAAAAGCTAATTTTAGAAACAGAAGAAGGTCATGTTCAGAATGATATATTCAATTTATTTGAATCTGATTCTGAGTTTGTAAAAATGGAGAGCTTTAATCTTTACAGCTTTATTGATGCTATAAATACAAAAACAAATTCTGAAGGATTAAAAACTAACTTATTAAAGATTAGAAATGCAGAGCAAGTTTTAGCGCCTTACTCCTACCTATTTAGAACTTTACAATCAGAGCCAACTTGGACAGTTAATAGTATTGAGAATGCTCCTATTTTTAAGTGGTTTCCAGATAGTTTAGATTATATTTTTAACCATACTGTTCTCGATGATTTAAACAAATGCTTTAAAGAGAATTGTTATAATATGGCTTTAGCTGTAATAAATAGAAACAAAGCCATAAGTGATAGTAGAAAAAATTCAGCTTGGATTAAACAAGAAGGAAACACTGTAATTATTTGTTATGCTGACGGAGCAAGAATTATTAGAGAGTTTGATTACAATACATCTTTTGAAAATAATTATTTTTTACCAACATACATTTCTTTGTATAAGCAAATTATGTTAAGCAATGACTAAATACGTATTAGCAGAACATTTAAAGGAAGAATTAAACGGAAGAAGAGTTAAGGCTGCTGTTTTTCATACATTCAATTTTGATTCTGAGTTTTTTGAAAACTATTTACTGCCATTATTTTTACCAGATATTCCGTTTGGAGATAACAAAATTCAAAATACAATACTTTGGAAAAAATTTCAGCACGATTTACCGCCTATTACTGTGTATTGTGATTTTCATGCAAAAACACAGAGAGGAATTCATTTAAACTATTTAGTACGACCAATTGATGTTCCTAAACATAAAAATGGTTTTAAACCGTGTTACCATCCAAAACATAGTTTTATTCTATTAGAAGATAATGAACTAATAGTAATTACTGGTTCTAATAATTTAACAGAAGCTGGTTGGTGTAGTAACCTAGAAGGTGTCAATTTTTTTAAATTGAAAAGTAAGGTGTATTATCCACGTACTTTTAAAGACCAGTTAAAAAAATTTAATCGTCATGTTAGAGGTCATTTTTATCATGATGATTTTAGAAATGAAGATACTTTAAGTAAAGCAGATATCTTATTAGAGCGTTTCTTTAAAGCACAAGGTTATACAAAGGAAGTTTCTACAGAATATTTTGATACCATTTCAGATTACAGTTTCCATAGCTTTAAAGATTATATTAAAAATATTAAAGAACGATTAAATAATAATGAACCCTTTGAAAAAGTAGAAGTTGTATCTCCTTATTTTTCAAAGGGAATGGTGTTATTTAACGACTTAAAAGGAGTTACTGGATGTGAGGATATTAGTCTGTCTATTCCTTTTGAAAATACAAATTTAGTAGCTTTAGATCAATCCTTATTTGAAGAAGTGGAGTCTCAAGGTTTTCAATGGAAATCTATAATAGCAATTAATGACACTAAAGGCTATCGTTTTAATCACTCAAAAATATATCAATTTGTTGGAAATAAACATGTTTTTACTATTGTTGGTTCTGTAAATTTTACCAATATGGCTTGGAAAGGTGTTAAAGCAGGAGGTAATTACGAATCTGCAATACTTTACTCCAATCCTAAGGATGATTTTAAAAGTTTATTACAATCGTGCTCTTTAGATAATTTAACATTCTCAGGGCATAGTGAAGAAGAGAAGGTTCCAGACAAAAGAGAAGATGCTTTTATGCTCAGTTTTGTTTTAGATTGGAGTTTAAAAACTTTAGAGATTATTAATTATGATGAGCCTAACCAAAAAGGTGAAATTGAATTTGATAATTTAAATTCTTTACAAATAAATAGATCAAGAAAAGTAAAGTTAAATGATGATTATATACGTTCGTTATCTAACAATCCTATTTTAAAAGTAAAACCTTCAAAACATCAATATTATTTTTATTATTACCTAACTCATAAAAACATTGAGGCAAAACCATTGCCAGAACACCTTAATCTTAATGATGCTGAATTACTCCAGTTATGGCTGGAACTGGATACTACAAAAGACAATGCAACAACACTTAGAATTATAGATAGTTTTATTGACCGTATTACAGATGAGGCAGGAGATATTAAAGATGATGAGTTAAAGGTTACAAGTAGCACGCTTAATATTATGGCTACCCATTTAAGTGGTTTAATAAAACTACAAAAGCGCATGTTTGCACAAGGTAGAACTATATCTGAAAAGAAGACTAATAGAACATTAAGAGATTATTACCTTTTTACTAATAATGTAGATACAATTATTGGCTATAGAAATTTGATAGCTAAAATGTTTACCGATGGCAAACTAAATGCTGGATTTTATTGGTTGCTCTTGAATGTTATTTATATGTTTTTTTATAAAGATTTAAGTGATAGTGATTTTGAAGATGACTTGGATTATATTAAAATAAAGGATATTCGAAAAACACTAAAGACAAATATTAAAAAAGTAGCAAATGAAATAGTTAAAGGTAATTTAACGGAAAAACACTTAAAATGGACTTTAAAAATGTTGAAGAATGATATTAAGTGAAGCTGAAGCAAGAAAAATAATCAATTTAAACCCTTATGATTCTATTGATAATGAAATAGCAGAAAGACAATTTCAGGTTATTTTAAAGGGCTTTAATTGTCTAATTCAAGAAGATTCTGATATGTTATATATAGCAGATGAAGTTGGATTAGGTAAAACCTATGTTGCTTTGGGTATCGCATCGCTTTTAAGGCATTTTTCGACTTCTGAAAGACGAGCTGTTTATAAAGATGTGATTTTGGTTCCTAAGAGAAATCTGCAATATAAATGGACAAAAGAAATCAATAATTTTATTAATCATAATTATTTATTGGAATGTAATATTGTTAAGTCTGTATTAGGAACATCTGTAGGGAATTGTAACGATAGTAATATACATAATAAGTTAGAGGGGTTTAATACTGATTATACGTCTTACGAGGTATACAGAAATTCATCATTTAGCATTGCTACATCAGATAATTACGATTGGAAAACAAAGTTAGAAAATGAACTTCCCGAAGATATAAAACCTTATTTTAATGAAGGGAGAACACTTTATAAAGGTCCTTCTGAAATATATTTGAAGCGACTTTTCGCGTTTTTATTAAATATTTCATTTCCTGAAGTAGATCTATTAATTGTTGATGAAGCTCATAATTTTAAACATGGAATTGATAGCGGAGTTTCTATTAGAAATCAAGTTGTGTCGAGATTAATGGGCGTTATTATTCCAGAGGATAATGACTTTATTTTTAATCATTTTCCAGAATTAAAATCTAGAATTACTCAGAAGGTTAAAAAAGTAATCTTTTTATCAGCAACTCCTATCGATAATGGCTTGTATGAATTAAAGCAGCAATTGGATTGCTTTTTACCAAAACATAAATTTAAAAAAGCCAAAAATGTTAATGAAGAAGTAAAAGCAGCTTTAAACACTTTTATGATTAGAGGTCTAATGAAAATTAAATTAGATAAAGATGGTGATGTTAGTCGAAATATGTATAGGCATGAACATAGACGGGGAAATGTAGTTAAAAAAGAAGACGCAAACCCTCAATATATAGAAGATGATTTAGAGTCTATTATTATTGGATTACTTCAGTTAAAAACATTAAAACATTTTAACGAGTCCAATAATAGAAGTTTTGAAATAGGCATGCTTGCAGGTTTTGAAACTTTTAAAACTCAAGAACATGAAGAAAAAGAATTTGAAGATTCAAATCAGAATGCAAATAAAGCTGCAGATCATAATGTCATAAAACAAGTAGCAGAATCCTATTTTGATACATTTGATAAACATTTACCACACCCAAAACAAGATAATCTTATTCGTGTTTTAATAGATGGGTTAAAGCATGGACATAAGTCACTGGTTTTTGTAAGGCGTATTGCATCTGTAATTGAATTAGAGCGAAAACTAACATTTGAGGTTGAAAACTGGCATTATTCTAAAATAAAAAAATATCTAAAAAGACATAATAGATTAAAACAATTAGACACTTCTTTTAAAGAACGTCATCAAATATTCGATATAGAAAATGTCCTTAAAGATCTTAGTTATAGAGTTTATGAAAGTTATAAAAAAGACTATCATGAATTAATTGTTGATGATCTAAATGATCCTTTACAGTTGGTTAATGAATATTTAATCGCTATTTATAATTCGGATGATGAAAATAAAAAAGTAATTCAGTTTAGGGATAATGTAAAGCAACATATTGGCTTAAAGAATATTAAGTTAAGTTTAAAAGAAATCGCAAAAGAACTAATTGATTCACATCTAGTTGAAAAAAAAGAGAATGATGAATTTGATGAAAATGAAGAATTTTTAGATTTAAATGAAGATGTTTTTGGGTATTTCTTTTCGTCATATTTTAGTTCTAAACGCTACATAGAGGGGTTTAATTTCAGAAAAAGGGTAGCAACAAAAGACTGGTATAGATTTAACAATTATTATTTAAAAGATTCAATAAATGATATTGCTTTTGATTCTTCTAAATTAAAAATCATAAAATTCAAGGATAAAGATAGAACAGAAGCTAAACGTATTGATGTAGTAAATGATAATCTCTTAGATGCATTGATTTTAAAGGATAAAAACAATGTAGCTATAGACTCATATTATAAAAAGAAAACATTTTTTAACTATCTATTTGAAGGGATATTAAAAAATGAATTTGATATTTGGGTTTCAAGTAAATGGAAGTCAACATCAAAAAAAGATGAATTTTTAAATGATTTTAATGCTTTAATTGATATCCTGCAAGGTGTTTTTAGAAATGGTTCTGGGTTATTACCTGCATACATTGCAGAATGTTTGGTTAAGGATAATTTTGAAAAAGAATTAGTACAAATTCTTAAAAATTCTTTTCCTGAAGTACTTTCTGAATTAAAGCAAATTATTAATGATTTTGATAAAATAATGACTACTAATTTTTCTGATAAAGACAAGATTAAACGAGCACTTTATGGACAACAACCAATAGTAGGGGTTAGTGGATCTCATAAACGAGATGTTAGTAGAGTAGCTACACAATTTAGAATGCCTGGTTATCCTTATGTATTAATAACCACTGATATATTAAAAGAAGGAGAGGATTTGCATTTATACTGTAAAGATGTTTATCATTACGGAATTGCATGGAATCCTTCAGATATGGAACAACGTACTGGTCGAATTGATAGGATAAATTCAAGTTGCTATTTTGATCTTAAAAGAGATGGTGAAAATAGTTTTAATAATTCATTACAGGTGTTTTATCCGTATTTAGCTGACACATTAGAAGTAAATCAAGTAGCGAAGGTATTCAATAAAATGAATGATTTTATTGAGACATTTTACGATATATCTATAGTAAGCGAGAAAGATACTAAAGTTGCAACAGATGAAATTGTAAAAGAAATACCTAAACAAATAAAAACACTATTATCTTCTACCTATGACTTCGAAAACTTTAAAGGTGTAAGTTCTGAAGATAAATCAGAATTGATTATAAAAAATAGTATAGGGCACAAAAAAGCGGACTTGCTTAAATCATTAAATGAGATGTTTCAGTTTATTAAAAGTAGTTTTACTGAATTCAATTCGCCAACAACAGTTAATGAAAGAAGTTTTACGATAAAATCTAATATTAAACTTAATGGAAGAAGAGCTCCTTTAAAGATATTGTTAGTGAAAGGAGAATTTTTTGGTTCTTTATTGTATTCTGTGGAGTCTATTATTTGTCGTAGTAATGATTTAAGGTCAAGAAGAGAGCGAGAAGAAATTAGGAATTATTTAGATGAGTACAATTTAAATTTTATTGAAGGTAATAGTTTTCTGTTAGTTCAAAGTTTAATGAGTTTGAATGAGGAACCTCATAAGCAACTAACAATTATAAAAAAAGTAATTAAGTTTGCTGATTCTATTGAAGAAAAATATCTAGGTATCGATCAAGTTTCATTTTAAAACTAATGACTCTCATCTCAAAATTAAATAATTTTTATTCAACTATTATTAAGTTTGTTATAAATAAGTAAAAGTAAAATGAGAATGATGATTTAACCAATGATATTGCTAAATGAGTATTTAAACTATATGAAAACAATCTAAGCACTCCCCTATTCAAATATCAAAAATAAATTCATCTTCATAAAATAGTTATATTTTTATATAAAAGTATAATTATATATGACTTATGAAAACAATTGAATTTACGAGAAAATTATTTTACAATTTAGTTTGGTCAAAATCCATATCTGCAATTTCTAAAAACTATCGTATTTCTACTAGTGATGTAAGGAAAATATGTAAACATTTTAATATCCCTCTACCTCTTAATGGTCATTGGCAAAAAATAAAGTATAATAAAGCTATTATTATAATTGATTTACCAGAGAATGAAAAAGTAGTTCAAGAAAAGATTAAACTAGTAAAACGAAACGAAGGTGAAAAAGATATTCCGTTTTTAACTTCCCCTTTTAATAAAAGGGTTTTTGAACTAAAAAATAACCTTACGTATAGTTTTAATGTTCCATTAACATTAAAAAACCCCCATCCTCTTATTTTAAAAGCAAAAAAAGGATTAGAAGATTTAGATAAATTAACTAAATCTAATTATGAGATTGAAAGAAAAGTGTTTAACGAGATTCTTCCTATTCATACAGACCTAAAACTTCGGAATAGAGCACTAAGGATAATGAATGTAATTGTTTCATATATATACAAACAAAACCATTCTATAGTTTTTGAATATGGTAATTGCTGTGTTGAAATGTTTGGTCAAAAAACAGAATTTTATTTACGTCAAAAATATAATCGTATTCGTACCACAGACGAAAAAGGTTGGAGTAATCAAAGCTTTATAAAAACAAGTAACTTAGAATTTAGAGCTGGACCATCCTTCAATCATAAAAGCTGGATTGATAAAGAAAATAAAAAACTTGAAGAGTATATTCCTAACATAATTGCCTGGATAGAGCAGGATTGTAAATATTGGCACGATCTAAGGAAGAAACAGGCAGAACAAGAACGGATTAATGAAATTGAACGTTTAAAAGAAGAAGAAAGACTGTTGCTTATAAAAAAAGAAGAAGTACGAATTCAAAATTTAATTATTCATAGTGAAAAATGGAAGAAAGCTACTATTTTAAGAAATTATATTAATGCAGCCATTGAAAAAGATAAATCAAATAATACATTTGATGAGCAGAAAAAAGCTTGGGTAAAATGGGCTACCGACATTGCAAACTCTATTGATCCTTTAACCTCTAATTAATTTTATTACTTATAAAAACCTTTATTTAATTTAACAGAAAAAACATATTATGAATAAACACTTCAAAAATATTTGTACTTTTATCCACTAAACAACAGCTAAAAGATAAATAAAGTGTACAGCTATAGTACACCAAAACTGCTACAAACCCAATAGGATATAGGAATATTACATATTGTATTGGGAAGTAAATCATTGATTAAAAACTACTTAAATACTTATTAAAAGTTAATTTTAAAATTATAAAATCCACCTGAATATAATATATAAACCATTCAGAATATCTTTATTTTTATACTGTTTTTTAAGTTAATAATCAACTGATTTTGAAAACGGAAAAACTACTCGATTTTTTTTTGTCCATAATAACTTGGTGTTCATTCTCACTGAACACTAATAAATAATCTAAAGTTTTATAAAAATATAGTTTTATATTAAGATAGAAATATCTTTAAAACCTTTAACTCCACTCCTAACCTATTAAATATTTTTATAATAATACACAACGTTTTAGGTCTTTTAGTATCAATGTAATTCAGTCTACAAAAATGAGTTTGCTAATGATCCTAGAAATTCTTAATCTCTGATATTTTATATTCCATATCGGAATATGGAATATGGAATATTCAACTTAAAATAATATCTTCTTAGAATATAAGTTTGTTGTTCAAACTCTTATATATTTCTATAAATATAGTTTTATACAATTATGGTTTTCCGTAATTATATATGAACCGATTTTACTACTTTAGATGCTCTCAAAAAAATTGTATTCCTAATGATGTATATAGCATGATAAGGAAAAATCCATATATATGAATAAATCATCACACAATAAATTAGTATCCTTTATTTGGTCTATAGCAGACGATTGTCTTAGAGATGTTTACGTACGAGGAAAATATAGAGACGTTATTTTACCAATGATTGTTTTACGAAGATTAGATGCCCTTTTAGAACCTACAAAAGACGAAGTTTTAGAAGAAGTTGTTTTTCAAAAAGAGGAATTAAAATTCACTGAATTCGATGAAAAAGGATTAACAGAAGCTTCTGGTTACGTTTTTTACAATACCAGCAAATGGACACTTCAAAAAATAAAAGATACAGCCACCAATAGCTCACAAATTTTACAAGGTAATTTTGAAGATTATCTAAATGGATTCAGTCCGAATGTAAAAGAAATTATTGGCAAGTTTAAATTACGCAGTCAAGTAGCGCACATGGCGAGTAAAGATGTGTTGTTAGACGTATTAGAAAAATTTACATCGTCACACATCAACCTAACTCCTTTTGAGAAATTAGACCCAGATGGTAGAAAACTACCTGCGCTTTCTAACTTAGGAATGGGTTATGTGTTTGAAGAACTGATTCGTAAATTTAACGAAGAAAATAACGAAGAAGCAGGAGAACATTTTACGCCTCGTGAAGTAATCGATTTAATGACACACATTATCTTCGATCCCATTAAAGATAATTTACCACCTGTAATGACCATTTACGATCCTGCTTGTGGTTCTGGCGGAATGTTAACCGAATCTCAAAACTTTATCAAAGATGAAGCAGGAGAAATAAAAGCAACAGGTGATGTATATCTTTTCGGAAAAGAAATAAACGACGAAACCTACGCCATTTGTAAGTCTGATATGATGATTAAAGGGAATGATCCCGAAAACATTAAAGTAGGTTCTACCCTATCTACAGATCAATTTGCAGGAAGAAGCTTCGATTTTATGCTCTCGAATCCGCCGTATGGAAAATCATGGGCAAGTGAGCAGAAATATATCAAAGATGGTAAAGATGTTATTGATCCTCGTTTTAAAATTCAAAACACCAACTATTTTGGAGTTTTAGAAGATGTAGATGCCATTCCAAGGTCTTCAGACGGACAATTATTATTCCTTATGGAAATGGTTTCTAAAATGAAATCTTTAGACCAAAGTACATCAGGAACACGCATTGCTTCGGTACATAACGGAAGTAGCTTATTTACAGGAGATGCAGGCGGAGGCGAAAGCAACATCCGAAGACATATTATAGAGAATGATTGGTTAGAAGCCATTGTGCAACTGCCAAACAACTTGTTTTACAATACAGGAATTACAACTTATATCTGGATTTTAAGCAACAATAAAACCGCTAACCGAAAAGGAAAAGTACAATTAATTGATGCAGGACAGTTGTATAGAAAATTGCGTAAAAACTTAGGAAACAAGAATTGTGAATTCTCACCAAAACATATTACCGAAATTGTAAAAACCTATACAAATTTAAGTGTTACCGAACGTGAAAGCGATACTTCGACAGGCTCAGCACAAGCAAGTATAGCAGCACAAGTATTCGATAATACAGATTTTGGGTATTACAAAGCAACTATAGAAAGACCAAAACGTTTAAAAGCACAATTTTCAAAAGAACGTATAGAAAAACTTCGTTTTGACAAGGCTTTAAAAGAGCCCATGGAATATGCGTATAAAACATACGGAGATAGCATCTATACAAATACAAAAGAATACCAAGTTCCTTTATTAGTTTGGTGCGAAAAAAATGAACTCAATTTATCTGCTGCCAACAAAAACAAATTAACCAATATAAAAACGTGGCAAAAACATTTGAATCTGGTACAAGCAGGTACTAAACTTTTAAAAGCCATTGGCAGTAAAGAACACAGTAATTTTAATGATTTTGAAAAATTAGTAAGTGCCGCAATTAAGGAACAAAAGCTAAACGTTTCTGCTTCCGATAAAAAAGCCATTTTAAACGCCGTAAGTTGGTACGATGCCACAGCAGATAAAGTAATTAAAAAAGTAGAAAAACTATCTGGTGATAAATTAACCAAACTTTTAGCACATTTAGATTGCAAAGAAGCTGATTTAGCGGACTTTGGCTATTCCGCAACTAATAAAAAAGGCGAATACATTGTCTACGAAACCGAAAGTGACTTACGAGACACCGAAAACGTTCCTCTAAAAGACAACATTCACAGTTACTTTTTACGTGAAGTACAACCACATGTATCAGAATCTTGGATAAACCTTGATGCTACCAAAATTGGGTATGAAATTAGTTTTAACAAATACTTTTACAAGCACACACCTTTACGAAATATAGAAGACGTTACTAAAGATATTTTAGATTTAGAAACCAAAAGTGATGGTTTAATTGCCGAAATTTTAAACTTGGTATAACAATGGATTCAGAAATTATTATATACCAAACCGAAGACGGACAAACAAAAATACAAACGCGATTAGAAAACGAAACTGTTTGGATTACTCAAGCACAAATGGCAACGTTATTTGGAAAAGGGCGTTCTACGATTACGGAACATATTGGGAATATTTTTAAAGAGGGTGAATTAGATAAAACAGTGGTGAGTCGGAAAATCCGACATACCACGCAACATGGTGCCATTGTTGGAAAAACACAAGAAACAGAGAGTACATTTTACAACTTAGATGTTATTATTTCTGTAGGGTATCGAGTTAAAAGCATACAAGGAACCAAGTTTAGACAATGGGCAACCGCACGTTTGCGAGAGTACATTGTAAAAGGTTTTACTATGAACGACGACTTGCTTAAAGAAGCAGGTAGTGGTAATTATTTTGAAGAACTTTTAGCACGTATTCGTGATATACGCTCTTCCGAAAAAGTATTCTGGCGTAAAGTATTAGACATCTATGCTACCAGTGTAGATTATGACCCTAATGCCGATACGTCTCAACTATTTTTTAAAACCATACAAAATAAAATGCATTGGGCAGCACATGGGCAAACCGCTGCCGAAGTGGTGTATAGCCGAATAGATGCAGCAAAACCTTTTTTAGGTTTAACCACCTTTAAAGGCGGAAAACCGACCAAACAAGAAGTAGGTATTGCTAAAAACTATTTAAATGAGGACGAGTTAAACGTACTCAACCGAATGGTAACTGCCTATTTAGAAATAGCAGAACTGCAAGCACTAAACCGCAAACCCATGACCATGAAAGATTGGTTGCAACGTGCAGACGATTTTTTAAGTTTAACAGGAAACGATATTTTAACACACGCGGGAACCGTTAGCCACAAACAAGCGCTTGAAAGAGCAAACGAAACGTATTTAGACTATAAAGAGCAAACCAAAAACGAGTTGTCTAAAGCAGAAAACGATTTTATTAAACATTTAGAACAAACCCAAAAACAGCTAAAAAAGAAATAAGATGATGAAAGAAATAGCTGTAGAAAAGAATATAAAACGCTACGAAGCTTATAAAGACTCTGGTGTAGAATGGTTGGGTGAAATTCCTGAGCATTGGGAAACTAAAAAATTTAAGTTTGTTCTTGACCAAAGTAAAGGTTTAACAATTACGAAACAGAACTTAATTAATGAAGGTATTTTTTGTGTGAATTATGGAGAGATTCATTCAAAATTTGGGTTTGAATTAGACACAACTAAACATAAGTTAAAATGTGTTGGTGAAGAATATCTAATTTCAGATTCAAATTCACTTTTAAACAAAGGTGACTTTGTTTTTGCAGATACATCTGAAGATATTGAAGGTTCTGGGAATTTCACACATTTAAGGTCAAGCGATAAAACCTTTGCAGGATACCATACTGTAATTGCAAGACCAAAAATTAAAATAGAGTCGCTTTTTTTAGCTTTTGTATTTGATTCTACCTCATTTAGAAATCAAATTAGAAAAAAAGTTAAAGGGGTTAAAGTGTATAGTATTACTCAATCAGTTTTAAAAGAAACTAATGTTTGGATTCCACCACTTCAAGAACAAACCAAAATAGCACAATTTTTAGACGATAAAACCACCAAAATAGACGAAGCTATTGCTATAAAAGACCAACAAATACAACTGCTTAAAGAACGCAAACAAATACTAATCCATAATGCGGTTACTAAAGGGATTCGGTCATTGAGCGAAGTCGAAATGAAAGACTCTGGTGTAGAATGGATTGGAGAGATTCCTGTGGGTTGGGAGGTGAAGAAATTGAAATATCTTTTAAATGAAAAATTAAAATACGGAGCAAATGAAAGTGGAATTGATTACGATATTGATTTACCACGTTATGTAAGAATAACTGATTTTGGGAATGATGGTAAATTAAGTGAGAAGAACAAACTTTCACTTTCTTGGAAAAATGGAGGAGATTATTTACTTAAAGATGGAGATATTTTATTTGCAAGAAGTGGAGCTACTGTAGGAAAAACGTATCAGTTTAAAAAATCTATGTCCGTTGAGGATAATTATTGTTTTGAAGCGTCCTGAAATAGGTTGACTAAAAATTAAACATTTAATTATAGTCACTTATGAAAACACAAAAAGAACACTGGCGAAAAAAAAGCTACGAAAAAGTAACTTTAGAACTCAAATTATTCGTCGTTGACCAAATTCAAAATGGTCAGATTTCTACTAACTTTGCTTCCAAAAAATATGCCGTTCCAAGAACAACAATTGGCTATTGGATCAAAAAATATAGTACTTTAGTCCAACAAAACACAGGTATGAGTAAATTAGATGAAATTAAAAAACTAAAGGAACGTATTGAAGAACTGGAGTTTGTAAAAGACTTTCAGCAAGATATTATTGCAGATATGGAAATCATTACTGGCATCGATTTGTCAAAAAAGTCGCTACCCAAAACATTAGCAAAAGAGATAGAACTAAAGAAGAAAAACATTTTAAAAGAAAATGGTTCTATCAATGTTTTGGGATTAGTAAACAAGCCTTCTACAAAAGAGAAAAAGTAAAACAATGCAAAGCGATAAACGACACTAAAATAATTTCGATGGTCAAAGAATATCGTAAAAAAGTAAGCTCAAGGACTGGGGGTAAAAAACTCTATAAAGAACTTAAAAATCAGTTGATAGAACACAAAATTAAAATCGGTAGAGATAAGTTTTTTGATGTATTAAGACTGCATAATTTACTCGTACCTAAACTCAAAAACTACATAACTACCACAAACTCTAATCATCTATTTAAAAAATATAAAAACCTCATTCAAAGCAAAATACCTACTAGACCCGAACAACTTTGGGTAAGTGATATTACATACATTAAAACAGAAAAAGGACACAACTATTTAGCAATTGTAACCGACGCGTACTCTAAGAAAATTATGGGATATAAATTAGATGACCATATGAGGGTATCACTCTGTAAAGATGCTTTAAAAATGGCTATTAAAAACAGAAAATACCCTGACAAAAAATTAATTCATCATTCTGACAGAGGTATGCAATACTGTTGCCCAGAATATACCCAGTTTGCTGAAAATAATGGAATAACAATGAGCATGACAGAGCAATATGACCCATATGAAAACGCTATTGCAGAGAGAATCAATAGAACTTTGAAATATGAATATGGCCTTAGAAACTGCCTTAAAAACACTCTTATTGCTCAAAAATCAGCTAAACAAGCTGTATATATTTACAACAATTTAAGAACACATTTTAGCCTAGAATTAAGAAAACCAGCTGAAGTACATTTAAATCCAAACATCAAATACAAATCCTATCGAAAAAATAATGTAAATTTGACTGAACTAACAATTTAAGAACAAACCTAGTTTAAATTATTTTTAGCCTTCTAAACGGCTAAAAAAATAGTTTGAACGGTATAAATTAACCTAAAAAAGGTCAACCTATATCAGGACAATACATTTTGCAGGGTATTTGATTAAAGCAGAAGCGAATGAAGAAATTATTTTAAGTGACTTTCTTTATTTGTTTACTAATTCAGAGTTATTCAATAAATGGAAGGATAGTATTTTTATTAAGGCAACTATTGAAAATATTGGAGCAGATAAATATTCACAATTAAATGTAATTGTACCACCTGTTAATGAACAAAAAGAAATTCTTGCAAAATATAGTGATGATAATAAAAAAACAGAAACTGCTATTAGCTTAAAACAGCAAGAAATAGATAAGTTAAAGGAGTATAAGAGTAGTTTAATAAATGGGGTTGTAACTGGTAAGGTTAGGGTTTGTTAGAAAAAGAATAAAAAAAGCTATGAAAGACTTTATTTTAAATCTTATTAAGAAAAAGAAAAAACGTTATATAGATGATTATGGCGAAATGCTTGGAGACTACCAACGCGAGCTAGAAACCATTAAAGGTTACAATGGAAGACAACTACTTGAGTTACTTCAAAATTGTGATGATGAAGGTGCAACAAAAGTTACCATAGCATTAAATAAAGACGCTAAGACTATAAGTATTAGTAACAATGGGAATACTTCGTTTTCAGAAAAAGGATATCGTTCATTATTTATAGCCAATTTATCTTCTAAAACTTCTCGTAAATATATTGGGAATAAAGGCCTAGGTTTTCGTTCTATTATTAATTGGAGTAAATCTATAGAAATACAAAGTAATAATCTATCTCTTTTCTATTCAGAAAAAAACACAAAAGAGAATTATGAAAAGTTGTTTTTAGAAGAAGAAAGACAACACATCGTTAAAGAGGAAAATCTTTCTGAAAGTACAATACCAATGCCTTTTTTAAGCATGCCAATACTTAAAAACATTAATCAAGGTAACTTTAAAACAGCTATAATTATTCAGTTTAAGAAAAAGGCATTTAAAGATATTTTTAAACAAGTCAAAAACATTACCCCAGAGACCTTATTATTTTTAAAACACATAGAAGAAGTTCATTTTATTGGCTTTGAAGACGTTGATAATATAAAATGTAATAGAGAAACTCATTTACAAAAAACAACTAATTTTTCACCTAAAGAACATATTCAATTTACAGATAATTCTTGGTCTATTTTTGAAGTAGAAAAAAAATTACCTTCTAAATTTCAGGATTCTAATAAAAAAGAAATAGAATATTATCAAATTAAAATTGCTGTAGAAGATAATTTTGAAAAATCTTCACCAAATTTATATTCATTTTTCCCAACCAATATTAAGCTAAATCAGCCATATGTTTTACATGCAACTTTTGATTTAGATGCAACAAGAAATCAATTAAACGATTCAGATAAAAATAGATTTATTTTAGAAGAAGTAGTTGCTTTTACTATTGATGTTGCTAAATATTATTCGCAAGCTAAAGTATCTTATCAACCTTTATCAATTTTAAATCATAAACACAAAGCCGATACTCTAGATAATTTAGGGTATTACGATTTAATTGAAGAAGCCATTAATAATGAACCTATATTTCCTTGTATAGATAATGAATATAGAAGTTTAGAAGAAGTATTATATATTAATGAAGAATTTGCAGAAATTTTACAAGATGTAAATGTTCAAGATATATTTCCTATTCATCTATTGCCTTTAAAAAAACTTTCTCTTAAACAATTTAATTTAGAGGATAAAATAAAAAGTAAACTTGTCAGAGTAGAAAATTATTTAGATTTAATAAATGAGGTTTCAGAAAAAAAAATGTCAAACGAGCATCGAGCAATTTGGATACGCTTAATAACTAAAAACCTTTATTTTAATAAAAAAGAACAGACAAAAGGGCTTAATTTCTTAATTAATAAGGAAGGTAAACCAATAGATGGCAATGAATACATTTACACACCTGTTTCCACAACCAAATCTACCTCAGAAGAAAAAGAATTAAAAAGACCAAGCTTTACTAAAATTCAATTTATAAATGATGATTTATTTAATTACTTATTAAATGAATTTAAATTTGAAACAAATGAAAACTCAAATAAAGGTCGTTTTATATATGATGAATTAAAAACATTCTGTAATATTCATAGTTATGAGCCAGCAACATTATCTCAAAAAATTATTAGTGAAACTAATAATCAAATAAAAAAGGATCAAACTAAAGCTAACATCTATATTCAGGAAATGAATAATTGTCTGTATCACAATTTCAAATTAATGAAAGAAGGTACAAAGATTCCTGATGATACAATAAAAATTCCGTGTATTACCAAAAGTGGTAAAATAGCATTCACAGAAGATATGGTGCTTTCAGAATTTTATCCAACAGGAGAAAAAACATTTTTAATCTTTAAGGATGTTTATCCTGATGAAAAATTTATAGCTAAACCGAGTGATTCAGGTTTAGATGAAAATGAAAATATTCAAGAATTAGAAAGGTATTTAAAATGGATAAAAGTAAATAATTATGCAAGTTACAGTAATAATTTTTCTATAAATTCCGAAATTGATAGTTATGTCAACTTCATACAAAGTTATAATGGATTTGAAAAACAAACCGGGTATAGGATTAATTATAAAACAATTAACAACTTTAAATCTACCTTAGATAAGATAACTATAGAAAAGTTAATTCTTTGGATTTATTATGATGATGTTTTAAAACAACAATTATATGATAATAATAATGATGATAAGTTTCAGTACTTTTATCGCACTTACCACACAGTCCAAACAAAACCTTCTTATTTAAAGTATTTAATTATTAAAAATTACAAGTATAATTTTTCAGAATTACTTATAGACGAAAAGTATTCTTGGGTTAATAACTATAAAATAAACTATAAGAAGATTATGGATTTTGATAGTAATATCAATAAAACCATAATTAATGAAATATTAGTAAGTCTAGGAGCAAATGATGATTTTAACCAATTACCAATTGAAAAAGTTGCAGAAATTATAAATAAGTTACCTGATAATTACCCGACAGGAGCTAAGTCACAAACTTTTTATAAAAAAGCACTAAGCCATTATAATGATAATGAAGTTGAAATTGAAGAACCACTAAAGCTTTTTGCTCATAATGGAAGTGAACTTCAACTTTATAATCAAGACGAAGTATATTTTAGTGAGAAGATTAAATTGCCTAATAAACTTAAAAAAGATTTTCCAATATTTAATTATCCATCAAGAGCAGGTGGTGCAGAAGCTATAAAATTTTTCGGTATTAATGATTTAAAAGAGATTAAAATTGAAATTAAGGATAAGGTAATGTTAACATCCTTAACGGAAACATTTGCTACAATTTTAACAGGTTTAAAGCCTTTTATGCTAAGTCATCGATTAAATGTAATTGAAGACGTTGAAGTAAGAAAAACACAGGCATCAATTTGTAATAAAATAGAAATTTTGCTGTGTACTTCTATCGATTATAGTGTTAAAGAGTACAATTACGAAGTAGCAGATTATGAATTTTTACATTTAGAAGAACAAACGTATTTAATAAAAGTAAATGATTTTGATTCTATAGATTCTTTAAAGAAAAATGCGGAATTCATAAACAGTTTTGCAGATATTATATCTCTTGCTTTTGATGTTAATAGTGATAAAAATGAGTATAAATATATTTTAAGAAGTGATTATGAAGATGTTCAGAATAGTATAAAAAATGATTTAGGAATAGATACATTGAATGATGCTAGGGAGTTTTTAGGTCTTGCTGATTATAAACAAGCCTTTTGGCAAGCGATATTTCAAACAAAGAACCATACATATAATGATTTTCTTGACGATTTTGCTTTAGAGAAAAAGATAATAGAGAATTTTGGTCTTGAGTTTGACACCAATTCTCTAGATTATGAAAAAATCAACTTAGAAAATGAATTAGCTAAAATTGAACAGTTGTTTAGTGAATTAGATATCACTCTTGAGAATTTCGCTAAACATTATAGTTATAAAATTAGTCTTTCTAAATATCATCTTTCAAAAATAAAAGATTCTATTCTTTCCAAAAAAAACTCAATAAAATCTTCTGTTTGGAAAAGTTTTGAAACTAAAACGATTGATGAGAAAGCTAAGTTTTTAGTTGAAATAAATAAGTATGAAGACTATAGAGAATATGCACGACAGAAAACGGAGGAGTTTAGACATCACTTTAATATAAATAAAGTTCTTGTTTTTGAAGATTATAAAAATACAATTTATCCGAATTTAAGTTTAAATAGCAATTTTAATCTTGAAGAAATAAAAAGAAAACATAAAGAGAATTTTACTGAAGATGAGCTTTACGAAATCAGCCAAAGCGAACGTTTAAAAAGTCTACTATATTTTGAAGATACATTAGAAGTTATTAAGGATGAGTTAAAAGAGGCTGTGGAAAATGAAAGCGAAAATTTTTCATCTAACGGTATACCTAAAAATGGTGACGGTGTTATTGTAGAAACTCGTTTACTTGATAGTGATGTTTTAAAAACCAAAATACCACCTAAAGGCGTCAAAAGAAATAGGGTGTTTACACCAAAAGAGAAAAACAGTAAAGGTTTAAAGTTAAAAGGGAATAACTCAGAACAAGTTGTCTATGATTTTCTAATTGAAAATGGCTATAAAAATGTTGACCTTGTAAGTGAAGACAATGAAGGGCTGCAATGCGATATAAGATACACAAACGAAAAAGACGAAGTAAAGTATGTTGAAGTTAAAACCTTTGATAATGGTAATTTCTTCTTATCCAAATCAGAGTTTGAATTCGGGAAAAATAATGAAAAGGATTATGAGGTATGGTTAGTTAAAAACAAATTAGACATTATCCCTATTTATGACTTCTTTTCAAACCCAAAATATATAACTAGTATAAATGAATATTTAGTTCATTTAGAAATTGTTTAAAAAATAGAATATGCATAGCCAAACAAACGAACAAGCCTTAGAAGCAGCTATAGAAAAGCAACTAACAGGAACCTGTTTAGAAGACCTTAAAAAGCAAGGTGTTTCTGTAGATTCCGTTAACGAAGATGCAGAAATATATAGAACCGGTAAAGGCTATTATATTGGGTCAACCTTCTAATTTTAATGCACAGTTTGCTTTAGACGAGCAATTCTTTTGGTCTTTTTTAGAAAACACCCAAAAAGAAGAATTAGATAAACTAAGGTTCCAGAGCGGAGTCGAAGGGCAAAAACAAAGCGATTGGAAATTAAAAATTCTAAATCGTTTTGATCGTTTGGTGAAAAAATATGGTATTCTACATCTGCTAAAAAAAGGCTTGCAAGTAGATGATGCTAATTTTACATTGTTTTATCAGTTGCCATTGGCTAGTAGTAGTCAAAGTATAAAAGACAGGTTTGAACAAAACCGTTTTAGCGTTACTAGACAATTACGTTATTCTATTGACAACCCAAGAGAAGAAATAGATTTGGTATTGTTTATAAACGGTTTGCCAATTGTTACCATGGAGCTTAAAAACCAATGGACAGGTCAAAATGCAAGAGTGCATGGACAACATCAATATAAAACCCAACGCGACACCAAACAACCCTTATTAAACTTTGCACGTTGTGTGGTTCATTTTGCTGTAGATACAGACGAAGCCTATATGACTACAAAGTTAGACGGTAAGAAAACCTTCTTTTTACCATTTAATAAAGGAAACAAACACGGAAAAGGCAATCCAGAATTAGCAAAAGGAGAAACTGGCCATAGAACCAATTATTTATGGAATGAAGTTTTTACAAGAGAAAGTCTGGCAAATATCATTCAACATTTTGTCCGTTTAGATGGTAAAAAGAAAGATCCTTTACAAACGAAGACCTTATTCTTTCCGCGTTACCATCAAATGGATGTAGTGCGTAAAATTATAGAAGATGCCAGTAAAAAAGGCGTAGGACAAACCTATTTAATTCAGCATTCCGCAGGTTCAGGTAAATCGAATTCTATAACTTGGGCAGCATATCAACTGATAGAAACCTACCCCGAAAATGAAAACGTTCCTGGCAACAAAGGATTAGAACAACCTTTATTCGATTCCGTTATTGTAGTTACCGACAGACGATTATTAGACAAACAGATTCGCGATAACATTGCGAGTTTTTCAGAAATAAAAAATATTATTGCTCCTGCGTATTCATCCAAAGAATTAAGAGAAAGTTTAGAACAAGGCAAAAAAATAATTATTACTACCATTCAGAAATTCCCATTCATCATTGATGGCATTGCAGATTTAAGCGAAAAGCGTTTTGCTGTTATAATTGATGAAGCGCACTCTAGTCAAAGTGGTTCTGCGCATGACAACATGAACAGAGCAATGGGACAACAATTTAATGACGATGAAGAAGCAGATGCACAAGATAAAATTGTGCAAGCTATGCAATCTCGTAAAATGCGAGGAAATGCATCTTACTTGGCATTTACAGCAACACCAAAACCAATTACTTTAGAGAAGTTTGGTGTAAAAAATGAAGAAGGTCAATTTAAACCTTTTCATTTATATTCTATGAAACAAGCTATTGAAGAAGGCTTTATTTTAGATGTGTTAGCGAATTATACCACCCTAAAAAGTTATTACGAAATAGAAAAGTCTATAGAAGACAATCCGTTGTTTGATTCTGTAAAAGCACAAAAAAAGTTACGTGCTTATGTAGAAAGCGATAAAAGAACGATTGCTACAAAAACAGAAATTATACTCGACCATTTTATTCCTAAAATAGTAAATCAGAAAAAACTAAAAGGGAAAGCAAAAGCCATGGTGGTAACCCAAAGCATTGTATCTGCTATTAGATATTACAAGGCTTTAAAAAATATCTTAAAAGATAAAGGCGATCCGTTTAAAATAGCCATTGCTTTTTCTGGTTCAAAAGAAGTAGATGGTATAGAACACACGGAAGCAGAAATGAATGGTTTTGCAGAAAAAGATACCCGTATAAAATTTGATGAAAATGAGTACAGAATATTAGTAGTTGCCAACAAATACCTTACAGGTTTTGATCAACCTAAATTGTGCGCCATGTATGTGGATAAAAAGCTACAAGGCGTTTTGGCAGTACAAGCATTATCTCGTTTAAACAGAGCAGCCACAAAATTGGCAAAGAAAACAGAAGATGTTTTTGTGCTAGACTTCTTTAATGCTATAGACGATATAAAAACATCTTTCGATCCTTTTTATACAGCAACCTCTTTGAGTGAAGCTACCGATGTAAATGTTTTACATGAATTAAAAGATGTTTTAGACGAAGTAGGTGTTTATGAATGGGAAGAAGTAGAAGATTTTAACATCAAGTTTTTTAATAAAGAAGACGCGCAAGTATTAAGTCCGATTATAGAAAGAGCCGCAGAACGCTTTATACATGAATTAGAATTAGAAGATGATGACAAGGCAGATTTTAAAATTAAAGCAAAACAGTTTGTAAAAATATACGGACAAATGGCTTCCATAATGCCATACGAAATTGTTGTTTGGGAAAAATTATATTGGTTTTTAAAATTCTTAATTCCTAAATTACCTATTAAACCAACAGGTCTTGAAGGTTTAGATGAATTATTAGAATCGATTGATTTATCTACGTATGGTTTAGAACGTGTTCGATTAAATGAAACCATTGGTTTAGACGATTCTGAAACAGAAGTAGATCCACAAAACCCAAACCCAAGAGGCGCACACGGAACTGATGAAGAATTAGATCCTTTAGATTTAATTATCAATAGTTTTAATGAAAAATGGTTTCAAGGTTGGGAAGCAACACCAGATGATCAACGTGTAAAGTTTATTAGCTTGACGAAATCTATTCAGGCGCATCCAGATTTTCTATCAAAAGTTGCCGAAAATCATGATGAACAAAACAAAGATTTAGCGTTTAAAAAGATTTTAGATGATGTAATGTCTAAACAACGTAAACAAGAATTAGACTTGTATCGTTTGTACGCAAAAGACGATGCTTTTTATCAAGCTTTTTTTGATACGATGAAGAGGATGTCAAATATTAGAGAGTAATTGTAAAATAAAAAAAACAACTATGAACAAATACGGACAAACAGCTTTAAAAGCAGCACAAAATTATAAAAGCTCTTATTCTATTACAGAAATTTATGCTAGAGCAGCAAAAGAGGTTTTTGAGACAAAAAGTTCACAAGAAAAAGGTTGTCCGAAAGGCACATTTTTAGGATTGTGTGAAGAAGGTTTGGTAAAAGGAATACCAAGAGGGAATTATACAAAATCTGTTAAGAATAAAGAATATGCTTTACAAGCTATTGAAATATTAAAATGGGCAGATAATAAAACCTATACTCCAAAAGAATTGTGGGCAGAGTTAAATTTAGGTGATAAAAGGTCTAATTCTCAAATGGATGTTGTTTTGGCACTTTGGGATGCTGGGTTAATTGATAAATAAAAAATGAATTAATTAAAAAAAAGAGAAAAAATACAGTTATGATTATCTATAAAGATTACGAAAAGCAAGTTTATGATTGGCTGATGCAAAAGCATGAAGTTGATGCTAGTTTTACGTTTTCATTAAGGCAGAAAGCTACCAAAGGAACAGAGTTAGATTATTTTATAGGAACAGAAAAATCCAATTATTTTGGAATTACCTTTTGGACTTTACCAATTTCTTACCCAGGATCATCCTCAGATTGCATTAATTTAATTTTTGAATCGAAAAACGATTTTTATACTTACAAATTTGAGTTTACACAAACCAACTCACCTCAAAACACTCAAAATCAATCTGTTTTAAATCTTGTTAAAGCTATTGAATCTCCAATAAAAGAAAAAATCGTATTAAAGAGAGAAGGTTCACGAGATAACAAAATGTTTGCTTATGTAACAAAACAACGATCGGAAAGTTATACCGATTTAACTAGCATGCTTTTGGATATCGAAAAAGATTTAGACAGCATAATACCAATAATTAATAATTATATTGAAAAAGAAAAAATAGTAAACCCTGAATTTATAGCACATAGAATTTCTAGTGAAGAGTTTCAAAATATGCAATCTAAATTGATAAAGAGGTTTGAAAAATTTGGAGGAGTTAATGATACAGTGAAAAGTAAAATTTTATTAGAGAATATGATTCAAACAACAGATATATTTTTAAAGTTTCAAGAATATTTATTTGAAACTAGAAAAAATGAAATTACAAAACAAACAATAAATCATTATGTAGAGGAAGCTTCAAATAAAATACCTGAAAGATGGAATGATTTTTATAAAAACAGTTTTAATACTTTTAAAATTGATTATTTAAATTTAAAAAAAATAATACCTTTATTAGATAGAGGGTTTACAGGAGTTAATTCTTTTATTCGTTTTATCAATCAATTAATTAACAAAAACAAAACACCAACAAACCAAATATTATACGGACCTCCAGGAACAGGAAAAACGTTTTATTTAAAAGATCAATTATTTGATACATATACACTTAAAGAAAATGCGATTACCAAGGAAAAATATTTTGAAGAAGTTGTAACCAATTTAACTTGGTGGCAAGTGATTACTTTGGCACTTATAGAAATTGGTACAGCCAAAGTAAATGATATTTTAGAAAATAGATGGGTAGCAAAAAAAGCAGCATTATCAGAATCTAAAAATGTGAGAGCCACTTTATGGGGAACTTTGCAAATGCATACTATTGTAGAATCGAAAAATGTAGCTTACAAACAACGTCAGAACCCTTTAATTTTTGATAAAACGAATGAGAAAACTTGGCATTTGTTAACGGATGAAGTTAAAGAACAAAGTCCTGAGATTTATGATGTTTTAAAAGATGTTAACGACTTTGAATTAAGCCCGGAAAAAGAAATTAAAAACTACGACTTTGTAACCTTCCATCAATCTTTTGCTTACGAAGATTTTATTGAAGGGATCAAACCAATTTCACCCGTAGAAGGGGAAGAATCGAAAGATCTAGGATATGCCATTGAAGATGGAGTTTTTAAAAAATTATGTTTAAAAGCAAAAAATGATCCTAATAATAGATACGCTATTTTTATTGATGAAATAAACAGAGGAAATGTTTCTGCCATCTTTGGAGAGCTCATTACATTGATAGAAATAGACAAACGTAAAGACGCTAAAAACGAAATAAGCATTAAACTCCCCTACTCTAAAACAGCATTCAGCGTTCCATCTAATATTGATATTTATGGAACTATGAATACAGCAGACAGAAGTGTAGAAGCTTTAGATACTGCTTTACGTCGTCGTTTTGAGTTTAAAGAAATGATGCCAGATTATGATGTTATTCAAAAAGAAGAAATTGAAGGAATCAAACTTTCTAAGGTTTTAGAAAAGATAAATCAACGTATAGAATTATTAATCGATAGAGATCATACCATTGGTCACTCCTACTTTGTAAATGTAGATACGTTAGAAAAATTAGCCAGTGCTTTTAACAATAAAATTATTCCTTTGTTACAAGAATATTTTTACGGAGATTATGGGAAAATTGGCTTAGTACTTGGCAAAGGTTTTGTAAAAATTAATAAAAATGATACTATTAATTTTGCAGATTTTAAATATGACAATGCGAACGATTTTAAAATTGCTAGTTACAAATTAAATCAAGTTGATGAAAATACGATTATTGATGCTGTTTCAATATTATTAGGCTCAAAAGAAACTCCTCAATAACATTGATAAAACAGCATAAAATATCCGTTTTCGAACACCAAAAATTATACATTGGTACACAAGGTTTTAAACAAACGCATTTAGATGCGCTTTTAAAACTAAACGAATACCATGATGGAAATTATTTTGAGCCTATTGCAAAAGGGATTCGCTTTAATCAGTATGTTGGAGTTATTCAGGTAGATGGTTTAATTATCGAGATTAATCCAAAAGCTGATAAAGATGATGAAGATTACAAATGGAAAGGTGTTTTATTAAAAATGCTGAAAGCTTGTGGAAAAATTAAAGCAGATTCCTCTGGCGACGCAAATGTAAAAAGACAACATCTTAATTTATTAGAAATATATTTTGAATTGTACTTAAAAGAAGTTGAAAGCTTAGTCCGGAAAGGTTTCATCAAACAATATAGAAAGCACACTAAAAACACAAAAGCACTTAAAGGGAAACTAGAATTTGCAGGAAACATAAGACATAATATCGTTCATAAAGAACGTTTTTACACAACGCATCAAGTGTATGATAGCAATCATTTTCTGCATCAAGTATTGTACAAAGCCTTAACTATTGTGAGTCAATTTACAACAGGTACAAGATTACAAGACACAACAAATAGAGTTCAGTTAAGTTTTCCCGAAGTAGATACTAAAACCATTAACGCAAAACAGTTAAGCACAATTATATTAACCAGAAAATCGAATAGCTATAAACCTGCCTTAGATTTAGCACGGTTGATTATTTTAAATTACTCTCCAGATATTACGAGCGGAAAAGAAAAAATGTTGTCTTTATTGTTTGATATGAATCAACTTTGGGAAGAATATGTGTTGAAACAACTTCAAAAAGCGTGTGAAGGAACAGATATTAAAGTTTCAGGACAAGAATCAAAATCATTTTGGGGAGCTAATAGCTTAAGACCTGATATTGTTTTAAGAAAAGGAAATCAAACCTACATTATAGACACCAAATGGAAACGACCTCAAAAAAGTTCTGCTTCTGTAAGTGATTTACGTCAAATGTATGCCTATTGTCGTTTTTGGGATGCAGAGAAAGCTGTTTTATTGTATCCTGGAGAAACTTCAGAAAATAAGTTTAAATCATATCAAACCGATGATTACTCCTTAGACTATAATAAATATTCTCAAAAAATAAAACATCAATGTAAAATGGGATATGTTTCTGTTTTAGATACTGAAGGTAACTTTAGAAATGATATTGCTGCGGATATTTTAACGTTATTGGATTTTGAAGAATAACCTTACCTCACTCAACTGCATAAAATTATCATTAAGTCATTACATTTCCTTATCTCAAATCTTTACTTGTTTCGCTTCGTTAAGTTGATTAAAAAAAACATCAAATAATTCAAAATAAAATTTGAGCTATAAAAACAAAAAATATAGCCCAAGTTATCATTATATTTGAGCTATAAAAATCATATTTATAGCTCATGGTATATAAAAATTGGAATTGGCTACACAAAGAATGGCCTAATTTTACTTATAACAAAGAGACTCTTGAACAATTAGAAATGCAATTTTCTAAAAACTCAGGACTTGTATTAGGTGCCATAAAACATATAGAAGGGGTTTCTAAAGATGACTTATTAGTAGAAATACTTAGTGAAGAAGCTATAAAAACTTCAGAAATAGAAGGCGAAATTTTGAATAGAGAAAGTGTGCAATCTTCCATTAAAAAAAATCTCGGTTTTGCTACGGACAAAAGAAAAATAGCACCTGCAGAACTTGGCATTTCTGAAATGATGGTCGATTTATATCATAATTTCAATCAACCATTAAGTCATAATTTACTGTTTGATTGGCACAAAATGTTAACCAATGGAAGAAGAGATTTAACAAATATTGGAAGCTATAGAACACATACAGATCCAATGCAAGTTGTTTCTGGAAGGCTTGATAGACCCAATGTTCATTTTGAAGCTCCTCCATCGGACAAGGTACCTATTGAAATGGAACAATTTATTTTATGGTTCAATCAAGTTCATCATCCAAATAATACAAATATATTACCACTTGCAAAAGCTAGCATTACGCATTTATATTTTGTATGTATTCATCCTTTTGAAGATGGAAATGGAAGAATTGCTAGAGCATTAGCTGAAAAATCTATTGCCATCAGTTCTAAACAGCCAACATTAAGTTCATTATCACACACCATAGAAGGTAATAGAAAAATGTATTACACATCGCTTGAAACGAATAATACAACTTTAGAAATAACAAACTGGTTGCAATACTTTAGTGAAACTATTTTAAGTGCTCAAGAAAATACTTTAAAACGTGTAGATTTTATTATAGAAAAAGCAAAGTTTTTTGAACGATATAAAAATCAATTAAACGAACGACAATATAAAGTATCGTTAAGAATATTTGAAGCTGGACATACTGGTTTTATAGGTGGATTAAGTGCCGAAAAATATACTAAAATTGCTAAAACATCTGCTTCCACCGCTACGAGAGATTTAAAAGATATGGTGGATAAAGGTGTTTTAACAAAAACAGGAACTTTAAAAAGCAGTCGTTATGAATTGAATTTAAAAATGACCTAATTTTATATTTTTCTTCTTATACTTGACTAAATCAACTAAAAGAAAATAAAAAGTGACACCTATACTCCACCTCCCGTAAAGCCTTTAAACAAAAGGCATATTACATATTTTAGAAAAGAATAAAAATCAGTAAAAAACTTAACTATTTTTTTATTTCCTCTATCTTGATTGGTAAAGTCGTTTTTCTTTTATCTAAAAATATTAATTAACACTTGAAACTTTTAACAAACTAAACAATAAAAAACCACATAATTAATCAATCAGTATTTATTCTTAACTATTAAATAAAATTGATTTTCAATTAATTAAGTAGTTATAAAAAATTATAAATTAAAACAACTAATATTTTAATTCGCGATTCGCGAATCGCGAATTTGCGAATTTTCATTATATTTGTAATATAACAAAATAGTAGTTATGAAGAAACATAGTGGAATGAGACCTCATGATATTGTAGTTTTATTAAAAATTGCAGCAAAAGGAAAGCAAAATTGGTTTATGAAAGATCTTTCATATGAACTAAATATTAGCGCTAGTGAAATTAGCGAGAGCTTAAATAGATCTAAATTTGCTGGTTTAATAGCACCAAACAAAAAAAGCATAATGCGTTTGGCTTTAATGGATTTTTTAGAGCATGGTATAAAGTATGTATATCCACAACAACCAGGAGCAATTGTACGAGGAATACCAACGGCACATTCTGCACCTCCTTTAAATAATACAATCGTAAGCGAAGAACACTATGTTTGGCCTTATGCAAAAGGAAAAAAAAGAGGACAAGCAATAGAACCATTATATGCATCTGTTGTAGAAGCTGTATTAAAAGATGACAAACTATATGAACTTTTAGCTTTAGTAGATGCATTAAGAGTTGGTAGAGCTAGGGAAAAAGAAATTGCTCTAAGAGAATTAAAAATTAGAATTTTAGGAGAAGACTCTATTACTGATAAAAGAGCATTGCTTTTAAATTAACAAATAAGAGCTTATGAAAAATAGAATTATAAATAATACTGTTGTTGCTGAAGTGGCCATAGCTTTAAAAGAATTGAAAGATCAAATGATTTTTGTGGGTGGTTCTAGAGTAAACTTGTATGTAGATGATGAAGCTGCCGAAGAAGTAAGACAAACTGATGATGTTGATGTCACAATTAACTTAATTAATTATAATGCTTGGGTGCAAATGCAAGAACGTTTAGCAGAATTAGGTTTTAATCCAGATCCAAAAGGTCATTCTATTTGTAGTTATTTATATAAAGGAATACCAGTAGACATTATGACCTCTGAAGACGATTCTTCTGGAGGAGGAAATGAATGGTATAAAATAGGTTATAAAAATCTATGGAATAAAAAAGTACGAGAAGAAACTATTAAGATCCTTTCAGCACCCTGTTTTTAGCAACAAAATTTAAAGCATTTAACAATCGAAGTGGAGATTACAGAGCAAGTCATGATTTTGAAGATATAATTTATGTACTAAATAATAGAACTACAGTTATTGAAGAAATAGAAAACGATCATCCAAAAATAAAACAATTTTTAAAAGAAGAATTTACTAAGGTTTATGAAAACTTAAGTTTCGAAGAAATTATTTTATGCCATTTACTAGAAGAAGAAAGAGTACCTATTATAAAAGAAAAAATTGAATATATAATTGCTATATAAATTATATTCATAGCTAATTTTCTTACTATATTTTAGCTATATAAGTCTTATTTATAGCTCATTACGAATAAAAATTAGAATTTATTTTTCTTCTTTTACTTGACTAAATCAATCAAAAGAAGACAAAACACTACACCAATGCTCCACCCCAACACACATACCCCCCTTTAAACAAAGGAAATATTACATATTGTATTGGGAAATAGATTTGTTTTCCTTTAGTTTCTTTTGGTAGTATTTTGTTTGAGTTTTGGATAAAATATTCGATTTTTTTTATCAAGAATTGCATTAGATAAGAGATTTTTTTTGCGGCAGATTGGTTCTTATATTGAAACTTTAGCATCAAAAAAGGGATCTGTACATTTCTTATCTTTTCTAAGCCGTATTTACTATAATACCCAAATTTTAATTTATAAAGGCGTTCGTTTTTCTGTAAAATTAAATTTTGCGCGCATTTTTTTAGTTTACGCATCTTTTTATTCCTAGAACTTTGCGCACATTATTTTTAAAACAAACACTCATGCGCGCATTATTTTTAATTTGCGCATGTTTTTTAATTACCTTTGATTATAATTTAAATAACTTTATTGTATGGAAATAATAATACCATTAAATGAAACTTCATTTTTTCAAGGAAGAAACACACCTGAAAGAGGAAAAATAGTGGGTTATGGTGCTATAATAGAAAGTTTAAAATTACCAATACCCTTTCCAAATACACTATCGCTAATAACCCAAAAAAGTAAAAAGTATAATAATACCTATTGGAAAGTATTTCCGACCTCATATCAACCAGAAGAGACATTGTACAAACAACTGGTATTTGCTATTAAATATGAAGGTATTAATTTACTATTATTTAAAGCGTTATTTAAAGTAATTACAAAAGATCAAATAAAAGAAATTCTACATATAGAACCATCTGGTCAATATAGTCGAAAGATTTGGTTTATATACGAATGGCTTCAACAAGAAAAAATTGATGTAGCAATAGATTTAAAAAAACGTAAATACATTCAACTACTTGACTCTAATATCCAATACACAATAAAAGGAGAAGAATCTGCAAGGCATAAAATTATTAACAACCTACCAGGAACTGTAGATTTTTGTCCATTAATTTTTAAAACTCAAAAGCTAGAAAACTATATTAATGCTAATTTATCTAGCCGAAAAAATACAATTCTAAATAGCATACATAAAGACATATTGCAACGCGCTTCTTCTTTTTTATTATTAAAAGACTCTAAAGCATCTTTTACCATAGAGGGTGAAAATCCTGGTAATAATAGGGCTATGCGCTGGGGTAAAGCAATTGGTCAAGCAGGTGGTAAATCATTAAGTATAACCGAACTTGAGCGCTTACAACAAATAGTTATAGAAAACAGTAGATTTATAGAAATGGGTCTAAGGAAAGAAGGTGGTTTTGTGGGAGAACATGATAGAAGTTCAGGAGAACCTATTCCGGATCATATTTCTGCAAAAGAACAAGATATTCCCAAGTTATTAAATGGAGTAATAGAAACAAACACACTATTACAAGACGATAGTTATGATGCCGTTTTAGCAGCTGCAACCATATCATTTGGTTTTGTATTCATACATCCTTTTATAGATGGAAATGGTCGTTTACACCGCTATATAATGCATCACATTTTAGCGAAAAAGAAATTTACACAGCAAGGAGTTATTTTTCCTGTTTCTGCTTCAATTCTAGAACATATTAATGATTACAAAGATGTTTTAGAATCTTATTCACATCCATTATTAGATTACATAACATGGAAAGAAACGGAAAATCATAACATTAAAGTTACAAATAATACCATTGATTTTTATCGTTATTTTGACGCTACAAAACAAGCAGAATTTTTATACGATTGTGTAGAAGACACTTTAGTTAGAATTATACCTGAAGAAGTTAGTTATCTGCAAAAGTATGATGAATTTAAAAAATACTTAGATAATCATTTTGAAATGCCTGATAAAACAGTTGCAATACTTGTTCGTTTTTTAGAACAGAATGAAGGTATTCTATCAAAACGTGCACTGAAAAAAGAGTTTTCAGTATTAGAAGAGATTGAAATTAAAGATATACAAACAAATTACAATACTATTTTTTTATAAAACGGAACAACTCTAGATAAAAAAGTCATCTTCTTTTACTTGACTAAATCAATCAAAAGAAGACAAAACACTACACTACTACTCCACCCCAACACACTTAAAACCCTTTAAACAAAAGGAATATTACAGATTGTATTGGGAAGTAACAAGAGTTAACAAAGGAAATCAAAAGACTACAAAGAGCTAATAAACAGTATTTTTATAAAAAATAATTTTGTTTTCTTTCCTTTCAAAACACTTTGTTAGTAGTTTTAATACTACTAAAATATTCAGCTTTAAATTAATTTAAGTTAGCATAATACTGTCTATCTCTAATTTAAAACCTTCAGCCTTTTTATTTCCAATTAAAAAAGCAATTTCTTCAAGACGCTCTTTACTATAATTTGGCTTTTGTAATTTATTCCCTCTAAATGTAGGATACATATCTGTTAAGTTTATTTCAATATCCTTCCATTCATTAGACGTTTCAAAAAAAGAAATATAAACATGATCATCTGATAACCTGCTTCTTAATCTAAATTGATACCGCTTTCCGTCTCCTTTAACTTTTATAATAATTTTAGAATACTTTTGAGTTTTTACCGCATCAAAACGGTACCTCAACAAAGAAAAACCTCCGTTATTTTCTAAGGATACATTTCCTTCAAAAACACAATTTCCTTTTTCATTAAAATAGAAACTACCTAAAGACTTCCCTCCCATAACAGCATCATTTATAATCTTCCAATTATCGGGACTGTTCTTTTCTAAATCAAAAATAACTAACGATTCCATATCTTTTGTTTATAGCTTTAATAAATATTCTTCTCCGTTTTTTAAATGATTTTCTTTCTTCTCATCAGGCATTTTATCAAACATTCGAACCAACATTCCTAATCTAGGATTCGACAAAAAGAAATCTCTATGCGTGTTCATAAAACGCCAAAAAAGTCCATCCCAAGTTCCTTGCCACTCTCCTTTTTTATAGTTGCTCATTTTCATTAGATAATTACTGCCACTTATATAAGGCTTCGTAGCCATTAATCCTCCATCTGCAAACTGACTCATGCCGTAAATATTAGTTACCATTACCCAATCGTAAGCATCTATAAACAGCTCCATAAACCATTTATATAACTCATCCGGATCAAATTCACACAACATCATAAAATTGCCTAATACCATTAAACGTTCTATATGATTACAATATCCTGTTTTTAATACTTTCTTTATCGTCTGATCAATTGGTAGTATACCTGTAGTTCCGTCGTAAAACGATTTCGGAATCTTCTTCGTGAATTTCCAAAAATTGGTAGTCCGTTCTTCACTCCCTCTCACTTCGTAAATACCTCTTACAAACTCTCTCCAACCAATAATTTGACGGACAAAACCTTCCGTAGAATTAATAGGAATTTTATTTTCTTTAGCATACACCAAACAAGCTTCAATAATATATTTAGGTGTTATTAAACCAACATTAAGCATTGGTGTTAACACGCTATGGTTTAATATTGAATTTTCAGCAACAATGGCATCTTCATACACGCCAAACTCCATAAAGCGTTGCTCAAAAAACTGCTGCAACCAATCTTTACTCGTTTTAAAATCGGTAGGATATAAAGCGTAATCTGTTAAACTCCCTAAGTTATTAGAAAAGTGAATATTTACATATTCTTGTGCTTCTTTAAAATAATTATCAACATCTGGAAACTGAATTGATGGAGGCGTTTTTTTAGCAGGATATTTTTTTCTATTCTCTGCATCAAAAGTCCACTTTCCTCCTATTGGTTTTTCATCAGGAGTAATAAGAATATTTCTTTTTTTACGTTGCTCTGTATAAAAAGTGGTTTGATGGTATTTCTTTTTATCCTTTCTAAAGAAAACTTCTAAATCCTCTTTCGAATTTAAAAACAAAGGCGAGTCATAAACCGTTGTAGAAATATTATTATCCAAACATCCTTTTACCAATCTTTTCTGAAGCCAATTATCCGTAGGGTCTATATAATTAATATGTTCAATTCCTTTTTGTTTTAAAGCAGAAATCAATGCTCTAATATCGGAAATATCTGTTATTGCATCAATATAATGAACATCAACATTTTTTTCTTTCTGAAGAAAATCAGCATAACATTTCATCGTAGCCCTATGGAAAGCTATTTTTTGTTTATGAAAAGAATACTGTCTAAAAAACAAATATTCTTCTACTAAATAGACAGGAGCATCGACTTGAAAAATTGGTGATTCTTCAAATAGTTGATGTGGAAATATTAAGTTAATTGTTTTCATTTATTTCTTCTACAGCGTTCACTACAATATTTTACCGTTTCCCAATTCTTTTCCCATTTTTTACGCCACGTAAATGGTAGCTCACAAACCACACATATTTTTTCGGGTAGATGCTCTTTCTTCATTGATAAAAAATCTTATATTAAGTTATTAAATAACTACGGAAACATAATAAATTTCCTTGATGTAAAGCATCGGGTAATTAAAACCCTGGTTGTCTTACTACAACTATAATTCAGGAACTTCATCTATTCTTACATAAGGATGTTTCGCTATCTTTTTTAAGGAATAATAACTATTTAAACCAGAAATACCAATGCTTTCCGTAGCTTCTAAATCAATATCACCATCTATGATAGCAACATCTGGAAAAATTAACTGTTCTATTTCACCTATAATTAATTTGGTTCCGTTATGTTTTATATCAATGGCTTCTACAAAGCGCATTCCTATTTTAAAATTACTTTCTTTTACAAAAGGTGCTTTAAAATCTTCGATATATTCTTCGGTAAGCCCACAGCGTTTAAACTCTGATGTATTTACATCGAACTTTGCAGAGGTATAATGTGCATTCTTTATAAAATTTTGATGAATATGATTAATCGTATATACTTCATTTTCTAAGATGTTAGCATACGTATGCCCAACTTCTGCCGTTTGTGGCCTTGTAATAAAACCTAAAAGCGCCGGACTACTACCTAAGTGAACTATAGAACTAAAAATTGCTAAATTAGTTTGCCTTTCATTATTTATGGTACCTATTAAGTTTGCTGGTTTTATACCTGTTACCGAATTAATAATTTTTAATTTGGTAACACGATCAAATACTTTTATAGCTTCTTTATTGTAAATCATTATTTTGTATTTACGTGCATGTTTAAAATGCGATTCTTTTCTTTTTGTACTGCGGGATGCTTTTTATGTCCCCATATTTTATCTCTTGCTAATCTGGCACTTTCTTGTAAATCTACAATTGGTAACGGATAATCTTCACCAATAACAACTTCACAAAACGTTTGCTCCATTGTTGTCATTTTCCAAGGTTCGTGAATATACGCTACGGGAACATTTGTTAATTCTGGAATCCATTTTTTGATAAAAACTCCCTCCGGATCGTGTTCTTGAGAATTCTTTACAGGATTGTACAACCGCACCGTGTTAATCCCCGTAGTACCTGCTTGCATTTGAAACTGCGGATAATGAATACCCGGATCATAATCTAAAAACTGTCTTGCTAAATGATATGCTCCGTCTCTCCAATCTTGGTCTAAATTCAATGTTAAAAACGAAACTACCATAGCACGCATTCTAAAATTAATCCAGCCTGTTTGTTCAACGGCTCGCATACAAGCATCAACTAAAGGTACACCAGTCATTCCTGTTTTCCAAGCTTTTATAAAGACATTATTCTTTTGATGTTCTAATAACTCGTATCCTTGATTAATACACAATGTTTCATATCTGCATTCTACTTCAAACTTCTGAATAAAATGACAATGCCAATGCAAACGTGTTAACATCGCAGAAAATGCTTTGTCGTTTTTTGTTCCGTTAGGATGTGTACCTACAAACTGAAAAACTTGTTTGATACTGATATTTCCCCAAGCCAGGTATGGTGACAATCTACTACAAGACATTCTACTTTCCGTTGGCTTAGAAATATGCCTTTGATAGTTCCCGCCTCTTTTAGCTACAAATGATTTTAAATAACGCCAAGCATTTTGTTCTCCTGCGGGTTGAAATTCTGAAGGATATTCATTCCATGCTGTTTCCAATGTCTTGGGAAGTAAAAAAGAATGCTTTAAAAGAACTTCTTTAGAAACCGAATACCTGTTTTGTGTTACTGGCGAATGCATCGTTGTGTGCCATTGCTTATTCCAATTATCTCTGTTTTTAATACCGCGTAAAATTCCATCTCGTTGAAAT
Organism: Polaribacter sp. NJDZ03; assembly: GCF_019263805.1. Lineage (NCBI taxonomy): Bacteria > Pseudomonadati > Bacteroidota > Flavobacteriia > Flavobacteriales > Flavobacteriaceae > Polaribacter > Polaribacter sp. NJDZ03. The sequence continues at coordinate 867,931 of NZ_CP079195.1, forward strand.
TCTTGCCATGTTATTTTATATTGTTTAAAAAAAGACTTTACCTGTTTATCACGGTTCCAGGTTATTTGTGTTCCACTTTCTTGATAACTAAAAACCGTATGTATATTAAATGATGCTTCTAAATAATCGAAGATAGATACTGCTTCTCCATAAAAGACGTCCACATTTCTATTAAACGGTTTTAGTGTTGTATTTAAAGCTTTTAAAGATTGATAAATAAACTTTAAATGCCTCGGACTTGTATCTGGGTATTCAATAATTGAAGGTTCAAACAAATAGATTATCTTGTAAGGAACACCAGATTTCTCTGCTTTATGCAAAGGTTCGTGATCTAGCGAACGAATATCTCGTTTTAACCAAACAATATTTATAGGCTGTTTTTTCAATAGGTATTTAAATAAATTACCTCGATGGAAACACGAGTTTTTATGGTATTTTTTTTATTCTCACAAAATCTAGATAATAAAGACTTGGTTATCTCCTTGCGATTAACGTTTACTAATCCTATTCCCTGAGATTGCTTTTTGACGAGAACATTTAAAACGTGTAATATCTGGATTCCGTTTTTTTAAGTGTTTCTGACTAACACCACTTTGTACACGTTTACGCCAACGTTTAAAACTTGATTCTTTTAAATTACCTCGCATTACCAATATCACTTGCTTTTCTGGTAATCCGAATTGAAATTCAATCGCCTCGAAAGGAGTTCTATCTTCCCAAGCCATTTCTATAATACGGTCTAATTCTCTTTCTGTAAATTGTTTTGTTGCTAATTTCATATTATACCTTTTGCCAAATTTGATCGACATTTAAATAAAAACTTCCTAAAGAATTAAAACGACATTCATTTGGAGCTATAATTGATAAAAAAGTTTCTTCTGTATCTCTTTGGTATAAATGATATGTTTCTCCAAGAGTAGGTTCAAAAGTAAATTCTGCATCAAAAATCATTTTATTATACTCATACTCCTTCATCATATTCTCATATTCAGCTTTTAACTCTAAATACTTCGACTTCATTTTATGATTTACCTTATTAATACTTCTGTTTTTCCAAGCAATAGTATCTGTTGTTGTTATTACGGGAGCGCCAACAGAAGTTGCATATGGCTTAAGCGATGCATCATACTTTTGCGTTTCTGTATTAAAAACTACATTGTCTGGTTTTTTATCTTCTTTTATCATTCTTAAAGAAATCTAAACATTTAATTTTTCTAGTTCCTTCATTATTTCTTCTGCTTCACATGTCTTTTCATCACTTTTTTTTCTATCCGAAGTAGATAAAGAATAAGCCTCTTTCATAAGGTTTTCATACTTACTTTGTAATTTTTCTACTTCTGATTTCTTTTTAAATAGTCCGAACATCTTTATTTTTTTTTGTAAAGATACAAAATGTTTAACTATTTATTGTTTTAGTTAAACAAAAAAAAAGAATTATAAATTGATTGATTATAAATATCACTGAAAACAGTTAGTATTATTTAGGCTAATTATTTCAACTTTGTAATAAATAAGAAACAATTAAAAACATAAATAATATGAAAGAATTAAATGTAATACAGCGTATAGAATTAAGAATTAAAAAAGACGATCATACAGAAAAATTATTTAAGCTATCGCAATGCGATTATAATTTATCTTCTACTTTTTACCCAAACGAAGAGCAAGAACGAGGATTAGATGTAAATTTATCTGGCGTAATGAGTAATGAAATAGATACTTTTTTTTTAGAATGGTTATCTCATAAACCTGGAGAATGGTCTGGTAGTTTAAAAATTTATCATCAAAATCAAGATAAACCTGTAATTAATTTTGTTTTTGACAATGCAATTATTCATAACTATAATCAATCTTTTTCAGAGAACAATGTTCAATCTCAAGATACTTATTTTAGTGGAATTTTAACAGGTGTTGTTTTTAATGATGTAAAAATGAATTAAGATATATTTATTCTAATTATCTAAAAAAGCCTTTAAGATAAATGTCTTAAAGGCTTTTTTTATTCAATTTATAAAACAAAAAATAATTTAAGACTGCTGCAAATTATTTTCTAAAAACTCACAAATTTCTAAGTCTGTAAAATAGCCACTTTTATGACCTCCCCAACATGCTGTTAATGAAAACACACTTGCATCTAATTTTAATTCTTTTTTAGCTTCTGCTTCTTCATTAGGTCTGCAATAGACTTCAATTGAGTTTATATTTTCCGATACAACTTCTATTGATTTTTCGTCTTTACAAACTGCTTTTAAACCATCTGTAAGGCGTTGCAAACAAATACTTGGCACAAATTTAATGAAGTCTATTTCAAAAGTATTCCAGTTGATGTTAATCGGAATTTCTTTACCAACGATCTCATTAATCTCTTTTTGATAACCTTCTAAATACTGATCTTCTATTACTTTTGCAGCTTTTTCTTTTTCTAATTTCATAATGGGTGTTTTTAGTTTCAGTAATGTATCAAAGGTATTAGAAGAGATTCTTAAATTAGCACCACCATTAAGTGAAACTTAAAACTCACTGAATTCCGTGAGTACTGCATCAATAGATTCAACTACATTTATTTTATAAAATAACAACATATGAAAATTACAATTATGTCAATAATCTGCTTAATAATTTTAGTATTAATCGTAGCAGGTTGTTCTAATTATATTGGAATATCTAAAAAGAAAGCATCTTTAAATTTAGAAACCTATTTACAAAGAGAATATAATGGTAGACTTGTTTTTAGTGATTTAAAACGTTTTTTTAACGCAGCCACAATGGACCCTAATATGTTTAGTGTCTTAATTTATGATAAAAACATTCCGGAAATTGAATTTTACACTCATATTAATGTAAAAGAGATTTTAGAAAACGACACTTTGCCTATGTATCCAATATCAGATTTAATGACTTTTGATGATTTATACCAAGATGCAGTAAAACAATACGAAACAAGACAAGCGGTGATAGCCGATTTTAAAAATGAAATTCCTGAAATAATTTTTTCTACAGAAACTATCGAATTAAATTTTAAGAGAAATCTCAAACCAAATGAATTAGAAGATGTAACTACACGTTTTGTGGTTAGCTTAAATGAAAATTTTAAAGAGTTAAATACCAGCTTTCAATTTAGTTTAGTTATTAAAACACTTACATATCCCGAAGGATTTATAATAATTCCATTAGAAATAGAAGATGGTAAATGGCAGAGAAAACCGTATATATTATCAGAATCTAACAGTGATTTTAATGTTTTAAAAACAATGGTTCATAAAAACATTCAAGCGAAATTAGAAACTCCGTATCCTTATTATAAAATTACTGAGCATAGCAAAATTTATATGGATAAATCTTCTTTATCTAAAGGTGCTTGGTTACAATATCTAGAAGATAAGAGAATTACAAATGAAGGAAAAGGTAAATGGAAAAACCCACAAACAGGACTTTATGTGGTCTATTTTGATTTAGATTCTAAATTTATATATCGTGGAGAATTGTTAACAGAAGAAAATGATAAAATGTCTTATGTAAAAGAATTAAGACAAATTATAGAAACGATAGAAAAAGAAGGAATTAGAACTAAATAATAATTTCATTTCAAATTTTAGATAAAAAAAGAGGCTTTAATATGTTTAAAGCCTCTTTTTTTATTAATCAAATAAACCAGATTCTATGGCATATTTTACAGCTCCTGTTGTTGTTTTAGAACCTGTTTTTAAAAGAATATTTTTTCGGTGCGTTTCCACCGTATTGACAGAAATAAATAGTTTTTCAGAAATTTCTTTAGAAGTTAATTCTTCTCCTAAAAGTGCTAACACTTCTTTTTCTCTAGGAGAAAGTTCTATGTTTTTATATTTCTTACGCTTAAAAACGCTTTCCATATAACGCTCTTTTATCAACTTAGAAAAATATTGTTCGTCTCCTAAAACAGTACGTACTGCTTTCTGTAATTCATCTTTGCTGGTAAATTTTGGCACAAAACCATCGGCACCTTTTTGTATTACTTTGTGTACCGTTCTATGATTATCTAACATGCTTAACATAATAATTTTTACCTTACTATGCTTTTTCTTTATTTCGGTTAGTAACTCAATTCCGTCCATTTTAGGCATGCTGATATCACTAATAATTAAGCCAACTTCAAACTGATTTAATAATCGAATTACTTGTTTACCTTCTGTTGCTAAATGTATTTCACCAATTTCTTCCATATCACTTAATATGGTATTTATGCCTTCTAAAAACATAAGGTGATCGTCTGCAATAATGATGTTTGTTTTTTTCACAATATTTATGTTGTTGGAATGTCTATTGTAATTGAAGTTCCATGACTAGAACTGCTATCTATATCTAAAGTACCTTTTATTTTTTGTAAACGTTCTTTAATATTACGTAGCCCAATTCCTTGTTTTTTATTCTTTATAAATCCTTTACCATTATCTGTAATTACAATATTTAAATGGTCTTCATGCTTGGTTAATTGTACATCTGCTTTTGTTGCTTCTGCATGTTTTAAGATGTTATTTATTAATTCTTGTACAATTCTGTATGCATCTGCTAAAAGTTCTGCAGGTAATTTATCGATGTCTTCTTCAGGGAAAAAATAGGTCTGAATATCTAGTTTCGATTTCTTTGTTATTTGATCAATAAAATCGGTTAAAAAACTAGTAAATCCTATTTTAGAAAAAGAAAGCGGATGTAATTGATGAGAAAGACTACGTACATCTACACAAGCATTATTTATAGCATTTGCAATTCTTTTAGATTGTAATTCGTCTTTATGATTTTCTGTATAATGTTCAAAAGCTATTTTTATACCCGCCAAATCACTTCCAATTCCATCATGAATTTCTCGTGATAATCGAGAACGTTCTTCATCTTGTCCTTCTTGATAACGTTCTATTACAGATAATTTATGATCCTTCATCATATCTGTAATTTTTTGTTTCGCATTTTCTTCTTGTTGTAAATTCAATTTTTTCTGAATGCGTAAACGTTTAACGTAAGATAATCTAAGTATAATTAAAATAATTAAGACCAATATAAACCCAGCTATAAAAGCATTTCTAACAATACGTTGTCTTTTAACCGTAAGTTCTACTTTTTGCAACTCAACTTCGCTTAATTTTTGTTCCTTTTCTAAAAGTAAAATTCTAGCTTCTTTTAATTGTGTTTCATATCCTTCTTGAATTTTAGCTACATATTTCTCTTTATCTAATGTCTTCTGATCTGCAACAGTAGCAACTCCTTTTTGATAAAATTCTAAAGCTTTTTCAAAGTTTTTTTCTTCTTGATAAAGTTGTGCTAAATTCTTGTAAATATCAGATTTATAAACAGATAGAGATTGTTCATCTCCAATAGCCAATGCTTCTTTAAAGTAATTAATCGCTTCTTTTTTATGTCCTAATTTAGCTTCACATAAGCCCAAATCGTTTAAAACAATAGCAATATCAGAATGAAATTTTAACTCTTTTAAAAGCCCTAATGTTTTCTTTAAAGCAACTACAGCTTCTCCACAACGCTCCTCCTCTACCAACATTTGAGAAAGATTAATGTTTACATAAGCAATAACCGCTTTATTTCCTTCTCGTTCTCTATAATCTAAAATTGTTTTATAATGTGTACGTGCTTGGTCAAACTTCCCTTCTTCTTTTAAAATATTAGCAAAATTAAATAAGGTGGTTAAAACACCGTCATCATCCCCTAATTCTCTGTAAAGATTGGCTGCACGATCTAAATTTTCTGCAGATTTTTTATATTCTTTTTGAAGCAAATAAAGTGTCGCAATATTTTGATACGCATTTGCTTCTTGTATTTTATCATTTGTTTTTTCTGAATAACTTAAACACTGCATAAAGTAATCAATAGCCTTCGGATATTCTCCTAAATGCTTATAAGCAGATGCCATAATATTATAGCAAGCTGCCAAACCTTTTTCTATCTTAAATTTATGAAGTAAAGAGATTGCTTCACTTGAATATTTAATGGTGTTTTTGTAATCTCCTGTAATGTTACTTAAGTTTCCTAAAGCATAAAGCGCACTAACTTCTTGAATATCAATTTTTAATTTTCTACTTTCTTTAAGCCATTCTGTAGCCGCTTTTTTTGCTGTCTGCGGATTAGAATTTATATTATTTTGGTATTCCGATGCAAGCGAATCTATACGAGCTGTACTGTCTATTGCTTGCGACAAAGTCACATTATAAATCCCTAAAAAAAGGACTAAAACTATATATCTTGTAAATTGCTTCATTTCTAAAAAAAAGTAAACTTAATACCTTTAAGCGAAATAATTGTTTCTTATTCTAGATTTCATTTCTTTTAACATTTCTAATTCATTATTTTCAAATTCAATATTTAATTTAGAGATGCTTTCTAGTAAATTATGTTGTAAAAATACATCTTCTTTATAATTTGTTGTTGCAACTTCTAAATGTTCTAATAAAGCATCTTCAGACGGATTATCTTTACTTAAATACATGGCGTTATACTTTGTAAAACCTTCTACATCATTCAATCCTTTTGTAAATTTTTTAAACACTCTTAACATCACATTATATTCATCTTTCGGTAAATTAAAAAACGATTCTTCCGGATAACTTTGTCCTAAATGTTGATACGCAACAAAAGCTTCCTTATACCTATTTTCTTCTTCTAATAAATTAGCATATTGAAAATCTAGTTTCCAATCTCTAGCTTCCGGAGCTTCTTTTTTAATAGTTTCATAAAGAGCAATAGCAGCCGGATTATCAAAACCTGCTAACAAACATTCAAATGATAATTTTAAATAAGCACCTTTATTCGTTGATAAATCTGCTGCCTTTTTTAAAGATGCTGATCCTGCAGCATTATTTCTTAACATCCAATGTATAAATCCATTATTTCTGTAATCTGAAAATGTAGTTGGGTTGGCTATTAAATCATCTGTAGATACCTCTCCTAAACCTTCTGGCTTTTCTAAAAAAGTTTCATAGCAAATCCATTGAAAAATAGGTTCTAAATAGGGTGCTAATTTTCCTTGTTCAAAATTATAGATTGCATATTTATGGCATTCTGCATAATCTCCTTTTTCTAGAAGCGCTTCCACACACATATTCATGGTGCTACAATAATTACCGTCACCAATTTTATAAAAGCTAATTTCTTCTTTCATATCCTCAAAAAAAGCTTTGTAATTCTGGTTTCTTGCATGAATAATCATACGTAAATTATACAACCAAGGTGCATAAGAATGTGATGGTAACGGAAAATCTGAAAGTGATTCATTTATAACTTCATGCGCTTCATCAAATCTACCTAATTTAATGAGCGCTCGTGACTGAAAAAATAACGTTTTAAGCGTTGGTGTTTTTCTTCGATGAAATTGTACAACAACATCTAAAATACCTTGCCAACTTTCTATTCTACTATTCACTTCTAGTAAATAAAACAAATATTCACTCATTCTTAGTCCGTTTTTAAAGGCCTCGTGATAAGCTGCTCCAGTAGCATTGTAATCTTTTACAAAGAAAAAAGACTTCGCTTTTAAGACTAGTAATAATGGGTTTTTAGGATTTAAAGCCAAACCTCGTTCTACACAAATCTCTATTGTTTTTTTATTTTTTGAATAATAGTATGATGAATTTCCTATTAACATATATTGATGCTGTGCTAATTGCCAACCCGAATTAGCCAATGCTATCATATAATTCTCATACTCGCTAAAATTGGTATAGTTTTCTTCTGGAAATACAGGCTCTTTTGGTGCAGCTAAAATTTGAGAAACCATATCGTACATCATAAAAGATTTGGCATAATCCGCTAATAAAAAACGTGTGGTATCTGTCAATTCTAAATGTCGCCATTCTGAAATCCATTGTTTTTTATTATCGATAGACTTATTGCTCCATAAAGTCAATTGAATACGCGCTAAATTTTGATCTGCTTGGTCTAAATTATCATCAAATTGTAAGGGAGTTAAAATTTCTTTACGATGTGTATCTGATGCTAAGTTTAATAATTCATAAGCATCTGCTGCTTCATTAGAAATACGTAATTGTTCTATACGAGCAGTTTTCACCTCCCAAAGTAAAAACCGAGCTTCTGTTAACGCAGGATAACATTCTAAAATATATTTTAACGTACTAATTGCTTCTTCAAATCGTTGTTCTTCTTGTAACTTTAGAGCATAATGTATGTGTAAGGTTTCGTTATACGGATATGTCATTAATGCCTTTTCATACACCCATTCTTCACAGTGTTTATAGTAACTACAAACATATTCATAATCTGAAGGTAAAACTTCATTTATATTGATTAAAGCTTGTAAATAAGACTCTAAAACGGGCATATTTAGTTCTTCAAAAACTCCAATATAAAGCATATACATGCGATAATATCTGGCAGTATCTGCAGGATAACTCTCTCCTAATATTTCAATATTTTCTTGAATATTGGCCATAATAGGTTGCATAGGAACATATAGATTCGCTTTATAAAGTTCTTCTGCACGCGCTATTTGTGTGATAACTTCTTGTCTTGTTAAACTCATTTTTCCCATGTTTTAAACCAATCGGCATGTTCTATATATAAGCGTTGGTAGCATTCCCAAAGTGTTTCCATTCCAGGGAATTTACTAACATCTTGTTCTGTTGCTCCTAAAACATACTCATCTCCCAAACATACATTTCTATGAAATTCTCCCCAACTAGAAAAAGTTGATTTTATAGTGTCATTCGCTTCTTCTAAACGTAAAACCATTTCTCTTGTATCAATAAATCCTAATACATGCCCTAAGCGTATTTGAAAAATATAATACGCCATTTCATACCCAATTAATTTTTGCTTTTTTAGACTAAAACGATATTTCCAAACCATTTTATAAATACCTTTCGTTTTTGGGTTTTCTTCGGCATTGTATTTTGCATCAAAATCTCTTGTGGTACTCATTCGGAATTCTATTGCTAGTTTTTCGAATGCATTAGAAACCATTTCTCCGTTTTCATAACGCTGTAAACTATTACGCAAATGCAAACCAGATTTTATGCCATATAAACTTAAAAGTCGTTTTGCTTGCTTCACATGCATTTGGTTTTCTAAATCGAAACCAGACCAACTTTTTAAGTCGGCACTTTTATAATTTTTCTTCAAAATCAAGGCCGATAAATTTAATTGGTCTTGTATTTTTGGTGTTATTTCTTGTGTCATTATCTAAGCTTTTAAATGGTCAACTAGTTCTAATAAAGCCTTTGTTAAATCTTCTGAATAGGCTCCAGATTTTGCCATCGATTTTAATCCCATTCCGTATGATGGTGCCATTTTAGTTCCTTTTACCAAATGCACAAATAAACTTCTACAAAGTGTTCCGTACGTTTCTTGTTCCGTTTTTGGCGCTAAATTTGTATCGAGTAAAGTCATATAAAGAGCCTGAATAAACTTAGCTTCAATTCCTGTTTTATCATTAGCTAACCAAACTTTAAATTCTTCTATTTTTTCATCTAAAGGCTCTAAAAGTTTAGTGTCGAAACTTCCGTTTTCCTTATAATTTTCTAGATTATAAAGTACAGCATCTACATATTTTTGGTTAATTTCTTTAACTTCCATTTCAACATTAATAGTTTGCAACTCTGCTGCAATACTTTCAATTTCTGTTTGAGGTTCTCCTTTAAAATGAAAATGATAAAAACCATCAATAGCGGCTAATAATTCTTCTTGATACGTAAAACACGCTATAACACTTCTGCTGTAATCAGTAAGGTATTTTACCGTGTTTGTATTTAATTTTTCTTTATTTAATGTCTTTAGAAAATCGGTTAAATACGTGTCAATTTGCATCGAAATGTAACCTAACATGCCGTTGTCTTTTTCTTTGAGTTTACATTTTCTATGAAAAGTGATAATTCTATTTATAGCTCTATCTAAAAAGTAACTCACATCGTCTTCTCTAGAATTAAAATAGTTTGCTGTACGAACACCTTGCGTGTCTAAAACATCTGAAATCCAAACGGCTTCTTGTCTAGAACTATAATAAAAATCGCCTAAATAGTTAAACCAAGCTTGAATAATATTTAAGTTTAAAGGACACTCTTCATTAACATAATGTCCTTTTGCAAAATTGTTACAAAGATCGGTAACGCAAGCATCAATGTTTTTTAGTGCCCAAATTTCGTTTACACGCGTAAAATTACCTGGCTCTACACATAAATTAGCTAATGTTTCTACAATAAAAGGTAAGTTTTCTTTTCTGATTTCATCGCTAACATCTCTTGTTGAATAAGCGATTTCTATCAAATATAATTGTAAAACTTCTTGTTGTTCTGCGTTGTATAAAGTTAATAACTCTTCGCGAGCATCATAAAAAGTGAGAATTAAAAACTGATTTAATGGAATTTTAATGCCTTCTTTTATAAAGTCTTGAAGAAAACCTTTTAAGTTGTCTTTATTCCGATAAACATTTTGAATTAAAAATGAACCTGTCATTTGAAAATCTTTGTGATTATAACGCATTACAGGAAATTGTCCTTTTCTGTCTTTAATCAATAAATCTGAAAATATGGTATTAAAGGTTTCTGTCTGATTTTTAACACCTGTTTTAGGATGACATCTATCAAACCAAAACGGAATGAATTGTAACGGAAGTGCTTCTACCCTATTTTCTGTAAGAATTAACTTACCGTAATCTTTAAAAGCTTCTGTATAAAAATTACTTCCGCCATCGGCGTTTAACCAATCTACAAAACGTAAATAGCAAACATCTAATTGTTCTTGTGGAATATTTTTATCACGATTATTAAATAATAAAACATCGCCTGAATACCATAGCATTCTAGGACCTAATGCGGCAATTAACGGATGAAAACCTTCGGTAGTTTTTAGATTTAACAATTCTAAACTAGTTACTTCTAAGTAAATAATGCGCTCTTTTATCGCTTTATGTGCTTCGTAAATAAGTTGTAAATCATTGTAATAAAAAGCAGCTAATTCTGTACTAAACCAAGGCAACATTAAATCGTATGCACCTTTAACATACACACGACCTACAGGTAATATTTTATGAAATTCTGAAATAAATTTATGCCAATTATTATCAAAAAAATGTTCTATAAAAGCATTGTCTATCTTAAACGGAAAAGTAGTTATGGTTTTATCTGCATTGACAACCGAATACGTTTCGTTTAAAATTTGATATCGAATGCAATACTGAATTAAAAAATCTGAACTCAGCACATCTCTAATATCAAAAATTCTGTAAACTAAAAAGCGAGCCACACAAAGAGAAGCCTTAGATTCACTTTGTACCAACATTTTTAAAACCTTAAAAAATTGCGTTTTCAAATCTTCAGAAACAGCATCGGTTTGTAAATAACTGAGATTGAAATATAAAAATTCTAGGAGCTTATTAGTGCTTTTTTCATCCGGATAAAATCCTTTTTCTAACAATGGAATCCAAGATGCAATAAGCGATAATCCTTCTTTTTCATTTGCAAAAATAGCAGGATGAAAATAAATAAGTTGTGCTACTTTTTCTGTAAAATCAGCTTTTACACCCTCTGTATTATAATTGTTTTTTGTATTTTGATAAACATCAGTATCAGTAATGTTCATTAATTCTAAAACTTGAAGTATTGCTTTTACTTCAGAAGCATCTAAAGATGACATCTCTAATTTCGGAACTATTTTCTCTTTAAAAATCGCAGACATTTGCTGGGTGTTATTCAAATTATATTGTAATCAATTTTATTCTTTTGGGAAGATTTTATTCGACGAAAAACCATTCATTCTCTTCAATTTCTCCTTCGTTACCCATTAAACTTTTTAGAAAAGTATTTAGGTCTTCAGCTTCTATATATGCAATTTCTTGATCGGCTCCAAAACGAATAATTTGTCCGGCTTTTCCTTTTGTATTTGGCGCGAAATCGAAAGCTAAAAAATTTCCATTTTCTAAATCGAAAAACGGAATCCAATAAGGTGTCGTGTACATTAATAACGCTTTTCCTTGGTTTGTAGAATAGGTATCTAACAAGTCTTCTTGCGTCCAATCATCATAACATTTTTTCCAATCTTTCCATTTCTTATAAATATCTTCTGCACCCATTATGGCACATCTATCAATCCCATTATGCAACGTTAAGTATTCCTTTATTATTGCAGGAAAAGGAAAACTAGCTTCTTTTTCAAATTGAGCATAAATGGCATCATTGTTCTTTGGTGGGTGTATTGTTAAACCTTTTTCTGCAATTAAAGCATTAAAAGATTGTTTTACTTCTTCTAAATTAATTTTAGCTTCTAACTGAATAAAAGGTGTTAAAAAATCTACTTTTTCTTTTGCTAATTTTTCTGCTATAAATTGATCAGGAATAAATTGATCAATAAAAGCGCCTGTATTTTCTTGAAAAGTGATATTCTTTATATTAGAAACAGGTTGAGAGCTATACAAACTCGTACTAAAATTGTAAATAGATGGAACAAATTTTTTAGTTACGTCATCACTTTTAAAACGCTGAATATTTATAAACCATTCTTCAAATATTGGCGTATTTTCTATTTCAAAAGTAGCAACAGTTCTGTCTTCTAAAAATCCAATACCGTAGAATTTTTTACTAGATTTATAATCTGGTGTAACAAGTGAGAGTTTGAATATTTTTTTACCAGAGCGAGTTTCAATAGCATCTATAATTGCATCTCTAAACGTAAAAGAATTCTTGTAATGTTTTGGATCTTCAAGAATAGAAAGTGTGTTTATTTGTATAGGTTCAAAGTTAAAATCGTTCCATTTCAACAATTTAAAGTCTTCAGAATATTGGATACTATTGTTCATTTTCTCTTTTGTTTTAATACTGCTAAGGTACTTTGCAATACTAAAATTTTTATCACTGAAACTAATGATTTTTTGAACTACGGAATACACTCCGTAAAAAACGAACACATATTATTTTACTTAAATTATTCATTAAGTAGCTTAATATTCTGGCGTTTTGGGCCATAACTTCCATGAACAGTATTGAATTTTACATCTAATTTTTGAAGTAAATACTCGTAAGAAAAACTAGGCAATTGATCGATACAAGTAATCATTAAATTTTTCTCAATTTTTAAATCCTGATGATGAATTGCATCAGAACTTAAGGCGTAATTTAATAATTCAGCATCTAAATCTTGCGTTCTAAATTCCCCCTGAAATTCATTTGTAACATTTGCTTCATTTTCATTATTCTGCAGTGTTACAGATTCTGTTTTAGACATTGGTCCGTTTCCGTGTCTTGTTTGATAACAACGTGTAACGTAAAAAACAGCTATTTCTGCATCCTCTCCTAAATGCGTTTTTATAAGCTGAATCGCATTTTTAGAAGTGGTGTAACTCCACGTTGTATGCGGATGAAAACCATGTTGTGTATCTAATAAAATTCCTTGGCTGCCTTCAAAAATAAAATGTTCGAATATTGTTTTTAAATCTGAAAGAGTCTTTAAATTATAAAATTTCTGAATAGAGAAACAACTTTCTATAAAATACGCTTCGTTATAATCCTTTAGTTCGTTTTTGTAATATTCCTGAACTCTTTTTGGTTGACTTTCTAACTTCGTTTCATAGTAATTTTTGATACTAATTAAACGTTGTTTTAAAACCCAATTAAACTGCAAATCGTTGGCATACAAATAAACTTCTTCTTTATTTCTAGCAATGGTTGTACCAAAACCCAAACCACAAGAACCGTGATTTTGTTGCTTTTCTATGGCTCTATTAAAAGCAATATCATAAAAAGTAGTAATCATCGCAAGAGGATGAAAATACAGTTTTGGTTTATATTTTTTTAAGAAGTTCCCTTCGTCTAAAATAGCTGGTGGAAAAAGTGTCGTATGCTCTGAATAATACGTTGGAACACCCAATAATGTTCCTGAACCAAAATTACTAAACGTATGCGTAAGTGCCTCTGTACTTACGGTATGCCCAATTTGGTGTCCTCCAGAAAACCGAACCACTAAACTTTCTTTAGGATTTTTTGATGCCAGAAAATCGGTCGTTAAACCTTTTCCAGCATCACCAAAACCTAAATCTATAACAATACTACATTTTGTCATTTATAACATATTTTCTACTTCTATATCATCAGAAGAAGTATTGGTGTTTGTGGTTGCACTAAATGGTTTATGATTTTGAATCACCTCTTGTGCAATACGTTTTGCTACGGTTTTAAAGTCTTCAATTTCTATAAAATTACCTCCTAAAAGCGCTTTCCAATTTCCTTTTCGGTAATCTCTTTTAGACCATTCATTATGCTCTAAATGCATATGAAATACATTATACTTTTCTTGAGCTTCCTTAATAATGTTTTCTGTAGTAATTGTTTCTGCTTCTTCTACGCAGGTGTATCTTTTAATAATTTCTGCCGGAATAGTAGGAAAAACATGTTCATCACCAATAGTAAATAAAAAACCTTTTTGCTTCCTTTTTTCCCAACAATCAATCGAAGTATGACGTGCAGCAAACAAATGCGCCAAATTGTATCCTTCTTGATTGTTTCCGCCACCGCCACCTTCTAAATACACACGCGTTAACCAACGGTCTAACAATTCTGCAGAAGATTCAAACTGACCAACTTGTAAAGGAGCAGCATCATAAATAAAATCTCCAATCCCTAAAAATAATACTTGTGGATCTTCAATTCCTGCTTCCATTAAAGAACCTATAAGGTCTGGCAATGCTTCTTTTACAATATGTTCTGGCACAAATCCCATACTCCCGGTAACATCTAATGCCACAATAATAGATACCGTTTCTGGATGCTCTTCAGAATCTCTAGATTCTCTAACAAGTGCTTTTACAGGATCCATTTCTGCATCTATATTTCTAGACGTAAATATCTCTTCTCTAGACTTGTTGCTATAGTCTTTTGATTTTCTTAATTTTTTATAAGCGTCGTTACTAAATCTTCCTCCTCCCATAATTATAATTCGTTTATGATTCCGCCAAATAAATGCGTGTATCGCTTTTTGGCTAATTCTAATTTAATTTCTAAGTTTCTAATCTTTACAGACATTTCTAAGTCTTTTGCTACATAATCTTTTGCATCAAAATCGGATGCTAGAACCAAACTGTTTGCGTCTGTCGGACTCATGTCTAACATGTTTTCTTGTTCGCGTTTTAAGCGTTTTAATGACAAGGCTAAATCTTCAGTTTCACGTTTGTACATTAATTGCACATCTTCTGCAATGGCACTTGCACGATCGTCTCTTATTTTTTCGTTGTTGCGCTTTAATGAATCTAAAAAAGCTGCACTTTTAATTTTATCTTCCATCAAATATATTTTCACCAAAATTATAGGTAACTCTTCATTTTTTTATCCCTGAAAAGGGTGATTTATTTTTAATAGATCTATAAAATCACTGAAATCAGGCAGTAAAATTTTTAACCAAGTAATTACCTTTGATGATTAAAAAAACTACTGATGACAACCATACATTTAACTTCAACTGATTTAAAAATTAATTCAGTTTCTATAGAGTTTCCTATTTCTATAAACACTTTAAAAAAATGTTTAGATGATAATTACAGAATAACTAAAGGAAAAAGAAATACTGTTTTTACTTGGGATGAATTAGGGCTTTTAGGTTATTCTAAAAATGGTGAGCTCATTGAATCACTCACTTTAGAATTAGAACGAGAGACGTACGATTTCTCTTCTAAAAACAAATTCTCTGGAACATGCTACTTTAATAATCAAGAGATTACCAATTATTATAAAACACATAAAGAAGAACGTTTAGCACTTTTTAAAGATGATGATTCTGGCGCATTAGCTATAAATGATATTTGTGCTTGGTTTAATGTTGATGAAGAAGAAACGATAAAAGCGATTGAAATAAGTACATACAAACCTTATGTGCGTTGGCTAGGTATTCCGGATGATAAATATAGTATTAAACCTTTAAAGGAAGAGGAAATTACTTTTGTAGACTTTGGCTTTAAACTGTCTATTATAGAAGAATTAATGTATATGAAAGGCTTACTAGAACCTAAATTCGACATTTATGAATTTGCAGATTGGTATAGAGATCGTAAAATAGATATTGATGAAGAAGGTTACGAACCTATAGCAGAAGTGGTACAATATTTTAAAGATTTACCAATTCCGAAACGTTTGGCTACAGAAATCACAGACATTTATCAAGATGGCGGAAACGATATTTATATGAACCTCTCCCCTTTTTCTGGTGGTGGTGAAGATGATTGGGATATGGAAACTGCTGTTGATGCAAAACAATTTCCTAACCTTAAAAAAGCAACCTTATGTTACGCTAAAGATTGTGTTTATGACGAATTTGAAAAAATGGGTATTGAAGCAGAGTCTTTATAATTGGATTACCAATAATTAAAAAAAAGCACACTTAATTGATGTACTTTTTTTTTGCCTTTTAGCACGCTAAAAACTCTAAACTAAAATCTACTATTTTTAAATATCATTAATTTCAGTGATAAACAAAAAGCACATTCCCTCTAATTTTGTCTAACAATATAAAAAACAAAAAAAGTTATGGGATTAACAATTTCAAGTGGAATATTAGCAGATTTTAAAGAAAATGAGCCAGAAGGTTACGAGGCTTATAAAGTCATTTTTGAGAATATAAATACAATATTAGTTAAAAATGGTGTAGCACCTTACACAGAACCAGATACCCTAGAAGGAAAGACTTTATCTACTGGCGGATTTTCTTATGGTTTTTTACATCATTTAAGACGTTTTGCAGCCCACGTTTGGGAGAATAAAGATAATGAGAATTGGGATTGGGTACCAACACCTTTTTCTCCGGAAGAAGAACCACAAGGTGATGCAGTTTTAGAAGATCAATATTCTTATTTATCTAGCCACCTTTTAACACATTCAGATTCAGAAGGTTTTTATATTCCTGTAGAATTGCCAGAAGTTCTTTACGATACAGATGAGGCTCCTGTTCCTGGTGCAATGATTGGTTCTTCTTACGATCTTTTAAGAGAATTAAAAAGTCTTACAAAGCATTTAGGTATCACTTTAAATGAAAATGATATTATATCTAATTTACCAGAATTGAATGAGAAAATTAAAAACGAAGGTGATTTTTGGATTGAAACATTGGTTTGTGCTACTCTTTTAGATGCAGCTAAATTTAGTATCAATAACAAAACAGCAATTGTTTTTAATTAAATAGTAACCTCTTTTAACTTTAGGTTCTCTCCAAAAAAGAAAAAATAGTACAAATGAAATTCACAGACAAGAGTAAAGAAAATATCAAACAAGAATGGAATTTATTAGGAAGCAAATATGCTTTTGATGTAAATGAAATGGTGAAGTTTGGTGAAACGAACGGATGGGAAAATTGGAAAGGAGAAGAACCTAAAGACGAAAGGGATCATTTAGCAGATGCTATTTATCAGCTTTTAAAAGAAGCTAATAAAAATAATACGGTTACTCAATTTAGAAATGATTTTCCGCCTGCGCACACGCCTTTCATCAAATTTTTGCAAGATAAAGGGCAAAGTATAGCCCAATTACATTTTATAACTGAGCAGAAAATTGTGTTTTTAGTAGGTACAGCGTATCAAAAAAGGCAAGCATATCTTCTTAAAAATGATACAATTACAGAACTTGATGACGCTATTAGTGCTATAGGAAAATCTAAAAAGAATAACGTTTTTGCAATTGTTTCTAATCATAAAATAGTAACAACACAAGGTTGGCAAGGAGAAATTATTGCAACTTTTAATTTAGAAAAAACGAAGGACTTAGGAATTACAGAATTAACTCCTTTTAACGACGGACATAAAATTCTACTAACAACATCCGAAGGAATTTATATTATTTCTAAAGATGCAGAAAACATGATTCACCCAGTTCCGGATCTAGAAGACGAAGAATGGGAGTCTGATATGGACATGGAAAATGCTACAATTTCTAATGATAATAATTACATTGTTGTTGGCGACCAATGCAGCGATCATAGGGTTTTAGATAATAATGGCGTAGAAATTGGAGAAGTTGGTCCGCAATCTTCTTATCCAGATTTTTGTCTTTTCTCTAAAAATGATCATCAATTAATTACAAATTCTTGTCACTTTTATAATGGTGTAACTATTGGTGTAGATGCTACAGACTTAAAAAACATCAACATAACAGCTTACGAAGAAAGCGAAGATTATACAGTTATAGATGACGGAATGAGAGTTTATTGTGGTGTAGCAACTTCTAAATATTATATTCTAGGTGATGCTTTCGGTTATATTAAAGCCATTGATACTAGCGGAAATTGCATTTGGAAATACTTTTTAGGTTCTACCATTACAAGTATTACTATTTCTGACGATGAAAACACATTATGGATTGGTTCTGCATCAGGAATGCTTCATAAACTACAATTAGATAAAGGTCTTAGAGATAACCACACCATTGGAAATGGAAATCATTATGAAGAATTCAGATTCATTTTTTGGAAAGAAGAATCTATTATGAAATGGTAACTCTGTAAGAAAGAAAAAACAGCAAAACACTTTTCTTTATATTTTAATATCACTGAAAACCATTACATAGAAACACGTACAAAGCTTCATCTTTGTTCCTATAAAGAAATAAAAGCAATTCATTTTTATTCAAAATATTTAATTGATCTGTTTATACAGAAGTACCCGTAACATGAAACAATCATTACTAATTATATTCAATTTAATCTATTTAACTGGGTATTGCCAATATCCTTTTGAAGCATCGCCTAAACCTGTTTATGAGGAATTCAACGATTGGAAATTATACGATTTAACAGAAACAAAACAACAAGCAGATTATACAATTACTATTGATGATTTTTTTGAAACAGAAGCGCTAACCATTCAATTAACATCTTATACAGGAGATGAAGATCAAGCTTCTTCCATAAGTATATTTAGAGGTAAAACTCAAATTCAGAAGCTTTCTGAGGATATGTTTTTTAGTACGTTAAATATTTTTGAACCAATTAGAATAACTGATTTTAATGCTGATAATTTAAAAGACATAAAAATTTTAATTCCGTATATGGGAAATGGAATCGCAGCTTTAAATGTTCGTGTTATATACCTAATTCAAGGTAAAAACAAAAAGTTTTCAAAAATTTCATATGATGATATGATGGACGGAAATCGTGAAGAAAGAGATTTTAATAAAGATGGAATCTTTGAAACGATTACCATGAAACTTGATAATTATGAAAATAATAATTATTGGACATTTAACATTTTTGAATTTACAGAATTAGGACTTACCAATGCTAATGAAAAAAATAATTACCCAATAATGACACAATATCTTAATAAAAAGAACTTTAAGATTACTAATAAAATAAGTCATTCTAAAATGAAGACGTACGCTTTAAAACAACCTAAAGAATATAACTGGCAAAAATAAAGTTGCTAATTGAAAGGTTGTTTCCTATTTACAAAATCATCCAATTTTTAGTATTGAATAAAAATAAATAATTAAAAACAAAGAAATTATGAGTCAAGAAAATAATGTAATCTACACCGAACAAAACGCAAAAATGAAAGCTGCTTATCTTAAAGCACAGTCAACCTTTAATTACTTTTGGCGTGAAATTTATTGGGAAGCTAAAAGAGTTGTTCCTGCTCACGATTTAGCATTAGTAAAAATTCCTTTTCAACAAAAAATTGAAAGAAAAGAACAACCTTTAGTAGAACACATGTGGATTAGTGAAATTGATTTTGATGGAGAATTTATTACAGGTATTTTACAAAACGCACCAAATAAATTGACAAATGTTGCTGAAGGTGATACCGTAACCAGAAAAGTATCAGAAATATCAGATTGGATGTTATCTATAGATCGTAAAACTTATGGCGGATATACCATTCAGGCACTACGCTCTGATATGACAGATAAAGCTAGAGAAAACCATGATAATGCTTGGGGATTAAACTTTGGGGATTATAATAATATTCTAATAGCTCATCAACAAGAAGAAAAAGAAGAAAACCTTATAGAGCACCCAATGAGTAAAGTAATGGAAAAACCTGCTAGAGATTTCTTTACAGAAAACTTAGACGTAGTAGCTGCTGTAGGTGAAAATGGTATGACAAGATTACACACAGAAACCATTGCAGGAAACAAAATAGCTGTAGGAATTTTATTAGAATTAGGTGCAGATAAAAATGCTAAAACTAAAACAGGAAAAACAGCATTCGATTTTGCTACAGCGCTAAACTGGTCTCA
Source organism: Polaribacter sp. NJDZ03 (assembly GCF_019263805.1). Lineage (NCBI taxonomy): Bacteria > Pseudomonadati > Bacteroidota > Flavobacteriia > Flavobacteriales > Flavobacteriaceae > Polaribacter > Polaribacter sp. NJDZ03. The sequence goes on from NZ_CP079195.1 coordinate 888,126, forward strand.
CCTTATACCAATTTTAAAATAAAATTAGTCGTCATCTTTTTTTTATGAAAGTTAGTGAAAAAGAAAATTTAAAATGGACAACATAGCAGATACATACATTTCAGGACTTAAAAACGGATATTACAATGCTAAAGGAAAAGAAATTTGGGATCATTTTGAAAATATAAAACACGGTGCCTCTCAAGAAAATTTAGATAAATTGAAAGCAGATTGTCCTGCTATTCCTAAGGAGTTAATTGATTTATTGCAGTATGTAGATGGTACGTATTGGAGAACGTATGGTGACGAAGACATTGCTTTTACCTTATTGGGTTCTGATTTATCTAAATGTCGATATTACTTATTATCGTCTCAGCAAATTTTAAAAAATCAAGGTGATGCACCATATAATTTTCAAGATTATTTATATGGAGAATATGATATCGTAGACATCGATGAAAAAATCTTAACAAATGCAAAAGATCTTAACTGGCTTCATTTTTCAGATTGTACAAATAACGGCGGAACGTCTCAACTTTACATAGATTATAGTCCTTCTGAAAAAGGAAAAATAGGTCAAGTGTTGAGGTTTCTTCATGATCCGAATGAGTTTGAAGTAATTGCAGATAGTTTTGATGCGTATTTACAAATGCTAATAGACAATAAATTTCATTTTATTACAGAAGATTCAATCGAATAAAACTTTTACAAAAAGAGAGAAGAAATCCAATTTCAGAAGTGAAACACAATATTGTTTATGATTTAATAAGTAATTAAAAAAATATCATTCCACAACTTCAAAATATCAATTAGATGAAAAAAATAGTACTATTACTTACCGTATTTCTTGTTTGTTTAGCAACATATTCTATCATTAATTATACAAATAGAGCCAAATTTCAAGAAGATGAAAGTCATGTTTCTCAGTCTTTAGATGGTAGTTTAGTGCTATATATGGAATCTGCAAATGTTGATGATAATGCGTATTGTAAAATTTTCCTTTTTGACACAAAAGTGTATCCTAATTTAAAGGAAGAAGGGACATTTCCATCAAAATTACAGAAAAATAATCCGAAGGCATCATTCTATATTCCACTAAAATTTTATGCTAGAATTACAAATTTTAAATGGAATGAGAAAAACAACACAGTCAGTATTCATCAACCGGCTGTTAATGATGTAAAAGCTTTAAACTACGAAATTGATTTGAATAATTTTAGCTTTTACAAAAAGGGAGAATAAACGTATTTAAATAAGAAGTTTAAGTAGACTCTTATTACAAGTAATAATTCGAATAGTAAAATAACAATATGGATTTAGAAAATGCCATCATAAAAATTCAAAACTTCGACGTCAATGATGATATGGAAGCTTATGAAATTAGTGAATTCTTTGATGCTATTGGAAACGAATTAAGGGATGTAAAAACGTTTACAAGTTCTCAAAAGCAACAATTGATTCAGGTACTTTTTGATTTTCTAAAACGGCAAGATCCAGAGTTAGAAGAAGATTTTTCTTTCATTCATTTAATAGAAGCTATAGATCAACCAGATTACAATATTTATAATGCTGAATTGCTGAAATTTAATACAGAAAACGGAACGATTACTACTACCCTTTTGTTGAATCGATTTATCAATGGTTTAAAAGAACAGGAACGTAAAAAACATATCGATTTATTAAAATCGATTTCTGAGAATAAGAATTATACCGATTTAGTGAGAGCTGAAGCATTGAGTTATTACGAACATCAAACTGAAAAAGGATAAAAACAACAATTATGAAACTTGCTTTTGACACTTATTATTACGACGGAAAGGCGAAAACAATTGCTGTAAGCTTTAACAATTGGGAAGATGAAGTACCTACACAAATTTACACAGATATTATTGAAGGTGTAGAACCGTATGAACCAGGATCTTTTTACAAACGCGAATTACCGTGTATTTTAAGTCTGCTTAAACAAGTGAATTTAGAAGAAGTAGACTTAATTATCGTTGATGGTTACGTTATTCTAGAAGAAAAACATTTGGGTTTAGGTGGCTATTTGTACCAATATTTAGAAGCCAAAATTCCGGTTGTTGGTATTGCTAAATCTGAGTTTGTGTCTAAAACATCTGTATTTAAAGAAGTGATTCGTGGCGAAAGTAAAAAGCCATTGTATGTGACCACTATTGGAGTTGATAAAGAGGAGATTTGCCACGCCATAGAACGAATGCACGGTAAATACCGAATGCCAACGTTACTACAGATTGTAGATACTAAAACCAAAGAAAATACTAAAAACTAATATTTAAAAAATATAATTATGAGTACAGATTTTATTATAGAAAGCATTGACCTTGCTAAAAACTTGTTTAGAAAAAATTATAGAGATTTTATTTCAGAAAAACCGAGAACAGTTACTGTAGAAGATGAAGATTTTAAACTATATAGTTTTGAAAAGATGATTTCATTAACAAATATTGATGGTATGGAAGTGAGCGAAGCTCGTGCCTTAAGAGCTTATGCCACTACATTAAATGATATATTCGGATCTACAATGTACGACCAAAAAGGAAAAAAATGGCAAACGGGAATGTTATCTTCGAGTATCACTATTGGAAAAAATTCAGAAGGGGATTTGTTATTTGTTGATAGACACGATGGTAAAACACTTTATATTTTTCGTCATGATGATGGTGGTTTGTTTAAAACAAAAATGACTTTATACAAATTGATTAAAGCCTATTCAGAATAAATTTTAATTACGTATCGTAAGTAATAAAAAAAACCAATTATAAATTTTATAATTGGGCTTTTTAGTTTTTTTATGACTGAAATTATTCGGTATATCTTAAAAATAAATGGTTTTTATTTTTAATGATGTTTGCTAATTTTTCAAATTCTGATTCGGTGGTGTTATACAGTTTTGCTAAGTCGGCTATCAATGCTTTTAATTCATTGTCTTTTAAATGCTCATTTTTAATGAATCCTAAAAAGGAAGCACCAATGCCAAAAAGTTCAAGATTGTATTTATCAAATAAGTGCTTAGATAAAGCATAATTTTCAAAAGGACTTAAATCTGCACTAAAGTATCCATTCGGAAATCCGGTAAGTCCTTCGTATGGCTTTTCTACGGGAAGAATTTTAAGAATCACCTGTTTGTCTAAAAATGCTAATGGAGATTCATTCATGTTTTCTAAATCTAAAACATCATCTTCAGAATTGTTTATGTTTCTTTCACAAACTTTTTTAAAATCAATGCCTTTTGTTTGTTTTAAAAAGTTTTCTCTTATAATAAAATATTCAGATGGTGTAGAAAGATGCCCCAAGTGCTCGTTATCTTCATCATAGCATGCTTTGTCAAGTCCAGATAAATCATATCCTTCTGTATCCAGAAGAGAATTCCAATCACAAGCGTGACCACTGGTATATTCAGCTTGACCTAAATCATCAAGGGTTAATATTATGGTTTTGTCTGGATTATTTTGTTTATAGGTTTTATAAACATCTATAAGTTCCTCGTACGACTTTATGTCTTCTATTAAGAAACTGTCAAATAACATTTCCTGATAAGGCTCACGAGTTTTTATTAATTTTTCTATTTTCATAAGTTTTGTTTTGAATAGTAAAATGATAAATCTTGAGGGTTCTTTTAACCTGCTATACGCTTAATAGCCTCCATCTTTTTAAGAATGATGGGTACAAATAAGGCAAATTTAGCATTAAATTCTTCTTGTGTTTTTGCGGTGTTTAAATTTGTGCCCATAGTTACCCAAGAAGCACATAAAGCGTCTTCTAAACTATCTTCATCCGTATCTATATTTAAAGCTTTTATAAGATTAAAATTTTCATCCTGACTGTAAAAACCACTCTCTTTAACAATTTCAAAAACGAGTTCAAAAATACTTCTGGTATCTAAAAGTTCCCTAATCTCTATTGTTCCTTTATCAGAAGCGCTAATAGATTCAAAGACATCTACCATTAAATTTTGTACACTATCGTTAATACCAGGGGCTAGATTTTTCAATTTATAATTTTTAAAAGTTGTTTTTTAATATGTATCGCTAATTATTTACAACTAACGAAAAGACGATATAATTTGCTATACTTATAAAGCTACATCTCATAGATTTACGACAAAATTAAAGAAGCACATACGTTTTTTTATCACTGTATTCAGCTATTTTAATATTTAGTAATTTATTTATTAAAATAGAATTAACTCCATAAAAAAAGGCATTCTTAAAAATAAGAATGCCTTTTTTGTAATTATTTAAATTGAATTATAATGGAATATGTCCTACAATAGTTCCTTCTTTTACAATAAAAAGAGAATTGGTAATAGGCGCATTTCCAAAACTATCATCATTCCAAGTAAAGTTGTGTAGGTATGCAAATTTATTCATTGTTTCTTCATCTACATCTCTAGAAATAATGGTCATACACGTTCTTCTAGGTATAGACACCAATAATTCTTCTGCATCTAACATAGCATGTGCTTTTAACATATGTGCTTTAGAAAGAATTATTTCACTAGAAAAATCTTTTCCGTTAGTAGCAACCGCTTTATTATCTAATGATCCAACAAATTCTAATTCTGCTTCATAGTTTCCTAAGTTTTCAAAAGCTTCACTTGTAATTTGTTTCCCATCCATAGTTTCTAAATGTTTTTGAGTTAAAAACACAAAGTTATCTGGTGTATCCATTCCATATGCAATTACCACTTCTGCTCCATTTTCAGCAGGAATTAAAGTATTACTTAAAGCACCTGCTTTTAAACCAACCCAATTTCCTGGTTTTAAAATAGGATATATTTTTTTATCACTATTTTCAGTTTGTTCAATTATTTTTTCTATTTCTTTTGAATTTTCGTTTCCGTTAACTGTATTGCTCATCATGTTTTGTTTTTATTATTTACTACAAAACTAGAGAAGCATCTAAAAATTTTTATCACTGTATTCAGCTATTTCAAAATATAACGGTTTATCTCTTCTATACTTTTTTTAAAAATATAATGTACAAAAAAAGGCATTCTTTAGTATAAGAACACCTTGTTGAATCTATCGTTAAATTTTAATTTTTAGTATTTTAAATACATTATATGATTTGGATTGGTATGTGTCTCTGATATTTTAAAATCGAATGCTCCAGCAATATTAAAGCCCCTTTTTTTATAAAATTTCACGGCCTTTTGGTTCTCTGTCCAAACGGCTAACCAAATACCATTCTGGTTATTTTTCTTTGATAATTCTATATTAAAATCAAATAATTGAGCACCTAATTTTTGGCCATGAAAACGTTCTAAAAGATATATTCTATCTAGCTTTGTAATAGTTACATCATTTATATTTTTGTTGGTAGTATCTAATTCTATTTTAGAAAAACCAGCAATAACAGTATCAGTATAAATAAGATGATACTGTACTTTTTTGTTTTCTAACTCTGTAAGAATCGCTTCTTTATTATATGCTTTAGAAATATAAAGTGCTATATCTTCTTTAGAAGCACTATGTCCATGAGATTCAAGAAAAGCCTGTTTTCCTATTTCTACAATTAATTCGGAATGAGTTGTGTTTGCTTTTATAATTTCAACCATTATTATTCGTTTTCGCTGCTATTTTATGTACTAATTTTCGATAAAATTACACCTTTATTTCTTCTGAAAATCTAACTTTTTATCTTAAATTGTTTTAGTATCATATATACACAAATGCCATGTTAAAAAACATATTTGGTTAATAAACTCTAAAATAGAAATTCGGAATTAAAACAATACCAAGCATTACAAAAACAATAAAGCAACTTAAATAAATATAACAATCTCGGACAAAGAAAAGGTTAGCTTTAAACCTATTATTTTTCATAACATTTAGTATTTCTTTATGTTTATTCATCTAATAACTTCTCTTCTTTCATTATTTTTTTTGCTATTTCGGTTTCATTTTTTCCATTATCTAATGAACCTGGTAACATTATGATACGCTTCTTAATTTTTCCGTTTTCATCTTTAAAAAGAACTTCAAAACGAGAACGCGTTATTCCGAATATTGCTTTTTTTAATTTAATACTCGTAATGTCTTTTCTTTCTATTATTGGTGTTGCAGAGTTATTAAAGCTTGCAAATATTCCATACATTAGAAATAAACCAATTATTAAATAAAATATAGACATTGGAATTTGACCTGTTTGAAAACTATCAAATGCTGAATAAAGTAAGAAAATAGAAATTCCTCCATAAATTATTAAAACTCGAGTGATGCTTTTTCCAACAGCCACTTTTGCCACATTCCCAATGATTCCATCTCTTGTTAAAATAATTTTATGTGGTAAAATATGACAAAATCCTGTTTTAGTTTTAAATTGTTTTTCCATTAATTTTCTTGCTATTTTTTTAACTTGATCCTTTTTTTTTATTAATATTGAATAGCATTTTTTATTAAGATTTGTTTTTTAAACGCTACTCCTCTATTTTTAATTCTGTAAGATTAATTGTCTTATTTTCAACAAGTTGACAAACTCCTTTACCCGAAATTTGTTTGGTGAAAATTTGAACATCATCTCCGTAAGAAACTCCTACATTTACATCAAATATAAATTTGGCATTATCAAAAGTGAAAGAATTAGTATTAACCTCAACAGAAACGTTAGTTGGTTCTAAGGTAACATCCCAATAACTGGAAGCTTCATTGCCGAATTCTAGGTTCACTAATAAATTGCTCCAAGTTTTATGATGATTAACAATTTGTGCTGCTAATTGGTTTTGTATGTTTTCAATATCCATATTTACTAAATTTAAAATACTACCAATACGTACCTACTAAAAACGTCATTCTTATAAATGCAATGACACTTTCTGACGTTAATTCTAAAGGTGCTTTTAAATCGGTAATTTCGTCTTCATCTACAAAAACGACAAACAAACCGTCTTTAAAAGAAAGTAAAACATTGTCTATTGCTTGTTGCAAATTTGCTAAATCTGTATTGGCTAACTCACCAAATTCTACTTTACCACTTTCTGCTTTTTCTTGTATTTCTGCAGGACTTAAAAACCCAATTACATTAACTTCTGTTCGTTTTTTATTAAAAGCTTCTACTTGATTTTTTACACAACCAATTAATAATTCTTCTAAATTTTTAGGATTTTCTTCTAAAGTAAAAGGCACTTTTTTAACCTTCTTCTTGCCTAGTCTTTTTAGTTGTAACGTTAATTCCATAATATGCTAAATGTTTTTTGCGTTAGGGATTGTCGTGGAAAGCCCACAGTGCGTTAGCACGAGGACTTGCAACAAAAGCCCGACCTCGCCTAAGCGAGGTAACGCCCTTGTTATACCAAATAAACATCAAAATGATCGATTAAATTCGTTTCTTTTTCCTTAATATTTTAATATAAAATAGAACCATAACTAAGGCTATGATTAGATTTTCTATTTCATATTAATAAAAAATAATTCAAATTTATCATCAATAACTTTAAAATTCATTTGGTATTATTTTTAAATTAGCTATTAATCTGTGCTAAAATTGTTGGATCTTGAATTTTATTGTCTTCTGAAAGTAATTTCATTTTAGAAATAATTTCTGCCGATTTTGGATCGTCGTCTACAAATGGTAAAAACATACGACCTCTATGTTGACTATGCACCGGAATTATAGACAATGCTAATCCGTTTTTGCTAACCTGACCACTTCCTAAATGAATACTATATTCGCCAAAGGTTCCTTTAATAAACACAAAACGCTCTTTAACGGTAATGTTTTTAAGCTTGAATAATCTTGCTGATTCTTCTGCCAAAGCAGCACGCATTTGCATGGTACTATGACTTGCTTCTGGATCTACACCACCAACATGAGCAACACTTACCACAAGATCTATATCTCGCATAATTTCACTGAAAATTACAGTCGGAATCTCGGTAAGCGGAATTCTTTGATACGTATCTACAGAATGAAAACAGATATCTTCTATGGTTGGTGCTTCTGCTTCTGAGGGCGAATACCAATCTGCCATAGCATACATTGTTGCTATAAAACCTTTTTTATGATATACTTTTTGCAAACCTTCTTCCATACTTACCGTCCAACCTCTACTTCTTAAAAGTGCTATGGTTTTTTTAGGCTGAATTTGGTGTCCTTGGTAACGTTCGGAACGATTGCTGTGTTCACGTTCATCATCTGTAACTAAATACAACTCTCTAAATACTTGTTTAAAAGGTTGCGTTAAGCGTTCTGCAAATAAGTATTTCTGATACATATCCCATTCTACTGCTTTGTATAAATGAGATGCGTGCGCAATAACTAAAAGGTCGTTTTCTTCTAATTGATGCGTTTTACCGGTAGCATCTGTTAAAACACTTTCATTGTAAAAACCAGAAATTTCTTTTTCTGGAACGTACATTACTAATTTACTCAACATCACTCTTACAATAGGATGTTGCATCATATTATGAATTTCTAGCGCTGTAAATTCATCTTCATTTACCATTGCATTTTCTAATGATAAACGGGTTCTGCTGTATTGTCTAGAAAGGTATGTTTTGTTCTCTTTTAAAGCGATTACTTCCTTATCCTTACGTAATTTTGCAGGAATATTTTTTAACGATTTACCTGCTTTGGTAACCTTAATATCTGTTTTACCAAGATTATTAATTACTAATTCTATTTCTGTTTCTTCTATGGAAATTTTAGCATTCTCCATGATTTTTTGAGTCGCCTTTGCTTCCATTGCCCAACTAAAACGTACACGATCTTGATAACCTGCGTTACGCGATAAATTATCTAAACCAATTTCTACAGCAATCGCTTCACTTTCTTGACGCTGTGCTCCAAATTGCTTGCTCTCTTTTAAGAAATCTTGCAACAGATTGTAACGCTTTAATAAATCTTTTTCTGGTATGGTTTTACTTAACGGAATTAAACCTAAAGCACGCACATAATCTTTGTCTCGCTTGTCTTTAATTTTCTTTAAGGTTTCAGTAATTTTTACTTCACCTAACATTACGCTAGAATATAATTTTACTTGTCTATGTCCATTTCCGTCAGAAATATATTTGGCTGCATCATGTAGTAATTTCCAATTGGCTTTTCCGATGGTTTTATACACTCTATTAAACCAATCTACATCTATAGCACCAAGAGCAAAATCACTTTTTGGAATGTTAGAATAACGAGAAATAATGGTTTCTTGTTCGCTATTCATACGATCTGAAGCGTGTGCTTGAAACCACCAAACGGCATCTTCTAATTTTTCTAAACCTAAATATTCTCCAATAACACCTGTCCATTGTGTTGCATAACAGGCAAGTTCTATCAAACGTTTTTTAGTCACTTTAGAAGCATCTGCACGTGCAGCAAAATCGGCATAACTTTCGGTATCTTTAAAAAGAGATTTTTTAAGCATAGCACTAAAAATAGTTTTTTTACTCTCTCCGTAATAACTGTAACCACGCTCAAAATTATCTTTGCCTAAACGTTCTAAAATTCTAAATACATAATCTACACCTTCTACACGATGAATACCATTCATGTAACCTGTAGCGGTGGTTTCTAAATCTCCACGTTCTAATTCTGTTTCTAATAAATTGGTTTTTAAAGCTGCAAAAACATGTTTAGATACACAGCCTCTTTCTATCCATTTATAATTCATTCTAGAATTATAACCACCGTCCATAAGAGACATTAATTGACGAGAATGTAAAGCTTGTAAACATAAATCATCATCATTAATTAATCCTTTTTTGTACAATCTTAATGTAACAGCAATACTCGGAAATGGAACAATTCCGGGTCTACTGAATTGTTTTGTAATTACGCTTACATCTGCAGTTGCATTAGGATATTCTATATCTTGTGCAACTAAATACATATAAAAGCTCCAATATTTATGCACTTGCGCTTCTGTAAGAAGTTCCAAGTGATTAATACTTAAACTTGGTACAAGTGGTAAAATGATGTTTGCCCAATTGTACGTTTTTTTATTATAGCGATAATTAGACGTTTGATATTGTACTAACTTCAGCTTCTCTGGAAAATTAGCAATCATATCTTCCATAACATCTAGCTTAAAATTAGCTATTGTTTTTTCTTCTACATACACTTTATATAGACGTTGTAAAATTTCATTATAAGCCTCAGATTTTGAGTTATAACGCTCTTCTTTATCTAAATTTAATCCGCTTAAATCTGGATAATATTGTCTCGCAAAAGTGCCTAATTCTTTGTAATCTCCAAATGGATTATTATGATTATTAATGTAACGGATTGCAGCATGCATTTCAAAATCATTAAGCGTACTTTGCTCGTACCAAGCAATCCATAATTTTGCTAAAGGAAGGTTCTGTAAATGATCTTCTGCAGTAGCATCTTCATCTAATCTTTTTATACTACGAATCCCTTTTTCTATATAAGTGGTTGCTATTTCTCCTCTATATAGTTCCGCTTGATATTCGAAATGTTTGTTTTTAGTAACAATTGCTATTAACTTATTAACCTCTTTTATAATCTTATTAGCGTCTATAAATTCTTTAAATTTAAATCCTGCAGATTCTGAAGTGGTAATTCCTAATTTATCAAAGAAACTCGTCTTTTTTTCAAAACGAGATTGTGGTATATATAATGGTGTTAAGTTATCATAATCTATAGCTCCAAAACCATTACTATAATTAAACTCTTCTGCATTGTCAGAAAATTTATCTAAATAAACTTGTTCGTTTTTGGTAATTTTAGGTCGTTCGTTATACATACGAATTTGATCTTCTACAAAGTTAGACTGTCTATTTTCGTCGTGTAAAAGCGTTAACATTTCTAAACCTCCTAAACGTTGATCTATACTTTTTGCTGTTACCAAATTTGTAGCACTATTTCTTAAACGATCTGCTGGTAATTTTACCAATAACTGAATTAAAGAAGTACGTAATTCTTTATGTTTTCTTCTTAATAAATCTTCTGCAATTTCTAAATCTTCATCATAAAGATGCATTCTACTAAACAAATTAAGTCCGGTAGCCATTAACAATTCGTTTCTGTTATAAATTGCTTTTCTTGCTAAAGCTCTTTTCCACGAATTTTTATCAAAATTTAAAGGTTCTTTTTTCTCTGAATCTTTTTGATAATTGTAAAAAGAATAACTGTAATCTATAGGGAAAACTTTACGAATGTAACTCTCTCTAAATTCCGTTGGCAACGCTTCTAAATCGTTCGCCATTAATTTTAATTGCTGCTCTGTAGCTTCATGTAAAAGAAACTGATAAAAATAATAAGAATTAGGTGTAAAACTCCACCAAGAGAATATTTTACTCTCGAAAGTTTTCCCTTTTTCTTCTGCTGTTTTTGCTACTTCAAATAATTTTGAAAAAGTATCATTATCTAATGAAGTATTGTGTGGTAAATTTACTGCCATCCAATGATCTAAAGCATAATCTTTACCAATTTCATTTTTAAAATACTCTACTAAAGAATCGTTTGTTCTGTCTGTTTTAGATATAAAATATAAGGCTAAAATCTTTTTATTTCTATCTTCTGATGTAAAAACAAGATCTAACGCTTTGGCATTTGCTTTGTCTACATCTAAAATAGCGATAGACCATAAAGCAACTAAAACCTCTAAATTATCTTTACTTTTAAGAAGTGTGTCTACTTCTTTTAAATTTAAAATTAAAGATTGTGCCAATTCTAAAACTCTATTTATTACCGATTTTTTAGGTGTGTCCCAATTTAAACCAAACCAAGTACTTACTGCTCTTGTAACACTACTAAAACGAGTAAGGTCGTTTTCTAAAACAATATTGATCATGTATTTTAAAGCGCCAAGACCAGCTTCATCTAAAGATTCTAGAATAGTTTGTCTTAATCCTTCTTGACGTTGGGCAGCAAGTAATAATTTACCAACCATTTCCCAATGCTTTTCGTCTTCAGATAGTAATAATGCTTTTATAATATCTATACTAATTCCACCAATTTCATCTTCTCCCTGAATAATATCGTCTAATAACTCATCAAACACTCCTTCTCCATTATGCAGTAAGGTTGCTAAGAAATAACTACTCGATCCTGGAAAATACGTGCTATATTGAAACTGTTCTTGTAATGTTAAGCCGCCAAACCCACTTCTACTTAATCGTAAAAAATGGGTGAAAAACTGTAATTTATTACGTAATGTATCTTGCGTTTTTACAGACCTAAAAGCTTTTCTGTCGTATCCTCTTTGATAAGGTAACGTATCCATAAAATCCCACATATCGGCTAAATACGGAGTTTGAACAATACCATATAACTGAATTGCTAAACGCATTCCTTCTTCGGTTCTCCATGGATTTACCGTAATTGCATCGTCAAAAACGGCAACAAAATCACTTACATTATAATAGGTTCTTCTTTCGCCTTTATCAAAGCCTCCTAAAATTTTAGCTAAAACTCTATAAGGTTCAGAAAATGCACGAAATTCAAACCGATCTATTTCTGGTTTTTTATATTTTTCTATATATTTTTTAGCGTCTTCTACTGGAATCATATATCTTAATTCTTAAAATCAATTATAAATACTGATTATAAACCTTATCAAAAAAAAGGAATTATAATTAATGGCAAGATAAAAGTACTTCAACTTTTTTTACTCACTGTATTTAGTGATATTTTTTTGTAAAGTTTTAACTTTTTAGATGAAGGTGTATTTATAATATCACAGAATTAAAAAAGAAATAGCGTTCTTTAAAAACTTTATGACATCAAATATATAATGCCTTCAAATTATTCTAGAGTAAAAAATTTTATATTAAGATTTAATGAATTTAATAATCTACATTTCATATTTTTATATAGATGGTTTTTTTAGACTATTTAAACGAATATAAAATCGATATGTAAAAGGATTATTATATATTGTATTTATAAAAGTAAAACAATGAAGTGTCCTTGTAATCCATCTAAGTTATATATTGATTGTTGTAAAAAAGCGCATCAAGATATTAATTCTGTAACTACCCCAGAAATTTTAATGCGTTCTAGGTATAGTGCTTTTGTGATGGCTGATGTTGATTATTTACAAAAAAGTCATCATAGTGCAACTAGACCATCAAATTCTGAAAAAAAAGAAACATTAATTTGGACAAAGTCCGTAGAATGGATAAAACTAGATGTTTTAAAATCAACAGAAAATACGGTTGAGTTTAAAGCTTTTTTTTACGAAAACAACTCTTTAAATGTCATTCATGAAAATTCTAGTTTTGTAAAAGAAGATAATCATTGGGTCTATAAAGATGCTTTATAAAAAAGACAAAATACGACACCACTACTCAATCTAAATTACTTCTAAAAAAAGAAATATTACAGATTATACTTTCATACAATAAATATAAAAAACGACTAATTATATCATTATTTTTATAATTGTCTCTAGACAACAACATTATTAAAAAATTCTAGCAATAACTTTATCGGTAACCCTATACGAAGTCTATATTATTTATATATTTTTGTTTTCTACAATAAACAAAATTAGAATGCAAAAATTACAACCTATCATGTTAGTTGGCACAGGCTCTGATGTTGGTAAAAGCTGGATAACAACTGGAATTTGCAGATGGTTGAAACAAAAAGGATATAACCCCGCACCATTTAAAGCGCAAAATATGTCTTTAAATAGTTTTTCTACACCAGATAATTTAGAAATTGGAAGAGCCCAAGCTGTACAAGCAGAAGCATGCGGAATTCCGCCAACAGTAGAAATGAATCCTATTTTATTAAAACCATCTTCGGTAAATAAATCTCAGATTATTTTACACGGAAAACCAATAGGAAACCAAACCGCTAAAGAATATTTTTTAGGTGATGATAAAAAACACCTTTTTGAAGAAGCTAAAAAATCGTTTAAACAATTAGCTTCTAAACACAACCCAATTGTAATGGAAGGTGCTGGCAGCATTAGCGAACTCAATTTAAAGCATAGAGATATTGTAAACATGCGAATGGCAGCAGCAGCAAATGCTTGTGTATATTTAGTGGCAGATATTGATAAAGGCGGTGTTTTTGGAAGCGTATATGGTACTATAGAGTTGCTAGAAGATTGGGAACGTAAATTAGTAAAAGGAATTATCATTAATAAATTTAGAGGCGATCCTTCTTTATTTGTTGATGGAAAAAAGAAACTAGAAGAACTAACAGGTATTCCTATTTTAGGGGTTTTACCCTACGCAACAGATATTATTATAGAAGAAGAAGATTCTGTTGCTTTAAATAGAAGAGCAACAACTGCAAAAGAAAACAAACTTAATATAGCGGTTGTTAGACTTCATTATATGTCTAATTATACAGATTTTCAGGTTTTAGAACAAGAACCATTAATCAACCTTTATTTTACTAGAAATTCTTCGGAAATTAATAAAGCAGATATTATTATTATTCCGGGGACAAAAAATACGATTGAAGATTTAATCGCCTTAAAAAAAGACGGTTTAGATACTATTATTAAAGAACAATACAAACACATTCCTGTTATCGGAATTTGTGGTGGATATCAAATGTTAGGTAAAACGGTTAAAGATCCTTTTTCCGTAGAAAGTAATGTAAAATCAGAAGAAGGTTTAGGTTTGTTTCAAATTGATACAACTCTTTCCAAAACAAAACAAACCGTACAACGTAATTTTCAATTTAAAGATTTTAAAGAGGTTTGTATTGGTTATGAGATTCATATGGGAGAAACTACCGTTCCAAAAAACAACCATTTAAATATTATAAACGGTAAAGAAGAAGGCTATTTTGATGGCAATAAAAGTTGGGGGACTTACCTTCATGGTATTTTTGATAATCAAAACGTTGTTACCGAATTACTACATTTAAAATTCCCTGACGCAACAGCCATAAACTACAAGGAGTTTAAAGCCCAACAATTTGATAAATTAGCAGATTGGATTGATGAAAACTTAGATATGGAAGCAATTCTAAAAAATAGTGCACAAGAATGTTAAACGGCCACGGAGATGATCTTCATTTAATTGATGGAGAAATTAAACATAATTTTAGCTCAAACGTATATTATAAAGGGTGTCCAGAAATGCTACTTAATGAAGTTTCAAAGCACGTTCCTTTAATACAAAGTTATCCTTCTCCTGCTGCAAACGAATTGAATATTCTTGCTGCTAAAAAGTTCAACCTTAAAAACGAACAGTTTTTATTTACCAACGGAGCAACCGAAGCTTTTTATCTTATCGCTCAGTTTTTTTCTGATAAAAAGGCAGCAATTATTGCACCAACTTTTTCTGAATATGAAGATGCTTGTAAAATATTTAAATTAAAATACGAGTTAATTTCTAGAACAGAAATACATAAAACAAATGCCGACTTAATTTTTATATGCAACCCAAACAATCCTACGGGAGCTATTTTTTCTAAAAGCGAATTAGAACTTCTTTTTCAACAAAAACCAAATACTACTTTTATTATTGATGAAGCATATATTGAGTTTACAAACAGTGTTGAATCTATCGTTTCATTAACAGAAAAACACATCAATTTAATAGTTGTTCGCTCTTTAACCAAAACATTTACAATTCCTGGTTTACGTCTTGGTTATGTAGTTTCAAATGCTTTAAATATTACCAATCTCTTAGCTTTAAAGATGCCTTGGAGTGTTAATTTATTGGCTATAAAAGCAGGAGAATATATTTTTAACAATTACAATTCGCTTCAATTTAATAGTACAGAATTATTAGAAGAAACGGCCTTATTTAAAAAGCAACTTACAGCATTAGAAGGCATAAAAGTTTGCGATAGTACTACTTCTTATTTTTTAGTTGAATTACTGCATACATCAGCAAAAAAACTTAAAGAATATTTAAGTACAGAGCATCAAATTCTTATTAGAGATGCTACTAATTTTAATGGTTTAGAAGGAGAATACATTCGCCTTTCTACACAAAGCAAAAAAGCGAATAATACCTTAATTGAAGCTTTAAAAAAATGGATTTAAACTCAATTTACATTTTAATAATTGCTTTTGCTTTAGATGCCATTTTTGGAGATCCTAAAAAATTACCGCACCTAATTGTTGGTTACGGAAATAGTATTTATTTTGGTGAAAAAAAATTAAACAAAGGCGCTTCTAAAGTCCTTAAAGGTGCGCTATTAACTATTCTATTGGTTGGTATTTCTTTTGTATTTCCTTACCTAACTATTCGTTTATTAAATGCGTACAACTTCCCTATTCTTTCTATTTTGTTTTCAATAATAATGTTGTTTTATTGTCTTGCCAACAAAACATTGATAAAAGAAGGATATGCCGTTTTTAATACGCTCAAAAATGAAGGTTTAGAAGCCGGACGAAAACGTTTATCTTGGATTGTAGGTAGAGAAACTAATAATTTAAGCGAACAACAAATTAGAATTGCCACGTTAGAAACCATGTCAGAAAACTTAAGTGACGGAGTGATTGCACCTCTTTTTTACTTTTTAATTTTTGGGATTCCTGGGGTAATGGCTTATAAAATGATAAATACTTTAGATTCTATGATTGGTTATAAAAACGATCGTTATATATCTTTTGGTAAGTTTGCTGCTAAATTAGATGATGTAGCCAATTATATTCCGGCTAGAATTACAGCTATATTAATGTTACTTGTTCAATTTAAGTTAAGCGGAATTTCTTTTGTTTTTAAAGAAGGTAAAAAACATAGTAGTCCAAATGCTGGTTACCCAGAAGCTGCATTAGCTTATATTTTAGATTGTCAGTTTGGAGGGCCTAATTATTATCACGGAAAATTACTTAAAAAACCTTTTATTGGTAGTAACAACCGTATAATTAAACACGAAGAAATTAAAATTGCTAGTCGAATTAATTATGCTGTAAGTATCTTATTTTGTCTTTTAAGTATTGCAATTTTATTACTGTTTTAAAATGTCTAAGCTTCAAAAAAAATATATTATTACAGGTGCTCCTGGTACTGGAAAAACGACCTTGATAGATAGCCTTCGTACAGATGGCTTTAATTGCTTTGAAGAAGTTTCTAGAAAATTAATTACTTCTCAGCAAGAGCAAAAAGGAAACAAGACTCCTTGGCAAGATGTTGTTGGGTTTACCAATTTAGTCTATCAAAAAATAACAGCAGAATTAAATATAAAAAGCAATAAAATTACTTTTGTAGATCGTGGTTTAGCAGATAATATTGCTTATTTAAAATTAAAAAAACATCCTATTTGTTCTAAATTTTTAAATTTTAATTATAAAAAACATTATCACATTACTGTTTTTATGCTTCCGCCTTGGCAAGAAATTTATACCGAAGATCCACAACGTCTTCAATCTTTCGAAGATGCTAAAAAGCTACATAATTTATTGGTAGAAACTTATACTAATTTAGGGTTTTCAATTAAAAGTCTACCTAAAACAACTATTTCTAAACGTTTAGATTTTATCAAAAAAATCGTTAATTAATCCGTTTTTACTATTAGTTAACTCATTTAAAAAGTACTACCTTCGCTGCATCAAATGGTTTTTTACGTTTTCGTAAAGATTAAAAGGGAATTTGGTGTAAATCCAAGACTGTTCCCGCAACTGTAAAACTTATAAAGTACTCATTAAGTAAACCACTGTAGTAAGACTATGGGAAGGTAAATGAATATAAAGTTGAGTCAGGAGACCTGCCACTATGATAATAATTTATAATATTAACTCTCGGGTAAAGAGTTAGAAAATTATGTTTATTTCATATTTTCTTTCCTTACCTGCTTAACATCATTTTTAAATGTACAAAAAATTGATTTTATGCAGCGTATGGGCTATGTGTTTTTCATTGCCCATATTCTCACAAAAAAAGGCCATTAAAGGTAAAATAACTGATGCAGAAACACAGTTAGCAATCTCTCAAGTTCGTATTTTAACAAGCGGAAAAACAGTATTAACAACAACTGATGAAAGAGGAAACTTTTCTATTACGGCTGTAAAAGCACCTATAAATCTAACATTTTTGTTAGAAGGCTATATAGAAAAGACAATTACCTTAAAAAAAGGAACCAACAATTTAGCTATTGTTTTAGATAGAGAAACTACAGAACTTTCTGAAATTATTATCAGTTCTAAAGACGAAAAAAAACTAGGTGTTCATAAGGTTTCTAAAATATCATTGCAATTAATACCTATTAGTAGTTCGCAAGATTTTCTAAAAACGGTTCCTGGTTTATTTATAGCCCAACATGCAGGTGGCGGAAAAGCAGAACAAATTTTTCTTAGAGGTTTTGATAATGATCATGGAACTGACTTTGCTGTTTTGGTAGATGATATTGGAATTAATTTAAGTTCGCATGCACACGGACAAGGGTATGCCGATTTACATTTTTTAATTCCAGAAACGGTTCAGAATGCAGATTACTACAAAGGACCACATGAAACTTCTTTAGGTAACTTTGCTGTTTCTGGTGCTGCAAAATTTACAACCAAAGACAAACTACATCGCAATTTTGTAAAACTAGAATATGGTCAATATGATTTTACAAGAGCTCTGGCAATGGTTTCTCTTATAGATCAAAAGAATTTTTTAACTAAAAATGATGAAAGTGCTTATATAGCAATTGAAGGGACTTACAATAACAGTTTTTTTGAAAGTAATCAAAAACTTAGGCGTTTAAATACTTTTACTAAATATAGTATTTCCCTATCGGATAAACATCAATTAAAAACCTCTCTTTCTACTTTTCATAGTGATTGGAATGCTTCTGGACAAATTCCTTTACGTGCTGTAAAAAGCGGGCTTATAACTAAATATGGTGCTATTGATGATAAAGAAGGTGGCGATACTAAAAGAATACACGTAAATGCACAGTTAAATTCTACATTATCTAACAATACAACGCTTATTAATCAGTTGTATTATGTATCTAATACCTACAATTTGTTTTCTAATTTTTCATTCTTTCAAAACGATCCTGTTCATGGAGATATGATTCATCAACAAGAAAACAGAGATGTCTTTGCTTATAAAGGAAATATAGCCATAAACAACATTTTAGAAATACCTAATAGTACCACAACCTTTGGTTGGTCTGCAAAACATAATCACAATTACATTGGTTTAAATCATACTATTGGCAGAGAATTATTAGAAAATGTAAATAGGTTTAAAATTAAAGAAACCAATTACGCTGCATTTATTAAAGAAAGAATACAAATTACTAATAAATTAACGGTTTTAGCGGGGTTAAGAGCAGATTATTTCGACTTTAATGTAACAGAAATTATACCAACTCCGCAACAAGGAAGTACAACCGCTTTTAAACTAAGCCCTAAACTAAGTCTGTTTTACGACGCTACAGAAGATCTTCAATTTTATGCAAAAGCAAGCACTGGTTTTCATTCTAACTATGCAAATGCCGCAGTAAAAAACAAGAGTATAAATCCTTTGCCAAAAGCAACTGGGTATGACTTAGGGACTGAATTTAAAATAGGTGATAATTTTATAGGTAATTTAACTTCATATTATTTACAAAGTGATGCCGAATTTGTATTTGTGTCTGATGGTTTCGAGTTCGAAAACAAAGGAAGATCTAAACGTTTAGGTAGTGAGGCTTCTTTTAGATACCAACCTCTGCCCTACTTTTGGATAGATACAGATTTAAATTATAGTTACGGTACTTTATTAGATGCCCCTAAAGGGGATAATAAAATTCCGAGTGCGCCTCGTTTTACCACTACTGGTGGTGCTACTTTACGTTTACAAAACGGAATTAAAGCATCGCTACGTTATCGTTATTTAGGAGAACGTCCTTTAACCGAAGACGCATCTATAATAGCACAAGATTATTTTATTGCAGATGCTGTTGTTAATTATACAACTTCTAAATATACAATAGGAATTTCTATTGAAAACTTATTTGACACTAGTTGGAGAGAAGCTGTCTTTTACGACTCGTCACAATTACAAGGAGAATTAGCGCCTGTAGATGATATTCATTTTACACCAGGAACTCCGTTTTTAGCTAAATTAAATCTAACTTATTTCTTTTAAATTATGGGTAAAAATATAGCCAATACAACACATACTTTTTTATTCTGCGACGGAGGCTCTTGCCAAAAAGCAGGATCAGAAAAAGTAGTAAGAGCTGCAAGAGCTTATTTACGTAATAATGATCTTTGGGATACTGTACATACTATTAAAACCAGATGTAATGGAAGATGTGAAGACGCACCTACTTGTATTGTAAATCCAGGTGAATATTGGTACAAAGAACTAACTGCTGATAAAATTATTCCTATTGTAAAAAGTCATATTGATAATAACTTACCCGTTGAAGCTAATTTATTATATAAAAAGGAATGGGATGCGCTAAAATCTAATAGAGAAATAGCGCCATTTAAACCCAAACCTTTCGAATTAAAAGACGACAAAGAATTAGGGGAATGTTTTATAACAAAAGGCTTTAGCTCCGATCAATATTTGTATCCTTTATTCTTATACTTATTAGAAAACCCCAAAGGTGTAACACTTAAAATGGCACATCTAAAAGCAATGCCGTTTACAGAAATAACTGCCGTAAATTATGCTAAAACATACACGTTAGAATTAGAAACAGCAACCGATTGTATTCCATTAACCATTGCTGGTGTACCAAAAGAAGATAAGGAATTACAAAAATCAAAAATTTCTAGTACAGAGTATTTTTATCAGAAAAACGTAAACCAAACAGGTATCCGTTTTAAAAATAAGTTTGGAGAAGTTATAGGAATCATTAACTTTGATTCTATAGATAATTTGGCTTGGAAATATTGTACTAAAATTCAGTTACAAAACGCGAGTCAAGATTTAATATCACTATGAATAAGAACATCTCTATATTAGGTTTAGGTTGGTTGGGATTACCATTGGCTTTACAACTTCAAAAAAGTGGCTACTCCGTAAATGGTAGTACCACAACACTTGGTCGTTTAAAACCATTGTCTAAATATGCGTTTCAATCAGATAGAATAAAAGTTGAAGCTGATAAAATTATTGGTGATTGGGCATCTTTTATCCATGAAACCTCAACTTTAATCATCAATTTTCCGCCAAAGCGGATTGATAATATTGAGACCATACATCCGCTTCAGATAGCGCAAATTATAAAAAATACTGCCGCAACTACAAAGGTAATTTTTGTAAGCTCTACTTCTGTGTATCAAAATACAAATAGCCTTATAGACGAAACAATACATTGTGTGCCAGAAAAAGCTTCTGGTATTGGGTTGATAAAAGCAGAAGAATTATTAAAACAACATTTTGGAAGCAACCTAACTATTTTACGTTTGGCAGGATTAATTGGTCCAAAACGTCATCCCGGAAGATTTCTTGCCAACAAAAAGCAATTAAAAAACCCAAACGTTCCGGTAAACCTCATTCATTTAAAAGATAGTATTGGTTTAATTGAAACTATTTTAGAACAAGATTGTTTTGGAGAAATTATCAATGGTTGTGCAGATGTGCATCCTAAAAGAAAGGAATATTATAAAAACGCTGCCATACAATTAAACTTGCCTGCTCCTATTTTTGGAGAAGATACTGCACAAGATTTTAAAATTGTTGATAATTCTAAATCGAAATCAATCTTAAATTTCGAATATCAGTTTGCAAATCCAGAATTGATTTTTGCAAAAGACAAATTGCCAGAAATAAGCATTGTGGGTGCAGGACCTGGTAATAAAAACCTATTAACGTTAAAAGCTTTTGAAGCCATACAGAATGCTGAAATTATTTTACATGATAATTTAATATCAGAAGAAATAATGGATATCAATACAACTGCAACACGTATTTATGTAGGTAGAAAATTTGGCGATAAAGAAGATCCACAAGCTCGTCAGCATAAAATAAACGAATTACTAAAAACACATTGCGAAATGGGTAATAAAGTAATTCGTCTAAAATCTGGTGATCCATATATTTACGGTCGCGCTGCAGAAGAGGTACGTTTTTTAAAGAAACATCAACTTCCTTTTACAGTTATCCCTGGTATATCCGCAGCTTTAGCAGCGGCAAGTGCAATGAGTATACCTGTTACAGAAAGAGGTTTTTCTAATGCTTTTTTAATTTGTACAGCACACACTGCAGATTATTCTACAACGCAATTAAAGGGTATTGCAGAAATGTTGAATGCTGGTAATACTTTGGCGCTTTATATGGGCTCTAAAAGTTTAGATAAAATCATTCCGAAATTAATAGCCGTTTGCAACAATCCAAACATCCCTATTAATGCTATTTCTAATGTTTCTAGAGATAATGAAATCTTACTAACATCAACATTAGAAAATATTGAAGAAGATATCATTACACAAAAACTACCAATGCCCGTAGTATTTTTAATAGGTGCAAACCCAATAAATTAAGAAGATGAAAGAAGGAATTTTATTATGCGGACACGGTACAAGAAGAGAAGCTGGCGTAAAATCGTTTAAACGATTGGTGAGCATTCTTAAAGAACGCTACCAAGATGAATATGAAGTAGATTATGGGTTTTTAGAATTTAATCATCCTACGTATGAAGCTGCCGTAGAACGCATGTATGCGCAAGGTATTCGAAAAATATATGCGTTGCCTGTTATTTTATTTGCGGGTTCACATGCCAAGAATGACATTCCGTTTGAGTTAAATACCTTACAAGGTTATCACGATGATTTAACCATTTCTATGGGAAAACATATTGGTGTAAGTTCTTTTTTACTTGATTTATCGTTAAAACGGATTGAAGAAACAGAGAAAAAATTACCTAAAATTGATAGAAAAGAAACCTGTTTGGTAGTAGTTGGTAGAGGAACTACAGACCCAGATGCCAATAGCGATGTTGCTAAATTAACCAGTATGCTTTGGGACGGAATGGGCTTTGGTTTTGCCACCACAGTATATAGCGGAACAGCGTTTCCTAATGTAGACGAAGGTTTACAATTAGTCGAAAAATTAGGTTTTAAACGTACTATTGTGATTCCTTTTTTCTTTTTTACAGGTATTTTATTAGAGCGAATTTATAAAAGCGTTTCGGAAATGGATGCGAGTTCTAATTTAGAATATGTGTACACAGATCCTTTTGGTGCCGATGAATTAATTTTACAGGCTTTTGATGAGCGTTTACATGAAGCTAAAAACGGAATAGCAAACATGAATTGTCAGTTATGTAAATACAGAAAACAAGTCATTGGTTTTGAAGAAGACAAAGGGAAAGAGCAAATTGGTCATCATCTTAATGTAAAAGGAATTTTATTTGAAGAAGATGAAAAACCAAATGAAGAAGAAAACGGTTTTACAAGTAAAATTAAAAAAATGTTAGGCATATGATAGCAGGTAAAATTTACGGCGTTTCATTAGGTCCTGGCGATGCCGATTTAATTACGCTAAAAGGTTTAAAAGCGTTACAGCAAGCTGATAAAATATATTATCCGGGTTCTTTATTTAAAGACGGAAGAAAGGCAAGTTATTCGCTTTCTATCTTAGATAATTATAACTTAGATGCTGCTAAATTAGTCGGTTTTCATCTAAAGATGGATTTAGAAAGAGCGCAAGCCAAAGAAATTTACGAAACTACCTTTCAGCAAATTTTAGCTGATTATAAAAAAGGATTATCAATCGCCATTGTAAGCGAAGGAGATATTAGTACGTTTAGTTCTTTTTCTTATCTATTAGAAAAAATACAAGCGCATCAATTAACCATTCATTTAATTCCGGGTATTAGCTCTTATTTGCATTTAGCTGCAGAAAGTAAAATGCCTTTGTGTTTACAAAACGAAAAAGTAGTTGTTATTCCGCGTATACAAACACAAGAGGAATTAGAAGAAGCGATTGCGCATTTTGACACCGTAGTATTAATGAAAATTATATCGGTTGTAGATATTATTACCGACGTAATAAATCACAAAAAACATAGCATTACCTATGCAGAACGCTTAGGCACCTATCAACAATTTATAACAACCGATTGGTCAATTGCAAATAAAAGAGAAACGCCTTATTTTTCTCTTATCATCATAAAAAAAATAAACAAATGAAAATAACTGTAGCAGGCTTAGGTCCTGGAGATATCAATTATATGTTACCCGTAGTTAAAAATGCTTTACAAAAAGCAGATGTAGTTATTGGTTACGACTATTATTTTCAATTTGGAGCCTCTTTATTTAAAGAAGATGCAGAACTTATTTCTATGCCATTAGGTATGGAAGAAGCAAGAGCTCATAAAGCTATTGAAAAAGCAAAAGAAGATAAATATGTAGTGGTTATTGGCTCTGGTGATGCCAGTATTTATGCCATGGCAGCAATTGTTTACGAGGTAGTTTCTAAAGAAAATCATACTGATATTGAATTAGAAACCTTACCTGGAGTTTCGGCATTTTTAGCTGCAGGAAGCAAATTGGGTGCGCCATTAGGTCACGATTTTTGTTGTATTTCTCTTTCTGATTTAATGACACCATGGAACAAGATTGAGCAACGAATTAAAGCTGCCGCAATGGGCGATTTTGTAACGAGTTTGTACAACCCAAAAAGTAAAAAGAGACATTGGCAATTAGGCAGATTGCAAAAAATATTTTTAGCAGAACGCTCACCTTCTACTCCGGTTGCCATTATAAGACACGTAACTAGACCAGAAGAAGAACTTAAAATAACGACGTTGGGTGAATTTAATCCTGATGATGTAGATATGTTTTGCTTGGTGATGATTGGAAACTCGCAAACCTATCGTTTTAAAGACTATTTGGTGACTCCTAGAGGATACTTAAACAGAAAACCACATACAGGCAAAGAAATTCAGCAAGAAAGCTTTAGAATCGTTACCGAACATATTAAAGATTTGCCTTTTGCTATTGCTGATAAATGGGCAATAACGAGAGTCATTCATACCACTGGAATTTTAGAAGATTTTAATCATTATTCGGCAACACCAGAAGCGATTGAAAATTGGCACAACCATCTTAAAAACGGAGGTGAAATTGTGACTGATGTTACCATGGTACAAGCAGGAATTACAAAAGCTTTTACAAAGGAATACGGCAACCAAATTCACTGTTTGTTAAATGATGAGGAGGCACAAGAATTGGCTAAATCTGCAAATATTACACGCACACAAGCAGGCATTAGAAAAGCAATTGAAAAACACCCAAATGCTTTATATGTAGTTGGTAATGCACCTACTGCTTTGTTTGAAATTGTAGATCAATTAAGAGATAATAAAGCCTTTAAACCTGTTGGTGTTGTTGGTGTTCCGGTTGGTTTTGTAAATGTTTTAGAATCTAAAGAACAGTTATCTCAAATTAAAAATACAGATTGGGTAATTGTAGAAGGCAACAGAGGTGGTAGTAATGTGGCAGCTGCTATTGTAAATGCCGCTTTTACGTTACCAGAAGCATCCACCTATTTTAAATCTTAAAAAATGAACAAATTTACTTCAGAAAATATAGAAACGTTAGAACAGATTATTCTTGCTCGTAGAGATGTAAGAGGGAATCGATTTACAGACGAACCTGTTGTTCAAGCAGATTTAGATAAAATTCTATTTGCTGGAGTAAACGCACCTTCCGTTGGTTTTTCGCAACCCTGGGAGTTTGTTGTAATTAAAGATTTAGACATTAGAAATAAAATAAAGGATAGTTTTTTTGAAGAAAATGAGAAAGCTAAATCCCTTTTTGAAGGAAAAAAAGCAGATGCATATACCCAATTAAAATTGGAAGGTATTGTAGAATCTCCACTAAATATTGCTGTATTCTACAAACCTAGTGAGCATCCTGTTTTAGGACAAACTACCATGAAGGAAGCAGGCGTTTATTCTGTGGTTTGTGCCATTCAAAATATGTGGTTAATGGCAAGAGCGTTAAATGTTGGTTTAGGTTGGGTTAGTATTTTAAATCCTGATAAGGTGAAAACCATATTAAACGCTCCTAAAGACAGACAACTAATTGGTTATTTGTGTTTAGGACATGTAGATAAATTCTATGAAAACCCAGAATTAGAACGTTTACAATGGGAAAAACGTAAGAATATAAATGATGTTATTATTAAGGATTCTTATTAAGAAATGAAGCAAACAAAGACACATATCGATTTTTATTTAATTGGAATAGGCAATCATCCTACGCCCAAGTTAAATGATGATGCTTTAGAGTTCATCCAAGAATCTACTGTTTTTTCTGGCGGAAAACGTCATTATCAATTGGTTAAATCTTACTTGCCAGAAAACCATACTTGGATAGAGATTTCAGGAAAAATGGACGCTTTAATTCAGCAATACAATACTTATGATAAGTCTATTGTTGTTTTTGCTTCTGGAGATCCTTTTTTCTACGGATTCGGAAATACCTTACAACGTTTAATACCGAATGCTAAACTAAATTCAGTTCCTTATTTTAATAGCATTCAGTTACTATGTCATAAAACGCAAACCAATTATAACAACTTAAAATCGATATCGGTTCACGGTAGAGATTGGTCGGCTTTAGACGAAGCATTAATCAATAGAACCGAATTAATTGGAGTATTAACTGATAACAAAAAAACACCGGCAGAAATTGCAAAGCGTTTGTTACAATATGGTTTCGATAATTATTCGATAACTATTGGAGAGGCTTTGGATGGAGATACAGAACATATTGAGCAACTCGATTTATTGTCGTGTACTCTAAAAACACATCAACATTTAAACTGTGTTTTATTAAAACAAATAGCACCAAAAAAGAAACACTTTGGCATACCCGATACTGCTTTTATTCCGTTAAAGAATAGAGCGAATATGATTACAAAAATGCCCATTCGTTTAAGTACAATTCAGGCATTAGAGTTGCAAAATAAAGCTGTTTTTTGGGACATCGGTTCTTGTACCGGATCTGTCGCTATTGAAGCCAAACAACACTATCCGAATTTAAAAATTATAGCTTTTGAAAAACGTACAGAATGCGCTGCTATTATTCAGCAAAACACCGAACGTTTGGCAACTCCTGGCATCGAAATTATTATTGATGATTTCTTTAACCTCAACCTAAAAGACTACCCAATTCCGGATGTTGTATTCATTGGCGGACATGGAGGAAGGCTAAAAGAACTAATTAAACTCTTACATCAAGTAAACCCATATTTAAAACTGGTTACCAATGCTGTAAGAAAAAATAGTAGCGAGGTTTTTACAGAAGAACTTACCAAATTAAATTATACAATTAGTACAAATAGCATTCAAGTAAACGAGCATAACAAAATTAGCATTCACACCGCAGAAAAACAATAAATGAAAAAAATAGCCATTATAGCAGTTACTGAAAAAGGGTTAGAAAAAGCCCTTATTATTCAGAAAGAATTTCCAAAATCTTTGGTAATTACAACGTTAAATTCTTCGGATAAAAACGTATCAACTATTAGCTCAATATCAAACTATTTAACTGATAATTTCTTAAAATTAGACGGTATTTGTTTTGTGACTGCTTTAGGTATTTGTGTGCGATTAATTGCACCTTATATTCAAGATAAAAACACAGATCCTGCAGTAATTTCTGTGGATGATTTAGGTCTAAATGTGCAAGCTGTTTTAAGCGGACATAAAGGTGGCGCAAATGATTTTGCTTTAAAAGTTGCTTCCGTTTTAGGAGCCAACCCAATTATATCTACGTCTAGTGATGTACAAAATATTTGGGCGTTAGATACGTTAGCAAATCAATATGATTGGCAAGTAGCCACTTCTTTATCAATGAACAAAACAATGGCGTTGTTTGTAAATAATAAACCTACTGCCCTATTGTTAGATATTAAAGATAAAGGTACTCAGCATTTAGAAAAAACAGTACCTAATTTTGTTACTGTTTTTTACGATGAAGCGGAGATTGATTACACACAATTTGAGTTATTTATTGCCGTAAGTTATAAAGTGTATACAAGTACAATTGCTAGTGTATTCTTTATACCAAAAGTACTTTCTGTTGGTTCTGGTTGCTCTAAACAATTAGATTCAGTTCTTTTTGAAACTACTTTAAAAGAAGAATTGAAAAGTAGAAACATTCACTTTTCAGCGATTAAAAACGTTGGATCTATAGATATTAAGGCACAACAACAAGCGTATTTAGATTTTAGTACAAAAAACAACATTCCGTTTAGCACTTTTACTTCAGACGAAATAGACACCATTACCGTACCAAACCCAAGTGAAATGGTGCAATCTAAAATTGGTGTTGATGGTGTTTCCGAATCTACTGCAATGCTACTTTCTGGAAGCAAAAATGTACTAATTGAAAAACAAAAAATTCATTTAGAAAATGGTGAGAAATTCACTTTTTCTATTGCTTTAGATGTTAAGGCAGAACGTAGAACCGCTATCGCA
This sequence comes from Polaribacter sp. NJDZ03, assembly GCF_019263805.1. Taxonomy (NCBI): domain Bacteria; kingdom Pseudomonadati; phylum Bacteroidota; class Flavobacteriia; order Flavobacteriales; family Flavobacteriaceae; genus Polaribacter; species Polaribacter sp. NJDZ03. Next base: position 916,377 of record NZ_CP079195.1, read on the forward strand.
ATTATTGGTGCAGGACCTGGTGATGAAGAATTAATTACCGTAAAAGGAAAAGCCTATTTAGAAAACGCAGATTGTGTATTGTACGCAGGTAGTTTAATTCCTGAAGAAATGACCAATTGGTGTAAACCAGGTGCTGTGGTTAGAAACTCTGCAATGATGACTTTAGAAGAGCAAATAGCGGTAATGCAAGAACATTACAAAAAAGGTAATGCTATTGTACGTTTACAATGTGGAGATCCTTCTTTGTATGGCGCTATCCAAGAGCAAATGACCATTTTTGATGAATTAGAAATGGAGTACTTTATTGTACCAGGAATTTCAGCTTTTAGTGCCGCAGCTGCCGTTTTAAAATCTGAATTTACGATTCCGGAAGTAGTACAGTCTATTGTTTTAACACGTGGAGAAGGTAAAACACCAATGCCATCAAAAGAAAATATTGCTGCTTTTGCTGCTACAAATGCTACCATGTGTATCTTTTTAAGTGTAGGAATTGCTAAAAAAGTAGAAGCACAATTATTAGAACATTTTGATGCTGATACGCCTGTAGCAGTGATGTACAGAATCTCTTGGAAAGATGAAGAAATTTATCAAGGTAAATTAGAAAATCTAGCAAAAATTGTAAAGGACAGTAAAAAAACAAGAACAGTATTAATTATCGTTGGTCATGCAATTGGTGCTCGTAAAAACAGGTCTCAATTATACAGTCCAGATGTGAAACACATTTTTAGAACGAATAAGAAATTTGTAGTAACAGAATAAAACCATTTCGTATTTAGATCTCATAGGTTTTAAAAACCTGTGAGATTTTTATAAACTTATTGATAAAACAAATAGCATGATATTAGTCTTTGGAGGAACAACAGAAGGTAAAAAAACAGCTGCTTTATTAGAAAGTATGGCAATGCCTTTTGTGTATTCAACAAAAACAAATATCTCTTTTGATATCACTAAAATTGCGCGTTACCGTTACGGTGCATTAGATGAAAAAGAACTAGAAAGTTATTTACTAGAAAACAACATACAAACCATTATTAACGCTTCTCATCCGTTTGCAGAAATATTGCATAAAACCATTGCTAAAGTGGCAGAAAAGCTACAAATCCCTGTACTAAAATTCGGACGAGAATTACTTTCTAAAACCATTCATCCTTTAGTAAAATATGTGAATTCATATGATGCTGCTTTTGCGTTGTTAAAAGAAAAACAGACTTTATTAGCCTTAACTGGTGTACAATCTATTAAAAAATTGCATCCGTGGTGGCAAGAAAACACAACGTATTTTAGAATACTAAACAGACCCGAATCTTTAGCCATTGCTAAAGAAAGTAATTTCCCTGAAAAGCAATTAATTTTAGGCTTACCGTCTGACAGTTTAGAAAAAGAAATTGAGCTGATTAAAATGCATCATATTGATGTAATTCTCACTAAAGAAACTGGTAACAGTGGGTTTTTAAGCACCAAGATTGAAGCGGCTTTACAAACGAATGCAGAAATTATTATTATCAATCAACCTAAAACACCAAGTTACTTTACGGTTGTGTTTCATGAAATTGATTTACAACGTATTTTAACGAATACTCCTACTCCAACCTTGCTAACCAATACTTCGCAATTATGGGATTAAGAGAAATACCAAAAGGCCCTTTAAGAGAAGGTTTTACAACAGGCACTTGCGCTACGGCTGCTGCTAAAGCAGGATTGATGGCAATTATCCATCAGAAGAAAAACAGCACTGTAAACGTACATTTACCTATTGATAAAATATTAGAAATCACTATTCATTCTTGTGAGTTTACAGAAAACACGGCTACATGTTCTGTGATAAAAGACGCTGGCGATGATCCAGATGTTACCAATGGCGCAGAAATAGGTTGTATTTTAAAATTAACACAAGAAAAAGACATTCAGTTTATTGCCGGAGAAGGCGTTGGTACCGTAACTCTTAAAGGTTTAGAGTTGGCTATTGGAGAACCTGCAATTAATCCAGTTCCTAGAAAAATGATAACCAGTGCAATTCAGAAATTATTGCACGATTACGATTTAGAATGTGGGGTATCCGTGACCGTTTTTGTGACCAACGGAAAAAAATTAGCAAAACGTACGCTTAATGAACGTGTAGGTATTATGAATGGCATTTCTATACTAGGTACAACTGGTATTGTAAAACCTTACTCCTCTTCTTCTTATATAGCCAGTATAGAACAAGGTATTGATGTTGCTGTGGCTAATAAGATTACAGAATTGGTGATTAATTCTGGAGCAAGAAGTGAAAAGTTTTTATCAGAAAAATTTAATCATTTGCCAGCATATGCTTTTATCCATTACGGAAATTGGATTGGAGAAACCCTAACCAAAATAAATGAATGCAATATTAAAAAAGTAAGCATTGGTATTATGCTTGGTAAAGCTGTAAAATTAGCAGGTGGAATAACAGATACGCACAGTTGTGTATCTAGTTGGAATAAAGATTTTGTAGTGGATTTAGCACAACAAATTGGCTTTGAAGACGGAGATAAAATTAAAGAATTAAATATGGCAGGTCGTTTAATTGAGTTATTCGAGTTTGAACAAAATTCGCCTTTCTTTCAATTACTATTAGAACATTGCTATAAACACACGCATACAAAAATGAAACAGGTAGCCCTAGATATTTACCTTATTCATAAAAACGGAACACTTATTAAATATATTAAATAATGACAATAACTTCTTTAATTAGGCCTTTAATGGCAGGGATTTTACATTCTTTTGAACCAGACCACGTTACAGCAGTTTCTGTATTGGCAACCGAAAATGCTATCAGTAAAAAAAAGGTAGATTTTAAGACTGTCTTTAAAGCATCTCAGTGGGCGTTTGGGCATTCTGCAACCTTATTACTTTTTGGTGGCGTGGCTTTACTTTTTAAAAGTATGGCTACTTTATTTGTACATAATATTTCTTTTTATGCAGAACTAGCGGTTGGTCCTATTATGATCTGGTTAGGTGTTGTTGCAATTAAAAGAAACCATGCGATTAATGAAATGGTTAAAGAGCATAAAAAGATTGAAGCGCACGAGCATCAACTAGCTAACCCAATACATTTACACGGTACCAAAGGAGAAGAAATTGCGGTAAACCCAATGAATAAATCTTTTTGGATTGGCATGTTACACGGATTAGCTGGTACAGGTGGCGCTTTAACTTCTGCACTCGTTTTAAGTAGTGATACTGTAACCGATGCTCTTCTTATTCTTGCCGTAGAATCTCTAGGTATCATTGTAGCAATGGGTGCTTATAGTTATGTTTTAATTACGGTAATGAGTCGTTTTTTAGAGCGAAATTTATCCATTTTTAAATGGATGAATGGTATTGCCGGTGCAGCATCTGCAATTATCGGAATTATATGGACTTATAATACACTTTCTACCTTATGATTGCTGATAAAAAACAAATCAACTTTCCTTTTTCTGCCATTGTTGGTCAAGATAATTTTAAGTTAGCTCTTATTTTAAACTTGGTAGACCCGCTTATTGGTGGTGTTTTGGCTATTGGTGATAAAGGAACAGGAAAAACTACATTAATTAGATCGTTAACAAATCTAATGACTGATCAAGAAAAATATCCTTTTATAAATTTACCCATTGGTGTTTCTGAAGACCGACTTATTGGAAGCATCAATTTAGAAGAGTTGATTAATGCGAAAAAAGAAGTGATTAACCTTGGGTTAATGGCGCAAGCTCACCAAGGTGTTTTATATGTAGATGAGGTAAATTTATTACAAGATTATCTTACAGATATTTTATTAGATGCCGCTGCTTCGGGAAATTATTACTTAGAAAGAGAGGGAATTTCTCGTTATTTTAAAAGTCGCTTTTGTTTAGTAGGTTCTATGAATCCTGAAGAAGGAAGTTTAAGACCACAACTAAAAGACCGTTTTGGTTTAAGTGTAAACATTACCACAACTACAGATGCTAAAGTACGTCAGCAAATTATTAAGCAACGTTTTCAGTTTGATGATAACCCTGCGGATTTTGTTGCTAATTATAAAAGTAAAGACCAACGTATTGCAACGCAAATTGAAACCGCTAAAAACAAGTTAAAAACGGTTCTTATAAACGATGCTATTATAGAATATTGTAGTCAATTAGCGATAGAGCATCAAGTAGAAGGTTTGCGTGCAGACATTTTATTATTGAAAACGGCAAGGGCTTTTGCGGCGTATCAAAACGCGACAGAAGTCACTAAAGAAGATGTTGATAAAATAGCCGATTTTGTATTAAACCACCGAAGTTTAAATAAGTCTCCGAATCAGCAAAACCCGAATCAAAATGAAAACGAGCAACCCAAAGAAACTCTATCTGAAGGAAATACATCTAAAGAAGAAAATATCCATTTTTTAAGTCCTAAAAACGATTTTCAAAAACAAAAAAATACGTTTACAGATAAGATAGAAAATGGCTCTAAAGCAATTCACTATAACCAAGGAAATGTTTCTACTACAGACACAAAAAAAACGGTGAGTCAATATGTAGCTACCGATAAGTTTGAAATAAAGACGAAACACAAAAAATCACTTTTAAAAGAACACCATATCTTTTTAATAGATTCTAGTGGTTCTATGTTAAAAAATCAAATTATAGCGTATGCAAAAGGAGCTGTAGATAAAATTGCTACACAATCTAAAAACCAGAACACTCAGTTTTCTATTGTTTCTTTGTTTGATGGAGAAGCGCAACATATTTTACATAGAACTGCTGTTTTAAAAGATATTGAAATTGCACTAACTTCTCTTAAAACAGGTGGAAAAACGAACTTAACTGCCGGTTTTAAACAAATAAAAAGTATTTGTGTTGATGTTGATTTTAAACACAATTTACATATTATAACAGACGGAAAGTTAAATACAGATAGTAATTTAGAAGCAACAGTATTGGCTTTTCAAACGTATTGTAAAGGCGTACATAGCACGCAGATTATTGATGCAGAAAAAGGGATGGTAAAAATTGGTGTTGCTGCAGATTTTGCCAATCGTATTCATGCAAATTACCAACCTTTAATTACCGAAAATGAGCACTAAAATAATCCATATTATTACTGGCGGACAACGTTCTGGTAAAAGTGAATACGGAGAAGAAATTGCCTTAAGTTTAGACGATTCGCCAACTTATTTAGCAACTTCTAAATATTGGGATGCTGAATTTAGAAAACGTATAGAAATTCATCAAAATAGACGAACTAATAATTGGACCACCATAGAAGAAACGCTTCATTTAAGTAAAATAACTGCTGTAAATAAAGTACTATTTGTAGATTGTATAACGCTTTGGATAACCAACGTAATGGATCATTTTAAATATGATGCTGCATTAAGTTATCATTTTATTGTTGAAGAATGGAATTTACTTTGCGAGAAAAATAATATCGTTATTGCTATTAGTAATGAGATTGGTTTGGGCGTAATCCCTATGGAAAAAGCAACACGACAATTTGTAGATTTACAAGGAAAAGTGAATCAATATATTGCCAAAAAGGCGACTAAAGTAGATTTTATGGTATCCGGAATTCCAATACACACCAAAGGATGATAAAACAACTGATAATTTCTGCACCAAGTAGTAACGCTGGTAAAACTACGCTTACTTTAGGATTGCTGCGTTTATTTAAAAATAAAAACATTGCGATACAACCTTTTAAGGTTGGTCCAGATTATATAGACCCTAAATTTCATCAATTGGCTTGTAAAAAAGTGGGGGTCAATTTAGATTTATTTATGATGTCTCAAGAAGAGATAAACACCTGTTTAAACTTCTATGGTAAAGAGGCTACAATTAATTGCATAGAAGGTGTAATGGGCTTGTTTGATGGCGCAAAAAAAGACCAAGGTAGTACGGCAGAAATGGCTAAAAAACTAAAAACTCCTGTTTTACTAGTGATTGATGCCAAAGCTGTAGCGTATTCTGTTGCACCGCTTATTCAGGGTTTTGTAAATTTTGATAAAGAAGTAGAAATAATGGGCGTTGTCTTTAACCGCGTAGGTTCCGAGAGGCATTACCACATGCTAAAAGAAGCTTGTGATGATATTGATGTACGTTGTTTTGGGTATTTATCGAATTTAAAGGACATTGAAATTCCGTCTAGACATTTAGGGTTAAACATACAAGAAATAGAAAAATTTGATGTTGTTATTGATAAAATTGCAAACGAACTAGACAAAACAGTAGATTGGAAAGCTATTTTAGAAGCGTCTAAAGAGATTGAACCAAATGCTATTTTATCAACAGAAAAAACAATAGCATCCAAAAAAATAAAATTTGCAGTCGCTAAAGATGCAGCTTTTAATTTTATATATCCGCAGAACATTGCTGCCATGGAAACATTAGGCGAAGTGGTGTTTTTTAGTCCGATAGCTGATGTAAAAATTCCTGTTTGCGATTTTATATATTTACCTGGCGGATACCCAGAAATGTATTTAAAAGAATTGTCTAGCAATACAGAAATGCTGAAAAGCATTAAAGAATTCGCACAAAATGACGGTAAAATCTATGCTGAATGTGGCGGAATGATGTATTTAGGAAAAGCGATTATTTCAGAAAATAACGAAGCTTTCAAAATGGTAAATTATTTTGATTTTGAAGCTTCAATAGCGGATAAAAAATTGCATTTGGGGTATCGTACTTCTGCCATAAATAAACATATTTTTAAAGGGCACGAGTTTCATTATTCTAGTTTAGTAAACGATACTGAAACCACCATAAATGCCACAATTACAAATGCAAGAAATGGTGATACAAACACTAAAATTTATAAAAAACAACGGGTAATGGGTTCTTATGTACATCACTATTTTGGTACATCAGAAAAACTGTTACAATTGATTAACGAAATAAACGATTAGCACATGAAAATTTATACAAGAAAAGGAGACAAAGGTACTACCGGAGTTTTTGGAGGGAAAAGAGAATTTAAAAACTCTGCAAGAATTGAATGTATTGGAACTTTAGATGAAGTAAATTCTACCATTGGTTTAATGCGTTCTAAACTAGGAAACGAACACGAATGGCAACCAAATTTACATCGCATTCAGAAAGATATGATGAATATGATGTCTCACTTAGCAAGACCTTCTGATTCTAAAAAAGAAAATCCGAATCCGGAACCGAAAGATGGCGCAGATTTTTGTGAGGTTTGGATGGACGAAATGGAAGCAAATATTAGCTCTCCATCAGATTATTTTTTATTGCCTGGTGGAAATGAAATATCGGCACTTTGCCATGTTTGTAGAACACAAATGCGCAGAGGAGAAAGACAATTGGTTACCTTAATGCAAGAAGATCCAGAGTGTGTACACGACTATATTATGAGTTATGTAAACCGTATGTCTGATTTATTTTTTACCATGGCAAGAGCAGAAATGGACAAACATGGTGTTGCAGAAGAAAAATGGAACTTGTTTTTATACAAGAGAAAGAAGAAAAAAAGTTAAAGTGAATCGCTTTGCATATTCAAATTAATACGGTTTACAAATAATTATTTCGTGTAAATGAATTTCAAGTTCATAAAGAGTTCTCGATACAATTTTTATTACGCTACCGCTTCATAAAAATCACTCGAACTGACATGTGAAATATTTAATAACAAATTGTATAAAAGAAGGTTTGCAGAGATGTAAATAGCTTATTATAAAACAGCAATACTTACTGAATCTTTTTAAAATGGATAGTAAGTTTTGCGTTAGGGATAGTAGCGGCATCCTTTTTTATTCCTTTTTGGATAAAAAAGATATAGCGAATAGCCCGACCCAGAGGGAAACGCCCAAAAAGGAATAAAGAACATTATTATAAAATAGTAAGAATCTAAATTTTAAAGACATGAACAAGAAAATACCAATTACCATAGTTACCGGATTTTTAGGTGTAGGGAAAACAACTTTAGTGCATAATATGCTAAAAAATGCCAACGGAAAGCGTATTGCTGTTTTGGTAAATGAATTTGGAGAGGTAGATGTAGACGGACAATTAATTGCTTCATCGGAATGTGATGATGAGGGTTGTAATTTAATTCAGTTACCAAACGGTTGTATCTGCTGTACGGTGCAAGAAGAGTTTTTACCTTCTATGTTGCAATTGTTAGAGCGTAAACATGAAATTGATCATATTGTGATAGAAACGTCTGGTTTATCGATGCCAAAACCTTTGGTAAAAGCAGTGAACTGGCCAGATTTAAAGCCTCATATTACTATTGATGCTGTAATTACGGTGGTAGATGCTGTAGGAATTGCTACTGGAGAAATTTGCGATAGAGAACGTGTGCAAGCGCAACGTTTGGCAGATGATTCTTTAGACCACGAAACACCTATTGAAGAGTTATTTTTAGATCAGTTAGGTTGTGCAGATTTGGTTTTAGTGAGCAAAAGAGATTTAATTGATGATGAAAAGTTTGAAGAGGTTACTAAAATAATTACAGCCAAAGCAAGACCTAATACCAAAATTATTGCGGTTGTAAATGGAGAATTGGATAATGATTTATTATTAGGTGTGGAAGCTTCTGCAGAGGATGATGTAGATAACCGTCATTCTATTCACGAAGAGCACCATAAATCTGGAAACCACCACCACCACAACGATGATATTAAAACAGTTTTATTAGAATATACCGAAACTGCGGATATTAAAGTTTTAGTAAAAGATTTAAAAAAGCTTGTAGAAGACAACGAGATTTATAGAATTAAAGGTTTTGTAAATATCCCTAACAAGCCAATGCGTATGGTTTTACAAGGTGTTGGTGCTCGTTTCGATTATTATTTTGAAAGACCTTGGGGAGAAAATGAAGCTCGCAAAACAAATTTAGTGGTTATTGGTAAAAATATAGAATTGACTAAAAATAATGAAGTGATAACGCATGCTCATAGTCATGATCACGGACATTCTCACTCTCATTCTCATTAAACGATGACCCACATTTTTACTACAAAAAAGCTGGAGAAGATTATACACAAGAAAATTGAAAATAGCGATTTAATCGATGAGCATGTTCTTGGAAATTGGAATGCAAATGTTTTTTATGTAGCGAAAAAAAAATGTTTGCTTTTTGTTAATTCTGAAACTTTTTTCTCTGTCGTTATTCCTCGTTTTTCAATGAAAGATATTGACAAGTTAGCTGCGTTATTTATGGATAGTTATTATAATCAATTGTTATTTGAAAAAATAACGGTTGATTATAATAACATTCTTGCTAAAATTGGAGAAGTAACGTTTCATTCCACTAATAATAACAGAAAAACCATTGGTGTTCTTACTTATAATATAGAGAAATTGAACTATTTTAAATATGACTATCCTGTTTTTAACGCTTCTGTAATTAGAGAAATGACGCAAAAATTGAACAGAACTCCTTTTAAACAATTAGGTTGGAAAACGCCCAATGAAGAAATGATTTCTTTATTGGGAAACAATAAGTAATTGGTGGTTTGCTGTATATTAAAAAATAAGTAATCTAAAAAAATTATAACAACGTGCATTTAATTTCTACCATACCAGGCGGCTGGAATCCTAATGATGAAGGGGTGTTTTATATAGATCAATCTCCGGGAGACATTGTTTTTTTATCTTCGGCAGATTCCGATTTATTTATGATGAATAATGCCTACAAATTAATACATAATTCTGTAGACAATGCACCTACTTTTCGGTTTGCAAATCTTAGTTATTTTAAACAAGAATTAACGATAGATACGTATGTTGATGAGGTAATTTCTGCTGCAAAAATTGTAGTTCTTAAACTTTTGGGAGGAAAAGCCTATTACAATTATCTTTGTGAAGCAATTACAGATTGTTGCGAAGAAAACAATATTCAGTTGGTGTTTTTACCTGGTGATAACAAACCAGATTTAGAGTTGATGCAATCTTCTAACATTCCGTTAAAGGATGTCGATTTAATTTGGAAATACATACAGGCTGGTGGACTAGAAAACTGTAAAGCTTCTTTGCAATTAATAAGCAACAGAATTACAAATACAGTTGTAATTCCGGATGCTATAAAAACCATTCCCGATTTATTTTTATATCACCCAAAAGAAGGGATTTATACTTCATCAACAGAAAATAAAGAAAAAAAACAAGCTATTATTTTTGGGTATAGAAGTTATTATTTATCTAATAATTTAGCTCCTATACATAGTATTATTGATGCTTTAGAACAACAAGGAATTTCTGCAATTGCATTAATGGCAGCTGGGTATCGAGAACATGATATTCAGCAACAAATTTTTAATTTATTAAAAACCCATCAAACAGAAAACCCCCAAGTTATTATCAATACTACAGGGTTTAGTGTGCAAGGATTTAATGATACTACACAGAGCTTGTTCGATGTGTTTAATGTACCCGTTATACAAGCAATTATGGGAAGTTGCAATAGAGAAAGTTGGCTAGAAGGTAGTTTTGGATTGCCGCCTACCGATATTGCCATGAATATTGCGTTGCCAGAGGTGGACGGGAAAATTATATCGAAAGTAATTTCGTTTAAAGAATCGGTAGAAAAAGATGCTTTAACAGATTCTGAAGTGGTTTCTTACGTTCCGAATTTAGAAGGTTGTGAGTTTGTAGCTCAAATGGCTAAAGCGTGGATTAATCTACAAGAGAAAACAAATGCTGATAAGAAAATTGCGTTGGTTTTACCTAATTATCCAAATAACAATAGTCGTTTAGCAAATGGTGTTGGATTAGATACACCACAAAGTACGTTGCAAATTTTAGCACAATTGGCAGCTGAAAATTATGCCCTTGCAGCCGATTATCCTAAAACGACCAAAGAACTTATACATAAGTTAACTAATTCTGTTACCAACGATTTAGAAACGATAAATACATTAAATGAACGCCACGCTATTAAATTAGACGAAGCTATTTTTTATAAGTACTACAATCAGCTTTCTAAAACACTTAAAGATACAGTAGAAGCACAATGGGGAAACCCAAAAGATTCACCAAATTATAAAGAAGGTTCTTTTTTAATTCCGGGTTTTATTTCTAATAATGTGTTGGTGAGTATTCAGCCAAGTAGAGGTTATAATTTAGATTTACAAGCCAGTTATCACTCGCCAGACTTACCTCCTCCTCCAGCCTATTTAGCGTATTATATTTGGTTGCAACATAGTTTTAAAGCAGATGCTTTAGTGCATATTGGCAAGCACGGAAACTTAGAATGGTTGCCCGGAAAAAGTGTTGCTTTAAGTAAAGAAACCTGTTTCCCTGCAGCTATTTTAGGCGCTATTCCGCATTTTTATCCGTTTATTATTAATGATCCAGGAGAAGGCACACAAGCTAAAAGAAGAAACCAAGCAATTATATTAGACCATTTAATTCCGCCAATGACACGCGCCGAAAATTATGGCGATTTACTAAAATTAGAACTGTTAATTGATGAGTTTTACGAGTCGGCTTTGGTTGATAAAAGAAGAGCTAGCTTAATTAAAACAAAGATTGAAACGCTGGTAAATGAAACCCATCTTAAATCTGATTTAAATGAAGACGGCAAAGATATTGATGCGTTATTAGAAGTTATTGACGGTTATTTATGTGAATTGAAGGAATCGCAAATTAGAGGTGGTTTACATATTTTAGGAAAACTACCTAGAGAAGAAAAATTAATCGATTTAATTGTTGCCTTGCATCGTTTGCCACAAGGCGATTTAAAAGGAATTACACAGTGTTTATCAGTAGATTTACAACTCAATTTTGATCCTATAAATGTTGTCTATTCAGATAAACTTGAAAAAGATATTTTCGGTATTTCTTGTAGAACTTACGGACAAGCAGTAGAATTGCTAGAAAACAAAGCGAAGAACCTTGTAAGCCAATTATTTAACAACGATGTTCTAGAAAATATTGGACAATACACCAATCAAATATTAAACTATATACAACAACATACAGTACCCGTTTTAGAAAAAACAAGTAATGAAATCAGTCATTTAATTAAAGGCTTAAACGGTCAATACATTCCTGCTGGAGGTTCTGGCGCTCCCACAAGAGGACGCATAGATATTTTACCTACGGGACGAAATTTTTATTCTGTTGATGTACGTACTGTTCCCTCTGAAACCGCTTACCAATTAGGAAAAAAAAGTGCTCAGAATATTATTGATCGCTATTTACAAGAAAACGGAGAATACCCTACTTCTATCGGTTTATCAGTTTGGGGTACTTCTACCATGCGAACCAGTGGCGATGATATTGCCCAAGCATTGGCCTTAATTGGTGTAATACCCGTTTGGCAAGGAAGCAACCGAAGAGTAAAAGATTTTAAAGTCCTCTCTACTTTAGAATTGAGAAGACCTCGAGTAGATGTAATGTTGCGTATTTCTGGTTTTTTTAGGGATGCCTTTCCTGATTTAATTTCTCTCTTTAATGCCGCAGTAGAAAAAGTAGCTACGCTAGATGAAACCGATGAACAAAACCCAATAAAGAAACGTTTTGATGAAGAAAAACTGCAATGGCAAGAAGAAGGTTTAGATGAAAAACAAGCCAATGAAAGAGCTTTATATCGTGTATTCGGTTCGAAACCTGGTGCGTATGGTGCAGGTTTACAAGGTTTAATTGATGGAAAAAACTGGACAACTTCGGATGATTTAGCACAAGCGTATATTAATTGGAGTGGTTATGCGTATTACGGAAAAGACAATAGTGGAAAATCTGCACACGAGACCTTTAAAAAACGATTGTCTAATATTGAAGTCGTAATGCAAAATCAAGATAATAGAGAGCATGATATTTTAGATTCTGATGATTATTATCAGTTTCAAGGAGGAATGACGGCAGCCGTAAATACTATAAAAGGATCTCAACCAGAAACGTATTTTGGAGATCATTCTAGACCTGATAATCCGAAGGTAAAATCTTTAAAAGAAGAGTTATTAAAAGTTTTTCGCTCTAGAGTTGTAAACCCAAAATGGATGCAAGGGATGCAAGAACATGGGTATAAAGGGGCTTTTGAAATGGCTGCTACCATGGATTATTTGTTTGCTTATGATGCTACCACCAACTTAATAGAAGATTTTATGTATCAACAAATTACAGAAACTTATTTGTTTGATGAACAGAATAAAGCTTTTATAGAAGAACACAATCCTTGGGCTTTAAAAGACATGTCTGAGCGTATGCTAGAAGCTATACAAAGAGGTATGTGGGAAAATCCATCCGAAGAAATTATTGAAGAATTGAAAGAAATCTATAAAAATGCAGATGCTATTACAGAATAAAAAATAGCTGTTAAAAATAAATCTAACAGTAGTTTTTTAACGCTATAAAACTTCATTTTTATAGCGTTAAAACCTACTCAGGAATTAACTATCCATTTTTTCTTCTAAAGTAATATTGTCCGGTTTTTTTAAAATACGAAACTTAGAAAGATGTTCTTTACAAAGTTCTTTTATTCGTGAAATGTACTGATTAGATTTATGAAACTATAAATCAGAAGGAGACAAAAATTATTTCATTTCCTTATACTCCAACTAGGAACGAGCTGCAATTACAGCACATTTTAGTTCTTTAATATTATTATAGAACAGAGTGTTTGTTCACCTTTCTAATTACTCCATTTCCCATATTCTAAGGAAATTGATTTTAAAAGCTTCATCATTATTTGTTGAGAGGCTATTTTCTAAATACGTTTGTATCTCATTCATTCTATCACTTCCTGAAGGATGTGTAAAAGTACTACCTCCCAACAAGTTTTCTAAGAAAGGAAAGTCAGTACTTAATAAACGAAACTCATTATTGAGTTTTGTTTTAATTAAATGAATTGCAATTAAATCTGCTAAATATTCTGCTTTTTTATAATCATTTGTTATTGCTCCTTTAGGAATACTTCCTTCCAAACCAAAAATCCTAGATTGTGAAATGGTTACAATATGTGCTACTTCATGCGTTAAAGCAAATAATTGAATATGCTCTTTTGTTAAGTTTACCAAACCTTGACTAACTTCTACATAGCCAAAAGTTGCGCCTGCATTTATACTTAAGTCATCTTTATCTACCTTAAACTGGGTAGGTATTTCTACATCCATATAGTTTTTAAATAATGGCAAAACAGACTCATTATATACTTTAATAATACTTTCTTCTTTAGTTAATGAAATTTCTTTATTAGGAGGAAATACTTCTTCGTTTGAAGAATTCGTATTACAAGCAAACATTAAAAAAAGAAATAGGAATAAAAAGGATTTTTTCATTTTAAAATAGGTTGTATAAAGACAAACACCCTTATAAATAAGAGTGTTTGTGTAATTAAAAAAAAGGGGAATAAGTATTATTAATTTGCTAAATATGTGAATGTTTTTTCAACAGTAGCAAAACCACCGAAGTAAGTATAAGAAGCTTTTGTTGGGTAATTATCTGTATTGTACTCATAAGTAACTACATCATCAGCTAAAGTACCAGATATTGGATTGTTTGTATTTACTGTAGCAATACCAACATTAATTGCAGCAAAAGCAGCTGGATAAAGACCTTTAAAAGGATTATTACTAGCATCGTAAGCAGCTGTATAATCATCTCCAAATCTAGTTTCTAATGTAACATTACCATCTACAATAGTAAATAAAACTTCAGTTATAGCATCTTCATCTGTATGGTTTGTACGTTTTTCTGATGTTAAATCTCCATTTGCATTATATGCATAATCATAAGTGTAAACTAACTTATCCTCAGATTTATATTCACCTTTTACAATTTGACCATTATCATAAGTATAAACAGTACTTTCATCTGCTGCTGTTTTTTCTACAACTTGATTTTTATCATTATAAACCAATGTATAAACCGTTGTTGTAATAGTGTCAAAATCGTCTTGTTCTTCTGTGTATTCACTTACAAAATTAGCCTCATTGTATGTGTATGTTGTTGTTGAATTCTCACCAAACAAATCTGCTAGCACATATGTTTCTAACTTAGACCCACTACCAACTTCACCACGAACATTTATAGTTACAGTATACTCTTTAGTAGTAACTTCATCTTCTGCAGTTACCGTAAAAGTTTTAGCTTCACCATCTACAAAAGAAATTGCTGCACCAGAAACTGGAGAAACAGTTGCGTTTTCTGAAACTGTAATTGTAGGAACAACGGCAGTTAAGTTTGTTCCAAAAGGAACTGTAACAATAATATCTGTTCCAAGGTCGTAAACAATATCATCTGCGTTTACACCATCAATAGCAATTGAAAAATCGGTAATAGTTGCCAAAGATGATTCTATTGGAGCATCATTATCACTTGAACATGAAACAGTTGTTACAGCTAAGGTAAAAAAAACAGTAAGAATCGAAAAAATTTTCTTCATAATTTAAATATTTAATTGGGTTATTTTTATCTTATTATTAAAATTGTAACCTATAAGATAATAAAGGGTTACAACTGTTTTTATTTATAAATTAGGGTTATTAATAGTTGCATCATTAGGAAAAGGAATCACATATCTAGCATCATTTTCTTCCAAAATGTAGGTTACTCCGTCAAAAATCTTAGTTAATTTAGGTTGCGTAGTTCTTCTTAAATCATTCCATCTTTGTCCTTCAATAGCAAATTCTCTTCTACGTTCTTCTAAAATTTCTGTTTTTAGGTCGTTACTATTTAATAAATTTACGTTTGCTTTATAAGTATTAAAACCATCGGTAGTGTATCTATTTTCTGCAAAGGCAATCAACTTTTCTTTTGCCAAAACATCTTCATTTAAAGCTGCTAAACATTCTGCAATGGTTAAATGTAATTCGGCTGTTCTGTAAGAAACCTTAAACTTAGTTTCAGCGCTTTTTTTAGAGCTAAAACTTCCATCTGTATTTTGCTTAAAATAAAGCGAAAAACGTAAATCTTCAGAAGAATTGTAAGCATTTATTAAAGTATTAGAAATAGTAGTATTGCTAACCAAATCTACCGTTGCAACGGTTTCTAATGCCAAAATAGATTCTACAGAATTAAATTCTGAAGGCATAATAGAAGCATCAGCATTTAGGTTTTGAATTTCTGTATTTATAGCTAGCGCCTCATTTGCAGCATCTATTGCTTTTTGCCATTCTTGTTGATATAAATACACACGAGATTTAAAAGCCTTTACTGCAACCATAGAAAATCTGTAGTTTAAACCTACAACTTGCTTTTCTATATTTAACAATGCCTCTGCTTGTGTTAAATCACTTAATATTAAGGCGTAAACCTCTTCAACTGTTTTTGTCTCATATTTCTTTTCAGAATCATATTCTGTAGTAATTGGTACTCCAACATCTGTACTTGCAGTTGTTTTGTTATAAGGTTTTGCATATAAGTTTATCAACTCGAAATACTGCATTGCTCTTAAAGCATACGCCTCTCCAATCAATTGTTCTTTATCAGACTGACTTTCTTCTATTGTTGCTTCACTATTTATTACATGATTGGTATAAAAGATTGTATTGTAAAAAGTAGCATACGGAAAAACACTTGTTAAAGGACTTGGATTTATATCATTCCAAATAAAAAGATCTTGATAAAACTCTATTCCTGCTGCATCTTTACTTAAAGACAATTCATCGGTTCTGTAAGTAGTTAAAACTTTAGACTCTTTAGTTATTGCGTATGCAGAAGTTAAAAAACTTCTATATTCTTCTACCGATTTAGGAATTACTTGTCCTACTGGTTCAATATCTAAATATTCATCACAAGAGATAAAACTTAAGGTGATAAAGAAAGTATATATTATATTTTTCATAAATTATTATTTTTTAAAAAGAAAGATTAAATCCTGCAGAAATAATTTTAGGAATAGGTTGCGCATACAAACTACCATACGTTTCTGGGTCAAAGAAACCGTCATAATCTGTACCGATCACAAATAAATTACGTCCTTCTATATTAAAATTTAAACTTGATATGTTTAACTTTTCTAAATTTTTCTTTGGGATTGCATAACTGAACTTAATACTATTTATACGGATGTAAGAAATATCTTTTACCCAAATATCTAAGTCATTATATGTTTTTCCGTCATCTGAAGAATTGAACCATGTGTATACCAAATCGGTATCGAAACCTGGAGAAGTTGCCCCAATTAAAGCAGGATAACTACCAGTGCCTGCTTTTAAAATATCTGTATTGTAATTATTACCTGGTTGCGCTAGAGCAAGGTTGTAACTAGGTGCCCCTTTTACGGTTTGCTTTATATTAAAATTAGTTAATACACGTAAATCGAACTGCTTATATTTAAAGCTATTTCTAAAACCTCCTGTAAACTTAGGCGTTCCATCGCCCACATAAGAATATAGGTTTCTATGTTCTTCTCTTGTTAATTGATTTCCGTTGGTTCCTTTTTCTAAATTATAAAAATCTACTGCAGAAACTTTCTTACCATCTTTCCAAAACAAAGGCAAGCCGTTACTGTCTAAACCTGCTGTTTTAATTGCAAAAATGGCATTTACACTATACCCTTTTAAAGAAGGTTTAAAGTCTTCTTCTCTAGTTTCAATGTTATCAACAATACTTTTATTATGAGAAATATTTAAACCACTTGTCCATTTAAAATCTGGCGTATTAATGTTTGTGGTATTAATAGAAAGTTCAAACCCTTTATTACTTACAGAAGCCCAGTTGGTGTTGATAAAATTATAACCACTTTCTAAAGGCACAGATCTTAAACCAATTAAATCTGTACTTTTTCTTGTATAATAATCTCCAGAAATATAAATTTTATTATCTAACAACCCTACATCTAAACCAATATTAGAGGATACTGTTTTTTCCCATCTTAAATTTCCATTAGGTGCGTTTAAAGCTCTAATTGTTTCTTCATTAGTCCCTGGAAGAATAGAGGCTGTATAATACTCACCAACCACAAATGGTGAGGTAGATTTATCTATATTTCCTTGTACACCATAAGAAGCTCTAACTTTTAAATCTGTTATAGCATCTACATTATACATAAAATCTTCTTTGTACACATTCCAAGAACCGGCAAAAGACCAAATAGGTAAATATCTATATTTAGGGTTCACTCCAAAAAGGTTAGAACCATCATACCTTAAACTGGTAAAAGCAGTATATTTTTTATCGTATGTATAAGAAACTGTTCCGAAAAAAGAAGCGTATGCATTTTCGCTCAATGTTTTTTGATAAGGATCAAATAAAGAATTGGTTAATGAACGTTCATCTGTAATAGCAACAGAAGTTAAAGTGTTTGCATTGTAACCAAAACCTTTGGTATGAATTTGTGTTCTTTTGTTTCTTCTAAATTCTGTTCCCAACATAACATCTAGTTCATGAACATCATTAAAAGAAGTGTTGTAATTAGCCGTCGTTTTCCAGTTATATTGAAAAACATCTGCATTCCAATTCTGAATAATTCCACCTTTAGGCATATAATAAGAAGTACCTGTAGATGATGCATATTCAGATCTTTGCTCATATTTACGGGTATAGTAACTGTCTTCTGCACTATACTTTTCAGTTTTATCAAAATCTAATTGTAAACCTAATTGTGTATTAAAGTGAATATCTTTATTCAATTCATAACCAACATCAAAAATGGCCTTTAAAGAGCTTGATACTAACTCGTAATTGGTATTTTTTCTTTCTTCTAAAATGTTATAATCTAGATTTAAATCTGATCTTTCTACCAAATCTGGATCATACATATAATTGCCATCCGCATCCTTTACTTTTAAATATGGATTGGCATTTCTTGAGTAATTAGAAGGATTTGTATATGCATCTGCTCCTGTAATATAAGAAGATGTTGTGGTTTGACTACCAAATAACGCTACACCAACTTTTAGTTTTTCGTTAACCTTAAAATTATCTTTTAACGTAATATTAAATCGTTTCTGACCTGTACCTTTCGTTGTTCCTTTTTCATCGAAAATACCTGTAGAAAAATAGTAATCATTATTCTCTGTTCCTCCAGAAAGACTAACACCATATTGTTGGTTTATAGCCATTTCATACAACTCATCTCCCCAATTCGTATTTATTTTTCTTAGATTATTAATCTCATTTTGGGCAGCACTAGAAATACTAGCAAAACCATTATCTCTAAAATTGTTATACTCGTTATAATTATTTAAAATTCTAGCAACCTCTCCTCTATCTTGTTGGTATTTTAAATCTGATCTACCAGCTAAAAGCAGTTCGAAATCTACTTTTTGAGAAGAATCCATTAAGTTTAACTTACTAAAATCTGGTTTTTGAGTTACAAAGATATTTGCATTTACATTGATACGCATGGTACCTTTTTTCCCTTTTTTACTTGTGATAACAATAACACCATTTGCTGCTCTTGCTCCGTAAATTGAAGTAGCAGAAGCATCTTTTAAAACCGTAATGCTTTCTATGTCTTCTGGGTTTAAACCAGCTATTGGATACGATTGCAAATTATCGATATTGTCTTTGTCTCTAAAATCTTTTGGAATATCATTACCATCTAACGGTATACCATCTAAAACCCATAAAGGATCTGAAGAACCATTTAAAGTTGCAGCACCTCTAATAGAAATTTTTGAAGGTGCACCAGGAGCTCCACTTGTAGGCTGAATAGCTACTCCAGATAATTGACCAACTAACATTTGATCTACACTAGCAGCACCTGCTTGATTAATATCTGCCATTTCTACTTTTGCATACGCAGATGTTATTTTTCGTTTTTCAATTTTTTGATATCCGGTTAAAACAACTTCTTCTAAACTTTCTGCACTTTCTTTTAAAGCAATAGATAAATTTGAAGTTACATTAGAAACTGCAATTTTTTCGGTTTCGTATCCCATATAAGAAACCAAAATAAACTTAATGTCTTGTCCTATTTTTAGAGAAAAATTACCATCAAAATCGGTAGTAGTTCCTAACATTGTGCCTTGTATAACTCCCTTTGTATTGGTTTCATTCCCTATAATTGCCGATGATGCATAAACCGATGCACCAACAATTGGCATTTGAAACCCAGCGTCAATAACTTTCCCGGTAATTACTTTTTCTTGCTGAGCAAAAAGTAAACTAGGAATAAAAACTAACAGGTATATTAATTTCTTCATGATTTAATTCTTTAAATTATATTTAATTCTTGCTATTAAATCACTATAATGTGCCTTAGTAGCGCTGTCTCCTTTATTTTTCTTTCTTTTTAAAAGCACCAATATTTTTTCTAATGCAGCCCTTTTATTAGTCCCTATATCTGCAACTCTTGGTAAGTATGAGAAGTGTACCTTTTTAAATTTATTAGATTTTTCTGAAATCGTTTTTTCTTTTGTTTTCTCTAACAACTTATTTCTATCTACAGTTAAAACATCTACATAGTTTTTTTGCGTAATACGATCAAACATGTCTAAAGATTTTCCTTTTTTAGTTTTCTGAAAAACAGCTTCAAATAAACGATCAAATACATATTCTTCTGTAAAAACGTCTGTATCATCACTTTCTAAGACTTTGTTTTCTGTAATTCTCATCAACCTTTCTGTCTTTATCAAAGCATAAATTGCATTGGTTTGATGAATGCGTAACATAGAAACAGGAGCGTAATATCTTTCTCCGTCTGGCGCATCTCTTACAGCAAAAACTTTATTGATTGTTTCCGGCATAAATAACCATTTCTGAGGTAAAACAGCATTTTTTATAATATAATTCAGTGCTTCTTTTTGTCTTTTAACAGATACAGGTTCAAAAGTATTTTTACCATCTCCATAAACGGTATTGTTAACATAAACGCCACCAATATTTGCCATTACATGACCGT
The DNA here is from genome assembly GCF_019263805.1 of Polaribacter sp. NJDZ03. NCBI lineage: Bacteria > Pseudomonadati > Bacteroidota > Flavobacteriia > Flavobacteriales > Flavobacteriaceae > Polaribacter > Polaribacter sp. NJDZ03. The sequence continues at coordinate 937,098 of NZ_CP079195.1, forward strand.
TGTAAGTTCCCCATTGATCTATAACCGCTTTGTACAATTTAGATGCTTTGTAATAATCTTGCCCTTCTGCAGCTGTCCAATCTAAAATATTTGGCAATATTCTCTTTAAATTCTTCAATCCGTATTCACTTGCTTTTACAGCATCATCACCCAAATCTTCACTTTGAGATCTTGGGTCGATTACTTCTGCTTGTTGCGGTCCATAAAAATATAACGGATCATTTTCATGTTTGCGAATCCATTGGTTTAATATCGGAATTTCTTGATGCGCAGATGTCTCATCCATCCATCTATATCCCCAATCAATTGCATAGGTATCATACACACCAATTTTGGGCGTAATATCTGTAACATTGTCTTCTGGTTGCGCTACATAATTAAAACGTGCATAATCCATAATAGAAGGTGCTGTTCCGCCCATTTTAGCGGTAAACGTTTTAGATCTTAAAGAATCTACTGGATAGCTAAATGATGCGCCCATGTTGTGTTTTAATCCAAAGGTATGCCCAACTTCATGCGATGAAACAAAACGAATTGCTTCTCCCATATGTTGATTTGTAAACTTGTTTGGTCTTGCTTTTGCATCGATAGGTCCTGTTTGCACACGAATCCAAGAATGTAATCCTTTCATTAAGTTATGCCACCAAATAATATCAGATTCTAATATTTCGCCACTTCTAGGATCTACAATAGCAGGTCCCATTGCATTTTGTTTTTCTGATGCTGCATAGGTAATTACAGAATACCGAACATCATCTGCATCAAAATTTTTATCGTCTTTAGACGGAAACTTTACTTTTAAAACATTTTTAAAACCAGCTGCTTCAAAAGCCACATTCCAATCATAGACACCTTGTTCTATAAAAGGACGCCATTGTTTTGGAGTAGCAGGATCTAAATAATAAATGATTTGTTTTTTAGGTTGTACCAATTCTCCTTGTTGATATTTTTTGATGTCTTCTTTTCTAGGTTCTAATCTCCATCTAGTAATCATCTCTCTAGATTCAACTTCTTGTTGCTCATCAGAAAAATAATCCATAGGTTTTGTAAAATACCCAACACGTTTGTCTGAAAAACGAGGTTTCATTACATCTGTTGGCAATAAAACAATATTTGTAGTAACACCAATAGTTAAAGGCAATGCTGCGCTTGCTCCTTCTTTAACAGAAGTGGTTAATAATGATTTTACAACAATGTTTTCTGGAAAAGATTTTATGCTTTCTAAAATAGACAAGTTAGTTTTTATACTTCCTCCTAAACCTATATTGGTTAGTACATCACTAAAACTTTGCTCTTTACCATTAAAAATTTTATTCACCTTAATAAATACAGAAGTAGAATCTGTATTTTTCGTTTCTATATTAAACTCTTCTATAATAGACTCACCAAAATTATCTTTTACAGATAAAGTAATTGCATCATTTTCTGGAGATTGAACTCTGGGGTTTATGGTTTTAACCCAAACTTTGTTTAAAATAGTGTCTCTGTAAAACCGAACAAGTTTGGTTTCAAAAGTCATTCCCTTGTTTAAACCATGTCCGTTTAAAGCGTAAGGAACGCTAGACACCTTATTTACAATTAATAAATCTCTAGATAATAATGAATCTGGAACTTCAAAATAGTAATCTTCTTTTATAGAATAGACATTAAACAATCCTTTTTTTACATTCCCTTCTTTCAAAAACTTCTGATACGTCAGTTTTTTATTGTCCGTAGGTTTTATAGAATCTTTTTTTTCTTGATTTTCTTTGTCAGAAATATCCTTTTTATCTTGAGAAAAACCAGATAAGCTGGTAAGCATCAAAATAGAAACAATTAAATACTGAACCAATAAAGCACCTTTTAAAGAGGGGGTTTTCATAAATGATATTGTTAAAACATCAAATTTGCATGATATCAACAACTTAACAAAACGAAATGGAGTGAACTCAATAAATAACGGAGTGAAATACTATTTTTAAGTAATAAATGGCAATGTGCATACAAATTCGTCATCAATTACACCTGTTTTAAAGCTAGTTATCTGATAAAACTGATACGTATTCTCTAAATAAGTTAACCCAATATGATGGCTATCTTTAGCTTTACGCTTTCTTGGCGTGTAATTATTTTTAACCGTAATAAAATCTTCATCAATAATAATAGTAATAACCAACGGATTTATTTTAGTTATTTCATTATGTTTTATCGCATTTTCTACCAACGTTTCTAAAGATAGGAATGGTATTTTTTTTACTAAAATGCCATCATCACAATTATTAACAATTGTTACCTCTAAGCTCTTATTAAATCTAATTTCTTGTAAAAAAATATACTGCTCTAAAAAGCTCATTTCTTTTTTTACTGAAATTAAATTCCCTTCTTTTTCATCTAAAAGGTACCTATACACATCTGCTAATTTTAATACAAACTGTTGTGACAAATCTGGATTTAAATCGATTAAAACATGTAAAGAGTTTAAACTGTTGAATAAAAAATGTGGATTTATTTTTTTCTTCAATTGATTTAATTGAAGAATTGCATTTTCTTTCTGATACTTTTCGTTACTATATGTTAATTGATCTTTCTCTTCTACAACCTTTAAATTCTCTACATATTCTTTTTTTAACTGCATTCTAGAAGCAATTAAGAGCAACATAAATGTAGCAAATGCCAAAAAACTAATCCACGAAAAATATCCTTGTATGTTTTTTGTAGTTTCTTTTAAATGAATATCCACAGGAAAACTAACCACAACTATTAAAGGCGTATTTCCTATTTTAATAGTATCGTAATAACGTATGACCTCTAAACCTAAAAATTCTGAAATTGCCTTATCATTAAAAATAGTAACATTATTTGGTACGTAATATCCATTAATTTTAAGTGAATTATTTAATAATTGCTTAATGGTAATTGTACTAAAATAGGTGTCTATTTTTTTTCCGATGTATTTTGTATCAGGATGTAACATACAAATACCATCTTTATTTGTAACTACCGTATAACCTCCATCACCTTTATAGGTTTCAGAAAAATAACTCCAAAATGAAATTAAATCTACATCGTAACCTGTATAAACAACGGTATTATTAGATAGTTTTTTTCCATAGATTTTTCTATTAATTACCTTGTGATTATTACTAATAATAGTATCTATTAAAACCTCATTTGCTATAAAACGAATATTTTTTAAAAATGTATGTATTTCTTTTTGATACAAAGAATCTTTCTTATTCGAAAAATGAGATTCCAATATACCTTTAGATGAAATAATGGATATAAAACTATTATGAATACTATGCTGTTCTAAGACTAAGTCTGATGTAAAAAGTAATTTTTCCTTTAAATACTCAAAAGAGTTATTTTCTGAGTTTTGAATAATTTTTTGAGAATTTTTAAAAGAGTTATTTAGTTGATTAAACTCGAAAGCAACAATGTTTTCTTTAGATTTTAAGTTCCCTTGAATAACATCTTGAATTAAATTTTCTGTAACCGATGTAATTTTAGGTGTAATTAATGAACTGCCAATAAAAAACACAGCAATCAACAATAAACTTATATACAAGTATTGCTGATGCTTTTTTAAACGGGTCCAAAATATAGAGGTTTGCATATTAATTATTTAACCATTCTTTAAAAGGACGCACATTTTTTGAGCTAATTAAAATAAAATCGTTGCCTTTAGAAGACGGTTCTAATTCTATTTTTAACCTATTCTGACTGTATTTTATAATTGTTTTTATAGCTGTATGTCTTACAATGAATTTTCTATTTATTTTAAAAAAATCTTTTTTTGATAACTTTAAATCTAAATTTAAGATGGTATCATCATACAAAAAACTGTCTCCTTTAATTGTATATAAAAATAGCGATTTGTTTTCTGCCATAAAATAGGCAATTTCATCAGCAGTTATAGAAATTAATTTTTCGCCTCTAGAAACTAAAAATCGTTGTTGCGCTTCTTTTATTTCTTTAGGTTTTTTAAAATGATTTAATAGTTTTTCTAAATCACTAGAATCTTTAGCAGGAGTTATCGCGTAATTTTTATACTTTTCTAGCGCAGCATTTAATTTATGTTTGTCGTATGGCTTTAATAAATAATCAATAGCAAAAAACTGAAATGATTGAATGGCATATTGATCAAACGCGGTGGTAAAAATAATTGGAACATTGATTTTTAAGGCTTCAAAAATCTCAAAACTTTCTCCATCTCCTAAATGAATATCACTTAAAATTAAATCGCAGCTATTGTTCTTAAACCATTCGATAGATTGCGCTACACTTTCTAACCGTTTTTTTATGTTTATAGAATACGTACTTTTTAATAGTAAATTTTCTAAAGATGCTGCTGCTAAGTCTTCATCTTCAATAATAACAATATCCATTTTAAATTGATTTATATTTTTTTTAAAGCCGGGGGCACCTTACCCAATATCATTATAAATAATTATAGTTATTTATAATGATATTGAAAAGCAAAAATACAAATCTTCATCAGAACTAAATTATATAAAAATATAGGATTTTTTTATGTAAAAAAGTTAGTCATTCAGACGTTTTGTTAAACTTTTATAAATTATTTTATATAATGGATAAAAAAAAAGGATACTAAATAGCATCCTTTTTAAGTTAAATAAAAATATTAATTATTCTTTAATAAATTTTGCTGTTGCAAATACGCTATTTATAGAACACTTAATTAAGTAAATTCCAGAGGATAAATTAGAAACATCAATAGATTCGTTATTTTTATTGATTTCCAAACTCATTACTTGCTTCCCTAATAAATTATAGATCGCTGCACTTTTAATCATGTTTTGAGCAGTAATATTTAATCTATTTGAAGTAGGGTTAGGAAACATAGAAACGTTTGACAAAGCATTATCATTTACACCTGCTGTTGCAGAATTAAATAAAACAACATCATCAATATAAAAAGTAAAATTTGCAGAACCATCACCTTCTGTTCCATTATCAAAAATTATAACCAATTTATCATAGGTATTCGCTTTATTAATTGCCGTATAATCAAAAGTTAAAGTTTCCCAAGTATTCGCCATCGTTGTTGCTACTTCTTTTTCGAAAAAAATTGCCCCATTTCCTGAATCTTCTACTTTTAATAAAACTTTTGCTCCTACTCTTGGAGAAAAAACTTTCATTGTAAACATGTCGTTATTTGCAAAATCCATTGCAGCACTCATATTAAGAGAACTTCCTCCCCATGGTTGACCTGCACTTTTAACCATTTTACCAACATTTGCAGAAGTATTGTCTGCATTACTATGAGGATTTGTTTCTGTTGTTACAGCTCCTCCATCAAAATCTCCCCATGTCGTTGCGCTCTCAAAATCTAGAGGTAAAGCTACTTTAGGTATTACAACACCTGAAGAAGACAACGAAATATCATCTATATAAAAAGTATAATTTTCGCTTCCATCTCCCATTATGTCATTGTCAAAAATAATAACTAATTTTTTATAAGATGCCGTTTTACTTATTGCTGCATAATCAAAAGTTAAAGTTTCCCATCCATTTGCAATTGTTGTTAGAACTTCTTTACTATAATTAATTCCTGCATCTCCAGAATTTTCTACTTTTAATAATACTTTTGCTCCTACTCTTGGTGAATATACTTTCATTGTAAAAGTATCATTATTAGCAAAATCCATTGCAGAACTTAAGGTTAACGCACTTCCTCCCCAAGTTTTACCTTCAAATTTCACCATCTTACCAACTTTTTCTGAAGTATTATCTGCATTGTTATAAGGGTTTGTTACTGTTGATACAACTCCTCCATCAAAATCTGACCAAGTTATTTCGCTTTCAAAATCTAATGGTAACGAAGCAGTACCTGCAACAGGAGCTGCTGGTGCATCTGTTAATTTTTCTGCATTAAATTTTATATTATCAATATAAATGGTGTTACCTTCTGCTCTATCCGCCATATCTTGCGTCCAATCTACAAAAACAACCATTTGACTAATATTTGATAAATCTCCATTAGGATTTATACCAGAAAGATCGAATGTTAATGTTTGCCATTCATTAACAACTAAATTACCAACATTTTGGTCTGTAATTTGAAATGAAGTTCCTGCACTATTTGTTCCCATTTTAATACCTACAGTACCTACGTAATTTTTATGTACATCCATAGTTAAGGTTAAGTTACTTGCAACACTCATATCAATTTTCCAAGTACCAAATTTAGAGTCTTCCCATTTATTATTAACACCTGCATAAAAAGCATTACTAGGTCCCATAACAATTTTCATTACTTTAGAAGTCGTAGCGTTTACACCATTTAAATTTGGATTGTCTACTATTTCTGCTGGAGCTGGTTCGTTATCAAAGGTATACCAATTAGATGCTAATCCTGACGGAGTACCTTCTTCAAAATCTAAATGATATTCTTGTTGTTGTGAAAAGCCTATTGAAGTAATTAAAAAGGCTAGTAGTAAAGTAATTTTTTTCATAATTATTTGTGTTTTAAATTTATGGAACAATATTAACCTTATTATGCACTATATTAACTTAAAACACTACAACAAAAAACATACAACCAAAAAATATTCTGAATTTTAAGTTTATTCATCAATGAAATAAGTACTTAACATCGTTTTATTTTTCCTTTAAATTACTAATTATTAAATAGATATATTTATTTGTATTGGTAATGTATAGCTAAAAAAACATAAGTAGAGTTCTATTTTTGTTTGAGATTGTTCTAAACCAAAATAAAACGAATAACTTTCCACTATACACAAAATAAACAATTCATTTATCAAGATCTTAATTACTTTTATGCAATTTGAATCCCCTTTATGTTCTTAAAGTAAAATAAGAATTAAAACCTGTTACACCATCCTACATAAAAAGTATAACTATTACAACCCCTAATTTGGTATCAATAACCATTAAAACCTCAACTTAAACTCCTTTATTTATGCAATACAGATCCTACAAAAAAAACGCTATAAATAATTAATATTCATAGCGTTTAAAAAATAATTTAAAAAGTAACTTATCTTATTTCTTAATATTTTAATTTTCCTTTCTTAACCTGTTACCTGTTATCTATAGAAACTTAAACATCATCAATTTCTCTATTTTAGTGTACCTTACGTTTGTCTAATTCTATTCTAATTTCTCCAGCACGTTTCTCAGAAAGGTCATAATTTCTCATGATGTACATTGCAATAAGAGTTCCTGCTATAGGAAACCCTGAAAAGAATAACCTTAATCCAATAAGTGCCTCTTCTGTCTGAATATTAACTGCAGAATCAAACCCTACAACAGATAAAATTGCACCACTTAAACCTCCTGCAATTCCGAACCCAAACTTCACCATCCACCAGTAAATAGCTCCAAAAACACCTTCTCTACGTTTACCTGTATTTAATTCATCTAAATCAATTACATCTGCTGTCATAGACATCATTAAAGTAAATAAACCTCCAATACCAAAAGAAAAGAAAGGCAATGCAAAAAGAAACATATAGGGTTTACCAGGAATAAACAAAAACCATAACATAATATAACCAACTACAGAAATTCCTTGAGACACCATAAAGGCTTGTTTTTTTCCTATTTTTTTAGACATTTTAGCCACAATAGGAATCACTAAAAAAGTAGTTACCAAAGCCCCAACACTTCCAAATAACGTTGGCCAAATTCCTGCGGCAGCAGCATCTCCTTTAAAAAGATAATACACAATAATAAAAAAGGTAAAACTTGCTACGGTATTAAATGCATTAAAAACAAAGAAAGTAGCAAAACATAGTTTCTTAAAAGGTTTAGATTTGAATGCTTCCACAAAATTATTTCCTATTTCTTTTAAACTTCCTCCAATATTTTTTAATGTTAAAGAAGCATAATTTTCATTTATGGTAGACTTACTTTTGATAAAAATAGCAGGTACCATTGCACAAATTGCAAAAACAACGCCTACCCAAACAGCCAATTCTCTTACCGCAACATCTGCTGTAACATACCATTCTGGATCGTACATAATAACCCAAAACCAAGGCGCAATTACCCAAGCCCATTGACCAATCCATTGTGCTACTGCCATGATACTTGTTCTCTCATGAAAATCGTCGCTCATTTCATAGCCCATAGCTACATAAGGAACACTAAAAATGGTAAGACCTAAATAAAATGCAAAAGAGGTTAATAAGAAATACCAAAAATTATAATCGAGCGAGTTTTCTCTAAACAATTGCCACATAATTATAAAGGAAATCCCCATTACAATGGCTCCAATAAAAACATACTGTCTTCGTCTACCCCATCGAGATTTGGTGTTGTCTGAAATATATCCCATAATAGGATCTGTAATCGCATCAAAAATTCTTGGCACTAAAGAGATAACTCCCCACATCCAACCCGGAAAACCTAAATCTTTCACCAAAACGACTATAAATATTCCTATTACAGCTGGAAACATTTGATTTGCAAGCATACCTACTCCAAAGGCAATTTTTTGACTCAATGGAACTTTAGAAGACGTTTTAGTATAAGACATAATTTAGATTTTATTTAATTGCTATCATTACTGTTTGTAATGCTTGTGCATCTATATTTATAAGCGTTTCTTTTTCTCCTAAAAGAACTTTGAAACTTTTCTTCGTTTTTCCTTCATTAAAAACTACCACAGCTATAGAACCATCTGGATTTTGAGCTGCTGTAACTTGCAACTCTTTATCAGAATTTTCTAAACCAATTACTTTTGCTTCTGGTCTAATGTATTTACTAAAATGTGCCATGGTGTAATACAATGGTGTAAAATAAACTTCATCTTTTTCTGGATCTACAATTACCGGAGCTACACACCAGTTTTCAAACCAATTTGGACCTCCTTTAGTATCTAAAACCATGTTCCAGTCTACCCAACCGTCTACCCAGTTATTAAGGCAACCAATAATGTCTCTTGCATATCTGTTTACTGGTGCATATTTTGGATGTAAATATTTATTTTCTGGTTCTCTCCAGTCATATCCCCAATCTGTTGCTTCTTTTTTCCAATACCAAGCATCGTCTTGCCAAACAGGTATTTCAGAATCGATACATCCTTCTGTTTCAATTAAGTATTTTTCTGGTGCTTTATTATGTGCATATTGTAATGCTTCTGGGAAAACTTCATAAGTGCTTTCATACCAATGAATTGCAGTTCCATCAAAATATTTAGAAGAATTTTCACTTCTATACATTTCATCTACCCATTCTTTTAATCCTTCTCTATTTTGGTCATATCCTAAAATAATTTTATCGCCATATCCATCTTTTTCTAATTTTGGACCTAAATGGAACTCTACAAAATCAGTCATTTCTTTTGGCGTAAAATGCATACTCTCCCAGTTATTTCCATTTCCGTGTGGTTCATTTTCTACTGTAAACCCCCAAATATCTATTCCTTCTGCTTCGTAAGCATCTATATATTTAGAAAAGAACAATGCCCAAGTATCATAATATTTTGGTAATAATTTTCCTCCAACCCATTTGTTATTATCCTTCATCCACGGAGCAGCCGTCCAAGGTGAAGCAAATATTTTAAATCCGTCTTTAGAGGCTTTCATGGCATCTTTTATCATCGGAATTAAATCGTCCATATCATCTTTAATAGTAAAATGTTCTAAGTTTACATCATCTGCTACCGGAGAATATGAATACTGACTTAAAGAGAAATCACAAGAATTCATGTGGGTTCTTGTTAACGAATAATTTGCGCCTTCTTCTGAGAAATACGCTTGAATAATAGTATCTCTGTTTTTCTGACTCAATTTATTTAATAAATAAGCCGATGATTCTGTAAAAGCACCTCCGAAACCTGTAATGGTTTGAAAGGTTTTATCTGGATTTAATGTGATTGTAGCTGCATTTTCAGCAGGAATAAAATCAGTGATTTTAGTTAGTTTATTTCCTGCTTCCGAAGTTTCATAAACATCTACTGATAATTTGTTATCCTTCTGGTTGCAACTAATCATTATGACTAAAAATAGTGTGTAAAAAAAATAGTTCGTTTTCATTGTTGTTATTTTTATCTTTTATACTCTGTGTTCGGAACCAAAACATCGTTCATTAATGCTTCTTTATTTCCATTATATGTTTTTGTAATTGACTTACCTCCTCTTGTTAAACCTTTAAAAACACCTTTATCTACCAAATTCCAAAGTGAATATTTAGCTTCTCCTTTTAGGTTGATTAAACCAAAGTGATTTTCAGATCCATTTGAGTTATTTGCATCTTTCCATTGTTCATCAAAAGCTTCAAAATAGAAACAAGAAATTCCTTCTTTATGCGTCCATTCTCTTAAATGTTGATAATACAAACCTTGCTTATATTCATCTGTAGCTCTAGAACCATTTATACCATAATGTCCGCTAGAAATAGTTGCCCACCCAGTTTCACCAATATGAATCGTTTTGGTAGCATCTATACTTTTTACATAATTCACAACATCACTATATTGTTTTTTAGCAAACGTAAAAGCACGCAACATGGCACTGTCTACCTTTTCTTTGTCTGATAAATTTTCTTCATTTTTAGGAACTTTCCAAAATTCCGGATTATAGTGAGAGTTATGGTACGCATACGTGTGCATAGAAATATAATCTACCGCTTTTATCAATTTTTCTAAATCTTCAGTATGATACATTGAATCACCGCCTCCCCAAGAAGCAAAATCATCTGAACTTGTAATCCAAACATCTTTAGACAATGCGCCGTTTTTCTTTAAATTTTGAAGATGATTTACCCATTTTAAAATTACATTCGGTTGCACAAAATAACTTGCCGCCCATTTTACCATCGCTTCATTACCCACTGCAATTACTTTTACAATGTCTGGATATTTGTTTGCCAACGCTACTGCTCTTGCAATTTCTCCTTCATTCTGATCACTTTCAATATCATGATTTGGTTCTTTGTCCGTCCAAGCATTTAAACAATCTATCCAAGCCCCCAACATTACATACATTTCAAAATCTACATCCTCTTTTTTAAGTTGATGAATGGCTTCTAAAACATTCGCTGCATGTGGTAATTCTTGTTGAACATTGTAAGTTCTTAAAACCTTAATACCCATTGCCGAAAGAATTTTTAAATCTTCTTTCAACTCTTTAATTGTAGGCTGATTTTCTCTTGATTGCTCTCTATAACCTCCATAAGAAATGGCTAAATACTCTGGATTTCCTAAAATATGTTCTGCTGTTATTGCTACCTTTTTCTCTTCTTTTAACTTCACTTTAGAATTACAACTAATGCAAAAAGTCAAAACAATAATTGCAAAGAAAATTTTAATAATTGAATTCATATTTTTGATAATTAAATACTGTTTACACATCAAGATGTATAACCTTGAATATATTTATTTAGAATACCGATTTGTATAAGAAACATAGTATTTGAATTGACACTATATTTCAGTTTTACACTTAGCCTAGTCTACTTTTAAGCATACGTTTTGATTTTTTTTACTTATTACGTAAATGAATCGTTTGAACAGCTCTAGCTGCTATTTTCGTTGTAAAAGTCTTAGTTTCTAAAACAATCGATACTTCATGAGCTTCTTTATTTTGGTTAAAAACAACCACAGCAATAGAACCATCTGTATTTTTTGCAGCTGTATATATTACCCCATCTACTGCTTCTCCTTTTACACCGATTCTGTGTGCATCTGGGCGAATGAACTTACTAAAATGACTCAATAAATAATATAAAGGCGTATAAATTACTTCGTCAGTAACAGGATTGATAAGTACTGGTGCGCTATTAAAATTATCGTAAGGATTTGGTTGTCCTTTATTACTAAGAATGCTACACCACTCAATATATCCTTGAGTTCCGTGGTTTAAATCTGTAATAATATCGTTTGCATACGTTTCGAAAGGCACAAAAGTACCTGCATAATCTGTACTTGATCTCCAATATTGACCAATTGGATCATTGGCATCAATATCTATACTAGATTCGGTATGAATCATCCCTTTGTTTGGCCAATTTTTCTGTAATTCTGCTAATTCTTTTGCATACCAATTATTCTCTTTTAACTCTGAATTTGTATACCAATGAAAAGCAGTTCCCCAAGCATATTTAGATGCTTCTGGATCTTCATACGTTTTTGCAACATAGTCATTCATTGTAGACTTATTATGGTCATAAATCAATACGTGTAATCCTGCATCTAAATCATCAAGATTAAGATGACCATCTTTAACCAATTGAGGCCCCAAATGATCTCTCAAAAAGTCTCTCCCTTGTTCTGGCGTAAATCCATTACTATCCCATTGTGCATCATGCGCATGTAATGGTTCATTCTGTGGCGTAAGTCCCCAAAGAGTAATACCTTGTTCTTTATATGCAGTTACATATTTAGACATATATTCAGCCCAAAGCCCATAATATTCCGGTAGTAAACTACCATTAGTCATTTTAGCAGTTTCTCCTGCTTTCATCCAAGATGGAGGACTCCAAGGTGAAGCAATAATCTTAAAATCTGCACCAGGAATACTAGCTGCTTCTAAAATCATTGGAATAAGATCATAGTTTGGATCTATCAATTCAATGCCACGTACCTGATCGTTTTCTTCTCCAGAAAATCCTTTCATATCTTCATGGATACTAAAAGTTGAAAGATCTTCATCTCCCTCTTCTACATAAGTGTAATGATTGTTTGAATAATCACTACTGTTAATGTGCGTTCGTGTAAGCGTAAATCCAGCACCTTCTGTTGGACTAAAAAGTTTGGCTAAAACTTTTTTACGAGAATCGACTGGTATGGTAGCTAAATTCCATGCTGAAGATTCAGTAAAAGAAGCACCAAAACCATAATACTTTTGATATTCTTCATTAGGAAAAAGCTGTAATGTTACTTTTTTTACTTCTGTAACAGGTGTTTTAACTTCATCACTTGATAGTAATTTAAGGTTGTCACCAGCTTGTGATGTTTGATAAACATCTGACACATAATTTTCATAAGCACTTTTTGGTGAGCAGCTAACAAAAATTATGGATATAAACAAAAACCATAACCCGCCAATGTTTAGAATATCAGATTGCTTATTCATTTTTCCAGTATAATTTTTCATTTTCCTTTTGATATCAAATATGTTCATTCCTTACTATATTTTACGAATACTCCACCAACTGTAAAGCAAAAACCTTACAGCTGAGTTGTATTATTTACTTTTTTACTGAAACCTCTATGTGATCTATTTCTCCTGTTCTTTCGAACATCATTTTAGAAATAGCACTGTTAAGAGTTAAGCTTTCTGAGTTTTCTTGTTCCCCATTCACAAAAAAGATGGTGACACTTTCTTTACCTGTATTTTTATAAATAACAGGCACTTGACAATACGTAAAACAAAGCGAATCTTTTTCTAAATCAATCAATTTCACTTCTTTGTTAATTGCTGTATATTTAAAAGTTTTAGGAGTTTCTACAAACTCACTTTCTTTTAACAACCTTGGATTAAAATTGATTTTTCCTTCCTTTACAAAAACACCTAACTCACCTATTCTACTTAAAACATCTTCTTTAACCTGACCAGTCATTCCTGGTTGCTGTGCTCCTTTTCCGCCTGGTGTATGAGAATATGGATCTGTAGGAAATGCACCATATAATTTTGGTGATTTGTGTACTCCAATTCCTGCCTGAATTTCATAATAATGATCTAATAGCGCACCAATAAGAACCTCATCTTCATTATTTTTTATTGCTAACAAGCAATTTTCTTGCACTGCTAACAACAATTTAGAAACCATGTGCCAGTATATAGAACCTAACCCTTCATAGCCAAAAAATGTTCCTGAACGACCTGTAAATGCTTTGTGGTTAAAAACCTCTTCGAAAATAGTTGCTAATAATTGTCCTTCTTTTTCAACTAAATCAGCGTATGCTTCTGGTAAATCCTCAAAAATTGCTTTTAAACTATTTGCATTGTTAAAATTGGCATTGAAATGATAGGTACCCAAAACATCTTTGTTAATGATTTGCGTATTGTTATCAGCAATTAATTTTAATAACAATTCAGAGTTTTCTACCGAAGATTTCGGAATTATATTCTTTTCATCAAAACGAGCTAATTCTTTATTCGGATATAAAATATAACTGTATTGATCTTCTCTAAACAGCGCACTTGCTTTCATTCCGTCTAAAACTTTTAAAGCTTCTTTTGACGATAAATAGCCAGCACTTAAAACAGCAACTTGCCCTTCTAACATTTCAGACAAATAAGAAACAGACACTTCTGTATCGTTTTCAATTGTCATTAAATTATAAGAATGATATAAATTATCTGTACGTTTATTTGCTTTTATGGTATGATCTAAATACTCTTTTGTAATGGTAAAAAAGTCTAAAAGAGCTGCTTTTTTAAGAATAATTTTATCACTAGAAAATCCGTTTTCATAAATTGAAGTTCTAAATTTACTTCCAGCTTCACCTAAACCATCTAAAACAGTTTTTCTTTCTGCATCAGAAAATTTTCTTGATAAAATATTTTTATTTTGATTAAAAGTAGTTATAACTTCATTAAAAAATGTTGCTAATTCTGAAGAAATAGCAACTTCTTCTGCTGTTGATTTTACAACTACTTTTTCGAAGAAATTAATAAAACGATTTAGGTAATTTAACGTTACCATAGAAACACCGTTACCAACCAAAGCGTTGTTTGCGTCATTCCATTCTGGTCTTTGAGTGTTCATCCAAATTCCGCCTTCAGGAATAAAATTAGAGACTTTTGCTAAAACGGTAGCTAATAATTTCTCGATTAAATTTACTTTATAAATAAAGTAGTTTTCATCTCTTAGTAAAGCACCATCAGCACCTAAACGTTCTCTTCTTTGTTCTATATTTTCTTGTTCTTCAAAATCAAAATCAATAGTATCTTTTGGATTTTTTAAAATATCTTCATATTTCTTAATTCTATAAGGCACATTTGCATAGACAAAAATAGCTTCAGAAAAACGTTTTTCTAATTGATTTGGATAATGGTTTTCTATAAATTCTAAGAATTTTAATAAGTAAATTATCTGATGATCACCCCAATATCCAATATAAGACCAAGGGTCATTTTCTTCAATCGTTTCCCAATCAAAACCATCTTTTGTAACTCTGTACGGATTGTAGCCATCAAAAGTAGTTGCATTCAAAAACTTATGAATCATACTTTCTATAAACTCTGGATACGAATGCGCTAGAGTTTCCCAATTCTGGAAAATATCTCGCCAATTCCCTTCATAATCTAAAATTTTAGAACCATCAATTTCATTTTTTGTATTGATAGAAAACTTATTCCAAGGTCTACTTGGGTCTCCATGTCTTCTACTAAATTTTAATGGTAAATATTCAAAACAAAGTCTTTTAAAGTTTTTATCTTCATCTTTCTCTGCAATATTTAGAATAATATCTAATGTAAATAAATCTGGTAATGCATTTAAAAGGTCTTCTTTTAGTTTTAGAACTTTTTTATTTGCCTTACTAATATATTTTATAAAATCTTCTTTTTCAATTTTATAATCATCATCAAAAGTACCACCTCTCATTAAATTGAAAAGCGTATTTGCAAAATGTCTTGTGTTTACCAAAGCATCATCGGTTACTTGTAAACCATCTGCTGCGCCAGTTAAAGCAATTAAGTTTTTTGTACCTAACTCAATATCTTTAGTAATACTTTCTAATAAATTTTCATCTTCTTTTATTGCTTTAGAAACTTTTTGAATATCACCAATTGTTTGATTTACGTTTGCAATAAAACGCCACTCTTTTGTTTCATTTGCTTCTAAAGCGATATCAGAACTAATAAAATAAGCTCCTTTTTCTGCTTTTATAGCTACCTCTTGTTGTAATTCTAGACCTCTTCTAAAATTATCTAATTGTAATGATGACAATAAATACGTAGGATTTTCGATCCCTAAAGACCAAACAATATTTGCTTTTAAAGCTTCACTTGGTTCTGCTTTATCAACAATAATTGCACTTAAAGCATAAACACCTAAACCAACTTCTTTTTGTAATTCGCTCTTTTTATAGGCGTCTACTAAATTACTATAAGAGTTTTGCAAATCTGTAGTTACATCTGAAGGAATAATATTTTGCAAACCATCTAAAAAAGTAACTTCAATTTTTTCTGGTGAATTATTAATTAAAGTCGATTTTTTTACAAACCCAAATTGATCAGAAGAACTCCATTGATATCTAAAAGTGATTCCTAAGTCTTCATTAATTTCTTCGAAAATCACTTTATTACCAAAACTGTTTTTATATAAGTTTTGTTTTGTTTGATATAAACCTATCTGTCTTTGAGAAAAAGGTTCCCAAACATACGTTTTGTCATTTTTAGTAACTTGAAAAATAGATTTACTCCCTGTTATATCTGCAGACTCTGTAATTTTATCATCTGTATAATAAGGAAAAAGTGAATACTCACTATTTTTTCTTCCTGCAGACAAACCTCCATTACTAGAAATAAACATCCAATGGTTAGAGTCTGAAACAATACTCATAAAAAAAGGTCTCATTTCATTACTATTCGAAATTTTATAATACACTTCATTTTCGAAGTTCATCATTTCTCCTTTTACCTCTTGCGTTTTAAACGCTGCTTTATTATTTCCTAAAAAAATAGTCTTTTTTGTCATCAAAATTATTTTTTGAACCTCTTATAATTCATTTAAAGAGGTTGTTATTTATTGATTCCACAAGGTACTTTTCAACCTTGTAGAATTTTATATTATATAATTACAGGTTTCGAACCCCTGCAAGAAGAAGCGCTTGAAGCTTCGTTAAAATTTTATTTCTTTAAAATGCTCCGAAATTAAATCGGTTGTCATTCCTTTTGCATATGGATTTAATTCATGTGCTTTTTGTAAAGCAAAATAAGCTGCCCTAGGTGATAATGTGTAAAAACCATTTTTATCTGTTAATCCTTTTGCACAGATACCAAACCATTCTTCATTCATGTTATTTGCTCCTTTTTCATAATCTATTCCATAGCCTGCATTAGACCAAGAAGCATGATTATCATGAATATTTAAGCTTGTCGTTTGGCCATTTTTCCACCAGCCATCACTAAATTGAAACGTAAAACCTCCAATAGCATTTTCTGCTTTTCCTAAACCCGCCACATTTTCATAAATCTCTTTCCAATTTTCTACCATATAATAGGCTTGCATTTTTTGATCTTCTTTCTGGGTAATTGAGTTAAAAGCATCTGCTCCAAATTCTGTGAATAATACGGGCATGTCTAATGTGTTTTTTACTTTTTCAAAAGCGTTTCCAAAAGACTTTCCTCTATACATATTAGTTCCATAAATATCTACGTCTGTACATTCTTCTGCAATAATATCTATATATAAATCGTCTCCATTACAAATAGCAACAGGATGGTTTACATCTATATTTTTCATTATAACAGCTGCTTCATTCATTAATCGATACATTGCTCTACCTCTTAACTCTCCTATTTCTTTCTTTTCATTTTCTCCTTCAGGAAAATCTTCTGTTTCCGATCCTGCCCAAAAAAGTCCGAAGTTATTTTCATTCCCTAAAAGAAATAATAATAAACCCGGTGTATCTTTATAAGTTGCTGCCATTTCACCAACTTCTTTTAATAAGCTCTGTTGTGCATCTGCATTTCTGTAATCTGTTTCTGGTTCCCAGTTGCCATTTATAGCAACTCCATATCTACCAAAAGAGTGGTTTAACATGGTATAAATGCCATAATTTTCATAGATATACGTAATCCATTCTGGCTGAATTCCTGTATAGACACGAATTGTATTAACGCCCATTTCTTTCAGCAAAGTCATTTCTGTATCTAATGCCGTTTTAATAAATGCCTTTGGTTGCTCCCATAAACTGTAAGCGAAATTTGTACCAACCGGAAAATAATCCCAATTCATTCCATTAATTATAAAATCTTCTCCATTTACAACTAATTTCATTCCTTGTTCATTCTTTAAAACAGCAACTTTATCTGTCTTATTATCACAAGAGTTTAAAGTAAAAAAAAGTAGGATTATTGGTAAGAAAATGTATTTCATAAATATCAACTTTAATACGTAAGTTTTTAATGTATCATCAAACTAAAGAGAAGAAAAAATAAGGCCAGCCATAAAAAACTGACCTTATTAAATAAACCAAAAAATATTATTGATACACTTTTACATAATCTATTTCCATGGTATCTTCTGTAAATGTATCTGCTACATCTCCACCAAGAGTACCTCCAACGGCTACATTAAGAATTAAAAAGAAATCTGCATTAAATGGCAATGTTTCACTGTTTGTCATTTCATAAAACATAACATCATCTAAATAAATTTTAACAGACTCTTCTGTCCATTCCATACTGTAAACATGAAACTCTGAAGCTGCATTAGAAATCGCAGTAGTTTCACCATAGCTTGCATTAGAAGAACTAGCATCATCAAACCAATGTAAAGTTCCTAAAGAGGTGTTTTTATCATCTCCTGTTTGCTCCATAATGTCAATTTCTCCACATTGTGGCCAACCAACAGTTGGAAAGTTAGAACCCAACATCCAAATTGCTGGCCAAGTTCCTGCCGCAGCCGGTAACTTCGCTTTTACCTCAACTCTACCATATTTAAATTGATACAATCCTTGAGATTTTAATCTTGCAGAAGTATAACCATCACTTCCATCAGCTTTAGCTGTAATAATTAAAGAACCACCTTCTACCTTCACATTTTCTTCAGCTTCTGTATAAGTTTGTAATTCTCCATTTCCCCAACCACCTGCACCTAAATCATAGGTCCAATTTGCAGCATTAGGAGCTCCATCTGTATTAAAATCATCTTCCCAAACTAACTCATTAAAAGTATAATTTGGAGTAGTTGCGCCTTCTACAGGTTTTGTTGATGTAAATCTATGATACCAAGCAGCACCACTTCCTGAAGCAGAATTTTCTATAATTCTAACAATCATTTCATCATTAGTAATCGAAATAATATCATAAGTACTAGCACCTACATACCATCCCATAAAACCTCCATCAGAAATTTCAAATTCAGTACCTCTATATGATGCGTTGTTATAAGTCCCTTCTGTTCCTGCTTTAGATGTTGATGGTCCAAAAGCAACTGTTTTCACACCAAACATTGTCGTTGCTACCGTTTCATCATAACATTGATCTCCATCTACACCTATTAAATCTCCATAAGTACCAGGTATAAAAGCTGGTCCAACTGTTTGCTCAAAAGTAAGTCCGTTTGCAGTTCTTGTAAACACAAACTCATTATCATACATACAAGATTTTTCATCATCCCAAGCCTTAATTCCATTCCACCAAGCCTCATATGCAAACTCTCCATTCCCATAGTCATCTGTAGCTGGTCCCATACCTACATGTACAGCAACATCTGCTTGCCAATACCATTTTTTACTATCACCTACATTAGCACCACTTAAAAAGTTTTCTGCCTCCACATCAGAAAAAGAACTATAAACTTCTACATCTATTGTTTTTGTTGATGAAACGCCACCTGTACCATTTGCTTTTACAACAACGGTATATAAATTTACACCTACTTTAGAAAACCTTTTTGTTAAGATCCCTGAAGGTGAAGCTTGTGCAACTCCATCAAAATAATATATAAAAGATGAAGCATTGGCAGCTGTTGCAATTAAATTTACAGAACCACTTCCGTCACCGTAAGGATTACTAGCATCTACACCTACAACTTCTGCAGTTATTACGATGTCTGTTGGAGAAACAATTTCTCCGAATTCGTGCTCATTCTCTTGACAACCGTAAAGAACTGTCATTAAAGAAAATAAGATTATATAAATATTTTTAAGTTTTTTCATAATCATTATTTTAAAATTGTGATATATCGTCTAGATAAATAGTATAATTAGCAGAACCATCTCCTTCTGTACCATTATCCATTATTAAAACTAGGTTTGTAAAGTCTACAGTAGTACTTATTCCAGAAAAATCAAACGTTAACTCTTCCCAAGCATTCGCTGTGGTTGTAGTTGCTGTAATTTCTGCTGAAGCCACGGTATTTGGCCACGGAGTAGCATCTTCAAATTTTAATAATACATCTAAACCTGCTCTTGGAGACCAAACTTTAACTTTTACACTTGTTCCGTTAGTAAAACTAAACGGAGTTGGAACCGTTATTTTAGATCCTGCCCAAAGTTGACCTGCATTTTTTACAATTTGTGCAACCATTGCAGATGCGTTTCCGTTTGTGTCTGGATTTGCAATTACAGAAATTGCACCACCATCAAAAGAACTTAATATAAACTCTGGTTCGAAATCTAAAACAGGACTTGTAGAAATATCATCTACATAAATAGTAAAATCAGATGATCCATCTCCTTCCGTACCGTTGTCCATTATTAAAACTAGATTATTAAAATCTACACTAGTACTTATTCCAGAAAAATCAAACGTTAACTCTTCCCAAGCATTCGCTACCGTTGTAGTTGCTGTAATTTCTGCTGAAGACACAGTATTAGGCCATGGAGTAGCATCTTCAAATTTTAACAATAAATCTAAACCTACTCTTGGAGACCAAACTTTAGCAGTAATTGTTGTATTAGAAACATCAAATGTTGACGAAATTGTAATTTTAGATCCTGCCCAAAGCTGACCTGCATTTTTTACAAGTTCTAAAACTGAAGAAGATGAATTTCCATTTGCATCTGGATTTGCAATAACGGAAGCAGATCCACCATCAAAAGAACTTAATTCATAATCTGTTTCAAAAGTTAATGGAGTTACACCAGTAACTGGCGCTGAACTCGCTTTGTAAAAATAAAGATTGTCTATAAACACAGACCCCGAACCTTCAAACTTGAATTGGTGAATATCATCTACTGATAAACCTTGCTCTGTAAATGCTGAAATAGGAATGTTAATCGTTGTCCAAGCATCTTTTGTTAATGCTGTTTTTATCATTTTCTCTCCGCTTGCAACACTAATTAAATAGGTATCTAATTCTGTAGCATCTGCAGTCCAAACATCTAAATGAAGAAACTCCATACCAGAAATATCTTGTGTTTCACCAATTTGAATTCCTTGATAGTTTAAATTACTATACTGAATCATAGCATCACCATTTAACTCAAAAGGAGTATAAACAGTTGTTTGGCTCCAATTCGGGTTAAAATCTGTACCTGCAACATCTGTATAGGTATCACTAAAAATAGAAATAACATCTGCAGCGTCTCTTGCTGGTTGTGTATTTGCTGATTTTAAAGGTGCTAAAATAGCAGTAACTTCAAACTCACCGGTATATTCTGTTGTTTCAATTGCACCACCTTTAGCTATTACTTTTACATTGTAAGTACCTGCTGTAGCGTATTGATAATTTATGACATCTCCAATATTAGCTGATGCTGCTGGTTGTGCTACATCTGCTTCTCCTGAATAAAAATCGTAAGTAGCTGCAAAATCTGCTTTCGCAGTAATATTTAATTGTTTAGAGATTGCAATATCATTTTCTATAGTAACTTCTAAATTTTCTGGAGCTTTAAAAGAAACTACTAATTCTTGTGTTTCTTCTGCTGTATCTCCTTTAGAATTATAGGCTATAACTTTTACATTATAAGTACCTTCTGCATAAGTATGTTGCGCCATTTTACCTGCTTCCACCCCTTTTTCTTCTGCAGATGCATCTCCAAAATACACATCGAACATGGTAGCTCCAACCGCAGTTGGTAAAATAGTAACCAAACCAGAGTTATCTTGCGCTAGATTATAACTTGCAGCAACTTCAGATGGAGCTACTACATTATCTAAGAAACCTAAATCTCTATCTTCTTCTGAACAAGCATTAATAATCAAAAGTAGTATTAATGCTTTGTATATTATTTTTAATTTCTTCATAATTATTAGTATTTATCGTTTTGTTTCCAATTTCCTTGTGAAAATTGTATTTCTTCAATCGGAATTGGAAAAACCTCATTTTTACCCGTTGTAAAACCTGGTATTTGAGCCCCTCTACCTGTTCTTACCAAGTCGAAAAATTGATGACCTTCTCCTACTAATTCTACTCTACGCTCTTTATAAATTGCAGCTGTTAAGTTAGAACCAGTTGTAACAATATTATGATCTGCATCACCAAAAGCTCTTTCTCTCACTCTATTTAAATACGTTTTAGCTTTAGCATCATCTGCTGATGGTTTTCTATTATTAGCTTCTGCTGCCATTAATAAAACATCTGCAAAACGAATAGCTCTATAATTATTAGGGTTTGTTAAGTTTAAGTCTCCTGCTGCTTCTTCACTTCTTTTTCTAGGAAGATATTTTCTATTAAAATAACCTGTATGCTCATAACCTGTAGTGAATTTTGCTCCAGTTGAAGCTGCCCATGCATCAATATCTAAAATAGCAACCTCTTTTCTCTTATCTCCATCTTCAAATTCATCTACCACTTCTTGAGTTGGTACATTAAAACTAAATCCTGAAGTAAATAAACTCCCTTCATATCCTCTTACACCCTGATAACCAACAGCAACATTACCTTCACTACACTGTAAACAATCGAAACTTGCACCTTGTGTATCTGTATATTGTACTTCAAAAACAGCACCTGTACCGTTTTCTCCGTCAAATTCAAAAATTTTGTCATAATCAGATTCTAAAACATATCCTCCGTTATTTATAACACTTTCTAAAACAGTTGCAGCTTCATCAAATTTATCTTGATATAAATAAACTTTTCCTAATAATGCCTGAGCTGAACCTTTTGTTGCTCTACCAACTTGAGGCGCTGTATACGTCATGTTTGCAATTGCATATTCTAAATCTGCTTCAATTAAAGCATATACATCTGCTTTTGGCGATCTTAGTATTGTTTTTTCATCACCCAAAACAAAACGACCGTCTGCTTTAATAGGAATGTCTCCAAACCATTTTACCAATTCAAAATTATAATACGCTCTTAAGAAATAAGCTTCCGCAAGAATTACATTTTTACCTGTAAAGTCGGTTTTATCTTTAAATTCTATTATATAAGCGGCTCTATTAACACCTCCATACATTAGGCTCCAAAGGTCTTGAAGTTGATCGTTAACAGGAGTATGCGTCATATCATCTATTTGCTGATATCCAGGAACATCTGTAGCTGTTTCTCCACCACACAAAGTATTGTTAGAAGCTATTTCTCCCATTAATACATTTCTAAATGTAGATTGTAAAGGATCATAAGCTGCTACCAAAGCATTGTAATAATCTGTTTCTGAATTGAAAAAAGATTCAGAATCTTCCGCGTAAATTTTAGAATTATTTAAATAGTCATCAGAACAAGCACTTAAAAGAAGTAAACTTGCCATAAAGATGAATCCTAATTTTATTATTTGATTGTAATTTCTCATCTTTTATTTTTTAAAATTCAACATTTAAACCTAACAAAAACTGTCTAGCAGATGGATAGTTACCAGAATCGATACCTGCACCAATTGCTCCGCCATTAATAGAAGGATCGTAACCAGTGTAGTCTGTTAGCGTAAATAAGTTATTGATAGAAGTATATAACCTTAATTTAGACAGCCCTACTTTTTCTAATAAACCTGGCGCAAAAGTGTATCCTATTTGTATATTTTGCATACGTAAAAAAGAAGCATCTTCTACAAAGAAATCTGAAAACAGTCTGTTGTTTGTAGCATCATTAGTTAACCTAGGTACCGAGTTGCTTGTTCCTGAACCTGTCCATCTATCTAAGTAATAAGCGGGTTTATTCACATTTGGTAAAAAACGTTCAAAATTTCTAACCATGTCTTTTCCTAGCTCTGCATATAAATAAGAAGTGAAATCCCAGTTTTTATATTTTGCAGACACATTGAATCCCATATAAAAATCTGCTTGTGGATTACCAATATTAACACGATCATCAAAGTCTATAACACCATCGTTATTTGTATCTTTATATCTGATATCTCCGGGAGAAGTAACACTTGCTCCTAGCCCTGTTTGCGAAGGATGTGCATCTACTTCTGCTTGCGTTTGGAAAATTCCATCTGTTTGTAAGCCTAAGAAATAACCAATTGGTTGTCCTACTTCCATTCTTGATATAGGAAGGTTACCGATTCCAAAATCACCTCCTTCTACAATAGCGTCGTCTAAAACGTCTGTTACTTTGTTTTTAACATAGGTAACATTGTATCCAAAATTTAGAGAAAAATCTTCTTTAGAAATAGCATTGTAGTTAATTGCCAATTCTCCACCTGTATTTTTAGAAGTACCTGCATTTACTGTTGGGTTTTCCCCTCCTGCTGCGCCTGAACCTAACAAACCAGAAACTGGAAAGTTTTCAATTAGTAAATCCTTTCTTGTTTCTTCAAAATAATCTGCAACAATAGTCAGTTTATCATCAAATAGATTCATATCTAAACCAATGTCTAATTTTTCTGCGGTTTCCCAAGTTGCAGACGGATTAGACAATGCTCCTTGTGCAGTACCATCTACTAAACTTCCGTTAAAAACATACTCACCTTCACCATCTAATAAAGATCTGTATAAGTTATCCCCAACTAAGTTTCCTAAAGTACCGTAACTTGCTCTTAATTTTAAAAAGTTAATCGTTTTATTATCTTTTAAGAAGTTTTCATCAGAAATTTTCCAACCTGTAGTTACAGACCAAAAATTATCTACTCTTTGATCTTCTGCAAAAACAGAAGCACCGTCTCTTCTAATTAATCCAGAAAATAAATATTTCCCTTTATAATCATACTGAGCTCTACCAAAGAAAGAGGTTAACCTAATATCTCCATTACCTGTATTTAAACTTCTTTGTTCACTTTGCGAATTTGTTAAGCTAATATCTGCAAATTCATAAGAGTTATTAGGCACATCAAATCCGGTAGTGTAAATACCATCAAATAAATCGTTCTGTACACTTGTACCTAACGTAAAAGTGGTATTGTGATTTTCTGCAAATGTTTTTTGATATGTTGCAAATGTTTCCCAGTTTACACGTGTAGAAGTTGCTTTAAATTGATAAACCGAACTTTGCGTTTTATTATACACCTTACTAGAACCATATTCTTGAATTGGTGTAAACGTGCGTTGTTTTTCATTATAAATTTTATATCCTAAACGTGAAACTATATTTAAACCTTCAATTGGTTTGTATTCTAACTTAAAGTTTCCTTCAATTCCGTTACCGTTATTTTCACCAAATGTGTTGTTTAATAATGATAAAGGATTTACAACTTCAATTCCTAAAAAGTTATTTGTATCCTCTTCATTTACTCCAAAAGTAGGAGCATAATTTAAACCATTAAATAAAAGCGATTCATCAAAACCTTGTGAAGCACTCGTATAATAGTTTGCTATTACAGAAAAATTTAATTTTTCACTAATATCTACACCTAAGTTTAACTTGATGTTGTTTCTAATAAAATTAGATTTTTCTTTGGCTATAATACCATCTTGCTCGGTACGTGATGCACTAATAAAATATCTAAAACTTTCTCCACCACCAGATAAACTAATATTATGATTCATTAACATAGCATCATTAAAAAGCTCATCTTGCCAGTTGGTACCTTGTCCTAGTTGACTTACATTACTAAAAGGTAATGTTTGCCCACTTGCTGCATACGCTTCATTTAAAACCAATGCATATTCCGTTGCGTTTAAATAGTCTAACTTTTTAGTAGTTTGTTGAAAAGCAGCGTAAGAGTCGTATTTTACAGTTGCTTTTTTATTTTTCTTACCAATTTTGGTAGTTACCAAAACAACTCCATTAGCTCCTTTTATACCATAAATGGCAGCCTGGGCATCTTTTAATACAGTTATAGATTCAATATCATTTGGATTGATACTATTTAAATCACCTTCATAACCGTCTACAATAGTTAATGGCTGGTTGTTAGTATTAGAACTAACCCCTCTAATTAAGATATTTACTTTTGCACCAGGTGCTCCAGACGAAAGATTTACAGCAACACCAGAAGTTGTTCCTTGCAATGCACTTGTTGCATCAATAGGTTTTAATGCTTCTAAAGTTTTCTCACCTACTATAGATACAGAACCTGTAACATCCTTTCTTTTTTGTTTACCATAACCAACAACTACAATTTCATCTAAAGCCTCTGCAGACTCTTCTAAAGAAACATTTAAAGTTTGTTGATTTACCACAACTTCTTTTGCAGCATATCCTAAATAATTAAATACAAAAGTTGCTCCTTCCTCCACTTTGGCAAAACTATAAAGTCCATCAAAATCTGTTTCAGTTCCAACTGTTGTTCCTTTAATTAATATACTTACTCCCGGCAATGGATCACCCGTTTTAGCATCTTTAACAACACCCTTTACTGCTATAGTTTGCGCAGAAGCACAAAAACCTATAAGTAAAAGGAGTAATAACGTGATTTGTTTTCTCATGAATAAGGTATTTATTATTTTGATTATAAAATTATAGTTAAATTATAGTTAAATGACAAAAACAGCCACAACAAAAAACATACATCACAAATAAAATGGCAAAAAAATGCTGAATCCTTAATAAACACAAGGCTTACAGAATGTATGAAATATTAACCCAAAACATGTTTATATTACCCTTGTATAGGTGTTGTATTGGTAAAAAAAAGTAATGTTTGGGTATTAAATCTCCAAAATGTAGTTTGTTAAGTTCTCATCATGAGGTAAACCCATTTTTTTTCTTAATCGGTATCTTTTAACTTCAACACTTCTAGGAGAAATGTTTAATAAAGGAGCTATTTCTTTAGAAGATAGGTTTAGCCTTAGATAAGCACAAAGTCTTAAATCGTTTGGTGTTAAACTTGTATGTTTGTCCTTTACCTTTTTTAGAAAGTTTTTATCAGCATTGTTAAATGCTTCTTGAAACATTTTCCAATCATCTGTATTGTTTAAGTTCTTATCAATAATCTTAACTACTTTTGAGATATCTTTATTCTCACTGTTTGCCAATTCAGTTTTAATAGTATTTAAAAAATCATTCTTCTTTATAATATTCATTGTAGAACTTGCCAACTCTCTGCTTTTACTCTCTATATCTACTCTTAACTTATCATTATTAAGTTTCATTATTATTTGAGCACTTTCTAATTCTTTTAGCTTTAATTCTTTTTGAGCTTTCTCTAATAGAGATTTACTTTTAAGTTTATACCTTCTTCTATAATAAATATTTATCAAAACAATAATGAATAAAACAGCTATTACATAAAATACGATGTATAGATTACTTAAATAAAAAGGGCGTTCGATAGAAAAGTTAAAAGACTTGATGTTTGCTATCTGATTTCCATATTTTCCTCTTACCTGAAAAAGATAGTCTCCATAAGGTAGGTTCTCATATAATTGAGATGAATTCTCCGTCCAATCGGACCAGTTGTTAGACAGTCCTTCTAATCGATATTGATATTCGTTTTTTATCATTTTATCATACTTAGAAATACTATATGAAAATTCTATATTGTTGTGCTTATTCTCTAACACTGGTGCTTCCACCAACGAAAGGCCAGTTTTTACACCATCAATCTTATTTACAAGTACATGTTGAAGGGAAATGGTTACGTACTTTTCTTTTTTTACAAGAGCATCATTTAATAGTAAATACCCATGAGAAGTACCTATTAAATAATTGTCTGCACTAATTTGTGTTAAGTTCTCGAAACCTAAAACATTATTTCTGATACTACCAGCAATAGGAATTGCTTTTACTTGCGGGCTTAAACTAATACTATTAGAGGTTATAAGAAGTATATTATTATTAGAAAAGCTATACAACGTGTTCTTTTGTTCCTCTAATTTTCTTATCGTTGTAATACTCTCTAAATCATTTATTTTTTTTGAAAATAAAGAATCTACTTTAAAACTACCATCAGTTTGTTTTTTATATATTCCTACTGAAGATGAGTAGAATAAATCATTACCAAAAGAAAAAACATTAGACCCATACCCTATTTGAGGAATATTTATTTTCTTTTTTTTGAGCACTTTAGTATAGCTTTCATCAATTTCTAGTTCATAGAACCCTTTCAACTCATGATTTACATATAATTTATCGTTATAAAACTCATAAAACCGACTAGAAATATCAAATCCATCAATTTTATTTTTAAACTGCCAGCTCCTATTATCCTTTTCTAAAATAGATAAACCGTCATAACCACCTTGAATAAGAATATCCTTATTGTTTGGTACTTCTTTTATATTCCAAGTACCAAGTTCTTTAGTTATAGCACTTATTATCTTTTTATTTTTAATAATAAACGTTCCTTTATCATGTCCACAGAAAAGATTTCCTTCAATTTCTTTCAAAAACCAAACTTGGCCTTCTGTATTTTCAATTAACTTAAATTTTAAATTTTTATCTTTAAAAAATAATCCCTGATTAGTCCCCAAATAAAGTTGATTATCAAAAAACAAAGAAGTATAAATAGTTCCTAAAGCGCCATCTTCATCTTCAAAAATTTTAAATACTGATGATACATTTAAGTAATTTATACCGTTATCTAAACCAACCCAAATATTATGAGAATTGTCTTGAAATAAAGAAAGTGCTGTATTGTTACTTAATCCTTTTTTTCGATTTATATTAGACGTAATTTCCCCATTTTCACTCAGAAAAATAATACCATTAGAAATTGTACCAAGCAAGAAACTTTTATCCTCTAATTGAATAGCACTAAAAATTAAAAAACTGTGTTTATTTAAATCCGTTTTTAGTTGTGTAACACCTGTTTCCTTTACCGTAACAAAACCTTTTTCTTTGGATAAAAAAAGCAATTCTTTATTATGATAAAAACAATTAATAATTTTATTATCCTTAAAAAAAGCATCGTTTGAGAAAATTTTTTCTTCTCCATTTTGGACAGTAAATAAACCTACATTCTTTTTTTGAAAAAAAATGGTATTATTTGACACAAAAAGTCCAGAAATAATTTCTTTAGATTCTATTATTTTAACCTCTTTAGAAACAGTATTCACAAAATAAATTCTTGTATTGGATTTAAAAAGAATCCAATTTTGATAAAATTTGACATCCCAGAATTCTTCTCCTTCTTTTAATTTTATTGATAACTTTTCTACTAATGAGCTGTATTCTAATTGTCCTTTTTCATTTTTTTTCCAAAAGCCAAAATCCATAAAAGAACCTGAATAAATTATTTTGTCTTTAACTTTTACAGATCTTAAAATGGGGTTTGAAATGTGTGTATATAGTTGCCACTGTTCTCCATTATATTCGAGAAGCCCACCATTATTAGCTACATATATTAAATTGTCTTCAGACTGCGCTATTCCCCAATTCTGATTTTGACCTTTATAATCTTCTGCTGTAAATATTTTTATTGGCGGTAATTCTTGAGCACTACTAACAACATTAATAAAAAAAATAAAAAATAAAAGTCTATACATAACTTGTTACAATGTGTTTGGTTACTAAATTACATTAAATATCATTAAACAAGACTAAATTTAATAACTTGTATGGTTTTTGTTTTGATTGGAAACCTCAACAATAAATAATATAGCAAACTAATTCCCTTTACCTCACCTATATATTGGTGTTAAAAATAATTTTATTTTTTAAGCCTTTTATATCTTTATGCGTTAATTAATAAACGGTATTATCTTTACTCTTCTATCAATGGTTTTCCTATGGTTGCCAAAATTCCACCATCAATATATAAAATATGTCCGTTTACAAAATTGCTTACTTTAGATGATAAGAAAATAGCTTATTATTGTAAACTTAAAAGTCTAAACCTTTCAAAAAAATGACAATTCAAGATTTAGTAGGTACCTATGCTATTATTGGTAGCAACCAAGATGCAGATGAAAATTCGTATAAAGGAAAACTTCATTTAACTTTAGATGAAAATGAAAGAATTGTTGCCAAATGGATGATTGATGACTCTCAAGAACAAACAGGAACAGGTTTCTTTAAAAACAATATTCTTGTTATCAACTTTAAATACTTGGGCTTTGAGGATCACATTTATAAAGGAGTCGTGGTTTACAAATGTCTGAATAAAGATATTTTAGAAGGTTTTTGGTCTGAAGAAGCAGGAAACCCTAAATTCTTGGGATCAGAAAACTGTTTTAGAGTAAAAAACTCTAAAACAATTTTAAATTAATTTGAAATTTTATTTTGGTACGCTTGCTTTATAAATTTCTACCTCAGAATTTGTAGTAATTTTATACGTTGTATTGGCTTTTATAAGTACAGACTGCCCTTTATTTAAAGAGATAGATTCCTTATTTTGAGAAACAGTAGCAGCTCCTTTTAAAGCCATTAATATTTCTACAGAATTAGAAGTTGATGCATGAGATACCGTTTCTGTCAATTCAATTTTACTTAGTTCAAAATCTCTAGCTTTCGTTTTAAAAACAACTTCTCCGTTTGCTATATTTTCATCACCAAGTAAGATATTAGGAATCGTTTCTTCGAATTTTGTATTTTTAATAAGCTCATCAACATCTATATGTTTACTAGTTAATCCGGCTCTTAAAACATTGTCTGAATTTGCCATTAACTCCATATTAACACCTTCTAAATACGCATGTGGTACACCTGCATCTTGAAAAACAGCTTCTCCTCTACTTAAATTTAAAATATTAAAAAAGTAAATAGAAAAAATTCCTTTATCAATATCTTCAGAATCTGTATTGTCTAATGATTTGGCTGCCCAATATGCTGGCGATGATTTCTCTAATTCATTATTTACAAATTTTGGGAGAATTCTTTTAACCAAAGGTCTCAAAATTGTATTTACTTCTTCTTGCGAATATTCCATCACTTTTTTATAAAGTCCTAAATATCCTTCTTCTAAAAAAGTATTTAATAAGAAACTTAATTCCAGCGTTTCTTTTAAATTTTTTACTAATTTTTCTTGTTCTAAAAAACCATGTAATAACCAAAAATCTGTTAAAGCCACCATTATTTCAGGCTTGTGATTTTCATCTTTATAGTTTCTATTACTTGACGTTAACGGAATTCCTTGTTCGTTCTCTTTTTTGTAGCCTATTTTTGCAGCAGCAATACTAGGGTGTACTTGTATAGAAAGCATTTTACTTACATCTAAAACTTTAAATAAATAAGGTAATTTACCAAAATCCTTTGCAACATCTTCCCCTAAATTTTCTGTTATATTTTGATCTAAAAATAGCTCTAGTGAAACACTTCCGTTATCTGTAGTTACTTTTGATGGTGCTTTTAAATGCGCCCCTAACCAGTATTCTGCATACGTTGTCTTTGGTGCTATAGGTTCTGAAACTAAATTAGGAATAAAACGGTCTCCTCCCCAATCATAATTTTGCACTTTACCTTCTATTCTAAATAATCTATTTTCTAAGTCTTTCATCTTTTTTACTCCTAATAATTTTATCAAATTAAAACCTGATAGTTTGCGTAAAAATATTCATTTTTTTTTAATTCGGAAGTTAATCAGTTTCTATAGTTTCTAAAAAATTTAATTTTATACAGAAAATTCACCTAAACAATAAAACTCAAACTAAAAAGTTTGAGTTTTATTTGTAAATTTTTTGAAACACGAATAACCTTCTTTCGAAAAATTACAATTACTCTTTTCTATATATTAATTTTTAATAGTCTTTTTTTTTCCTTTTCTATAAAACCAAGCTATTTGACCTAATTGCCCTACAATTTTAACAGAATCTTTCATAGATAGTTTAGATCCATCTGCATGAATCCATCTTTTTAAAGGCTGCTCACATAGCATTTCTTTTGCTTTATCTAAACCATAATGAAGCGTAATTCTTCTAAAAATTTCAACATCAAAAATCCATTGTGTTACAAATTTTTCTCCAAAAGAAACATCAATAACGTCTTTATGGAAAATTTTTGCGCCACATTGAGTATCTTTAAAATCCATAGAAAGTATTTTTCTAATAATATAATTAATCGTTAAACTAATAACCTTTCTTGCAGATTCTTTAGTTATATCTGCTCCCATTCTACTAATTCTAGAGCCACTAACAATCTTATAATTAGAGTTTTCTATGGTTGAAACTAAATCATCAAAATCTGCCAAATCTGTAGATAAATCTGCATCTAAAAAACCAATATAATCTAAATCATCTTGCTTAGCCATATGCAACATTCCTTGCCTTACTGCTTCTGCCTTACCTCCATTTTTTTCACAATCATATACCGTAATAAAGTCTTCTCTTCCTTTTCTTAAATCATTTAAAACTTGTAACGTATTATCTTTACTTCCATCATTTACAAAGCACAAATGATAACCAGAATTTTTTATAATAAAGTCTGTAAATTCTTTACTTAAAAGTCTTTTTTCTTCATCATAACAAGGAATAACAACTCCAACGCATCTTTGCTGAATTAATACATTATTAAACTTTTTCTCTTTATTATCTATATCTGGCGCACCAATTAATCTTTTTGTTCTTGCACAAACTTCTTGCAAACTTAAAGGCTTTTTCATATAATCATTTGCACCTAATTCAAAACCCTGTGTAATCATTTCATCATCTGTATTACCAGATAAAATCATAATTGGTATTTCAGATTTTTTTACTTCTCTAATATGTCTTACAATTTCTAATCCAGAAATGGTTGGCATGTTAATATCTACGATAACTAAATCTGGCTTAAAAGAATTAAATAATTCAATTCCTTTTACTCCATCAGTTTCTGTAATTACATCATAACCTAATTCTTTTAATCTAACTTCTAGAGGGATTAAAACTAATTTCTGATCATCTATCGCTAATATTTTCATGTTTGGGAGTTTTTTATTTCTTAATTACATAACAAAAGTACTTTAGTACTACTAAATTTTATTAATTTTCACTTTAACAGCAAATTAACATGGATGAAAGGTAGTTTACTTTAGACAAATAAAAAAAAAACTATCCTTAAAAATATTTTATATTTACATTATCTTAAGAGATAGCTCGGTTAATGAAAGAAAAATCAAACAAATATTTAATAACTGCAATACTATTAGCAATACTATTTCATGGATCTACTATTTTCTTTACTTTAGAAACAACCTACGATGCTTTAATTCATTTATTTTTTGCAGATCATTATGCAAATCATTGGTTTGAGCCATGGAACTATAAGTGGTACACCGGTTTTACAGTACAAAGTTATCCGCCTTTAGTGCATCAAACAATTGCTGCTTTATCTTTAATTGGTGGCTTAAAATTTGGAATGTTTTCTGTTGCCATAATTGCCATTATACTTTTTGTAACGGGTGCATATAGGTATTCTTTACTAATAACATCTAATAGAACTGTTGCTGGTTATGCTGCTATTTTAGCTGTTTTCTCCTCTTCTTTTGTAGAAACTTTACACATTTTTGGGCAATTGCCCAGTATAATTGGTGTTTCTGTTTTAATGCATTCGTTACCCGAAATTTATTTATGGCTTAAAACGGGTAAGTATAAATTCTTTTTTACATCTCTTTCTTTAATTGCAGTTACAGTAACTTCTCATCATGTTACCCCTATTTTTGGAATGTTATTTTTTATTTTCCCTTTAATAGGAACGGTAATTATGGATGTTGCTAGAGAAGAAGTAGATTCTTATAAAGAAGTTACTTTTTTATTATTTTTAAAAACATTTATGAAACAGTTGAAGAAAAACTTAGCTTTTGGTTTCTCTTCATTATTCCTTATTATTTTTTGCATTTTTCCTTATTGGATGAATTCTAAATTAAACCCAATTACACAAGTACCTATTCCACATGGTTCTAGAGATAGTTTTATTGATGTAACTTCTTCTGGTTTAGTGTTTTTTACAATTCCTTGGGGAATTTTATTATTTATTCTACCTTATATTTTTTACCGCTATTTTAGTAAAAGATATTTATTCTTTGGTTTGTCTTTTACCATGTTAGTTATTTTAGGAACTGGTGGAACAACTCCTATACCTAAAATTATTTTAGGTGAAACGGCCTTTAATATCTTAACCTTAGATAGGTTTACACTTTGGGGTTCTATTATGTCTATTCCTATTTTTGGTGAATTTATTTATAGGTTTGTAGAAGGAGATTTAAAAACATTAATTCAAGATAGATTTGGTGCAGTTTATCATCGATTATTAGGAGGTCTTTTGGCAGGCGCCTATGTTTCTATGGTGATATTTACTATGAGTTTAGGATATTTTAGACCTTCTCAACCTCAAAAAATAAAAATGTTGCCTATTGTTAATTTTTTGAGTCAAGATTCTCATGATCATTGGCGTTATTTAACTTTAGGTTTTGGCGATCAAATGGCGTGGTTAGCAGCACAAACAAATGCTATGAGTGTAGATGGTAATTACCATTCTGCAAGACGTTTACCAGAATTAACTACAAGACCTATAGAACGTTTAGAAAATTCTAAATTTAAGGGAGTTGCAGGTATTGGTTCTTTGCAGCAATTTTTAACAACTCCAGAAAAATATAATTTAAAATATATCTTTTCTAATGATAAATTTTATGATCCTGTTTTATTTTTCTGCGGATGGCAGCGTTTGTCGCAATTAGAAAACGGAATTATGGTTTGGGAAAAATTAAACGTCCCTCCTGTTTCTTCTATTTTACCAAAAGAAGATGTACCTGCTTGGGTAAAAATAATTTGGGGTGTAATTCCTTTCTTAACCGTGCTAATTGCCTTTATTTTAAATGTACAGTCTCTTTTTGTAAACAGTTTAAAAACAAAGGTAAAAGCGGTACCTATTTATTTTAAATTTAAAGTAGATTACCATAAATTTCCTAGAATTGTTTTAAAAGCACTTCATATTTGGGCAGTCGTTTTAATAGCAGTTATTGCGTATGCTTGTTATATGTTTTATATTAAAAATGAAACACAAAGGTCTCCAGAAAATGTAGTAAAAGCCTATTATGATGCTATAGATTTTAAAGAATTAAATAAAAGCTACAGCTATATAGATCCTAAAAGTGGTGTTTCTCGGGCTCAATATCTATTAGAAATTTCTGTTACAGATGGTTTGCTTAGTTCATATGCAAAACTAGATGCTATTACTACAGAAATTACAAAAGAAACAGATAGTTTGGCTACTTTAAAAGTAGAAACCAAATGGATTACTCCGTTAGAAAAATTATCAAAAACAGCATTTAAAACAGCTGTTAAAAGAAAAGGAAAATGGTATTTAAAACCTACAAGAAAGTCTATAGACTTACCTCCAGATCAACTCTATTCTAAAAATTCTACTGGTTATTTTAACCAAGGTAGAAGAAGAATTACAACAGAACAAACCCATCATGAAGATGTATTAAAACAACCCGTTTTAGAAATTGTTTCTGCTAAATTAATTAAATTTAATAAACGCTATGCAATTATTGGAGAAGTACAAAATATAGACAATGTACCTGCAGATGTTGTTCTAAAAGGAACTCTTTATAATGATGATAATAAAGAATTAGCAACTTACAATGCTAAGCATATTTTAAAGCATAAATTAATGCCAAAAGAAATTAGTGCTTTTAGAATTAATTTTGAAGGTATCGCTTGGTCTAAGACCAAAGATTCTATTCCTAAAACATTTAATCCAGATGAGTTTACACCTGTAGAATTAAGTGAACAACCTACAAAGTTTAATTTGCAAGCTGCAGGAAATACGACTAATTCAGACTTATTTAAAGACATTGTTTTAAGTGAAATAAATATAACGCCTAATACAATTAGCGGAACTTTGTTTAATAGTGGAATTCAAGAAATTACTGTACCTCAAATGATTATTACTTTCTATAATGAAGAAAAAGAAATGATTTGGGTAGATAATTTATTTTTAAAAGAAGGAATACGACAAGAGAGAAAACTCCGTTTTAACTATTCTATTCCTTTAAACCCAACTATAAAAACAATTAATGATGATATGAGTTTCTGTTTTGTTAATGGGTTACCAAATAAAGATATTGCTTTTAAAATAATACCTAATAGAGTTAAAAATCAGACTATTGGTAACTTGCAAAAAGTAGCGCATCCACTTTTTAGTTATGTTAGAATAGAATTAAGTATGTATATCGGTAATCCAAAATAATGAAATTAAAAAAACTTTTTTTTCTAATCATTTTACAATTAATTGTTGTTTCTTTTCTTGCCCAAGAAACAACAACCAAGCAAACAGCTATTTCTTTAATATCAACAAAAACAGATTTTATTGTTGGTGATAAAGTTTCACTTGAGTTTCATGTAAAAAACGATACTATACTTCAATTATATTGTTCGAATAGCTATGGTACCACTGTTTTAGATGCAACTGTTTTAAAAGAAAAAGTATCTTTTAAAATCCCTACTTTTTTATCAAATAAAAGAGGCATATTGTCTTGGAGAATTATAAATACTTCCGAAGATATTTCTGGCAATATTCTTATTCATTCTCAGCAACAACCAACAACTATAGAGACCTATTTAGGCCCACCAAGTATAGATGCAGGCGGATCTGATTACACTATGTTAGTTGTAATACCAACAGATAGTTTAGACAATCCTATTAGAGACAATAGTAAAGTAGATGTAAAATATCAATTTTTAAAATCAGAAAAAAAACAACCTATTTTAACCGACAAATTAATTGGATATAAAAATATTTTTTCCCCTAAAAAAAGTGGAAGAATGATTATTTCTTCAGAATCTTTTGGCTTAAATTCTAAAGAATTTGATGTTAATATTATGCCAGCTATAGCTACCAATTTTAAAATATATGTTAATAGAAACCATGAATATGCAGATGGTAATCAAATAACAACCTTTTATACATCTACCATAAAAGATAAAAACAAGAACATTATAAGTGATGGTAGTTATATAGAATTTTATATTACCAATAAAAATGGCAATATTTTAAAAACAACAGGTACTACTTTAAATGGTGTTGCTCATGCCAAAATTATTCATCCAGATTTTGAAGATAGTTGGAGTATAAAAGCGTATTTTATAGGTATTGCAGAAAGTAATATTTTAAAAATTAAGTACAAAAAAGTAATTGAAGATTACAATATTGTTTTTTTAGACAACAATAGAACTATAAAAGTAGGTCCTTTAAAAAGTTTTATGAATCAAATAATTCCTGACGGATTGTCTATAAAACTATCCATTTATAAAGAAGGTAAGAAAATCAATGAGATTTATAAAGAGTCTAAAAATGGGTTTGCTGTCTTCTATTTAGATCCAAATATTTTTGAAAATGATGTCTATAAAATTATAATTGAAACTGCAGGTATTAAAAAAGAATTTAAAAGCTTTAAACTATGGTAAAAATGAACAAACAAATTCTAAGAGGTGTTTTAATGCTTACTTACCTTGCTATAATTGGTGTTCTTTTATTTTTAGTAAGTTCTTTATACAGTTTTTTAAATACGGGTGCAGACAGAAGTAAAATGCTACATACAGAAGTTAAAAAGGTAGAACAATATTTACCAAAAGTAACTTGGAAAAATGACGGAAACGAAGGAAGAAAAATAAGTCAGCAAAAAATAAATGCAGTAGAAAACGATTATTTAGATGCTTGGTACGTAAAGCAAATTGCCTACAAAACAAATACACGAGTTGGTATAGAAGATTATTTTACTAAAAGTGCCAGAGAAAATATCTACAATATTTTAGATTATAATAAATTAAATAAAACGTCTATTGATGCGACTACTTTAGAACACAATTTAGATATTGAATTTTTTAGTGAAGACGGTCAATTAATTGTACTAAAAGACTCAAGTGCTTTAGAATATAAAAAAGTTTTTAAAAACGAAAAAATAATTTTAGAAGCTACCGAAGTTTCAACCTATAGATACGTTTTATTGCTAGAAGATGGTTTTTGGCGCATAAGACACGTAGTTAAAGAAGCTTCAGAAAAGTTTAAAGACAGCTCTCAAAAAAACCCAATAAGTTTTACAAATATTAAAGGGATTAACTACTACCCACAAGCAACTCCATGGGATATGTATGGAGATAAATTTGACATCAATATTATTAAAAACGATTTTAGAATTATAAAAAAAGCAGGTTTAAATTCCATTAGAATCTTTGTGCCTTATGAAGATTTTGGAAAAGCAGATGTAAAATTTGAAAAGTTAGAAAAACTAAAAAAAGTTTTAGATACAGCCTTAACAGAAGACTTAAAAGTGGTAATTACTTTGTTTGATTTTTATGGTAATTATGATGTTTTAGATTGGACATTAAACCAAAGACATGCAGAAAAAATTGTAGCAACTTTTAAAGATCATCAGGCTATTTTAGCTTGGGACGTTAAAAATGAACCCAATTTAGATTTTAATTCTAGGGGAAAAGAAAACGTAACAGCTTGGTTAGATTTTATGATTATTTTAATTAAAGCTATTGATAAAAAACACCCTGTAACTATTGGGTGGTCTAACACCAGAAGTGCTACTATTTTAAAAGATAAAGTAGATGTAGTTTCTTTTCATTATTATGAAGACTTAGCTGAACTTGAAAACGAGTACTTAAAACTAAAAGAAGAAATAAAAGACAAACCAATCATTTTACAAGAGTTTGGGTTATCTTCTTACGGAGGTTTTTGGAGACCTTTTGTAGGGTCTGAAGAAAAACAAGCAAACTATTATAAAGAAGTACAAAAAATAATGACAGAAAATTCAATTCCTTTTATGTCATGGACTTTATATGATTTTGATGTTGTTCCCAAAGAAGTCTTAGGTAGACTTCCTTGGCGTACAAATCCTCAGAAAAAATTTGGTTTTATTACCAGCTCAGGAAAAAAGAAATTATCTTATAAATATATTTCTAACGAATAATTTTTAAAATAGATTATTTCTTTTTCTCTATAATTTTATTGAATTCGTCTAAATAAATATTTGTAATTCTTTCCATTGGAAAAGCAGTTGCAGCCTTATAATTAGCTTCACCTAATTCTATTCTGTATGCATCGTTAGTTACAATAGCTTTAATAGCATTTGCTAAACTGGTTACACTTTCTGGTTCAAAAAACTCACCTCTATACCCTTCATCTTCAATTAAAGTGGCTAAATCTCCTAGATTGGGCATTACTACAGCTCTACCATAACTACCTGCTTGGTGTAATACTCCAGAACTTCCTGTTGTAGACGTATAAGGAAAAACAACAACAGCGCTTTCCGTAAACAAAGGTGCTACTTCTACCTCTTCTACATAACCTGTAAAAGTAAGTTGTGGTACATGTTTATAGGTTTCTTTTGCATTTTCTAAATAACCAGGTACGTTTGGGTTGTCTGTTCCTGCAATTACAATCTCTAAATCTAAACCTGTTTCTTTTCTTACAATTTCTACAGCCTCAATCATAGACTCTACCTTTTTATAGGTTCCGAATTTACCAAAAGTCATAATTTTTAAAGGTCCTTCTGGTAATTTTTGAGACGGATTTTCTGGTATTTCAAAAGTACCATGAGGAATCATTTTTACATTACCTACCTTGTATTTATCTGCTAAAGTAGTTACATATTTATCCATGGTTACCGTAACTAAATCTGCTTTTAAAATTAACTTGGTTAATGAAGTTCCTATAAGATTATATATTTTTTGAGCCAGTTTGTTTGATGTAAAACCTGCACTTTCTAAATCTACTTGTTCTAAAATATTATGTAATAAAACAATTGTAGGTATTTTTTTTATTTTACAAACCATTGGTATTGCCAATCCTAAAGCTGCAGCCACTTTTTTATCACCAAACTTCATAAACTGTAAATTAAACAAAATAGCATCTGGCTTTGTTTGGTTAATTGCTTTGGTAACATTTATAATATTTGTGTAGCTGTTAAATTCCCAACATTCTTTCACCGTAATTTTACATCCATTTTCTGTAAAATTAATATCTTTTCCTTCTAAAGTCTTATCTGTTAATAAAATTAACTCTGTTACTTTTTTACTCTGTCTAAAACTTTTTACCAAGTGATAAGCGTATTCATTTAAAGTTACTTTACTTGGTGGATATGCTGTTACAATGGCTAATTTCATATTATTAATTTTATTACAAATTTATATTATTACTTATTCTTTTTTTATAAACCCCGCTCAAATACAATTATATATAGATGATTAGAAAATTGGTTTAGACAATATTACTCTTTTATTTCTTTTATAGATTTAGATGTTCTAGAATCTTTAAAAAAGAAGAAACTAAGTTGTACTATTAATAATAATACCATGGCTATAATTTGTACATGAACAACTTGCTCTAAAGTTTCATGAAACAAAACAACCAATACTATTTGTAACATTCCAAAAATACCAGAAAGTACAACAGGTACATATTTATCTAACGACAAATAATAATATGCAAATATATTTGAGATGGCAAAAATTCCTGTTGCAGAAGCATATTTCCATAATAATGATGAAACTGATAAGTATTCACTACCAAATAAAATTTTAATTATTTCATCAGGAAATAAAAAGCAACTAATAACGATTACAGCTGCAATAAAACCAATATAAACAACGTATTTTAACAAGATTGGTAACGTATCTTTGCCTTCTTTTTTTAATTGAACAACTTTTGGTAAAAGTAACATTACAAACATCCAAGCAATAAAATAGACTACTCTACCAATAAGTGCTAATGAAGCGTATAACCCAGCCTCATAAGATTCAAAATAATGTTTAACCAATAGAATATCACTGTTATTAATAATGATTTGTGTTAACTCATAAAAAGCAGTAATAATAAAGAAATTCTTCACTAACTTTTTATTATCTGCTTCTAAAGAAAAAGGTTTAAATAATGAAAAATTGCTACTTTTAAATGGAATTAACCCAAAAACAAAAGAACAAAAAATACCGATTGCTATAATTAATGATGAATCTATATCTAAAAAATATAATAATGTAAAAGTTAATAATAAACGACTAATCATTTCTGATTGGTATGTAACTGATAAAGATTTTAATTCTTGTTTTCCTTGAAAAACACCTCTATTAACACTCATCAGAAAATAAAACGGAACTCCAAACCCAAAAATAACAAACATTGTTGAAGAAGTTGTTTTAAAAAAATGTTGCAATTGCGTTGAAAAAACAATAATTGCAATCCCTAAAAAGATTCCTGTAAATAGCGCATTTTTGTAAATTTTAGAAATAAAACCACTAAAAATTGAATCTTCAAAAAGCACAGAAAACTTAGCGGTAACCAACTGAAAAGTCATGGCTACAAAAGATAAAACCAATAAAAAAGTAATTAAAATTGCTGCATCAGCAAATTTCTCTGGACCTAAAACCCTACCTAAAACCAAATTGTATAAGTAATTTCCTCCATTAACTAAGAGAACACTTAACATAAACAGTTGTTCTGGTTTAATTTTTCCTTTTAATAGCCTAGGGGATAAAATCATTTATATTGCTTTAAAAATTAAGTTTTTAAATATTTTATTAAATTAATACAAATATCAAATAGAAACAAACTTTTATCACTATTAATCGACGAAAAACATTTATCTTTAGTTTTGTGATTAATAGCTATCGTTTAACTTACATTTTATAAAATATCCTCCTATGCGTTTAAAGTATTTTTCTTTTTTAATTATTTTTATGATAAGTCTTAGCAGCATTTCTCAAGAAATGCAAGAAGGTTTTACTTATTTAGAAACAGGTAAATACCAAGAAGCAGAAGTATTTTTTAAAGAAATATTAAAAGAATATCCTACAAATAAAACAGCAAGACTTTGTTACGGAAGAGCAATTGGTTTAAACGGAAAGGCAACTGCAGCGGTATCTCTTTTTACAAATCTTTTAAAAGATTTCCCTACCGATTTTGAAGTAAAACTTAATTATGCAGAATCATTACTTTGGAGTAAAAATTATCCTGATGCAAAAATCTATTATCAAACATTACTAAAAGAAAACAATAAAAGCTTTGCTGCTTTATTAGGTTACGCAAATACGTTATCTAATTTAAAAGAATTTGAAGCTGCTTTACTTAATGTAGACAAAGCTTTAGAAGTACTCCCAGGAAACCCAAATGCACTGGTTTCTAAAAAATACATGAGGTTAGGATTGGCTAATAAAAAGGTAACGGATCAAAAATATAAAGAAGCAGAAACAATTTTAAAAGAAAATTTTACTTCTTTCAAAGACGATAAAGAAACATTACTAAACCTTGCTAATTTGTATTTAATTTCTAATCAAATAGAAAAAGCAAAAAGCACCTATGAAATTATAGGTAAAAAACCAGAAGATAAACTAACCTCTTTAAACGGAATTTCTTTAGCGTATCACCTAGATACTGATGATAAAACGGCATTAATTGTAAGTAAAACAGCACTAAAAAGCATTGATAAAAACACCTCTGAAACCTTAAAAAATCAAACAATAGAAAGATATATTCAAGCATTAATTTGGAATAAAAAATATACACCTGCCGAAACTGAAATTGATAAATTATTAGACAACAATAAAAAACCAAAAAACTGGATGCTTTCATTAAGAGCTACTCTTAATATTTATAAAAGTGATTTTAATAAAAGTATAGATGATTATAATTTAATATTAAAAAAAGATAGTACTTCTTTTGATGGTAATCTAGGAAAAGCAAATGCTTTAAAAGCCTCTGGTTATTATAATAATGCATACAAGAGTGCAGAAAATACGTTATCTTTTTATGAAAACCAGAAAGATGCATCTAATTTTATAAAACAATTAGATTTAAGTTTTACCCCTTTTGTAGAAACAAAATTTTCTTATTCTTATGATAACGGAAATAACGAAGCAAACGCATACGATGTAAAAGCTGAAATTCCGTTTTCTACAAAGTTTAAAATATTAGCGAACTATAATTACAGAACTACTCTTAATAATCAAATTGACTCATTAAAAGCAACTACCAATAATTTATTGTTAGGTATTTCTTATCAAT
Source organism: Polaribacter sp. NJDZ03 (assembly GCF_019263805.1). Lineage (NCBI taxonomy): Bacteria > Pseudomonadati > Bacteroidota > Flavobacteriia > Flavobacteriales > Flavobacteriaceae > Polaribacter > Polaribacter sp. NJDZ03. The sequence continues at coordinate 979,881 of NZ_CP079195.1, forward strand.
TATTAAATAACGTAACCTTAAAAGGTAGTTTTGGTGTTACTTCTTCTGATTCAGAATCTAAAAAGTACAATCAATTATTAACAGATATTTCCGTTAATATAAAACCATTTAAGCTTCAAAGTTTAGATTTAGGTTACAAAAGAGATGTTCAGAATTTTAATGCCGCTTTATTAAATGATGAAATTGTACAAAATAACCTTATTTTAAATTACAGTTTAAATACAAATTTTAACCTCGGTTGGTTTACGCAGTATTATTATACATGGCAAAGTGATGATAATGCTAGAAACCTCTTATTTACGTCTCTTTACTATAATATATTTGCAAAACCTTCTATAAAAGCAGGTCTTAATTATCAAAACATTTCTTTTAAAGAATCTAAAGAAAATTATTTTAGTCCTAGTAAATTTAATGCAGTAGAAATTTTTGTTGATCTTATAAAAGATGAAGCTGCAGCTAAAGAAAAAGAATGGTTTTATGGATTAACTGCAGCCACTGGTTTGCAATATATAGAAAATGATGAAGCTCAAAGCACTTATAGAGTTCAAGCGAAATTAGGATATAAATTTTCTGACCGTGCATTAATAAATATCTATGGGTTACAAAGTAATATTGCTTCTGCTGCTGCATCTGCAACAACCACAGCTAGTTTTACGTATACTGAGTTTGGATTACGCTTTAAATGGATCTTCTTAAAAAAACCTTTATACAAAAAATAAGGGCAAAAGATTTCTCTTTTGCCCAACAACATTCCTACTTTACATTGGGGGACTAGTTGACGATAAAGGTTCCGGAATGTTGATTGTTTTTATCGTCAATCAGTCTGTACTTATAAACTCCTTTTTCTAACTGAGGAGCATTGTATTGTATTTTCTTTGAAGAAGAATTGGTATTAATTTTCTGAGCATCTACAATTCTACCCATTAAATTATATACATTAATTTGAACATATTTAGCTACTTTAGGTAATTCTATTGTTGTAGAATTTGTAAAAGGATTTGGATAGTTTAATAATTTTTCACTAATCTCTTCTGTAAAACTTTCCTCATTTAAATTATTGTTTAGAGTAAATGCTATCTTATTTATATCTAAACTAAAAGGCTTATAATATGTGTAATCACCTATTACAGAAAACACTATTGTTTTAATACTTGAAACCGTAACCTTCTTCCCCGCATCATCTACAAAATCTAACAATGAAATGGTATATGTTTTCTCTGCTGAATTTGCCGGAACGGTATATCGTAATCTATGCTCCCATTCTCTATTTTCATTCGTCATAATAACGACTTCTACTGGTTCATTATTTTTAATATTGAAATTTACAAAATTATACCCCTCAACACTTAAGCTTTCATTTCCTGGCAAAAGATGTCTAAATAAATTAATATTTCCTTTTACTTCTCCTATTACTTTTACGCTCCTATCTACTTCATAAATAGCATCATCTTCTTCTCTTTCAGATAAGTTTACTTCAAAATTAGAAACCGTTACATATTCTTTTAAGTAATCTAATCCCCATGGACCATCTGCCACGTATAAAGCATCTTTTTGCTTAGAAGTAGTTGTTTCTAAATAAAAACCAATGTCAAATAAAACACCTGTTTCTATAGATAATACTTCATTATAGTCTCCTGAAAGAGAAAAAACATTGGCAGCTTTAATATGTGTTGTTAATTCTGTTTCGGCAATATTACCAACAAAATTTACAGATTTTTCTTGAGTTCTATTTACTAAATTTAAGTTTAGAATGCCATTAACATAGTTACCAGATTTAACAAAAACATTTGGTAAAACACTTGCTTCTCTGGTGCTTTTTAATCCATTTTTAGATGAATGTTGATCTATAATAAAATTTGCTGTCGATAAAATTTGAGAAAAAGAAGGTCCAAAAATTAAATAGTTATGATAATTACCTGTTGGATATTGGTCTACATTCCAAAAACTAAATAATTCATTTTGTTTTGTATCAACTCTAACGGAAAAACGTAATGTATATGTAATTTGACCAGAAACACTACTTATTGTAGCTTTAATTACTTGATGTTCTTTTACAAGAATAGTACTAATACTATCTAAACGATCAGTATTTAAGCGATCATAAATAATTTTAGAATGATCATAAACAACACCGTCTGATTTAGTTGCTATAATAGAAGAAACTTTATTTTTACCCTGATAATAACTTACGGAAAAAGTCTCTTTAAGATTAGAATTTTCAGAGAGCTCTTTCGGTTCAAAAACAAATGCCGTTTCGGTATGATTAATTCCTGTTTCTGGTAAATAATCTATTAAAGAATTTTTTATATTACTTTTAGATAATTGATTCTTATTAAACCTTACAACTTCTACAGCACCAAATCTATTGGCTTTTTTTGTTTGAGCATTTAAGTTTATTGCTACTATAAAAGTAGAGATCAGCAATAATATTTTTATGATATATTTCATATACCACAAAAGTAAGAACTAATTAAAGTGTAATTTTCGAATTTTAGTTACTTATACTTTAACTGTCGATGAGCTGTAAGATTTCATTAGATAAAGAATTAAAGTAAATCTAACCTTTTCATTAATTCTGGTCGTTTAGACCTACTAACGGGAATAACATCTTTCTTTATAAGTACACTATTATCTTCAATATCTATAATTTTTTTGATATTGATAATGTAAGAACGATGTATTTTAAGGAATAAAGAGTCTGGTAATTTTTCTTCAATTTTTTTAAGTGTAGAATGCACTATATAATCTTTACTTTCTGTTTTTATTTTAATATAATCTCCTTTAGCTTCTATTAAATAAATACTTGGTAAATCTATTTTTATCAATCTACGATCTATGTTTACATAAAAATCGTTTTCAATATCTATGGGTTTAGCACTTTCGTTCTTTACCTCATTTGTAGTAATATTTTTCCTTTCTGCTTTTTCAATTGCTTTTTTAAAACGAGGTAATTCTACTGGCTTCAATAAATAATCTACAATAAAATCGTACTCGAAAGCTTCAATAGCAAATTTAGGATCTGAAGTTGTTAAAATAATTTTTGGTGGATTTTTTAAACTTCTAATAAAATCTAAACCACTAAAATTAGGCATATGAATGTCTAAAAAAATTAAGTCTACTTTATTTTCATTTAAATATTTTATTGCTTCAATGGCACTAGGAAACTCTTCTAAAAGATTTAAAGAATCTATTTCATTGCATAGAGTTTTAATTATAACCCTTGCCATTTTTTCATCATCAATAATAATACAATTCATAAAACTTATATAGTTTCTATATACGCTGTAATTGCTTTTAATATCTTATCAAAATCTTCTTGCTTCTCTAAACTTAGCTCTCGAAGATTATGTTCAAACTCATTAGCAATTTCATAGCTCTTTTCGAGACCTAAAATACTAATTTTATGTTTAAGTTTATGAACATTTTCTTCAATTTTTTTAAACTCTTTATTTTCTAAGCTATTATAGTAATCTTTCTTCTCTTCTGGAAACTCTGTTTTTATAACTGCTAGTAACTCTGCTTTTATAGATTCGTCTCCTCTTGCTAGTTGTTCTATATACTCTAAGTTTGGTTGTTCCATGTTTATTTTTTTATGCTAAAATAAAAAGTAGAACCAACTTTTGGCTCAGATTCTAAATAAATTTTACCACTATACGCTTCTACAATTTTTTTTACTATAGATAAACCTATTCCAGTTGACTTATAATCATCTTCTAATTTCTGAAATGCGATAAAAATTTTATCAAAATATTTTTTTTCTATTCCTTTACCGTTGTCTTTTATATAAAATTGCCAAGCTTCCTTTTCTTCTTTAAACCCAATCTCAACAATAACTTCCTTTTTATCATTAAACTTAATGGCATTGTCTATTAAATGTTTAAACAATTGTTCTAGTCTAAATTTATCTCCCTTTACTTTTGGTAATTTTTCAGGAATAATAAAGCTTACATTTTCTGCTTTTTCCTTATCATCTAAAATATTTTGCACTAAAGAATCTAAATCGATATCATAAAGGTCTTTTTCATTTTTACCTATTGTAGAATATTGTAAGATACCTTTTACTAAAGTATCCATCTTTTCTACATTTTCTCTTATCAATTGTAAATTTTCTGTACCAGTAGTATCTAAAACACCAGAATAATCTTCTATAACCCAAGCTGTTAATGCTTCTATACTTTGTAGAGGAGATTTTAAATCATGAGAAACCATATGTGCATAATCATTTAACTCTTGATTCTGTCGCTCTAAGTTTCTTAAAAGTTTATCTTTTTGTTGATTAATTTTAATAATTTCATTGGTTTGATTGTCTATAAAATCTACCAATTTTAAAGAATCCATACTTTCTTTAGGTCGGTTTGTTGTTAGATCATAAACCTGTAATTTGTCTATTACACTTTCTAACTTTGAGATTACTTTTTTCTGAGAATTAGACTCTTCTCTTAATTGTTCATTAGCATTAAATAGTTCTTCTGAACTAATTTTTGTTGCTCTCTGTAGCATTAAAAATTGTTCATCAGAAGTATGGTAAGATCGATCTATAACCTCTAAGAATTTATCTAATTCGACATTAGATTGTAATTCTTTAGAGAGAAACTTTCTTATTTGTCTTTTTAATAAAGAATTCATTATTCGCTAATTAGAGTAACCGTCATGGTTTGGTTATGTAATTGGCAGCTACTTTCTCCAATAAATGGTGCAATTTCTCCATAAGAATATAGCCCTGTAATCGTTGTAGAATCACCAACAACTTCCATTACCTCTTCTACTTCTTCTTCTACTCTTTGGTCTAAAACCAATTTTCTACCAATACAACTTACTAAAATTGCTAATTCTGGTTTCTTCTTTCTAAACTCTAAAGCACTTACAGCCGCTTTTTCTGCTGCATTTACAATGTTATCTACATTAGTCATCATTAGTTGTACTTTAGAATCCTCAAAAATATCTCCAGCTAAAATCACAGATTTCTGCTCTTCATCAATATTTAAGATTGTTCTAACAATTGTATTGTTACCATCTTCAGACTTTACATTTAAAGGATATAACAATGCTGCACCAGGTAATTCTTTAGATTTTTCTCCTAAATATTTCTTATACAAATCTAAAGCGGGTAAATTATCTAATTCATATAAAACATTTCCTTTAGATTTAGTTACCACTCTTTCTGGTCCAAAAGGAGTCCAACCACCATTAATAGAAAAAGTAACTTCTAACGTTTCTCCATACAAACCAATAGCCACCATTTCTCCTGGTTTAGGGTTTTCATTATAAGAAGAAATTGTTTTTTCAAATCGTGCATCATCTCCACACAAAGCACCTGTAATTAACAAGTTATTTTCTGTAGCAGCATTCATTCCTTTTGTTAATTGGCTTCCGTTTATAAAACTTCCTTCAGAGAGTACAAAAACATGCTTTAATCCCTCTTTTGGTAATTGACTTATTAATTCTTTACCAACGGCAAAGCTATCTATTTTAGCTTCTAAATCTTCATTTAAAATATTTGCAGTCTTAATTATAAAACTACTTTTCTCAAATTCTATTGCTGTAATAGTTATACTTTCGTCATCAATAGATTCTGATGAAATATCTCCACAAGCAGAACCAAAAACAATATGACCGTCTTTAAATATGGTTCTAATTTCATCAAAAATAGTTTCATCTTCTAATAGAAACCTATTTCCAAAAACCAATACCAACGGTGCTTTTAAATTTATGTTCTCAGATAAGTATTTCCAATCAGAATTTTTATGTTTTTTAAGTTGTACTGTTTTCATTTAATTCTTTTTTTATGGTGAAGTAAAAAGTAGTTCCTTTATTGGGTTCACTTTCTAACCAAATTTTGCCTTCATGTAAAGCAATTATTTTCTTTACAATTGATAATCCTATTCCTGTAGAATCTTCTCTTTTATTTAAAGAAGTAAAAACTTCAAAAATTTTGTCGTGATATTTTTTTTCAATACCAATACCATTATCTCTTATAGAAAACTGATGAAATGGTTCTTTATCTTCATAGTTTATCTCTACAATTCCTACTTCTTTATCACAAAATTTAATAGCATTACTTATAAAATTTTGAAATAATTGTTGAAACTTCGTTTTATCTCCTTTTATAATAGGTAGGTTTTTAAGAACGTTTACAGAGATGTTTTCTGGAATAAATAAGATCTTTTTTAAATCACATAATGTATTATTTAAATCTACATCTTCATCTTCTTGTGTACTAGAACCGGCACTCGAGTACTCTAAAACATCAGAAATTAGTTTTTCCATAGTTTCTAATGTCGTTTCTACTAGTCCAAAGTTTTGCAACGTCATTTCATCAAACTTCCCTTCATTGTCTGCTTTAATCCAAGAAACTAATGCGTCTATACTTCTAAGCGGAGATTTTAAATCATGAGAAACAATATGTGCATACTCGTGCAAATGTTCGTTACTTTTTTCTAATTCTTTTAAAATTTGCTCTTTTTGTAATTCTAATTTTTTAAAATTTGTAATGTCTAAATTTAGGGCAATAGAGCCTATGTTTTCTCCATGCAAATTATAATTTGGTGCTGCACTTACAAGCCAGTACTTAATATCACCTTTTTTATTTTTTGTCTTAAATTCATAAGAAGTAGATTCTCCTTTAAGGCGTTTAACTTTTTGATCTTTTATAATATTAGACCCCGAGTTAAATGTAAAAATATCACCTCCTACTTTACCTATTAATTCTTCTTTAGCATAGCCAGACATTTCTAAAAAACTTTGGTTTACCATAGAAATTTTGTCTTCTATATTAATCTCTACCAACCCTAGGTTCATATTGGCTATAATATTGCTATACTTTTCTTTTTCTACTTCTAAACTTATATTATATTTTTTTTCTAAAGTAATGTCTCTAAAAGTCCACAAATAGCCTTTTATTTTTCCTCCAATAAATATAGGAATATAATTTCTTTCTAGAATTATACCATCTACCATTTCTAGTTGTTCTCCAAAAATAGGTTCTCTTTTTGCTACTATTTCATCCATCCTTTCAACAAAAGACGATGATTCTTTAAATAATACTTTATTTTGTTCTGATGCCATTTTACAATCCATCCCCAATAAATCTTGAGGTGATGCATCTACTTTAAATAACTCGCAAAACTTTGTGTTCGACAATACTATTTTTCGATTTTCATCTTCTAAAATAATACCACTGTTTAGATTTAATACTAGTGCTGCTAATCTATTTTCTGACTCTATTAATAAATCTTCTGCTACTTTATCTTTTGTTATATCTCTTATAATACCTTGCGCAGCTATTGCTTTATTATTTTTATCATAAATAACAGTTGCATTTATTTGAATCCATTTTACTTCTTTGCTTTTACTGTAAACTCTTGCAGTATAAGCGTTAAAAAAACCTTTTTCGTATAATTCTTTAAAAGAATTAGAGGTATATTCTATATCTTCTTCATAAATAATTTCAGTAACATTAAAGGTTTCCTTTTCTATATCATACCCAAAAAGATCCTTTGCAACTTCATTCATTTTTAAAACATTACCAAACAAATCCATAACTAAATATGCATCATTAATGTTATCAAAAACTCCTTTTAAAGTGCTAGATTTCTCTTCTAAAAGTTCATTTAGCTTTAAGTTAGAACCTTTTAATTTTTCTGTAAGGTCATATAATTCTCTAGACTTATCTTCAAGAATTTTTTCTGCTGCTTTTCTAGCAGCTTTTTCACGCTTTACTGCTCGTTGTAGTATTTCTATTTGATTTTGACTCATTATTTTTTATTAACAATAAACCTTACCTCTGTACCATCTTCTTTAATTTTTTCTAAAACTATAGAGGCTTCTGTATTAAAGTGCTCAAAAGTTTTATTCATTAATCCTAATCCAAAATGGTGCATTGCTCTACTAGATTTGTACACCATTGTTAAAGAGTTTTCTGTTTTTTGTTCTACTATAAAAGTTGGTAGTTCTGCTTCTGGATAGATTTTTTGAACCTCCACATGTATATGGTTTTCAATGGAAGCTAACATTTCTATGGGGTCATTATAGGTTGCTAAAAGACCTGGATAGCTTCTTTCTATCATTCCAAAAAAGTGTTCTGCATATACTAATAGCAAATCATCTGTAGAAATACCTGTGTTATCACTAAGGTTTGTAACTAATTGTAACATCTCAGAAAAGCTATAAGTACCAACAGAAGTATAAATTCCTTCTGAAGCTAATTCTGACTGATAAATAATTTTATCTACCATTTCTAACCCAAACTTTTCTTCAACTAAATCTAAAAACTCAGTAAAAACTATTCCTTTCATATTAGTATTTTTTTAATTCATTCATACTCCAATAAGATAATACTGTTTCAATTTTTTTAACATAATCATCATATTTTAGAGGTTTTAAAATATAACCAGAAACACCTATTTTATAACATTCTTCTAAATCTTTTTGATTATCTGAAGTAGTTAATATAACCGTAGGAATATGTTGTATGTCTTTATTATTTTTTAAGATTGATAGAAATTCTATACCACTCATTTTTGGCATGTTTAAATCTAATAAAATTAAATCAGGAAAATTACCTTTTTCTTGTAAAATATCTATTGCTTCTTCACCATTTTTAGCTTCTTGTATTGTATGCTCTAATTTTAACAATGAAAGAGTTCTCTTCATTTTCATAATTTCAATTAGATTATCTTCAATCAACAATATTTTTAAGTTCTTAGACATGTTAGGATGTTTTACATTTAATTTATACAAACTTAAGGTAATTAAATAGACTAATTTATGAGTGGTTGGTCAAAAAGATTTAAGTGTAGATGAAATGCTAAAAAGTATAGATAGACTTTTTGGAACTAAAAAAAACTCCAACTTTTCAGTTGGAGTTTTAAATTTATAAAAATAGTTTAGACTATTTTCTTACTGCTTTAACAATAGCTAAAGCTGCTCTCACATCTTTTTCTAATTTTGCATAATCTTCGTTCGCAATAATTTCTTTCGAAATTAATTTAGACCCCATTCCAACACAAGTTACACCTGCATCAAACCAACCTTTTAAGTTTTCTTCTGTTGGTGAAACTCCACCTGTAGGCATTAAGCTGGTCCAAGGTTGAGGTCCTTTTACTCCTTTTACAAATTGTGGTCCATAAATATCACCAGGAAATAATTTTACTATTTCACACCCTAATTCTTCTGCTCTAGTAATTTCTGTTAAAGTACCACAACCAGGAGACCATAATACTTTTTTACGGTTACAAGCAATTGCAATATCTTCTCTTAAAACAGGAGTTACAATAAAGTTTGCTCCTAATGCCATATATAATGAAGCTGCTCCTGCATCTGTAACAGAACCTACACCCATTATCATACCTGGTAATTCTGCAATAGCATATTTAGTTAACGCTCCAAAAACTTCGTGAGCGAAATCTCCACGTGCTGTAAACTCCATTAAACGAGCGCCACCATCGTAACATGCTTTTAATACTTTTTTACTTAATTCTATATCGTTATGAAAAAATAAAGGAATCATTCCTGTTTCTTTCATTACTTGTGCTACTTCTAATCTTGAAAATTGTGCCATTTTATTTTATATTTTTAACTGTTTTTTTGTGTAAACTTTAATTTGTGTAACTATGAAATATCTTATCCAAAAGTGACAAAAATTTTATTTTTTACTGGATACTGCAACTGGAAACTGCTACTTATTAATTCCAGTTTAATATTTTTTTAAAATCGTATGCTTCTGGATTGGTAACATACTTTTTTGCATTTTCATAGTCCTTTTCTTTTAAGAAGAATAAGTTTTCTATGAATAATTGTGCCATATCAGAATTGATATCTACTAACCTTGGTGGAATTTTACCATTTTCATCTTCAAAATCTTTTAGATATAAAGGTGAAATATCTCCATTAGAATTAGCACTTACAATACAACCTGTAGCACCTTGATCAAATAGTTTTTTAACTCCAATACCCAATAATGTACATAAGGTTAAATCGAATGCTATAGGATTACAACATCTTAATTCATACCCTAATTCTACTGGTCTAGACTTTATTTCTAATCCTATTTCTTTTAATTTAACTTGCAGTAAGTAATTAAATATATGAGATTTACTTACGTTTCCTAATTCTGGGTGTCCGTGCTCATCATAGGTGAAGTTAATACCTGAATTAATGATTTCTTCTTTTTCCATAAAGTGAAAAACACCTTCGCTTATTAAAGCGACACCGTATTCTACACCCATAATTTTACATTTTACAATAGAAGAAATAATCATATTGATTAACTTCTTAAATGTAATAGTAGTTTTATTAAACATTTCTGGAATAATTACCATCTGAAAATGACATGCAGATGCAATTCCGAAGGCCAAATGCCCCGCAGAACGTCCCATTGCAGACATTACAAACCAATTTTCACTAGTTCTTGCATCTTCATAAACGGTATTTCCAATGCGTACACCTTCATCTTTTGCGGTATGAAAACCAAATGTTGGGTTTCTATCTGGCAAAGGTAAATCGTTATCTATTGTTTTTGGAACATGAATATGTCTAACATCTAATTCTTGCTCCTTTAAATATTTAGTTAATCTATTTGCTGTAGAAGCTGTGTCATCTCCACCAATAGTAACCAATAATTTTACATTATTTTTCTTAAAAAAATCTACTTTAAAATCACTGTCTTTAGGTTTAAATCTACTCATTATAAGACTAGAACCACCTCTACTAAAAATACGATCTGCACGATGAAAATCAAAAATCTCCAATTCAGGATTTTCTGAAAGCAATCCTTGATATCCATGATGGACACCAATTACCTCATAACCATCTTTCATAAAGGTTTTAGCAACAGTACTAATTACTGTATTAATTCCTGGTGCAGGACCGCCTCCACACATTATAGCTACAGATTTCTTCATATTTTATTGTTGATTTTAAAATTAGTATGTGTACAGTTATAAATTTATTTAACTGTTAAATAGCCTAAACTACTTAACAGTTAAACAAAAATCTAGATTTATCTAGCTACTCTTCCAGATGCATCACCACCCATCAATTTATTTACTTCTGCAACTGTAACTAAGTTTGCATCACCTTTAATAGTGTGCTTTAAACAAGACGCAGCAACTGCAAAGTCTAATGCATTTTGATCGTTATCTGGGTATGTTAATAATCCGTAGATTAAACCTCCCATAAAAGAATCTCCACCACCTACTCTATCTACAATATCTGTAATTTGGTATTGACGTGTTTGTAACATTTCATTTCCATCATATAAAACTCCAGCCCATGTATTGTGAGACGCAGAAATAGAACCTCTTAAAGTAGTAATTACCTTTTTAGCTCTTGGAAATTTCTCCATCATTTGCTTACAAACAGATAAGAAAGCTTCTGCTTTTACGTCATGTCCTGCTGTTTGAACTGCAGCTCCATCAGGCTTAATTCCGAAATGCATTTCTGCATCTTCTTCATTTCCTAAAACTACATCACAGTAAGAAGTTAATTCTGTCATTATAGACTCTCTATGAGCATCATCACAAAAATTCCATAATTTTGCACGGTAGTTTAAATCTGTAGAAATAGTAATTCCTTTTGCACTAGCTACTTTTAAAGCTTCTAAAGTTACATCTGCAGCACCTTGAGAAATTGCTGGGATAATACCTGTCCAATGAAACCATTCACATCCTTCAAAAACGGCATCCCAATCGATCATTCCAGATTCTACTTCTGCAATAGCAGAATGCGCTCTATCATAAACCACTTTAGAACCTCTAGATACAGCACCAGTTTCTAAGAAATAAATTCCTAAACGGTCTCCACCATAAACAATCTTATCTACACCAACACCTCTTTTACGCATCTCCATCATTGCACACTCACCAATATCATTTTTTGGTAAACGGGTTACAAAATCTACATCAATTCCGTAGTTTGCTAATGATACTGCTACATTAGATTCTCCACCACCATAAACAACATCAAAATTATTTGCTTGTGAAAATCTTAAAAATCCTTGAGGAGCTAATCTTAACATGATCTCTCCAAATGTTACTACTTTTGCCATTTTAATTATTTTTTAAAAATTATAGTTAATTAGTTAAACGTTTAAGCAATTTTTCAAAATAAAATCAAAATGAAAGAATTGAACTATCATTTTGATTATATTAAATATCGAATTATATTTGCTTAATCGATTAAGCAAATATATAAAAAAAAGTATTATCAAAAAGAAAACTACCATAAAAGATATTGCAAGTGTTTTAAACATCTCTGCAGCTGCTGTTTCTAAAGCATTACACAACGATTCTAGAATAAGCGAAAAAACTAAAAAAGCCGTTAGACAGGTTGCTGAAAATTTAAATTATCAACCCAATCACTTAGCAAGTGCTCTTAGAAGTGGAAAAAGTAAACTAGTTGGCGTAATAGTGCCTAGAACAAATAGTAACTTTTTTTCATCTGTAATACAGAATATAGAAGAAGTACTAAATAAGGAAGGCTACAATATTATTATTACCCAATCTAACGAGTCATTTAAAAAAGAATGTGCTAGTATTGATACCTTATTATTTACGCAAGTAGATGGTATTATTGCTTCTATGGCCAATGAAACTGTAGATTTAAGTTATTTTGAAAAAGTAAAAAAAGCAGGCATTCCTTTGATAACATTTGATCGTGGAGAAAATGATTTAAATGTAGATTATATTGGTATTGATGATTTTAATAGCAGCCATTTAATAGTAGCTCATCTTGCGGCCCAAGGTTGTAAAAGAATTGCACATATTGGTGGTTTTAAACGTACTAGAATTTTTAACAACAGAATTAAAGGTTATATAGATGCGTTAAAGAAACACAACTTACCTCTCATAGATGAGCTATTATTAGAAAGCGATTTAACAATTGAAGATGGTAGAGAAAAAATGCATCAATTACTAGCTTTAAAACACAGACCAGATGCTGTTTATGTAGCTGGAGATTATGCTGCTCTTGGTGCTTTACAAGTGCTAAATGAAGAAAAAATTAGTATTCCTAATGAAATAGCCTTGGTTGGTTTTGGTAATGAACCTTTTAGTTCTATGGTTACACCTTCTATTACAAGTATAGAGCAACATAGTGACGAAATTGGCAAACAAGCTGCGCTTTCTTTTTTAAAACATGTTAAAAATGACGTTGTAAAACAAACACTCACCAAAAAGATTTTAGACGTAGAATTACTTATTAGAGATTCATCAAATAGAAAAGGCATCTAACCTTTTCTTTTGCTTATTTTTGTTAGTACTTAATAGACAATAAGAACACTTTATGAAACAACTAATTATTTTACTTTTATTGATTATTGCCTTTTTTATTGGTTACGGACAGTATTCTCAATATCAAAGATTTAATTCTCCAGATGTTGATTATAAAACAGCAAAAGAAATAGATGTTGCATATTATAACCAAGAAGCTGTAATTAATTATTATAAAGCTATTGAAGATTTAAATAGTTTTGTGAAAATGCAATGGACAGCTAATAATATTGATGTTAGATCTCCAGAAGAGGGTACGGAAGAAACTAAATTAGCTGTTTATACATATGCAGATAAAGTTGCAATCATTAAATACTATGAAAGCAAATTAGAAAAATCTGCTGTATTAAAAAAGAAAGGTTTGTCTAATGAAGAAATTCTATTTTTAGAAAATTCAGGAATTGACTTAAAATCTCACCAAAAATTAATTGCAGTCAACAAAATAAAAAGCATGTTTAATGCTGATAAAAAATTGGATTATGGGAATAAAAGTGCTTTAATATTTGAAATTCAGAAACAATTAAATCTAAAGGGTTTCGAGATAAAATTAGATGGGGTTTATAAGCTTGAAACTTTAAATGCTATTAAAGGTTTTGAAGAAAAAAACAACCTTTTTGTAGATGGTGTTTTAGATGTTTTAACTCTAGATGCTTTATTTGAATAAAAAAACTGTCTAAAAAAGTTTATTGTCAATCCAAATTTATTTCAGATTCTTAAGAAGATTAAACTTCAGTAAGTTGATCTACAGAAACAAGTTCAGTATATCAAGATTTCATCTTTTTTTAGACAGTCTTTAAACTTATTTCTTGTTTTTAGGAGTCTTACCGGGTTTCTTTACTGCTTTTGCTTTCTTTTTCTTAGGCATTTTCCCTTTTATTCTCTCTTTTTCGATAACAATATCTGCCATAAATTCTGAATTAAAAGTATGCTCTTTAGCTAGCTTAATAAAAGTAATAGCTGTTTTATATTCTTTTAATTGCTCATGTAAAATAGCTTTCTTAAGGTATAAAAGTGCTTTATCAGAACCTTTAACTGTTAAGGCAAAATCTATAAAATCTTCTACCTCTTTATAATCTTCATTCCATAGAAGTGTATTTATATAAGGTGTGTATACCTCAAAAGCATGAATATTTTCTGCTAAAGCTTGTTTAAAATACACAATTGCTTCTTCATATTTATACAACTTTTCTGCATAAACTCTCCCCATTAAAGTTAATGCCATTGTATTTTTATCATCATAAGACAACGCAAAATTTAAAGCTTCCATTACCTCTTCTAAATCGAAAGGGTAACTTTCTAATGCTTTAAAAATATAATTATTTACCAATGTTCCCATTTTATTTCTTTATTTGTCATTCTAAAAAAATGACTCTTTTATTCTATTTTTTTACTAAAATTGTTTTAAGTTGATAATAATCAACGTAAACGATTTTTATTTTGGTGTATCATTCTGTATGTTCGATATTATAATTTACAACTTTTTTTTGTAATATCTTAACAACAACACTTACTTTATTTATCTATTCATCAATTATGCCATTTTCTAATTAGCTTTTTTTTTTATGAATAATTGCTCGTTAATTTCCTTTTAAATATGCTGTTTTTTAGCAAGTACAAAAGTACGTTCTGTTTGTGCTATTCTTGCGGATATTTGTATTCTTTTTTTAATTGCCTTTTCTTTTTTTTAATAAATAGAAAAAAAGAGATTGCATACAGACTAAAAACGTACTTCTTTCTATGTTTATTAAAATACTATTCATTATTTTATTTGGCTCTTTTGTTAGCAAACTAGCTTGCGTTAGGGATTGAAACGGCATCCTTTTTGTTTTTCTCAAAAAGATATAGTGTAAAGCCCGACCTTTAGGTAACGCCCCTAGAATAAATTAATGTACATAAAAAAACGCCCAAAAATTAATTCTGAACGCTTGTATTAATAGTTTTATAATTAAAAGTTATTTCTTTTCTAACAAAACAATATCAAATTCTGAATTTACAACAACTTTTCCTTCTTTAACTTCTACCAGCTGATTAGAGTAAAAATCATTCAATTTGTCTCCGTCTTTAAATATTGATGAAACATGTATTTCTTTATTTCCTTTCTGTAAATTGATACCTGCAATAATTTTATCCTCTTTTCTAACTCTAGAAAAAACAATTCCATTTTCGGCAGAAATAAGAGTATGTTTCCCTGCTCCTACCGCAGGATGATTGGCTCTAAACTGACCTAATTTTTGCCAATGTTTTAAAACTCTCTGAGTTTCTTCTTTAGATTGAATGTCTTCCCAATTCATAAAAGAACGCAAAGTAGCATCGCCCACAGTGCCTTCTATGGTTAAATCTCTTGCAGATTCATCTCCATAATATACTTGTGCTGTTCCGGGTGTTAATAGTAACATGGTGGCCGTTTTATATGGCTGCTCTCTTTCTTTATCAAAAGGCTGACCATCATCATGCGACGTTAAATAGTTTAAAATTCCGTATCCTTTAAGATCTGTATGTAAAAGTGAATCGTATTTTTGAAAAACAGCTGTTTCTGCCATTTGTTTTACATTCCATTTTAACTCAAAATTGATTAAACTATTAAAAGCATTGTCATAATAATTAATTTTTTCTCCACCTAAATCAAATGCTTTTCCATCTGAAATAGTGTAATTATACACCTCGCCTACTAAATAAAAATTGTTTTCATCTAAAACTTTCTCAGGATTATTTTTTTTATAAATAGCAAAAGCGGCATCACATTCCTGCTTAAATTCTTGCCATACAAATTCTTCTGTATGTTTTACGGTGTCTACTCTGTAGCCATCAATTCCGAATTCTGTAATATAATCTGTTAGCCATTTCATAATGTAAAAACGTGGTGCTCTTGGGTGACCTGTTCTTGCAAAAAAAGCATCTAATTCTTTTACTTCTTGCTCATAACGTCCTTCTGCTTTCCATTTTTCTATCAACTGAATTGGCAATTCTACGGCCTCATTACTTTCTGTTTTAATGTCTGGTAAATTTTCTACCAAGGTACAAGAAACCGTATGTTCATAAGAATCATACGTACATGCAGGCCCCGTTCTTACCCAATCTGATGGCCATACAGGATCTTTATCTGTAACAGGCCCTGTGTGATTAATAACGGCATCTAATAAAATACGAATTCCGTTTTTATGAGCAATAGCCACCAATTCTTTTAAATCTTCTTTGGTTCCAAAATTCGGGTCAATCTTAGTCCAATCTTTTGTCCAATAGCCATGAAAACCATAAGACAAACCAGTTCCTTCATCGGTACCACCATGAATTTGTTCTACAATTGGCGTCATCCAAATGGCATTGATTCCTAATTTAGTAAAATATCCTTCTTTTATTTTTTGAGTGATTCCTTTGATATCTCCACCTTTAAAACCACGTAACTTTCCTGTTTCTTTAGTTCTTTCAAAATTGATATCATTGGTGGTATCTCCGTTATTGAAACGGTCTGTCAATAAAAAATAAATATTGGCGCCTTCCCAAACAAACTCCTTTTGTTTAGTTTGTGCTGTTACTTTCTGTGTTGATGAGTTTTCTTTACAACTAAAAATAGTTGCTAATATGAAAAGGAAGAGTATTTTTTTCATGAGTATTTTATGTATTTAGACCTACAAGGTTTTTAAAACCTTGTAGGAAATTAGATAGGTATGGTAATCTTTTATAATTATTCTTTCACATTTAAGATAAATGATTCTAATGGTTTTAGATCTATTCTAACCCTAGCTTCACCATTTTCTACTTTTAAAATCGATGAATATTCTTTATACAATTGATCTTCTACTTGATATTCGCCGTCTTTTAAGTTCCATTTTTCAATAATATCTTGAGGTAAACCTAACTCAAATCCATAGGTGTCATTTGCATTAAAGTTAGAAACAACAATTAATTTTTCATGATCGCTCCAACGTACAAAAGACAAAACTCTTTCATTATACCATTCTGTATGCTGACGGTTAAAATGATGAATATCTTGGTACTCCCCCATTAAGGCATCACTTTTAATAGTAAAGTTTAATAAACGTTTGTAAAAATCTCTTAATGCTTTTTCTTTATCCGTAGATTGGCCGCCATCATACTCTTTATCGTTTACCCAACGTTGTAAAGTTGGCACACCAATATAATCGAAAATTGAAGTTCTAGACTCTGTTCCAAAACCTGCATTTTCTGCTCCTGATTCTCCAAATTCTTGTCCGAAATACACCATTGTTGGTGCCGTAGAAATTGTTGTAGAAACCACCATTGCTGGTTTTCCTTTTAAAGCATCTCCCGCAAACTCCGGACTTGCAATTCTTTGCTCATCATGGTTTTCTAAAAAGTGCAACATATTGTGCTCTATATCTCTTAAATCTTCTTGTATTGGCGCAATATGATCTGTAATTCCATGACCTTGCATAATATTTTTTAAGGTATCATACAACTGCACTTTGTCATACAAATAATCCATTTTACCTTTTCGGATGTAATTTCTATACTCATTTGGGTTGTACACTTCTGCCAATAGAAAAGCATCTTCATTTTTCATTTTAATAGCAGAATTCATAAAACTCCAGAATTCAACAGGCACCATTTCTGCCATGTCATATCTAAATCCGTCTACTCCTTTTGCAGTCCAATACAATGCAATATCCCTAAATTTAATCCAAGAACTAGGTACTTTTTTATCTTGCCAAAACTCAAAGTGTTTTTTGTAATCTTCATTATCAAAACCTTCTGGAAATTCGTCAAAATCTTTTCTTCCGTCTGGAGAAACACCATAATTTACTTTTACCGTTTCATACCAATCGTTAAAATGAGGTTTTGCTGCTCGTGAACCATTACCTGTCCATTTTGCAGGGTTTTCCACAAATTTATTATCTGATAACGGATTTTTTTCTCCACCTAAAGGGGCATATCCATTTAAAAAGTCTGGCACTTGAAAAGCTTCATTAGGCACATAATAAAAATTATTATCTACATCATACTCCACTGTTTTATCATCATCTGCACCAAAATCTTTTGTGCCTGCCGGATTGGATAAACTTTGGTAATTTCTAGCAACGTGATTTGGAACAATATCTATAATTACCTTTAATCCGTTTTTATGAGAACGTGCTATTAAAGCCTCAAATTCTTCTAATCTGTTTTCTACATTTACTGCTAAATCTGGATTTACATTGTAATAATCCTTAACTGCATACGGAGATCCTGCTCTACCTTTTACAATATCTGGATCGTCATTTGAAATACCAAACTCGGTATAATCTCTAATTACATCATGATGCGGAACACCAGTATACCAAATATGTGTAACTCCTAATTCTTTAATTTCAGACAAGGCTTTATCTGTAAAATCATTGAATTTACCAACACCATTTTCTTCGATAGTTCCCCAAGGTTTATTAGTGGTATTTGTATTACCGAATAAACGTGTAAATACCTGATAAACCACTGTTTTTTTCTCTTGATTTGTATTCATCTTTTTAATTTTTGGTGTTTTTTCTGTTGAACAACCAATTATTATTGCTAAAACAGAAACGGATATAACGCTGTATATTTTTTTCATAATTGATTTCTTATTTTAATGATATTTTTACTTTTAATTCTTTATTCGGATTCCATTTTAATGGAATTGTAAGCATATTTTTTTCTGATGAAATTCGTTTTCTTTTTCCATCAACTTTTATCTTTTTAGGATTCCAATTGATATTATGTAATACCAACGTAATTTCTTTTTGCGCTGGATTCCAATTTTCACCAAATGCTGCTTTCAATTCAAACTCTAAGCAACGTTTGGTTAATTCAGATTCAAATTCTAGAATTTCAAAAGCTCCTTTTTCAAAAGCATTAGAAAGCAAACCGTTGTCATTATAAAACGTTCTTTTACTTTCTTTAACCGAAGCATCAAAATAATAATGAACTTCTAAAACATCTCCTTTATAAGCATCTGTAGTTTGTACTAATTTTGCCATTGGTATAAAAGCACCTCCTCTTACATACGTAGGAATTGTTGCTTCATTTAACTGAACAATTTTTGTTTGTCCCCCCTCAACTTTTTCATCTGTATAAAAATTAAACCAATTGGCAGTATTTGGAAAATAAACTTCTTTGGTTGCTACCGAATCTTTTAAAATCGGTGTGATTAAAAAATCATTTCCCCATAAATAGGTCGATGAATTAGTCATCAATTTTTCATCATCTTCTTCAAAGAAAATAGGTCGCATTAATGGCGTTCCTTTTTGATTGTTCTCAAACGCTACATTGTAATTATATGGCAATAACTTATAACGTAATTCAATGGCTTTTTTGGTCAATCTCTTCGCTCTATCACTTCTAAAAACAGGTTCACTAGCAACATCTTCTTGAGCATGAGGTCTAAATATAGGTTGAAAAACACCATATTGCAACCAACGGATATATAAATTATCATCTAAATTGGCGCCTGCAAATCCGCCTAAATCAGAATGCATGTATCCCAAACCTTGCATTCCCATTTGTAAGGCAATTTCTGGTTGAGATTGCAATCCTCCCCAAGTTCTGTTTACATCGCCAGACCAAGGAATCATCCCGAAACGTTGCGAACCAGAATAGCCTGCACGCATTAAAATAAAAGGTCTTTCATTTGAAAATTCTTTTTGATATCCTTCAAAAATTAAACGAGCCCAATCATGCCCGTAAATATTATGAATTTCATCTGCTGTTTTGTTCTGAAAATTCACCCAAGAAGGCAAAACTTCTGGCTCTCCTAAATCTCCCCAAAGTCCTTTTGCTCCTAATTCTATTAGTTCTTTATAAATGTTCCAAAACCATTCTTTCCCTTCCTTTTTGTAAATATCTACAATACCTGTATTTCCAAAATAGAAATCATATTTTGCAGGATTTCCGATGGAATCTGTTGCTAAAACTTTTTTTGCTGCAGCTTCATCCCACTTTTTAGAAGTGGATAAAATAAAGGGTTCTGTAATTAAAACTGTTTTTACACCTTTGTCTTTAAGTCCAGAAATCATTCCTTTCATATCAGGAAAAGAATCTTTGTAAACCTCCAAATTCCCCATGGTGCCTTGTAACTCTTTTCCAAACCAATACAAGTCTAAAATTACAGCATCTACAGGTATTTTTTCTTCTTTAAATTTAGCAATAGTCGCTTCTGTTTCTTTTTGTGAATGATAACCAAATCTACTCGAAAAATTCCCTAAAGTCCAACGAGCTGGTAATGGTTGTTTCCCTGTTAATTTGGTGTAATTGTTTACCAAATCTATCCAAGAATCACCAACAATAACTTGATACGTTTTTCTACCAGAAATGGTTTCATACGTTAAAGAATTATCTTTTTTACTGTCTAAATCTAAATAACCAATAGGTGCATTATCAAAATGAAGCATGTATTTTTTTGAAGAAATGACTAAAGGAATCGTAAAGTTCATTAACTCGGCATGCGTTTCATAACCATACTGTGCTCTGTTATAAAGTGGCAATCTGTTGCCTCTTCTATTCATGCCCAATGCTCTTGATCCAGCACCAAATAAAACCTCATCTGAAGTTAAATTGAATTCAATTTTTTCTGTTTTATCGGCAACAATATTGCCTTTAACCAAATCCATTGGTTGATGTTCTGATTTGAAATAACCCGCTTTTTCTGACGTAACAACCTCATCATTATAGGTATAAATAATTTGAAAAGGTTTGTGCTTTACAAGTACCGAAATTCCTTCTGAAAAGAAATTACTTTCGTTTGCACTAATTACAGGAGTAATATCTACTTCTATTGGTTTTAAAACTACCGCATGAGATTCTTTAACTTGCTGCTCACCAGCAGGAATAAAGCTAGTTTCTACAATTTTTGTATTTAGAAATCTAACAATGTACAAACCATCATTTACATTAATATTAAAACCATTAGCTGTTTGTTTTATGCTTTTAAAAACTCTATCTGTATTCTGTGAAAACGAAAAAGTTGTTATAAAAAGTAATAAAAAAAATATTTTATAATTCTTCATATTTTATGTTTATAAACCTTAAAGATTTTGACCGTACTATTTATATTTTTGTTGTTAAAAGAACACTCCCTTTTTCAGTTAAATGAATTTCATTTCCCCAAATAAAAGTATCGCCCGTAATAATGTTTTTTAGGGTTCTGCCATCTAACCCAACCTCTATAAATCGTTTTAAATCTATTGTAATCGGTTCGACATTTTTATTGATAATATTTACAACCGTTTCATCACCCTTTGTTCTAAACAAGAAATAAGTCCCCATAAAAGGAGCAAAATGAATGGTTTTACCATCATGAATAGCTTTACTATCTTTTCTATAATTCAAGACCTTTGTAATAAAAGATTGCATGTCTTTTTGGTATTCATTTAATCCTTCACCAGTAAAAGAATTTACAGCATCATCTTTAAAACCTCCTGGAAAATCACTTCGTATTAAACCATGATCTCCGGGGTTTGCAGAATCATTCATTAAAATTTCTGTTCCGTAATAAATTTGAGGAATTCTAGGTAAAGTTAACATATAGCTCAACCCCATTTTTACTTTTGAGATATCTTCCCAAAGCTCTGTAAAAACTCTTGTTTTATCATGATTGTCTAAAAATATAAACACATCTTTTGGCGATGCATAATGAAAATCATTGGCTAAACCTTCATATAGTTTTATCAAACCTTTGTCCCAAGACTCATCTTCATTGATGCCTTCTACAATGGCTTTTTGCATTGGAAAATCCATAGGAGATTTTAAGTTAGATTCATAACCGTCTCTGTTATTTGCGCCTCTTTGCCAATAACCAACAATTAACGGATTGTAACTCCACTCTTCTCCAACAATAGAAAAATTAGGATATTCAGACATAATAGCTCCTGCCCAATCACTCATAAAGTTTTTGTCTGGATATGGGTATGTGTCTTGTCTAATACCTCCTAAGCCCAAGGTTTCTATCCACCAGATACTATTTTGAATAATGTATTTTGCT
This sequence comes from Polaribacter sp. NJDZ03, assembly GCF_019263805.1. Classification (NCBI taxonomy): domain Bacteria; kingdom Pseudomonadati; phylum Bacteroidota; class Flavobacteriia; order Flavobacteriales; family Flavobacteriaceae; genus Polaribacter; species Polaribacter sp. NJDZ03. Next base: position 1,002,114 of record NZ_CP079195.1, read on the forward strand.
AAAAACGGATTTCGCTGATTTAAATCTGGCATTGCAGGTGTAAACCATCCTTCATTATTTCCTTTTAAATCTGCTTTTGATACGTATATATCTTGATTTGTAGTTCTTCGATGGTTAGACCCAATATTGGTTTCATTGTTCCAATTATCTATATTATCCTCATAATTTTTTTGATTGTTTAACCAATCACCAAAAGGTAAATCTTCCATCCACCAATGCCCAATTCCACAATGATTTGCAACTTGGTCCATGATTAATTTCATGTCTTTTTCTCTTAATTTATCAGCTAACTCTTTATATTCTGATAAATTTCCGAAACGAGAATCTACTTTATAATAATCTGTAATTGCATAGCCATGATACGAACTTTCTGCCATATCATTTAAAAGAACTGGCGTTGGCCAAACAGTTGTAAAACCAAGGTCTGAAATATAATCTATGTGATTTATAATTCCTTGTATGTCGCCACCATGACGCTTGTAATTGTCAGAACGGTCTATATCTGTTTCTTTTAATGCTGTATTGATATTATTAGAATCATCTCCGTTTGCAAAACGATCTGGAGTAATTAAATAAATAGCATCAGAACTGTTAAAACCAATAAAATCATCCGACTTTTTATCTCTTGATTTTAACTCGTATGTATGTGTTTTTTTTGTACCATCTGCAAAAGTAAAATCGATGTTAAATTTACCTGCTTCTGTAGAAGAAGCAATTTTTAAATCGATAAATAAATAATTATTACTTCTAGCTTTGTGTACTTTTTCGATAGTAACTCCTTCATAAGAAATAGAAGGTATTGCATCACCAATATTATTTTCTTTTACTAATAATTGCAACGAAGTATCCTTAAAACCTACAAACCAATTTGGTGGCTCTACTCTTTCAATTTTGTTTATTACTGCTGTAATTTCGTTAGTAACCTCCATTTTATTTTGTTCTCGTTTTTGGCATGAAAACAAAAATACAATAACCGAAATTAGAAGAACATTTAAATGGCTGTATTTTAATAGTTTCATTTTCCCTAATTTAAACCTCAAAGGTTTTTAAAACCTTTGAGGTTGGTATTTTTATTTATTTGGAGTAACGGTTACTTTCTCTCCATCAACCAAAATATCAATAGCTTCTTTTCCTTCTAGTGTAAATTCTGTTCCTGCTTGAGAAACATTTACTGTAATTACTTGATGTCTAAAATTCACTTTAAATGAATAGGCTTTCCATCCTTTAGGTATTTTTGGCGAAAAAGAAAGGGTGTTATTTTGTACTCTCATTCCTCCAAAACCTTCTACAATACTCATCCAAGTTCCTGCCATAGAAGTAATATGTAATCCTTCTTCTACTTCGTGATTATAATCGTCTAGATCTAAACGAGAAGTACGTAAATAGAACGTATACGCCTGGTCCATTCTGTCTAACTTTGCAGCCTGAATACTGTGCACACAAGGAGAAAGAGAACTTTCATGCACTGTAAATGGTTCGTAAAAATCGAAATGACGCTCTAATTCTTCCGTAGAAAAATCATCTTCGAACATATAAAAACCTTGTAAAGTATCTGCTTGTTTTATGTACGGAGAACGTAAAATTCTGTCCCAACTCCATTTTTGATTGATTGGTCTTTGGCTTTTGTCTAAATTGGCAACCGTAATTAATTCTTTATCTAAGAAACCATCTTGTTGCAAATACACCTTATGTTTTTCTGAATATGGAAAATACATTCCGTCTGCAACACTTTTCCATTTTGCCAATTCTTCATCAGAGAAATTTACTTTTTCTTTAATTCTGATGTAATCTGAAATATGATCTGTTTTTACAATTTCGATATTTTCTAACGCATAATTAATACACCATTTAGCAATATAATTGGTATAAAAATTATTGTTGATGTTATTCTCATATTCATTCGGACCTGTAACACCCAAAATCATGAATTTGTTTTTATCCGAAGAAAAAGTGGCTCTTTGTTGCCAAAAACGTGCAATGGCAATTAAAACTTCCAATCCTTTTTCTGGAATGTAAGAATAATCGTCTGTAAAACGGTGATAGTTATAAATTGCAAAAGCGATGGCACCATTTCTATGAATTTCTTCAAAAGTAATTTCCCATTCGTTATGGCATTCTTCACCATTCATGGTAACCATTGGGTACAACGCAGCTCCGTTTGTAAAACCTAACTTCCCTGCATTTTCAATCGCTTTATCTAAATGATTGTATCTGTATTCTAACAATGTTCTTGCAACAGAATGGTCTTTGGTTGCCATATAAAAAGGAATACAATATGCTTCGGTATCCCAATAGGTACTTCCTCCATATTTTTCTCCTGTAAACCCTTTCGGACCAATATTTAAACTAGCATCTGTACCTAAATACGTTTGGTTTAATTGAAAAATATTAAAACGAATTCCTTGTTGCGCTTTTACATCTCCTTCTATGGTAATGTCGCTCATGCTCCATATTTGTGCCCAAGATTCCTTTTGTTTCTCTAATAAAACATCAAAACCAAAACTAACGGCTTTATCTAAAGCAACTTTTGCTGCAGCAACTAATGCGTCTTTATCATAATCTCTATCCACCACATAACCACCAAATTTATGGATGGTAAATGCTTCATTTTCTTTAATTTCTTGTTGATACGTGCAAGAAATTAAATTTGAAGTTTGCTCGCTTTTACAAGGTACCTCAACTTCTTTATTGTCTACAAACAAACGAGATTCCATAAAAGTACACGTGTAAAAATGTGTTTTCATGGTTCTTGCCTCAATATAAGATTGTTGGTTATTTTGAGAAACTTTTAAAACATCCCAAAATTGATCGTCCCAGTTGGTATCTTCATTGGTAATGCCTGCATCTATATAAGGAATATACGTAATTTTAGCATCTGAATTTAACGGAGTTATTGTAAAACTAATCGCACCAATTTCATCTAACTCTAAACTTAAAAAACGCTTTGCTGCTACTTTAATTTTGATTCCGTTTTGTAAAACAGCTTCAAAATCTCTAGACAACCAACCTTCTTGCATGTTTAGTTCTCTCTTAAATTTAGAAACCTCTTTACAAGTGTTTAAATCTAATTTCTCTTCATTGATTAATACGTTTATACCAATCCAATTTGGTGCATTTAATACTTTTGCAAAATATTCTGGATACCCATTTTTCCACCATCCAACACGTGTTTTATCTGGGTAATAAACACCACCAATATAACTTCCTTGAAAAGTTTCTCCTGAATAATTTTCTTCAAAATTAGCTCTTTGTCCCATGGCGCCATTACCAATACTGAACAAACTTTCTGATGATTTTACTTTTTCTGAATTAAAGCCTTCTTCTATAATAGACCATTCGTTTGGTATGATGTAATCTTGATTCATTTTGTTTTCTTTTTTCCTGCAAGGTCTTTGAGACCTTGTAGGTATATTATCTTAAATTTTAATAAAACAACTAAAACTTTAATTTGTTTATAATCTATACCTACAAGGTTCTAAAAACCTTACAGGATTTAGTGAATTTATTTATTAATCAATTCTTGTATAAATTCAACACTAATTTCTGTAAAATCATTGTAATTAAATTGTGCTTCAGAAAGTATGCTTTTATCACCAATACCAATACTAATCATTTTTGCTGCATTTGCTGCTTCTACACCTGCAACTGCATCTTCAAAAACCACACAATCCGCTGCATTTACACCTAATTGTTTTGCTGCCAAAAGAAAAACTTCTGGATCTGGTTTTGCTTTGGTAACATTATTACCGTCTACAATAGTATCAAAATAGTGTAACAGTCCAACTTTTTCTAAAATAGGTTGCGCATTTTTACTCGCAGAACCTAAGGCAATCGGAATATTTTGTTTTTTTAAAAAAGCTAAAACTTTAGGTACATCAGGTAAAATTTCTGAAGCATCCATATTTTCTATATACTTTAAATAATCTACATTTTTTTCGATCATCCAAGTGTCAAATTCTTCTTGTGTTGCTGTTCTGTTACCAATTTGTAACAAAATTTCTAAACAACGTTTTCTACTTACGCCTTTAAATAATTCGTTTTGCTCTTTGGTAAATTCGAAACCTAAGTGGTTTGCTAATTTTTTCCACGCTAAATAATGATATTTCGCTGTGTCTACAATAACTCCGTCTAAATCGAATATAAATCCTTTTTTCATCTACTTTTCTTCTTTATTTTTAAATAAAATTAATTTTAGCATGTATTAATTTTATCTAAAGTCTTTATTTTTTTTAAATCTCTTCTTGATAACTAATTGCGTTTTTATTGGTAATTAATAAATTACATAAACCTGCAATTATTAAACTAATTCCTGCCACTGTCATAGCATTAATAGCATCTTCTCCTAATAAATTAGAAACATAATTAATCCCTCCTAATGCGGCAATAATTTGCGGAATTACTATAAACATATTAAATATTCCCATAATAACGCCCATTTTCTTTGGATCTACAGAACTAGATAACATGGCATACGGCATAGATAAAATACTACCCCAAGCAAAACCAATTAATACAAAACAATATTTTAAATTTTCTGGTGATGCATAACTCATTGTTAAAAAACCAATACCACCAATAATCAAAGAAAAAAGGTGTACATATTTTCTGTTGATGTTTCTTTTAGATGTATATAAGGTTAGTAGCAAGGCAAATGCCATAGAAGACAACCCGTAAATACCCATTGCAGAACCTACTGAATTAGAAGATTCTTGAAATTTTGTATTGGCGATTCTAAATGCTTCTGCTTGCACAGTGTCTGCCATATTAAAAGCAGCCTCTATTGGAGCGGGTGTATGAAATACATGTTCCGTTAATGCAGGGTTTGCCATAGACCACATGGTAAAAAATGCAAACCATGAGAAAAACTGAATCACTCCCAACTTTTTCATTGTAGTTGGCATGCTACCAATATTCTCTAATATATCAGGAATAAAATTATTCTTTTTTGCTTTTTCTTTTTCAAACTCTTCCATGTCTTCTGGCGGATATTCATCCGTTGTAAAAACGGTAAAAAGAATACTTGCCATAAAAACAACTGCACCTATTGCAAAAGCAACTTTTACAGACATTGGTACAACTCCAGATGCTGCTTCATTACTAACACCAAATTGAGAAACCATCCATGGTAAGTTACTTGCTACCCAAGTTCCTATTCCAATAATTAAAGTTTGTACAACAAAACCATAAGATCTTTGAGATTGTGGTAATTTATCTGCTACCAATGCTCTAAAAGGTTCCATAGAAATATTTATGGAAGCATCTAAAATCCATAAAAAACCAGCTGCGACCCATAATGTAGGAGATTGGGGAACAAAAAATAGTGCTAATGAGCTTAAAATTGCACCTACCAAAAAGTAAGGCTTTCTTCTCCCCCATTTTACACTCCAAGTTCTATCACTCATATAACCAATAATTGGTTGCACAAGTAAACCTGTTAAAGGTGCTGCTATCCAAAGCAAAGGAATATCTTCTTTTCCTGCCCCTAGTGTTTGAAAAATTCTCGACATAAATCCACCTTGTAAGGCAAATCCAAATTGTATTCCTAGAAATCCAAAACTCATGTTCCAGATTTGCCAAAAACTTAATTTACGCTTTTCCATTTATCGTATGCTATTAAGTTAATATTACGATAAGCGTTTAGACTTATCAATTTATAAATTTTGTGGAATGTAATTTATTGATAAATCGTAAATATCTAACAAAGATATGTGTTTTTTATATATGTGAAGAAAAGGAAAGTAAAAATCTACGACGACGGTTTCGTAGATTCTCGTAGTTTTAAATCGCTAGAAATCACGATTTTTTTAGGTTTAAATACTTCAGATTCTTTTTCTATTCGTTCTATTAAAAGTTCTACTGCTTGTTTACCCATTACAAAACCATGTTGTGCAATTGTTGTTATAGAAGGTGACGAATATCTAGAGATTAAACCATCTGTAAAACCTATTATAGAAAAATCTTCTGGTATTTTATATCCTTTTTGTTTTGCTATTCTCATAGCCTTAGCTGCATAAATTTCATTTACAGCAAATACAGCGTCAATGTCTTGTTCAAATACTTTTTCTATCTGTGCACAGATATCTCCTTCTTCATCAATTTCCACAATTAAATTAGAATCTGTTTTAATATAGGCCTCTATCAACGCTTTTTCATAACCTTGCCTTCTTAAAGAACCTACATTTACATGTTTTGGTGTTGTTAATAGGGCAATTTTTTTTCTACCATTTTCTAATAAATGCTTCGTCGCTTTGTAACCTGCACCAACATCATCTACCACTACTTTATCGCACAAAATTTCATCGACCACTCTATCTATTAGTACTAACGGAATTTCTTCTGATACCAAATCTATAAAATGCCTAAAATCTTTATTTTCGAGGGTTTCATTTGCTATCGAAACAATTAAGCCATCTACGCTTCCGTTTGATAACACTTTTAAAGTTTCTACCTCTTTTTTATAAGATTCATTAGAGAAGCAAACCATAATATGATACCCTTTTTCAATAGCACCTTCTTCTATCCCCATAATTACTGTAGAGAAAAAATGATGTACTATTTTAGGTAAAATAACCCCAATTACTTTTGTTTTTTGATTGCGAAGTTGCAGTGCTAAACTATTAGGTTTGTAATTATAATAATCTGCATAGGCTTGTATTCTTTCTTTAGTCTCTTTACTTATTTCGTGACTGTCCTTTAAAGCTTTTGAAACGGTAGACGTAGAGACTCCTAATTCCTTAGCAATTGTTTTTATGGTAATTTTTTGCTTCATTATTTATCAAAAATAAAATATTAGAGTTAAATTCTGTTAATCTAGCAACAATAATTCATAAAAAGTTGTTAACACGAAAACGTTTTCGTGATTTTTATCATATTGTAAACATGCTACTAATCTATATATTTACAATGTGGAATGTAAGTTTATTGTAATCAAAAAAGTCAAATTTAAAGTTATTATTTAACAAATTATACATGGAAAAATTTAAATTATTGTTAATTGGAATTCTTTTAACATCATCATTTAGCATGTTTGCGCAACAAACTGTTAAAGGTGTTGTAAAAGATAAAACATCCGGCAATCCTTTGCCTGGTGTTAGTGTAGTTATTAAAGGAACTATTAGAGGTATGCAAACCGATTTTGACGGAATCTTTACTCTAGATAAGGTACAAACAGGAAACGTACTTGTCTTTAGATATTTAGGTTTTGCTGACAAAGAAGTTACCATTGGTACAGATTTTAACCTTTCTGTAGTACTAGAAGAATCTTTAGAATCTCTAGATGAAATAGTTGTAGTTGGTTATGGTTCAGTAAGAAAAGAAGACTTAACAGGTACAACAGATTTACTAACAAGTAAAGATTTTAACAAAGGACCTATTGTATCTGCACAATCACTTATTAGTGGTAAAGTTGCAGGTGTAAATGTAATTGCTGGTTCTGGTGCTCCTGGAGACGGACAAACCATTAACATTCGTGGTACTGGCTCTTTATCTTTAAATAGCCAACCATTATATGTTATAGATGGTATCCCATTAGACAATGGTGGGGTTGGAGGATCTAGAAATCCATTAAACTTTATAAACCCTAATGACATAGAAACATTTGTAGTTTTAAAAGATGCATCTTCTACTGCTATCTATGGATCTAGAGCTGCAAACGGGGTAATTTTAATTACTACTAAAAAAGGGAAAGACAGTGAGTTTAAGTTTAATGCAAGCTCTCAAACAACTGTTTATACTTTAAGAGATAAAGTAGATGTTTTATCTGCAAATAAATTTAGAAGCTTAATAAATGATATTGGTACTCCTGCACAAGTTGCTTTATTAGGTGCTGCAGATACAGATTGGCAAGAAGAAATCTATACAACTGCTATTGGGCAAGATCATAACTTTAGTGCTTTGGGTAAACTTTACGGAATACCAATGAGAGCTTCTTTAGGATATTCTGAACATGAAGGTATCTTAAAAGGAGACAACTTACAACGTACAACAGCTTCTGTTAACCTATCACCTACTTTATTTGATAAACACTTAAAGATAGATTTTAATGTAAAAGGAATGTACACAGAAAATGAATTTGCAGATAGGGGTGCAATTGGTGGTGCAGTGTCTTTTGACCCTACACAATCTGTATTTGATTCAAATTCTCAATACGGTGGTTACTTTGCTTGGTTAGACGCTGGTACCGGAAACCAAAACAACTTAGCACCAACAAACCCTTTAGCATTATTAGATTTAATAGATAATACCGCAGAAATTAGACGTTTTGTGGGTAATGTAAAGTTTGATTATAAAATACACGGTTTAGAGGATATTACTGCAACAGTTAACTTAGGATATGATACTTCTAACAGTCATGGTAGAAAAGTTACTTCAGAATTTATTCCAACTTCAGATGCAACTTTTAATGGTTCTTTAACTAGATATACTCAAAATTCAGACAACAAAGTTTTAGACGCTTACTTAACGTACTCTAAAACTTTTAATGAAAAGCATAACTTCACAGCAGTTGCTGGTTATGCATATCAATCTTTTGAATATGATAACTATAGTTATGATAGTGAAAAAGAAGAAGATGGTAATACCTATGAATTTATAGATAAATCTAAAAATGTGTTATTATCATATTTCAGTCGTGCTAATTACGATTATGAAGGGAAATACTATTTAACAGCAACGGTAAGAGCAGATGCTTCGTCTAAATTAAACCCAGATGATCGTTGGGGATTCTTCCCATCATTTGCAGCAGCTTGGAGTATTCATAAAGAAGATTTTATGGAAGATTCTTTCTTTAATGAATTAAAATTAAGAGTTGGTTACGGTGAAATAGGTAATATTAATGGTTTAGGTGATTATCAGTTTTTAACTAGGTATCAAGGTAGTACAGATACTGCTAACTATCAATTCGGAAACTCTTTTTACCAAACATTTAGACCAGAACCAATTAATACAGATTTACGTTGGGAAGTTGGAAGAACTTTAAATCTTGGTGTAGATTTTGCTTTTCTTGATAGAAGAGTTACAGGTTCTGTAAATGCTTACGTTAAAGAAACCAACGACCTTATTGCGAGTTCTATTGTAGATCCTTTTACAAATTTTGGAAACAGAATTAACGCCAACATTGGTAATATGGAAAATAGAGGTTTAGAGTTTAACTTAAACACAACCCCTATTAGAACAGATAATTTTGAATGGACTGTAGATTACAACATTTCATTAAATGATAATAAAATTACCAAATTATCTGCAGACCAACCACAAGGAGGAATCTCTACAGGTGTTGGTAATAATGTGCAGGTACATAGAGAAGGAGAAACAGCAAATAGTTTCTTGGTTTTTCAACAAGTGTATGATACTTCCGGAAAACCTTTAGAAGGGGTTTTTGTTGATAGAAATAACGACAATATGATTAATGATGATGATAAATACATTAATGAAGATCCTTTTGGAGATGTTTTAATGGGCTTTAACACAGGTGCTAGTTATAAAAACTGGGATGTATCTATACAAACTAGAGCTAGTTTTGGTAACTATATGTATAATGATGTTGCTGCGAATAAAGGTGTAGAAAAAAACGCTACAAACAACAGTATACTATCTAACTTACATGCAGATTACTACAATAGTGGTTTTACAGTTATTAATGATAGAACGGCTTTAAGTGATCATTTTGTACAAGACGCTTCTTTCTTTAAAATTGATAACATTTCACTTGGTTATACTTTAGATAAGATAGAAAACACAACGTTTCGTTTTTATGGATCATTACAAAATGTTTTAACAATAACCGATTATGATGGTTTAGATCCAGAAATTAACTTAGGAATCGATAATGATTTTTACCCAAGACCTAGATCTTTTGTATTAGGCGTAAACGTTAACTTTTAATAAAAAGAAAAATGAAACAAAAATTAAAATATTTAATTGTAATCATGTTATTCTCTTTAGGAGTTATATCATGTCACGAAGATTTGAATCAATTACCTATTGATCCAGATAGTTTTACAGAACAAGATGTGTTTTCTAATGCAACAGAAGCACAAGGAGCACTTGCTAAATTATATGCTAGTTTAGCTTTAACAGGGCAAAAAGGACCTTCAGGTGAGGCAGACATACAAGATATTGATGAAGGTTTTTCTCAATATTCTAGAATGTTGTTCAACTTAAATGAATTAACAACAGACCACGCAGTTGTTGGTTGGGGAGATGCAGGTTTACCAGATTTACATGGTATGTATTGGTCTGGTAGTAACGATTTTTCTGAAGCATTGTACTATAGGTTAGCACAAGAAGTATCTTTTTGTAACTCATTTATAAACAATGCAGCTGTTTTAACAGATACGGAAGTTGCTAGTTATATTTCAGAAGCTCGTTTTTTAAGAGCATTTGCTTACTATAACTTAATGGATATATACGGTAACGTACCTTTAGTAACTTCAGTTTCTACTGAGTTGCCAATGCAAGCATCAAGAACAGAAATATTCAATTTTATTGAAGCTGAATTATTAGAAATTCAAGATGAATTAAAAGTAAGTGGATCTAGCGAGTATGGTAGAGTAGATCAAGCTGCTGCTTGGGCATTATTGTCTAAATTATATTTAAATGCTGAAGTTTTTACAGGTACAGCAAAATATGCAGAAGCAGTAACTTATTCTAACAAAGTAATGACTTCTAGTTACTCTATAAACACTACAGATGCTAATGGAAACGGAAGTGCTTATGACGAACTTTTCTTAGCAGACAACAACACAAACGGAGCACAAAATGAATTTATTTTCGCCTTAAATTTTGATGGTCTTAGATCTCAAACTTATGGAGGTACTACATTTTTAGTACATGCTGCCATTGGAGGAAACATGAATGCTACAGAGTTTGGTGTAAATGGTGGTTGGGGAGGCCTAAGAACTACCAAAAACTTGGTTAATAAATTTGATGCAAACGATAAAAGAGGGATGTTCCATTCAGATGGTCAAACTTTAGAAATCGATGAAATTCCTACTTTTGAAAATGGATATGCTGTTACTAAATTTAAAAACATAGACTCTAATGGAAACCAAGGATCTGATGCTGCAGGAGATTTTGTAGATACAGATTTACCGTTAATAAGGTTAGCAGAAATCTATTTAAACTACGCAGAAGCATCTCTTAGAGGTGGCGGCGGAGATGTAGGATTGGCTGTAACTAAAATTAACGAATTAAGAGAAAGAGCTTTCGGAAATGCAAGTGGAAACATTAGTACAGCAGACTTAACTTTAGAATTTGTTTTAGATGAAAGATCTCGTGAGTTGTATTGGGAAGGACAAAGAAGAACAGATTTAATTAGATATAATTACTTTACTTCTGATACGTATTTATGGCCTTTTAAAGGTAATTCTAAAAACGGATCTGGAGTTCAAGATTATAGAAACCTTTTTCCTTTGCCTAACAATATTATAACAACGAATCCTAATTTAACTCAAAATCCAGGATACTAATAACTAAAGACATGAAAAAAATAATAAATTCATTATTCGCTCTTATTATTGTATCAATTGGTTTTACCAGTTGTGAAGATATTAATGACAGAGTAATCATAAACCCTGATGTAGCAGCTACCACAGATTTGATTATTCAAGAAACTACACCTATTGTACTTTTAGAGGAAAATCAGGCTGAAATTGCTTTACACACAAGTTGGGCAGCACCAGATTTTGGTTTTAATGCAGCACCTACTTACAAATTATTAGTAGATTTAGCTACAGGAGACTTTAGTAATGCTAAAACCATAGAAATAGGAGATAATTTAGAAAAATCTTTTACAACTTTAGAATTAAATTCTATTGCATTGGCTTTAGAAGCAGAAACAAGTGTTGCTTCAGATTTATCTATAAAATTACAAGGCTTTATTGGCAATCAATTGTTAATTAATACTAATTTACAAACAATTAATGTAACACCTTACTCTAGTATTTTAGACTTATCTACTACATGGGGAATCATTGGTTCTGCTGCTAATGATTGGGGTACAACTCCAGACTTACCATTCTACACAACGAGTACTGCAGGTGTTTTAGTAGCATACGTTACTTTAATTGATGGTGAAATGAAATTTAGAGAAAACAGTGATTGGATCAATAATTTTGGTGACGACGGTGCAGACGGAACTTTAGATGCTGGTGGAAGTAACATCGCTGTTGAGGCTGGTGCTTATAAAATTACCATGAACTTAAATAGCAATACCTATAAATTAGAAAAATTCTCTTTAGGTATTATTGGTTCTGCTTATAATAATTGGGGAGATACTCCAGATTTTGCTCTTACTTACGATTCTTACTCAGATCAATTTAGAGGAATTGTAAAATTATTAGATGGTGAAATGAAGTTTAGAATGAATAATGATTGGAGTACCGCTTACGGAGAAGGTGCTGCAGGATTCTTAGATGCAGCTGGTGGTAATATTGCTACTACAGCTGGTAGATATATTGTTACCGTAAACCTAAATGATTTATCTTATTCTTTAGAACCAATAGAACATATTTGGGGACTTGTTGGTTCTGCTTATAATAATTGGGGAGATACTCCAGATGCCTTGTTCTCTAGAGATTGGTCTCAACCAAATGATGATATTTGGATCCTGAATAACGTAACACTTATAGACGGTGAATATAAAATTAGATCAAATGAAGCTTGGACACTAAGTTATGGTGACGACGGTTTAGACGGAACTTTAGACGATGGCGCAAACATTCCTGCTACTGCAGGTACATATTCTTTTGTATTAAACTTTACTGATCCAGAAAACCCAACGTATACAATAAATTAATTTTTTTTAAAACTTTACAAAGACTACCCCTAAAAGCGGTAGTCTTTGTTTTTTAACACGATTACTTATGAAAAAAATTACACTACTTTTATTATTAATAACCTCTTTAAGCTATAGTCAGGTACAAAATACTACCTTTTCTGTTTCCCCTACTACTTTTAACGAGAGCGATGTTATAACCATTACGGTCTCCGGTATTACAGCTGCTTCTTGGGGAATTTCAGATATCTATTTATGGTCTTGGTCTTATGATATCAATGATGCAAACGCTATGGATTCTCCAACAAATGGAAGTTGGACGAACTCTAATGAAGCTCAAAAGCTAACAAACAATAGCAATGGTACTTATTCAATAACTTTTAAACCATCAACTTTCTATAGCAGAACTGGTTTAGGACGTATTGGTATGTTAGTTAAAGCTAAGGATGGTTCTGGAGATAAAAAAACTCAAGACCAATACTTTGAAGTTGGTGCTTATCAACTAACTTTAAATGCTCCTACAACCACTACAACAATATTAAATTCTGGAGAAACATTACCAATTGCTGCAACAACTTCGCTATCATCAAACTTTAGCTTAAAAGCAAATGGAACTGTTATTAATCAACAAAATAACACATCAACATACAACTACACTCCTACCGTTACAGAAAACACAACCTTTATTCTAGAAGCTACAAATAACGGAGAAATTAAAAGCACAACATTTAAAGTAATTGTAAAACCAACGGTTTCAGAAGCACCTGTTCCTGTAGGCATGAAAGACGGAATTAATTTAAACCCATCAGACAATTCAAAAGCTACTTTGGTTTTTTATGCTCCCGAAAAAGAGTTTATTCACCTAATTGGTAGTTTCAATAATTGGGAAATTAACAATGGCTATTTACTTAAAAAAGACAGTGCTACAGATCGTTTTTGGATTGAACTTACAAATTTAACTCCGCAAACAGATTATACATATCAATATATTATTAATGCAGACTTAAGAGTTGCAGACCCATACTCTACTGTAATTTTAGATGAATATAATGATCAATATATAAACGCAACAACTTACCCTAATTTACCAAGTTACCCTACGGGAGAAACCAACCACGCAGTTACTTTATTAAGAACTGGTAATGCAGATTATGTTTGGCAAAACACAACTTATACAAAACCGGCTAAAACAGACTTGGTTATTTATGAACTTTTAATAAGAGATTTTGATGCCTTACATTCTTATGATGCTGTAAAAGCAAGATTAGATTATTTAGAAGAATTAGGTATTAATGCCATCGAGTTTTTACCAGTTATGGAATTTGATGGCAATGAATCTTGGGGTTACAATCCTTCTTTTCACATGGCTTTAGATAAGTATTATGGAAACACTACTTCTTTTAAACAATTTATAGACGAATGCCATAAAAGAGGAATTGCAGTAATTATAGATGTTGCTTTTAATCATGCTTCTGGTCAAAATCCGTATTACAGAATGTACAATACAGATAATGGTGGTTATAGCGGACAAGCAAATTCAGATAGCCCTTTTTTCAATCCAACGGCAACACATTCGTACAGTGTTTTTAACGATTTTAATCACTCTAAACAAGCCGTAAAAGATTATGTGAAAAGAGTTTCTCAATATTGGATTGACGAATATAAAATTGATGGTTTTAGATGGGATTTAACCAAAGGATTTACTCAAAATTGTGCTTCTGGAGATGCTTGTACAAACGCATATCAGCAAGACCGAGTAGATGTTTTAAAAGAATATGCTGATGATCAATGGGAAATAGACCCTAATTTTTATATTATTTTCGAACATTTAGGAACCAACGAAGAGGAAACTGAATGGGTGAATTATAAATTAAATGAAGGAAAAGGAATTATGGTTTGGGGTAATCATAACCATCAATACAACCAAGCTACCATGGGGTTTGGAACCGAAGCCGATTTCTCTTGGATTTCTTACAAAAACAGAGGTTGGTCTGTGCCAGCAAACGTAAGCTATATGGAAAGCCATGACGAAGAGCGTTTAATGTATAAAAACCTACAATTTGGTAACGTTAGCGGAAGTTATAATGTTAAAGACTTAAATACAGCATTGGTTAGAGAAGCATTAGCAGGTGCTTTTTATTTTACAGTTCCTGGACCAAAAATGATTTGGCAATTCGGAGAATTAGGGTATGATATTTCTATAGAAGAAAATGGTAGAACAGGAAATAAACCAATTTTATGGAATTACTTAGACAATGTTAATAGAAAGAATTTAAAAGAAACTTGGTCTAAATTAATTCAATTAAAACTGAAATATGAAATTTTTGAAACTTCAAATTTCACTTTAAATGTTGGTAATGCTAACGGATTAAACACCATTCATTTATCAGATGCATCAGCGTCGGGTATACAAAACATTACTATTATCGGTAATTTTGGAGTAACTACACAGAGTATTTCTCCTGCTTTTCAACAAACAGGTACTTGGTATAATTTATTAGAAGATAACGCTACAATTTCTGTTACAAATAAAACGACTACTATTTCGTTAGCACCCGGTGAGTTTAAAGTGTATGCAAATAAACCAGCATCTCTTGCTACGGATGATTTTACGATAGACGATAAAAGTTCTATAAAACTGTATCCAAATCCGACTAAAACACACTTTGTTCTTTCTGATAAAACAAATGAAGTTACCATTTATGATATTACCGGAAAACAAGTAAAATCGTTTTCTAAAGAAGTGATAAACACCAATTATTTTGAAATATCAATGTTTAAAAAAGGTGTTTATTATATTAGAATTAAGGATGCCAAAAATGAAACTACAACTAAAAAACTGATTGTAAATTAATTTTTGATTTTAATAAACAAGAAGTTGTCTAAAAAAGTGAATTTTTGTCAATCTGAATTTATTTCAGATTCTTTTGAAGTTTGAATTTCAGAAAGTTAAGATGCTGAAACAAGTTCAGCATGACAAGGTTTATTACTTTTTAGGCAGCTTCTTATTATTTTTAAACTTTAATATATTCTAAACTCCAAACTGAGTTAAGTGATGATCTAAATGCTTGTAAAAAGAGTTATTCCATTCTACCGCAGTTAGTTTACCAAAAGAATTAGAGTCTTTACCCTCAAAATAAGTTTCTCCTAATTCTTGGGTTTTAATAACATAATTTACTAAAGTTTTCTTTTCAGCTTCAAATTCTCTAGCATCGGAAATAACAAATTGTGATGCCGTTTTTCCATTTTTAGCAAACGGTTTTTCCGACACTACAATGTTTTTAACAATCATTTTTAAAATCCATCTGGTAAAAACATTTGGTTTTGGAAACTTATCTGTAAAAACCATCTCATACGTAACAACACAATGCGCTAACATTTGAGATACAGACATTTTTCCCCAAGTTGGTTTTGATGTAGCCGATAAATTATTGATTCTTTTAATTACGTCGTTTGTAATTTCTTTCTCGAAAATATTTTTCATTTTAATGTAATATTTTAAACAATAATTCTTTTAATATATCTTTTTGAGATTGACTTGCGCCAACACCTTTACTTTTTACGTCTGCATCTCTTAAAAAAGCAATTATTTGTGCCACTTTACGCATTGGATAATTTCTAGCGGCTAAAAAATATTCATCTACAAAATAAGGATTAACACCTAATGTTTTTGCTACAGAACTTTTAGATTTGTCTTTTAAACCATGAAAAGAAAGGAGTTGTGTAAAATACCCGTTCAGTAAAGAAATGGTCATCACCAAAGGATTATTCTTTGGGTTTTCTGCAAAGTAATTTATAATTCTATTAGCTTTTACAATATCCTTCTCTCCTACTGCTTTTCGCAATTCAAAATTATTAAAATCTTTAGAAATACCAATATTGTCTTCTATATGCTTATCACTAATAATAGATTCTTTAGGCAGAATTAGCATTAATTTATCTAACTCGTTAGAAATCTTACTTAAATCTGTTCCTAAAAACTCTACTAACATCTGAGATGCTTTGGGTTCTATTTTATATTTTTTACCACTTAAAACTCTACGAATCCAATCTGAAACCTGATTCTCATACAGTTTTTTACTTTCATAAATTAAACCTGTTTTAGCAATTGCTTTGTGCAGTTTTTTACGTTTATCAAGTTTTTTATATTTATAGTTAAAAACTAAGACAGTGGTTGGTTGTGGATTCTCTGCATACGCAACTAACTTTTCTATATTTCTACTTAAATCTTGTGCTTCTTTAACAATTATCACCTGTCTTTCCGCCATCATTGGGTAACGTTTTGCAGCAGAAACAATATCTTCTATGCTTGCATCTCTACCATACATTACCTGCTGATTAAACCCTTTTTCGGCTTCCTCTAAAATATGTTCTTCTATATAGTCAGAAATTTTATCAATATAATAAGGCTCATCACCCATTAAAAAATAAATTGGCTTTATAATTCCTTTCTTTATATCTGAAACAATGTCTTTTATTTCGTTCATTTACTTACTTTTGACTGATGCAAAAACTTAACCTACCTTCTTATAATTTCAAACTCAAAAGTAGCGAAAATAAGACGCTTATTTT
Organism: Polaribacter sp. NJDZ03; assembly: GCF_019263805.1. Taxonomy (NCBI): domain Bacteria; kingdom Pseudomonadati; phylum Bacteroidota; class Flavobacteriia; order Flavobacteriales; family Flavobacteriaceae; genus Polaribacter; species Polaribacter sp. NJDZ03. The sequence continues at coordinate 1,019,461 of NZ_CP079195.1, forward strand.
TGATAAATTGAGAAAAAAATATATGGTTTTAACTCCAGAGGAATGGGTACGTCAACATTATGTTTCTTTTTTAATTGAAGAAAAAAAATATCCGGTTTCTTTAATTGCTTTAGAAAAACAATTGACCATTAATAATCGTAAAAAAAGAACGGATATTTTAGTTTTTAATAAAGAAGGAAACCATGAGATTATTGTAGAGTGTAAAGCACCTTCTATAAAAATAACTCAAGATACTTTCGATCAAATTGCACGATATAATTTAAAGTTAAAAGCCAATTACTTAATTGTTACCAACGGATTAGATCACTTTTATTGTAAAATGGATTTTGAAAAAGAAACCTATATTTTTCTAAAGAACATTCCTGATTATAAATAGCAATTACCTTTCTTTTAAAAGTAAAAATATAGAATTATAAAACAAAATATTACTACTATTTAAGGAGAGAAAAATCTATATAAACGTCCTTAATTTATACTTTTATTAAGACAAATTATATAAAAAAACAACTTATAAACAGTAAATTCGCATTCTTGAAAATAGCAATCGTCATATTAAATTGGAATGGTCAAAAACTGCTAGAACAGTTCTTACCATCGGTTATAAATTTTAGTTCTAAAGAAGCTGACATTTATATAGCAGATAATGCCTCTACAGATTCTTCTATTACTTATGTAAAAGAAAATTTCGCAACAGTTAAAATTATAGAAAATACTACAAACGGAGGCTATGCAAAAGGGTATAACGATGCTTTACAATCTATTGATGCCGATATTTACTGTCTTTTAAATTCTGATGTTGAGGTTACAGAAAATTGGTTAGATCCGATTAAAACTGTTTTTAAAAATGAAGAAAACACAGCTATTATTCAACCTAAATTATTAGATTTTAAAGACAAAACGAAGTTTGAATATGCAGGTGCTGCAGGTGGTTTTATAGATTTATATGGCTATCCTTATTGCAGAGGACGTATATTTAATCAATTAGAAAAAGATAACGGTCAATTTAATGATGAGGCTACTATTTTTTGGGCATCAGGTGCATGTTTATTTATTCGTTCTAAAGTTTTTCATCAACTAGGTGGTTTAGATGAAGATTATTTTGCGCATCAAGAAGAAATAGATTTATGCTGGAGAGCACAAAATAGAGGTTTCAAAATAAAATATGTGGGTACTTCTACAGTATACCATGTTGGCGGAGCTACTTTACAAGAAACGAATCCTCATAAAACATATTTAAATTTTAGAAATAGCTTACTGAATGTTGTAAAAAACGTTCCTAAAAGATGGTTTCTGTTCGTTCTTTTTTCTCGTTTAATTTTAGATGGAATTGCGGGTTTAAAATTTCTAATAGAATTAAAACCAACTCATACCTTAGCAATTGTTAAAGCTCATTTAAGTCTTTATAAAAATTTCTTTAAATTTTTAAAAAAGCGTAGAACTTTACAAAAAAAACAAGATTACAATTTACATACAAGTATTGTTTGGCAATACTTTGCGTTGGGTAGAAAAAAGTTTGACGAACTAAAGTAATTCATTTTCTAAAACTTCTCTCCATTTACCAGACTCTGCATAGTCTTTTATTACCTTATTTCTTTCAATTAAAAAATGCTGCATGTATCTTTTTAGGAAAATAACATCAGCAATTTTTCCAAGAACACCAAGAGGAGAAACATAATGAAAAATATCTTTTACAATTACTTTTTCTTCTTTTAGCTCAAGATAATGTTCATGTCTAAAACTTTTAAAAGCTCCATGGACCATTTCATCAGCAAAAAAAGTTGGTGCTTTAAAATCTGTTATAATAGAAGTTAATTCTTGTGTAAAGCCTAAATGTTTAGCTCGCCAAGTTACTGTTTCATTAAGTGATATTAAACCAGAAGTTTTACCAGAAATTGCTTCTTCTTTAGAGTTTTTTGTAGAAATTTTATGTAAATCAATACTTCTAATTAAATTGAAAACAATATTAATATCTGCTATATTAATAATGGTTTCTAACTGAATTTTTGGCATTACAAAATATCTAAACTTCCTTTACCTTCTCTTATTACTTCCGGATATCCATCTGTAAAATCTATAATTGTAGATCCCAGATTGTCTCCATACCCTCCATCAATCACAATATCTACTAACTTTCTCCATTTTTCAAAGATTAATTCTGGATCTGTAGTATATTCTAAGATTTCATCTTCATCTCTAATAGAGGTAGACACAATTGGGTTGCCCAACGTTTCTACTAAGGCTCTAATAATATTGTTATCTGGAATACGAATACCAACCGTTTTTTTCTTTTTAAACACTTTTGGTAAGTTGTTACTTCCTGGCAAAATAAAGGTATAAGGACCCGGTAATGCTCTCTTAAGTATTTTAAATGTAGCGCTATCAATTTGCTTTACATAATCCGATAAGTGGCTTAAATTGTTGCAAATAAAAGAAAATTTTGCTTTTTCTAATTTAACTCCTTTAATCTGAGCAATTTTTTCTAAAGCTTTATTGTTCGTTATATCGCACCCTAAACCATACACCGTATCTGTGGGGTAAATAACCAAACCGCCACGTTTTAAAACCGCTACAACTTTATCGATTTCTTTTTGGTTTGGGTTCTCATTATATATTTTAATGAATTCTGACATACTATAAATATACAAAAACTCAACTTGATTATCAATCAAGTTGAGTTTTTTTTATGGGAAAATTATTTTTTTTAAGACTTATCTACCATTCTAAATCCTTCTCCATGTATGTTTAAAATCTCTACATGCTCATCTGGTTTTAGATACTTACGAAGTTTTGCAATATACACATCCATACTTCTAGATGTAAAGTAATTGTCATCTCTCCATATTTTTGTTAAGGCTAATTCCCTTGGCATTAAATCGTTTTTATGAATTGCCAACATACGTAACAATTTACTTTCTTTTGGAGATAATTTTATAGGTTCTCCATTTTCACCAACTGACAAATGTCTTAATTTAGAATTGAAGAAAAAGCCTCCAATTACAAATTCGAATTGTTCTGATTCGGCTGTTTTATCTGTATCCTTACGCTGTAAAATTGCTTTAATTTTATGTAGTAATACTTCAGAATCAAATGGTTTATTTAAGTAATCATCTGCTCCAACAGCATATCCTCTTAAAACATCTTCTTTTAACGTTTTTGCTGTTAAGAAAATAATTGGTACTTCTTTATTGGTTGTTCTAATGTCTTGTGCTAAAGAAAAACCATCTTTACGAGGCATCATTACATCTAATATACACAAATCATAATCACTGTTTTTAAACATGATTAACCCCTCTATACCATCCTTAGCATGTGTTACATTGTAATCATTTAACGCTAAATAATCTTTTAAGACTGTTCCAAAATTTGGATCATCTTCAACTAATAAAATTTTTTTACTTCCCATTGTTATGTTTTTAAATTAAAGGTAATTTTACTGTAAATGTACTTCCTTTTCCTTTTTCACTTTCTACAAAAACAGTACCATGATGTTTTTCTACAATCTCTTTTACATACGCCAAACCAAGTCCATGGCCTTTTACATCATGTATGTTTCCTTTTTGTTCTCTATAAAACTTATCAAAAACTTGTTTTTGAACAGCTTTACTCATTCCTATTCCTTCATCTTTTATTTTAAAGATAAAGAATTTGTTAGCACTTTCTGTGTATACATTAATTTTTGGTGCTCCTTCAGAATATTTTAAACCATTTTCTAGTATGTTAACAATTACATTTGTTAAATGAAATTCGTTACCAGGAATTTCTGTAATAATTGCCTCAAAATGTGTATTTATGGTTCCTTTTCTATCTGCAATTAGCAAACTTACGTGTGTAATTGCATCTTCTATTGTGTCGTGCATATCAATAGTTTCCTTACTAATATCTAACTGATTTTTTTCTAATCTAGATATTCTTAAGACGTTTTCTACTTGAGAGTGCATTCTTTTATTTTCGTCTCTAATCATTTTTACATAACGTAACACTTTTTCGTTATCATTAATAATCTTTGGGTTCTTAATAGAATCTAAAGCAAGGTTAATGGTAGCAATTGGTGTTTTAAACTCATGCGTCATATTATTTATAAAATCAGTTTTTATTTCTGATATTTTCTTTTGTCTTATTAGTTGATATAAAGAACTAGAGAAAGCTATTATAATGATAAAAATAAAAGACAATGAAAGTACTAAAATACTCGAAAGCCCAGAAAGTATGTGTTTATCTTTAGAAGGAAAAGTTACGTATAACTCATATTCTACCTCACCATTTGCATTAAAAAAGAGTGGATATGGGTAACTTTCGTTTTTGTTAATTGTATAATATCCTGATTTTAATTTTGTAGCTAAACCATCTTTACTGTAAACCCCATATTTAAAATCTAAATAGACATTTCGGTTTTCTAACTCTTCTTTAATGGTATTATTTAAATCGTTATTACTTATTCTTTGATGAAGAGGTGTTATTTTTTTATAGTCATCAAAGTATGCCGAATTATAAGCACTTTCTATTTTCTTAAATCTTTTAGTGAAAGAATATCTATTTTCGTCTGTAGAAGAAAAAGCATTGTCTACTCCTTTAATTAATCTAGAATGAAAAAAATCTTGTTTCCCCGTTACTCTCTTTACAATGATAGAATCATTGTCTAAAAATTCTGTTGGTAATTTAAAATTCTCTTCTAAATAAGTAGTTCCTATAGAAAAACGCTCTTTAGTTATGGTATCTATTTCTTGAAAAAGGTAATTTCTTATTTGGGCATCGTTGGCCAAACCAACATTGTCAAAGAAACCTTCCATTTTTTTATCAAAAGAAGCTTCTTCTTTGTCATTTATTCTTTGGGTTACACTACTCAAAGATTTTTGAACATCATTTTTAAATTGCTCATTCTTACTTGCTACAGCATTGTTTATCCAAAACACCTGTACAGCAATAATTCCTATTAAGGAAATGCTCATTAAAACCACAATAAGAACAAACATTTTCTTACCCATACGTCAAAGTTACGGCTTTCAAAAATTGATTTTATGATTTTTAACCTAAATTAACAACTTTACTTTAAGTTTAAGAGTCTTTTAACAATATTATTGAATAAAATTAAATTGAGGCCTTCTTTTTTGTTAAAATATTATGGATTTTAAGAACCTGAAAAAGAGTGTTTTCTTTACTTAAATTGGTAATAACATAGTTAGATTGTAGTAATTTTTTATCCTCTAACCATTGGTTTTTTATCCTGTTTTTTACCGCTGTTTTAGAGCTGTTATCTCTTTGCATTGTTCTTTCTATTCTAATATTAAGAGGTGCATATACAGAAATAATAATATCGCATTTTAAATTACTTTTACTTTCAAAAAGAATGGCATTTTCATATAAAACATATTCTTTGTCTACATTTTGATCTACAAATACTTGAAAATGTTTTTTAACCTCTGGATGTACGATAGAATTTAACGCAGCTAATTTGCTTTTATCATTAAAAACAAGGTTGGCAATAAAAGAGCTATTTAATTGATTGTCTAGGTAAGATTCAACTCCAAATTCTTCAATAATTTTAGATTTTATTATTGGAGAAGCATTCATTAACTTTTTAGCTTCTAAATCTGCATTATAAATAGCAACAGTATTAAATTTGGCAAAAATAGTAGCGACTGTCGTTTTACCGCTTCCTATACCTCCTGTTAAACCTACAACCATTTTATTTCTGAATTAAAAAATCTATTTTATTAGGTATCACTTTAAAACTTTTAACATAATCTGGTTTTCCTATTACTTTAGGTAATAAATACCCCAGGTTATTATCTTTAGAAACATTGTAATCACAAACTACTTCAAAAAAGTTTTTATCAATTTTATTAAAGTTAGAAAGACCTACTACATAAACTACTTCTACAGTTTTATTAAGCGTTGTTAACTCTACCCCTTTTGGAAGGTTACTTATTGTAAACGGAACTTCTAAAGTACCTTCTGTAAACTTTTCTACTTTACCACTAATGGTTGTAAATTTAGATGTAAACTTAATATTCCCTAAATTTTTAGGCAATACAATTTCTATTTTTTCAGAAAAATCTTCTCGAATATTATCTAATTTTAATAACTTTAGATCGATGTATGTTATTTTATTTATTTGAGTTTCTGGACCAGAAATTAAGATGCTATCTGGCTTTACGCATACTGGTTCTAAAATATCGTAGCCAATTTGATATTTAATTTCTAAATTTGGTTTTAAGGCTACTTTTTTAGAGGTTAAAGTACCAATGTCTAAATATATGGTATCTAAAACAATTTCTTGCAACTCTAGTCCTGAGTGCAATTGTTTTTGAATTGTACTAACCTGATTTCTTGTTAAAAAATAATAGCTACCAGTAGATTTTTTATGCAAACTGTTTGCATTTAAAGTAATTGTTTTATCTCCAAAACCAGATCTAATAAGATTAAAACCAGTAGATTTTACAATAATATCTATTTCTTTTATAGGCTTATTCTGTAATAATTTATCTTGAGGAATATTTTTATAATTTACAGGAAAAGTGATACTAGTAGTATACTCTCTAGATAGAGTAATTAAAAACCACATTAAAATAGAGGCAATTAAAAAACTAATAAAACTTTTTGCTATTTTTCTATTCTTTATCAAGGTAGTAAATAAATTTTAATGCAATTTACACAAAAGCTTGTTAACAAAAAAGTGAGCTGTATCTAAAAAGACAAAGCTCACTTAATATTTTAAATTAACTACTATTTATTTTTTAGCTGGTGCTAATTTTTTGTTTGTTAATTCCATAGAAACGGCAGAACGTTCAAACTTAATTTTCCCTGCTCCTGTCTCTATTGTTATAGTACCTTCTGCTTCATTAATTTCGGCTATTTTACCATGAATACCACTAGAAGTAACCACTTTAGCGCCTTTTTTAATTTCAGCTTGAAATGCTTTTTCCTTTTTCTGACGATTCATTTGCGGTCTTATCATAAAGAAATAAAACACTACAATAATTGCTAAAAAAGGCAACATACTCATTAAACTACCACTCATTCCTTCTTGTAAAAATATTACAGTATACATACTTTTTATTTTGCTTTTGGTGTTACAGAACCTTTAATAGTTAATACTTGCCTACCAGCTTCTGTATTTGTTGTTAAGGTTACTGTTTTTTGTTGTCTATTTGGTCTACCATTTGTATTAAATTTCACATCAATGTTACCTGTTTCACCCGGTTTAATTGGTGCTTTTGGCCAAGTAGGAACTGTACAACCACAAGAACCTTGGGCGTTTGTAATTACTAAATCTGTTTTACCTGAATTGGTAACCACAAAAGTAGTTTCTACCAAGTCTCCTTCATTTACAGTACCAAAATCATAGATTGTTTTATCTAATGAAATTAAAGCGGTTCCTTTTTTAATTTCTATATCTCTAGAAGCAGCGTTCTCTAAATTTTCTTGATTTACTTTTTTAACGGCATTTCCTCCATCTTTACAAGCTGTAAAGAAAGATGCTGTAACTACAAATGCTAATAAGATTGTTATTTTTTTCATTATGGTTTAATTTTAAGTAAAAATAATAAATAATTTATATAAAACAATAGTTTAAAGTAATCCTCTACCTATTTTAACAATTCTTTTACTTTCTATAAATTCCTTAGAAATTTTATCTAAGACACCATTAATAAAATAGCTACTCTTTTCTGTAGAATAATCTTTAGATATTTCTATATATTCATTAATAGTAACTCTGGTTGGTATAGAGTGGAAATTTAAAAACTCTGAAACAGCCATTTTTATAAGAATCATATCCATGTCTGCAATTCTATCTGTTTCCCAGTTAGGTGTTTTTTCTTCTATAATAGATTCGTATTCTGTATTATTTAAAACTGTTTTCTTAAACATTTTAGATACAAACTCTTCATCATCTTTGTCTTTGTATAGTTTACCTAACACAAAAATAGTATTATCTTTCTGCTTGCTTAACGTTTTTACAACCCAAGTGTTAACAAAAGGAATATCGTCTGACCAAGAAATCATTGTGTCTTCAAAATATTCTCCTAATTTGTCATCTGGTGCAATAATTTCTTTAAAGAAATCAATTACAAAAGATTTGTCTATTTTATAGGAATCTTCTTCTGTACTTAAATATTTTTTATACAAATCGCTATTTTGCAATTTTTCAAAAATAATTTTCACATACTCATCATTTTCCTCCCAATTTGTTAAATCATTTAATTCAACATAACCTTCTATACTTACGCTTTCTGCGATGGTATTTATCAGTTTATTGTTTAAAAATTTGTTATTTGGGTTTAAATCTTCTTTGGTAGCAAGAATTTTCTTTTTAGAAAGTGCTATTTTTTTAGCTGCTAACTTCTGTACTTCTACCAATAACTGTAGGTTTAAAACGTACAAATCGTACATTTTTAAAATACTATGTTTTAAAAATTTTTCCTCTTTAATGATATCATCATTATAAGAATGTAACATAGCGTACACAGATTGCATCACTTTAACTCGAATATGTCTCCTGTTAATCATTTTCTAAAGAACTTATATAAATTTGGGTGCAAAAATAGTGTTATTTTACTTTTATTCGACTACCTTTTTATTCTTTTTTAAGAATTAATTCTATCCTTAATCTTGTATCTTTGCGCTTTTACTTTTTTAACAAAAAAATAATTTTTCGATATTATAATAATTGTAATTTTATTTTTTTAAAAATTCAATATTCATTGAAGGAACTAAGACACATAAATAAATATTTTTCTAAATATAAATGGCGATTATTAATAGGTTTATTAATAACTATTTTAGCCAAATTTTTAGCTTTAAAGATTCCTCAAATAGTAGGAGATTCTTTAAATATTGTTGAAGACTACCAAAACGGAATCGTTACTGATTTAGAAGACGTACAGCATCAATTATTAATAAATGTACTTCTTATTATAGGGGTTGCTATATTATCTGGTTTTTTTACTTTTTTAATGAGGCAGACTATTATTGTTACTTCTAGATTGATAGAATTCGATTTAAAAAACGAAATTTATCAACAATACCAGAGGTTGTCACTTAATTTCTACAAAAAAAACAGAACAGGAGATTTAATGAATCGTATTTCTGAAGATGTTTCTAAAGTAAGAATGTATGTAGGGCCTGCTGTTATGTATACCATTAATATGATCGTTTTGCTGTTTGTTGGTTTTACACAGATGATGAATATTGATGTGAAGCTAACCATGTACACTCTAATTCCTTTTCCTTTATTATCGATTTCAATATTTGTTTTAAGTAAAGTAATACATAAAAGAAGTACAATTGTTCAGCAATATTTATCAAAATTAACCACTTTTAACCAAGAGTTTTTCTCAGGAATTAATGTGGTTAAATCTTACGGAATTGAAGCATCAATAATAAAAGACTTTGATGAAATTGCAGATGAAAGCAAGGAAAAGAACATACATCTGCAAAAAGCAAATGCATTATTTTTTCCGTTGATGGTCTTTTTAATTGGTATTAGCAACTTGTTGGTATTATATGTTGGAGGTCAATTATATATTGCAAATGAAATACAAATAGGTACCATTATAGAGTTTATGCTCTATGTAAATATTTTAACTTGGCCAGTAGCTGTTGTAGGCTGGGTTACTTCTATGGTGCAGCAAGCAGAAGCTTCACAAGCTAGAATTAATGAGTTTTTACAACATGTACCAGAAATACAAAATAGCAGCAATTTACCAATAGAATTAAAAGGAAATATTACGTTTAAAGATGTTACTTTTACGTATGATGACACCAATATAACGGCTCTAAAAAACATTAACATCTCTGTTAAATCTGGAGAAACAATTGCTATTTTAGGTAAAACAGGGTCTGGAAAATCTACCATTATAGAATTAATTTCTAGGTTGTACGACACAAAAGTTGGAACTATTTTATTAGACGACATCCCTATAAAAGAAGCTAATTTAGATGCTGTTAGAAGTCAGATTGGTTTTGTACCTCAAGATCCATTTTTATTTTCTGAAAGTATAGAAGACAATATTAAATTTGGTAAAGAAGATGCCACAGAGGAAGAGATTATTGCTGCAGCTAAAAATGCAGATGTACATAAAAACATAATCGATTTCCCTAACGGATACAAAACAGTTTTAGGAGAACGTGGTGTAACGCTTTCTGGCGGACAAAAGCAGCGTGTTTCTATTGCTAGAGCAATTATTAAAAAACCTAAAATTTTAATTTTTGATGATTGTTTGTCTGCTGTAGACACAGAAACTGAAGAAAAAATCCTTTCTAATTTAGAAAGAATATCTAAAAATATTACCACTTTTATAATTAGTCACAGAATCTCTTCGGCCAAAAATGCCGATAAAATTATTGTTTTAGACCAAGGAGAAATCATACAACAAGGAACTCATAATCAACTAATAACCATAGACGGTTACTACAAAGATTTGTATGACCAACAACTTTTAGAAAAAGAAATTTAATCTTTAACCTTGCTACATAAAATATTTTGTTAGATTTGTTAAGTATAAAAAAAATATTATAATTACTATTTTACAAGAATTATGGCAGAGAGAGCAGAGAGAGTTGAACAGGAGGAAATTTTTTCACAAGTATTAAGAGCAGGAAGAAGAACTTACTTTTTTGATGTAAGAGCAACAAAAGCAGATGATTACTACTTAACTGTTACCGAGAGCAAAAAGTTTACACATGATGATGGATCTTTCCATTACCAAAAACACAAAATTTACTTATATAAAGAAGATTTTACAGATTTTCAAGAAATGTTAGGTAAAGCAACCGATTACATTTTAAATGAAAAAGGTAGCGAAGTAATTAGTGAGCGTCACCAAAAAGATTTTAAAAAGGAAGAAGGAACTGAAACTACTGATGAAGTTAAATCTACAGAGAGTTTTACAGATGTTTCTTTTGAAGATATATAATAATTACAGACTGTTTTTGTATTCCCTTAATTGAGCAGACTAAAATAGGAACAAAAAAATATGTTAAAGATATTTTAATTCAAGTTTACACAAAAAAACCGCAAATTTACTATTTGCGGTTTTTTATTTTTTTACTCTAAATTTTCTTTTCTGGTTGTATTTATCCCTAAAAGGCAACCTTAATTTATAAATTAAAGTACTTTCTTTATCGTCTTTGTTTTAGCAACGGTTTCTTCCCACTCTTTTTTTGCTGAGCTATCTTTTGTAATTCCGCCACCAACATAAATAGAAGCTGTTTTATCTGCTACACTCATACATCTTAAATTCACAAAAAGCGATGAACTTTTATTTGCAATGTTTAATTCGCCTAAAAAACCACTATAAAATGTTCTTTTATAGTTTTCATTTCTATTAATAAATTCCTCAGCATTTTCTCTTGGCAAACCACAAACAGCAGGTGTTGGATGCAAACCTCTAATTAATGCTTTTAAATTAGAGCCATTATTTAACTCCCCTTCTATCTTACTTCTTAAATGTAACAAATTCCCTGCTTTTACAGTTTCTTTCTTATTTACTTTAAGATTGCTAGAAATTGGTTTTAATTGACTCTCAATAAAATCAGTAACCAACTGCTGCTCTTCTAATTCTTTATTTTTCCAAACAACCTCATCAGAACCTTCAAAAACCTGAGTCCCTGCTAAAGACATCGTTTTAAAAGTGTTTCCGCTAATATTTAAAAGTGTTTCAGGGGTGGCACCAAACCACAAACCAACTTTTGGATGAAACCAAACATATACAAATGCATTTGTGTATGTTTTTAATAATTTATTAAAAGTAAGAAGGACATCAAACTCATCTAACAAAACCTCTTCTTTTCTTGAAACAACTACTTTAATAAGCTCGTTATTATTTATTTCATCTAGCGCTTTTTCTACCAAGTGAAGATGTTTTTCTTTATCAGTATTAATAGCATCAGAAAAATGTTCATTCAAAGAAAAATTTTCTTCCATTAAAATATTTTCACTGATAAAATCTGCATTTTCAGAAGGAAATAAAACAGCTTTTTCTTCAGAATTAAAAGGAGCAAAAACAAATCCTGTTTCTGTAAATTTGGTTGTGAAACAAAGTTGATCATCCTTCATAAAAAATCCATTTACGGATTCTGTATTCGGTTTTCTATACGCTACAAAAGGGATATGTCTTTTGTAATTTTCTTCAATTTTATTAAAAAGAATATTCAATGTGTTGGTTTTTTTATTTCTTTGTTAAAACAATGTTGGTCATTTTAGCAACTGAAATTAAATCGCCATTTTCATCAACAATTTTAACTTCCCATAAATGCGTTGTTCTACCTTTATGAATATTAGTTGCTGTTGCATAAACAGTGCCTTCTAGCTTGCTTTTTATATGGTTTATAGATAATTGAATTCCGTTTACAAACTGGGTTTTACTATCTATAAAAAAGTTAGAAGCTGCACTACCAACACTTTCCGCTAAAGCCGCCGTTGCACCACCATGTAATTGTCCGTAAGGCTGATGCACCCTAGAATTAACAGGCATTTTTGCTGTTAAAAAATCATCACCAAGAGCAACATATTCAATATCAAGAGTTTCCATTAATGTGTTTTTAGAACTCTCATTAAACGCTTTTAAAATTGCAACTGTATCCATATCATTCTAATTATATGGTAAAAGTACATATAAAATTTTGTATTTTTGCAGCAGAAAAATTAATCCATTTCATGTACAAAATACGCGTAATTTTAGACACAAAAGAAGATGTAATCAGAACTATTTTGGTTGACAACAACTTAAACTTAGAAGATTTACATGCCACAATTGCTAAAGCCTTTGGTTTTGGAGGTAGAGAAATGGCTTCTTTTTATAGAACTGATGATGAATGGGAGCAGGGAGAAGAGATTCCGTTGTTTAATATGGAAGAGATTGGCGAAGGTATTTCTATGAAAACTTGTATTTTAAATGAAACTTTACCAGAGGAAGGTGATAAACTAATTTATGTGTACGATTTCTTAAAAATGTGGACTTTCTACGTTGAAGTTATTGAGGTTTCGGCTGACAAAAAAGAAGATTTACCCCAAATTATTTTAACTGTTGGAGAAATACCAAGTGAAGCTCCTGAAAAAGAATTTGTTGCAGAAAAATTAGATGATGGTTTTGGTGACGAAGAAGATATTGATGATGAATTTGGTCATTTTGATGATGATTACGATTTTACTGAATATTAATTTAGTATTCAGTAACAATTTACAGTAATTTTTTAAGTCGTTAGTAATTATATTTAAGTCAATTATTTCCATTCTGAACTTGACTGATTACAGCCAACTTAAAACTGCTGACTTATTTGTTGTAACAAAATTGTAATTTGGTCGTCTTACAAATATAATCGACTAAATCAATTTCTTTGGAAACTATCTTATCACTCAAAAATCTCGATAAAAAATACGGAAAAGTTCACGCAGTAAACAATCTTTCTTTTGATATAGAGAGAGGAAATGTCTACGGAATTTTAGGTCCTAACGGAAGTGGAAAATCTACCACTTTAGGTATTATTTTAAATGTTGTAAACAGAACTTCTGGAGAGTTTTCTTGGTTTAACGGAAAACTAACTACACATCAAGCCTTAAAAAAAGTAGGTGCAATTATAGAGCGACCTAATTTTTATCCTTACATGACGGCTACTCAAAACCTAGCTTTAATTTGTAAGATAAAAGAAATATCAACAGAAAAAATTAACGAGAAACTTACAACAGTTAACCTTTTCGACAGAAGAGATAGCAAGTTTAGTACGTTTTCTTTAGGGATGAAGCAGCGTTTGGCTATTGCTTCTGCCCTATTAAATGATCCTGAAATTTTAATTTTAGATGAACCTACAAATGGTTTAGATCCACAAGGAATTCATGAAATTCGTCAGATTATACAAAATATTGCTGCAAACGGAACTACAATTTTATTAGCTTCTCACCTATTAGACGAAGTAGAAAAAGTATGCTCTCATGTGGTTGTAATTAGAAATGGTGTAAAATTATATGCTGGTCGTGTAGATGAAATGACAGCTTCTAATGGTTTGTTCGAACTAAAAGTAGAAACGAACGAAGATAAATTAATGGCTCTTTTAGAAGAACATCCTGCAATTGGTAAAATAAGTAAAGATCACGAAACGATAATAGCTACTTTAAACAGCGAAATTTCAGCAACAGAAATAAATGAATTTCTATTTAAAAAAGGAATTCTTTTATCTCATTTAGTTAAACGCAAACCTAGTTTAGAGCAACAATTTTTAGATTTAACTAAAAATTAACCGCAGAGACACAAAGGAATACGCAGAGTTCACCAAGAAAAAATAATTATACATTCCTTGTATTCCATCAACTAAAAATAACAACTTTAAATACATCTTAAAAAATGTTAAGACTACTAACTATAGAATTTCATAAATTAAAACACAACAGTGCCAGTAAAGTATTATCCCTTATTTACTTTGGTTTACTTACCTCTATTGCATTAATTGCTGCCATAAAATTTGATATTGGACCAATTAAATTCCATTTAGCAGATATGGGTATTTTTAATTTTCCATACATCTGGCATTTTAACACCTATATGGCTTCTATTTTAAAGTTTTTCTTGCTCTTAGTTATTGTTTCTATGATGGCTAATGAATATAGTTATAAAACCTTAAAGCAAAATTTAATTGATGGTTTAAGTAAAAAAGAATTTATACTCTCTAAGTTTTATACTGTAGTTGTATTTGCTTTAATTTCAACTATTTTTGTATTTGTAGTTTCTTTAATTTTAGGATTGGTCTATTCAGACTACAATGAATTTTCAATAATTACAACAGATTTAATCTACTTATTAGCTTTCTTTATAAAATTAATTGGTTTCTTTTCTATGGGGTTATTTTTTGGAATTTTAGTAAAACGATCTGCCTTTGCTGTTGGGGCCATGGTAGTTTGGCTTATCATAGAAAGTATGTTTAAAGGCTATCTATTTTGGACTTTTAGAGGTGCAGATAAAACAACCGAATCTGTAGATGCTATTATGCAATTTTTACCTTTAGAGTCTATATCTAACTTAATAAAAGAGCCATTTTCTAGGTTAGGTGCTGTAAGGTCTGTAGCCAGCCAAATAGGAGAAAATTTCACAAAAAGCTACGATGTCCATTTTTCTTCAATATTAATTGTTTGTTTCTGGTCGTTCATATTTATTTATCTTTCTTATGCTTTGTTAAAAAAGAGAGACTTATAATACTTTTTAAACATATTTGGTAATACTAAAAATAACATTATCAGATAAATAAATTTATAACACTGTCATTACAGTTAGTTATTCTGCTGAAACAAGTGTTCTATAACATGATTTAATACTTTTTAAACAACCTTTTTTTTTATCATTTTTAATCATAAGAATATTTCTTAAATTAGCACAAATTAAGAAATAAAATTCTATGGATTTAAACTTCAATAAAAACGAAGATTATAATAAATTGTTAGCATCAGATCTAAAAAGAAGATTTGCCAAAGTAAAATTAGGTGGTGGTCAAAAAAGAATTGACAAACTGCATGAAAAGGGCAAAATGACGGCAAGAGAAAGAGTTGATTATCTTTTAGATAGCAATTCTAAATCTATAGAAATTGGAGCTTTTGCTGGTGAAGATATGTATGCAGAACATGGAGGGTGCCCTTCTGGAGGTGTAGTTGTAAAAATGGGATACGTAAAAGGAAAACAATGTATTGTTGTTGCAAACGATGCTACTGTAAAAGCAGGTGCTTGGTTCCCTATTACAGGAAAAAAGAATTTACGTGCTCAAGAAATATCCATAGAAAATAGATTGCCAATTATTTACTTAGTAGATTCTGCGGGTGTTTATCTGCCTTTGCAGGATGAAATTTTTCCAGACAAAGAACATTTTGGTCGTATTTTTAGAAATAACGCCATTATGAGTAGTATGGGAATTACACAAATTTCTGCCGTTATGGGAAGCTGTGTTGCAGGTGGTGCGTACTTACCAATTATGAGTGATGAAGCTTTGATTGTAGATAAAACTGCCAGTATTTTTCTTGCCGGAAGTTATTTAGTAAAAGCCGCTATTGGCGAATCTATAGACAATGAAACTTTAGGTGGGGCAACTACACATTGCGAAATATCTGGAGTTACAGATTACAAAGCAAAAGACGATAAAGACGCGCTTGATAAAATAAAGTTCATTATTGATAAAATTGGTGATTATGACAAAGCAGGTTTTAGTAAAACTGAAGCTTTTCCGCCAAAAGAAAATGAAGATGATATTTTCGGAATCCTTCCGAAGGAAAGAAACGCGCAATATGATATGTTAGAAATCATAAAGCGTTTGGTAGATAATTCTGAATTTGAACAATACAAAGAAGGCTACGGAAAAACCATTTTAACCGGTTATGCACGTATTGATGGTTGGGCAGTAGGTATTGTTGCCAATCAACGAAAATTAGTAAAAACACAAAAGGGAGAAATGCAATTTGGAGGTGTTATTTATAACGATTCCGCAGATAAAGCTACCCGTTTTATTGCCAATTGTAATCAGAAAAAAATACCGTTGGTTTTCTTACAAGATGTTACCGGTTTTATGGTGGGCTCTAAATCTGAACATGGCGGAATTATAAAAGATGGTGCCAAAATGGTAAATGCAGTAAGTAATTCTGTAGTGCCAAAATTCACCATTGTTATTGGTAATTCTTACGGAGCAGGAAATTATGCCATGTGTGGTAAAGCATACGACCCAAGGTTAATTGTTGCGTGGCCAAGTGCAGAATTAGCTGTTATGAGTGGTAACTCTGCCGCTAAAGTATTATTACAAATAGAAACGGCATCACTTAAAAAACGTGGAGAAGAAATAACACCAGAAAAAGAAGCTGAGCTATTCGATAAAATAAAATCGCGTTATGACAAGCAAATTTCACCTTATTATGCCGCTGCCAGAATCTGGACAGACGCTGTAATTAACCCGTTAAAAACTAGAGATTGGATTTCTATGGGAATTGAAGCCGCAAACCACGCTCCTATTACAAAACAATTTAATATGGGAATTCTACAAGTGTAGTTTTTTGTGTAATTTTGACTGATTTTAAAAAAAAACAACTATAAATTGAATATGAAGAAAACTACAACCTTATTTTTAACATTACTAATGATTTTTGCTTTTACAGAAAATAGTGAAGCTCAATTATGGAAAAGACTTAAAAAGAAAGCTGAAGATGCACTTGTAAAAGGTGCAGAAGACAAAATTGATAAAACGATTAACGGAGAAACCACTGCAGATAATGAGAGCATAGAAAATGATGATGAAGATAGTGAATTAGTCAGTAATGATACACCTAACTTATGGAGAAACTTTCGTTTTGTACCTGGAGAAGATGTTATCTTTTATGATGATTTAAAAACAGAAGAAATTGGCGAATTCCCTGCTCGTTGGGACTTGATAAAAGGAAGCGCTGAAGTAGCTAGATTAAATGGAGAAAAAGTAATAATTTTAATGTCTAAAGACGGAAACACAATTACTCCGTTAATGAAAAGTACAGATTATCTAGGTGATGAATTTACCATAGAATATGATCTTTTAATACCTAATTTTAGACAAGAAAAAATTTGGTGGATGAGTCAAAACATACATTTTACACCTAAGTTTCAGTACGAAGACGTACAAGTTAGGTTTAATGTAAATTCAGATAAATTACTTGGTTGGGCATCTAATAGCGAATTTAAAATTGAAAACATTGCAATTGGCGCTCAAAATGAATGGCATCATATTTCAATATCTTATTATAAGGGAAAGTACAAAATGTATTACGACTCTAAAAGAATTTCTAACTTACCAAATTTTGATGTAAAACCAACCGTTTTTGGTTTAGAACTAATTTGCCTTACTAGAAGTAAGAAAGCGCATCCCTATATTGCTTTAAAAAATGTTAGAATTGCTCATGGAGGTGGAGAAATGTATAAGAGAATTATTACCGAAGGAAAATACGTAACTAACGGAATTATCTTCGACAGCGGAAAAGCTAAAATTAAGAAACCTTCTTTAGGAATTATTAACAAAATAGTATCAATTTTAAAAGATAATTCTGATTGGAATTTTGATATTGTTGGTTATACTGATAATGAAGGCGCAGATGCTATTAATTTAAAATTATCTGAAGAAAGAGCAAATGCAGTAAAACAAGCTATTGTAGAGCAAGGAATAAAGACAGAAAGATTAACCGTTATTGGTAAAGGAAAAGCAGAAGCTTTAAATAGTAATAGTACTCCTGAAGAGAAAGCAAACAACAGACGTGTTGCTTTTGTAAAGAAATAAAGAAAAGACCTTCAAAAAAATAAATTAGTAATCGTTTTTTAAAATAGAGAAACATCTTAATAGCTCACATATTAATTAATTTTAATATATGAGTTTTACTATTACAAGAGCTCTTTTTTTAGGCTCAAGAAAAGAGCTCTATTTATTATTAAAAATTAAGAAATTTAATTAATGATTATTATCATAAATAATAATATTTCTAAACTATATTTTTGCGTAACAATTAATAAAAACAATGAGTAAAGCTATATATATTGCCGCAATTGAATCTGACAGTGGTAAATCTTTGGTATCATTAGGTCTTTTAAGAATGATGTTAACCAAATCATCTAAAGTAGGATATTTTAGACCTATTATCAACGAAGTAAAAGACAGTAAATTTGATGATCACACCAATACTGCTATCAACTTTTTTAATTTAGATATCGATTATGATGACTGTTATGCTTATAAACACAATGAAGTTGTAGAACTATTAAGTGAAGGTAAAACAGATGATGTTATTCATAAAGTAATTAAAAAATATAAAAAGCTAGAAGCTAAATATGATTATGTGCTGGTAGAAGGTACAGACTTTTCTGGTGAAGGTGGTTTTACAGAATTAGATGTAAATTTAATGATTGCCAAAAATTTAGGTATTCCTGCATTAATAGTGGGTTCTGGTAATGGCAAGAAAAAGAAAGATTTTGTTAACACCATGCAACTTACCTATAAATCCTTTATCAAAAAAGAGGTAGATGTTATTGGTATTATTGCTAATAAAATAGAAGTTGATGAAGTAGATTATATTCAACAAGAATTAGAAAAAAGTTTTCCAGAAAATTTACAAATAAACGTAATACCTAAAGTAGATTTTTTAGCATACCCAACCGTTAGAGAAGTCTTACAAGCTTTAGAAGGTAAAGTGTTATTTGGAGAACAATTTCTAGACAATGCAATTGGTAGTTATAGTACTGGTGCTATGCAACTGCGTAACTATTTAACAAGAATTAGAGAAAATGCTTTAGTAGTTACTCCTGGTGACAGAGCAGATATTATATTGGGAGCTCTACAAGCAAATGCTTCTACTAATTATCCTAAAATTGCAGGTATTGTTTTAACAGGATCTTTATTACCAGAAGAATCAATTACCAAGCTAATTGAAGGTGTACAATCTACCGTGCCTATTATTTCTGTAGAAGGAGGTACTTTTGGTATTTCTAATAAAATTGGAGCTGTAAAATCTAAAATTTACGCAAGCCACAACAAAAAAATATTACTATCTCTAGACACTTTTGATACGTATGTAAACGCAGAAGGGTTAACAAATACACTTACCTCTTACCATTCCGTAAAATTAACACCTAGTATGTTTCAATACAATCTTCTGCAAAAAGCAAGAGCTTATAAAAAACATATTGTTTTACCAGAGGGTGATGATGAAAGAATTATTACTGCAGCTGCTCGTTTGCAATTATTAGACATTGTAGATTTAACATTACTAGGAGATAGAAATGTAATTCAGTATAAATGTGATCAAATAGGATTGCAAATAGATCTAGATAAAATAAACATTCTAAACCCAGAAGACTCAATTCATAATAATGCTTTTATAAAAACATTATATGAAGCTCGTAAACATAAAGGCATGACAGAAACCATGGCCGAAGATTTAGTAAACGATGTTTCTTATTACGGAACCTTAATGATTATGAATGGTTTGGCAGACGGAATGGTGTCTGGTGCTGTGCATACAACCATGCACACCATAAAACCATCTTTACAGTTAATTAAAACAAAACCAGGGGTATCTGTAGTTTCTTCTGTATTTTTTATGTGTTTATCAGACCGAGTTTCTGTAATGGGAGATTGTGCTGTAAACCCAAACCCTAATGCAGAACAATTAGCAGAAATTGCAATCTCTTCTGCTCAATCTGCAGAAGCTTTTGGTATAGAAGCAAAAATTGCCATGTTGTCTTATTCTTCTGGAAGTTCTGGAAAAGGAGAAGAAGTAGAAAAAGTAAGAAAAGCAACAGAAATAGTGAGACGCTTACATCCAGAATTAAAAATTGAAGGTCCAATACAATATGATGCAGCTGTAGATATGTCTGTGGCAAAAACAAAGATGCCTGAATCTGAAGTAGCAGGACAAGCATCTGTATTAATTTTCCCAGATTTAAATACAGGAAACAATACTTACAAAGCTATACAAAGAGAAACAGGAGCTTTGGCAATTGGACCAATGTTACAAGGCTTAAACAAACCCGTAAACGATTTAAGTAGAGGTTGTACTGTAGAAGATATTTTTAACACCGTTTTATTAACAGCAATACAAGCACACCAAGGATAATATGAATATTTTAGTTATAAATGCAGGTTCTTCATCTTTAAAATATCAATTAATAGAAATGCCTTCACAAACCGTAAAATGTGTTGGTTTAGTAGAGAGAATAGGTATGGAAGATGCTATTTTTACTCATAAAAAAGAAGATAAAAAACACTCTGAAGTTGCACCAATATTAAACCATGAAATTGGTTTAAAAAAGATAGCAAAAGCTTTATTAGATCCAGACTTAGGTGTTATAACTTCGGTTGATGAAATAAAAGCAATTGGTCATAGAGTTGTGCATGGAGGAAGCAGATATAACGGAACTGTTCTTATTACAGAAAAAGTAAAATTTAATATTAAAGATTTATTTGATTTAGCTCCATTACACAATCCTGCACATTTAATGGGCATAGAGGTTGCAGAAACTATTTTTACATCTGCAAAACAAACTGCCGTTTTTGATACTGCTTTTCATCAAACAATGCCTAAGGAAGCATACCAATATGCGATTCCTACTATTTATTTAAAAGAAAATAAAGTAAGAGCTTACGGTTTTCATGGCTCTAGTCATAAATATGTTTCAGAAAAAACGATAGAATATTTAGGTAAAAAATCATCAAAAATAATTACCATTCACTTAGGTAATGGTTGCAGTATGGCTGCAATTAAAGACGGTAAATGTATAGATACTTCTATGGGATTTTCGCCAACAAACGGTTTAGTTATGGGAACTCGTGCTGGTGATATCGATCAATCTGTTATTTTCTTTTTAATGAAGAAATTTAATAAATCTGCAGATGAAGTGAATGATCTTTTACAAAAAGAATCTGGAATGAAAGGTTTAACAGGTTATTCTGATTTAAGAGAAATTGAAGAAAAAGCAGGTAATGGAAATGAAGAATGCAAAATTGCTTTAAATCTAGCTAGTTACAGAATTAGAAAATTTATAGGTGCTTATACTGCTGCTTTAAATGGATTAGATGCTATTATCTTTACAGCCGGTATTGGAGAAAACTCAATTTTAATGAGACAAATGTCTTGCAAAGATTTAGAGTTTTTTGGTATTGAATTAGATGAACAAAAAAATGACATTCGCTCTAACGAAATTAGAGAAATTCAGAAAGAAACAGGCAAAGTAAAAATTTTAGTAATTCCTACTAATGAAGAACTAGAAATTGCAAAAGAGACTTACAAACTTTTAAAATAACCATACTAAAATCTTGATGTAAAACTTGACATAAATATTCGTTAGAAATCTAAATATTTTTGCTCTTCTAATCGTCAAAAGTTATACCATCAGAATTATAGTATGTATTCGTTACTTATAAAATTCATGATTAGAATCGTCATTTACCATAACCACTAAACAATTCACTACCAACACAATAAAACAATACTTATCTTATTAAATTTTTATAGCCATGATAAACATGCACTACTTTTGGCTATGCCACTAATTAAGTCTATTAAAAATTAAGACCAATTAGATGTTCGTTTATCTTATGCAAAAAAAGACATTGTAAAAAGTAATAATAAATAAAGTATTATTTTTTATTTTCAATATTTAGAGTTTTCATAAAATTACAAAAAAACTAAATTAACTACAATACCCACTAATAGCTATATTTCTAAAAAATCCTTGGTTAAAAAATTGTGAGTCAACTTGCTAATTTTTACATTTGTATTTATAATTTTTACAAAAAAATAATTAGAAATGGGTAGAGCATTCGAGCTTAGAAAAGGAAGAAAAATGAAACGTTGGTCTGCAATGGCAAAAACCTTTACTAGAATTGGTAAAGATATTGTTATGGCTATTAAAGAAGGTGGTCCAAACCCAGATTCAAATTCTAGATTAAGAGCAGTTATGCAGAATGCAAAAGCTGCAAACATGCCTAAAGACAATGTAGAACGTGCCATAAAAAAAGCAACCGATAAAGATACTGCAGACTATAAAGAAGTTTTATTTGAAGGTTATGCACCGCATGGAATAGCACTTGTTTTAGAAACTGCTACAGACAACAACAACAGAACAGTAGCCAATGTTAGATCTGCTTTTACTAAATGCGATGGACATTTAGGAACTTCTGGTTCTGTTATTTTTATGTTTGATCACGTATGTACTTTTACTATTAAAAAAGAAGATATTACAATCGACTTAGAAGAATTAGAGTTAGAATTAATCGATTTTGAAGTTGAAGAAGTATTTGATGACGAAGAAGGAGTTATCATTTACGCACCTTTTGAGCAATTTGGAGCTATCCAAAGCTACTTTGAAGAAAATAATACAGAAATTTTATCGTCTGGGTTTGAAAGAATTCCAACTACAACCACAAAATTAAACGAAGAGCAACAAGCCGATGTTGAAAAATTGTTGGAGAAATTAGAAGAAGATGATGATGTACAAAATGTATTTCACTCAATGGAAATGTAATATTATTTGGGCGTTACCACAAGGGTCGGGCTATTCGTTACAAGTCCTCGCCCTTGCGGGCTGTGGGCTTTCTACTGCTATCCCTAACGCAAAAGGATTTTAGATTTTAAAATATTTATAATACATATATAAAGACCTCAGATAATAAAACTATCTGAGGTCTTTATATTTTATAAATTCAAAAAAAAAGTAACACATGTGACTTATCAAAAATAATTGTGTCTAATAAATGGGGTATATTTAAAGATATACTGCTAACAAAAATCAAAAAAGAAACCAGCGTCCTAACAACGCTGGTTTTATTGTATATGATTTTTAATCATTCTATTAAATTCTTCGCCACTCTCTAAAAAAGAAGTTTGTATTCCGAGAAAAGAAAGCTTTTCTAGGCTGTTTTCTAAACGCACATAATCTTTTTCTGTAGTTAAAATAAGCTTTTTAGAAGTCTTTAAATCGTTGTATTCCTTCTTAATTGTATCTATTTCATTCTCTGTAAAATGATGATGATCTGCGAATTTTAAATGTTTAAAATTTACATTCTTCTCCTTTAAAAAAGATAAAAGCGGCGTTGGATTTGCAATTCCAGTAATTAATAAAACTTCGTAATTTTTTAAATCATCAATCAAAATAGACTCAGATCCAGCTGTTTTATTATCATAAGAAATCGTTGTAAAAAAGACCTTTTCATGAAACTTCTTTAACTTCTCTTCAATCTTATTTTTTGAAGACTCCGTTAAATTTACAGGGCATTTGGTTACCAAAATAACATCTGATCGCTTTGCTCCTCTCCTACTTTCTCTTAAATTTCCTGTCGGCAATAAAAAATCATCCGTAAATAAATCATCATACTTTGTCAATAAAATGTAAAAACTACCTTTTACTTTTCTATGTTGATAAGCATCATCTAATAAAATAACTTCAGGTGCATTGTCTGTAATCAACTTAGAAATTCCTGCTACTCTATTTGCATCAACAGCAACATTAATATTTTTAAACTTCTTAAAATACTGCAAAGGTTCGTCTCCAACATCTTCCGCAGAATGCGTATTATTTAACAATACAAAACCCGTAGTCTTGCGCTTGTATCCTCTACTTAAAACCGAGGTCTTAAAATGGTCTTTTAATAAGCGAATTAAATACTCTATTTGTGGCGTTTTCCCAGTTCCGCCAACACTTAAGTTACCAACAACAATTACCGGAACCTTAAAAGAAGTCTGTTTAAAAAAACCTACTTCAAAAAAAAAGTTACGAATGCTAGTGACCACATCATAAATAATGGCAAATGGAAATAGTAAAAATCTTAGAAGTTTCATTAATTCAAAAATAAGCAGGTTACACGCATTAAAAAAGAAAAAATCACGAATTTCACGTATATTTCTTGTGTAAAATTCATCTATTATTTTAATTGCGATATTTTTTATAAAATAAATTAATTCCTTGCATAAATTTATAGGAGATCACACCTAAAAAGCAGGTAATTTATATAGATTCTTACAATGAAAATGTTAACTTTGGTTTTTAGACACAATATTTATTTATGATTATAAAAGACATCACTAATTATTTAGAAGAATTAGCACCTTTAAATTATGCTGAAGATTTTGATAATGTTGGGTTATTGGTTGGTAATTACAGTACAACTGTTTCTGGAGTTTTAGTTACACTAGACACTTTAGAAAAAACCGTAGATGAAGCAATTGCTAAAAACTGTAATTTAATTGTAAGTTTTCATCCTATAATTTTTGGAGGTTTAAAAAGACTAAACGGAAATTCTTATGTAGAACGTGTGGTTTTAAAGGCGATAAAAAATGATATTGCTATTTATGCTACTCATACGGCTTTAGACAATTCTAATAATGGGGTTTCAGCTAAAATGTGTGAAGTTTTAGGTTTAGAAAACCCTAAGATTTTAATTCCGAAGAAAGGAATTATCAAAAAACTAACTACCTACATACCTACCGAATATGCAGAAACATTGCGAAATAATCTTTTTGCAGCAGGTGCAGGAAATATTGGTAATTATGACAATTGTTCTTTTAATAGTTTAGGAAAAAGTACTTTTAGAGGTAACGAAAAATCGAATCCGGTTGTAGGTAAAAAAGGAGAAAACACAACAAAAGAAGAAACCTTTATTTCTATCATTTATG
Source organism: Polaribacter sp. NJDZ03 (assembly GCF_019263805.1). Classification (NCBI taxonomy): domain Bacteria; kingdom Pseudomonadati; phylum Bacteroidota; class Flavobacteriia; order Flavobacteriales; family Flavobacteriaceae; genus Polaribacter; species Polaribacter sp. NJDZ03. The sequence goes on from NZ_CP079195.1 coordinate 1,044,611, forward strand.
AAAGTAAAAATGAAACAGCAATTTTAAAAGCTTTAAAAGCAAATCATCATTACGAAGAAGTTGCTTACGAAATTACAACCACCGAAAATATACATCAAAATATTGGAATGGGAATGATTGGCGAACTTCCATCGGAGATGGATGAAACCGACTTTCTTTTATATTTAAAAGCCACAATGAAAACCGATTGTGTGCGCCATTCTAATTTAATCAATAAAAAAATAAAAAAAGTAGCTGTTTTAGGCGGATCTGGTAGTTTTGCCATTTCTAACGCAATAAAAGCAGGTGCAGATGCGTATGTAAGCGCAGATTTTAAATATCATGAGTTTTTTACAGCCGAAAATAGTATCCTTTTGGCAGATATTGGACATTATGAGAGTGAACAGTTTACAAAAAACCTTTTGGTAGACTATCTTACGAAAAAATTTAGTAATTTTGCAGTCATTTTATCAGAAGAAAGTACAAATCCTATATATTATATATAAACATGGCAAAGAAGAAAGAAATTTCGGTTGAAGAAAAGTTAAGAGCTTTATACGATTTACAATTAATCGACTCTAGAATTGACGAAATTAGAAACGTTAGAGGTGAACTACCTTTAGAAGTTGAAGATTTAGAAGATGAAGTTGCCGGATTAAACACGCGAATTGCGAACTTAAACCAAGACGCAGCAAACTTAGAAACTGACATTAACAACAAAAAATTAGCGATAGAAGAGTCTAATGGGTTAATGAAAAAGTATGATGAGCAGCAAAAGAAAGTTAGAAATAACAGAGAATTCGATTCTTTATCTAAAGAAATTGAATATCAAGATTTAGAAATTCAATTAGCTGAAAAAAGAATTATTGAATACAAAGCAAAAATAGCTCAGAAAAACGAAGTTATTGCTGCTACTAACGAAAAGTTAGCAAAACAAGAAAAACATTTAGGTCATAAAAAAGCTGAATTAGATGCAATCTTAAAAGAAACTGAAAAAGAAGAAGAGTTATTAGCTCAAAAATCTGAAGAGTTTTCTCAAACTTTAGATGCTCATTTATTTGCAGCTTATACAAGAATTAGAACTAAAGTAAAAAATGGTTTAGCAGTTGTTGCAATAGAACGTGGTGCTTCTGGAGGTTCTTACTTTACAATTCCACCTCAGGTTCAATTAGAAATAGCAAATAGAAAGAAAATTACTATCGATGAGCATAGTGGTCGTATTTTAGTAGATGCTGCTTTGGCTGAAGAAGAAAAATTAAAAATGGAGAAATTCTTTTCTTAATCTTTCTACACATAATTTATAAAAAACTCGAAGCTAATTAGCTTCGAGTTTTTTGTTTTATATAGAAAAGTGGCTACTTAAAAAGGTGTTTTTTTGTCAATCTGAATTTATTTCAGATTTTAACGAAACCGAACGTCTATAAGTTGAGATACTGAAACAAGTTCAGCATGACAAGGTTTTACCTTATTAACCTAGCTCGCTTTATTCATATTATTTTTTAACACTACAAGATATTTAATATTTTGCTAAAACAATTGAAAATCTAAATGTCATAGTAAGGTTACCTTCCACAGGCAGCCTTATCGAAAAGCATTCAGGAACAAAAACACAGTCTTGAACAAAGCTTTTACTCAGCAAAGGCAAAATGCTCAGACAGACGTATCGTTTTTATAATTAAATAGTCAAAAATTAAAAAAGTATTTTAAAACTACTTTTTTTGTAATAATAACAAAAAAAAACTCGAAGCAAATTGCTACGAGTTTTAAATTTCATATACTTTACAAGTAAACTAGTAATCTAGTTTCTTTATGTAACTTAACTTTTCTTTCCAAAGAGCTAAATCTACTTTAAACTCCTCTACTCTGTTTTTCACATTTAAAACCAAAGGATTATCATCTTTTGCATTAGAAAAGAAACCTAAATTATTTTCTAATTGCTGAATTTCTTTAACAACTTCATCAATTTTCTTTCTAACAAACATTTGTTCAGAATCTAACTTTCTAACATCCTTATCTGCTGCAAGGCTATCTACAACATGTGTAAACTTTAACATTGCAACTTCATTTTTATCTAGATCTAAACTACCTAAAGCTCTATCTATTAATTTGTTGAATTTACCATCTATATGTCTTGCATTTCTTGGCAATGCACCTAAATTTCTCCAGTTATTTATAATTTCAAAAATACCTTCTTTAGTAGGTTCCTTTAATTCTTTAACCGTTTCTAAAAATTCTTTTTTAGCATCTACAACCTCTTGTTGCTCTTTATTTAAAGAGTTTTTCTGATCGTGATATCTGTCAAAATAATGGTTACAAGCAGCTTTAAAACGCTTCCAAATATCATCAGAAAATTTACGAGGAACATGACCAATTTTTTTCCAATCTGCTTGTATTTTCTTTAAAGTATGTGTAGAAGATTCCCAATCATCACTTTCTTTTAGAGATTCTGCAAGCTCAATTAGCTCCATTTTCTTCTTTAAATTCTCTTGCTGATCGTTTTTTTCATGCTTGTAAAAAACATTCTTAGCACTGTTAAATTTCTTTGTAGCCGCTTTAAACTTTTGCCAAACTTCTTCACTTTTAGAATACGGAAGTTTCCCTGCATTAAAATATTCTTGTCTTAATTCTTCTATATCTTTAATGCTTTTTTGCCAATCATTATGCGTTTTATTATTAGAAGTATCAAAAGCATTTAACTTTTCTACCACCAATAATTTCTTTTCTACAATTTCTTGATGCTTAGAACGCATTTCTTTAAAGTGATCATGTCTTCTATCATGAATTTTTTTAGTGGCTTCACTAAATTTACCCCAAACATCTTCTCTCATCTCCTGAGAAACCGGTCCAATATCTTCTTTCCAGATTTTATGTAAATCTTGCAACTCTTTAAAAGCAATATTTATATCAGCTACTTCTGCCAATGCATTTGCTTTTTCTATAATTTTTAATTTTTCTTCTAAATTATGTTTAAAATCTAAATCTCTAAAATCATTGCTTAAATGTAATAAATCATAAAAACGCTCTACATGATGATGATAGGTTTTCCACGTATCATTATAATGGTTCTTAGAAACAGGTCCAATAGTTTTCCAAGAATCTTGCAATTCTCTAAAACTTTTATACATCGTAGCAGTATCTGCATTTTCAATTAAATCTTTTAATTGCTCAATAACAGAAAGCCTTTTTTCTAAATTAGAAGAAAGCTGCTTATCTAAATCATTATAATGTGCATCACGTTGTTTTTTATAATCAGATAACAGCGTATTATAATCCGTTTTTATAGGGCTAGAAAATTGAAAATCGATAGAATTACCTCCTTCTTCTAAAAAAGCTGCTTTCTTTTCTGCCAAAAGAGCTCCAAATTGTTGATTAAAAGCACTTTTAATACCTTCAACTTGATTTTTAATTTTTTGAACAGGATTATCAGAAAGTGTTTTTTTAAGTTCTAAAACTAAATCTTCTAAAGATAATTTAGAGTAATCTACAACATCAGATTCCTCTTCTTTATCACTATCTTTTTCAGCATCTACAGCAATAGATTTCTCTATTTCATCAACAGCATTAACTGTATCATCTGTTTTTTCAAGATTTCCTACAACTTCAACTTTTTTAGTTTCATTTAAAACTTCTTCTACTTTCTTTTCCGTCTTATCAACGTTTACTTCATTTTTTTCTAACATATCTACAATGTTTAAGGTCTTACTATAATACTACTATTATATCTTATAAAGATACTGACAACTTACTAAATCTACAAACTATCTAACTATAAAATAATCTAGATAATTAACTTTTGGGCGTTCCCTTGCAGGTCGGGCTTTCCTTTACAATCTTTTTATTCATTCTTCATAAAAAGGATTTCCAATATAATCCCTAACGCGCTGCGCTAATTGCCAACTATTTTTTAATATTAAATAAATAATAGCCTTCTAATTATGCTTTATTCCAAATTCTCCAAGATTCTTCTGCTTGTAGTTGCAACATTTCATATCCGTTTTTAATTGTTGCTCCTTGTGCTTTGCCTTTGGCTAAAAAAGTTGTGACTTCTGGGTTGTAAATTAAATCGTACAATAAATGATTTTCTGTAATAAACTGATACGGAATATCCGGACATCTATCTGTATTAGGAGATGTACCAACTGGAGAGGAATTGATAATAATTTGATATTTCTCCATCATTTCTTCCGTTAAATCTTGATAAGAAATTTCTTTTTTACCTTCTGGTTTTCTAGAAACAAATTTAAACTTAATGTCATTCTTTTTTAAGGCATAGGCAATTGCTTTAGAAGCACCACCAGTCCCTAAAATTAAAGCTCCTTTATGATGTTTTTTTATCAATGGAAATATTGATTTCTCAAAACCAACAACATCAGAATTGTACCCTTTTAAATTTCCTCTTTTAGTAAATTTAATAGTATTTACAGCTCCAATAGCCTTTGCTGTTTCATCTAATTTATCTAAGTATTTCATTACTTCTTCCTTATAAGGAATGGTAACATTTATTCCGCCTAAACTATCTCCTCCTTCTTTTATTACAGCAGTAAAATCTTCTATTTTTTGAATATCAAAATTAACATACTTACATTTTTGTAAATCTAATTTTTCAAACTTTTCTGTAAAGTACCCACGAGAAAAAGAGTACTCAATATCTTTTCCTAATAATCCAAAAACTTTATTTTTTATTTCTCCCATAAAAATCTATTACTAAAATTAACAAAATACCTAACACAATATAAAATACAGCGGTCCAAGTTTCTAAATTCGAAAAATCAGGGACAAAACGTTCATAATTTTCAACGATTTTATTCCCTTTTTGATCAATTAAAAAGTTCTCTTGTTCTTTTAAATACACTGCTTTTTTCCAAGGCCAAACAATCCCTAAAGATCCCGTAATAAAACCAATAATAACTGCATTTACAATTTGATTCCAACGTTTTAAAACATAGCCTAAAATATGACTAATAGAAACCAATCCAAAAGTAGAACCAGCCGTAAAAACACTGATTATTTTTAAATAACGTACTTTTATGGGATCTGATAAAACTTTAAAATCTCCCGATAAAAGACTTGTAATTACATTGAATAATACATTTACAGAATCTACCAATAGTAACACATAATTTCCTAAAAGAATTAAGATAAAAGACCCCGAAAGCCCTGGAAGCGTCATCCCCGAAACACCAATAATTCCGCATACAAAAACAAACCAAAGATTGTCGTTTTCTGTAGCTGGTGTTAAAAAACTAATTCCAATTCCTATAGAAGCACCAATAATTAAAGACAGTATGTTTTTAAAACTCCATTCTCCAAAATCTTTACCAATATAATAAATAGAGCCAATGATCATCCCAAAAAACCAACTCCAAACATACAGTTCAAAGTTCACTAAAAAATAATCTAGCACTAAAGAAATGCTGAAATAACTAAAAATACTTCCGCCCATCACTAAAAGCAGAAACGAGCCATTTATGTAGCTATAAAAACTTTTGAATCGACCATTTAAAAGCAACTTAAATGCTTTTAAATTCACCTTTCTAAAAGAGTAAATTAATTCTTCATAAAAGCCAAAAACGAAAGAAACTGTTCCGCCAGAAACACCAGGAACTTTATTTGCAGCTCCCATTGCCAACCCTTTTAAGAAAAGGATTAATTTCTGTAAAAAAGTTCTTTCTACTAACATTTATTTTTTCTTTACGGCTAATTTTTCCATACCTAGAATAAGTACAAAACCAACAACCGCCAATACAATAGCCATGGTTAACTCTGCATCTCCATTATAAGAAAAAGGACTTATACTTTGTTCGTTAAATGCCACTTTTACTCCATGAGAATTGGTTCTCCATGTTAAGGTTTCTTTCCAAGGCCAAATTTTATTTAAAGACCCAATTATAAAACCAGTTAAAGCTGCTAATGTTATGTTTTTATAATGTTTAAACAACCATTTTAATACATGAGAAAATGTTAGTAAACCAACAATTGCACCTGCCATAAAAACTAGAATCGTTTTAAAATCTCTATTATTTAAAGCATCTAACACAGGTTTATATGCGCCCAACAAAACTAAAATAAAAGAACCAGAAATTCCGGGTAAAATCATTGCACAAATAGCAATTGCTCCTGCAAGAAATATAAATAACGGAGATGAATTTTCTGAAACTAAAGGATTTAAAGTAGTAATATAATATGCTAAAAAGGCACCTAAAACTAAGACTATTACAGAAATAGCATTCCATTTTGTAATTTGCTTAGCAATGTAAATGATACTAGCCAAGACCAAACCAAAAAAGAACGACCATAATAAAATAGGCTCATTTTCTAATAAATATTTAATAACTTTTGCTAATGAAATGATACTTATAAAAATCCCTATAAATAAAGATGCTAAAAAATTACCGTTTAATTGTGTCCAGGCTGCTTTAAATCCATCTTTTTTTAACGTCTTAAATAGCCCAAGGTTTACATTGCTAATAGAACCTAATAACTCTTCGTAAATACCAGAAATAAATGCAATTGTACCACCAGAAACTCCAGGCACTACATCTGCTGCACCCATTCCCATTCCTTTTAACCCAATAATTAAATAATCCTTTATATTTCTACTCATTTTCTGTCTCTTTTTTAGAAAAACGAAGATAATAGAAATTTGAGAAAGATTAAGAAAAGCTTAGGATTTTCAAGGTATTTCTAATCAAAAAAAAGAGATGTACAGGTTTTATAATTCCTTTTTTAATTTCACTTCCTTTTTCGCTCTTAATTTTAAAGAAATAGCAGCAATCACAAAATAAACGATCGTTAATAACCATAAGTGATTCCATTCTTTTAACACATCTAAAAATGAAGCTTCCATTTGAGTCAATTTAACAAAACCATTCATACCAGGTGTTGATGGAATTATGTCTGAAATAAATTTATAAAACTTAGAAAACCCTTCAACAGGAAAAGACAAGCCGCTTAACATTAAAGACGGAATAGAAAGCAATACTAAAAATACTATAGAATCTTCCCTTCTTTTAAAAAAGGAACTGATAGCTATTCCTAAAAATACCACAGAAAATATATACGGAATTATAAATACGTAAATTGATAATAATGAGGAACGCACCGGAATTCCAAATAGGGTGTAAACAACGCCAACTTGAACAGGAATAATAACGATATAAATTAAAGTATACAAACAGGCTTTTGCTAATAAAACAGAGATTACGCCTCCTTTATGTAGTATTCTTGGAAATTTGGTATGTGTAGATATTGTTTCTCGTCGAGATCCACTTAAAAGACCAATTCCCATCAATAAAACCAATTGAATAATTAAAGCTGTTAACATTGGTATTAAATAAGTCGCATACCCAGAATTTGTATTAAATAAACTAGTAGATATTGCTTTTATAGGTGTATAATTTTGCTGAGCTTTATCAAAAGAAACACCTTTTGCCATTTCTTTTTTTATTGTAATTCCTGCACTAAAATATCCGTTAACTGTAGTAACATCTCCTAAAACACGTTTGTAAAATAACATATTTGCGGCATCAGAAAAAGTAGTAATGGTAGTTTGTCTACCACTTCTAATATTCTTTTCAAAATTCTTTGGAATCATAACAATTCCTTGCACTTCTCTGGAATAATAGGCAACTTTTGCTGCTTCTAAATCTGCAAATGATGTTATTGTTTTTGTACCTTCTGTAGCCGCTAACATAGCAATATAATCTCGACTCATTCTGGTACCATCTTGGTTTACAATAGCTACCGGAACTTCTTTAATTACTTGATTTGAATATATATAGGTATACACCACCAAAATAATAAGTGTTACAGATAAAAAAGTACTTACCACTGCCTTGTCCGATTTAATTGAATTCCATTCCGTACGAAACGTATTCTTAAACGAGATGATGCCTTTGTAAAATAATTTATATAAATTCTTCATTTTAAATACTGTGATTAAAGCTACCTTTTAAAAACAATCTTTTTAATTTAAACCAACCTAGTGAAATTGGCACAATACACAGCACAACTAAAATAATGATTGCCTTTAAAGAGTAAAATGCAGGAAATCCTCGTTGCGATTGGTCTAATAATAATTCAAAGAAATGGGTAAACGGAAAAACCTGACTCAACCATTGCAATATTTCTGGCATTCCAAAAATAGGAAATGTAATTCCAGAAAAAGAAAGACTTACAGCACCAAAACCGGAACCAATTGTTAAAGCTTCTCTAAAACTACCACTAATAGCAATAAAGAATAATGCAAATGATTGATTTGCTAAAATCAATAAAAGCAAACCTGCTAAAACGGTTATTTTACTTCCAAAAAAAGGAAAATCTTGCCAAACGTACATACTTAATAATGTAACAATACCTACAAATAAAAACCACACCGTATATGGTAAAACTTTTCCTAAAATAATAGCAGATAAACGTCCATCTGTTATGCTCATTAGTTTATTTCCTTTACTATATTTTAAATCTGCTCCAAAACAATAAATAGTGGTTAGCAATACAAATAATTGAAAAAACATCGTTAAAAATCCCGTATTCAAATAATACGAGTAATTTGTATACGGATTTGACAATACGTGATTATTTGCCAAAATAGGTTGATAATTTACCAATGCTTGTTGCATTGAAACTCCTTTTTTACGTTGCTTTTCTATGTTTATACCTGCAGAAATTGTACCAATTACCTTCCGAAATGCTTTGTACTCTAAGCCACCCGCCAATAACAAATTACTATTGTATTGATTGATGATATTTACTTGTTTTCCGCTTTTTAAATCGGCTTCAAAATTTTGAGGAATTGTAACGACACCATACGCTTTTCCCAAGCTAATTAATTCTTCTCCTTTTTGCTGATTTATAGGAAAAAAACCAATTTTAATATCCGGCGCAGCATCTAACTGAGCAATTACATTTCTAGAAGTTGCCGTATGATCTAAATCTACCACAGCAACAGGTAAATCTCTAGCAACACCTTCACTTAAAAGCGTATTGAAAAACAAAATGGACACAAAAGGCAATATTACTGCAAGAACAAAAGTCGACTTACTGTTAAATAACAGTGCGATTTCTCTTTTTGCAATCCGTAAAGAGGGTTTCATTTTACTCATTAAATTGAGAATAATCAATTAAAATACTCATTCCAGGTCTTAGATCTTCTTCTGTTGTAACAGGAATTGCTTTAATTTCAAAAGTTCTAATATCAAAATCTCCAGTAGCTTTTGTTGCACTCCAAGTAGCATAATCTCCTAATGGAGCCACATAATAAATTTTGAATTGTACTTTTTTATTATTCAAAGCAGGAATCGTTGCTTCAAAAACTCCTTCTTTTTTAAAGTTGAAAAGGCTCGTTTCTTTGATGTTTAAAATGGCGTAACTATTTGTTAAATCTACTAAATGAACTACTGGATAACCTGCTCCTATTAATTCTCCTTCTTCTGGTAAAAAATCAAGAACTTCTGCATCTATAGGTGCAATAATATTACGCTCATTTTTATAACCTTCTAACTCTATTAAAGCGCCATCGGCTTGTTTCACCATTGCAGAGGCTGCTTCTATATCTTCATTTCTAGCACCTTTCTTTGCCATTTGATACATGCTTAATGCAGCTTCTTGGTCTTTTAAGGCAACTTCTTTTTTTGCAAATATTTCATCTCGTTGTTGTTCCGATATTACACCGTCTTTAAATAAGTTTGTCATACGAGTGTACGTTTTACTCATTACATTGGCAGCTGCTGTAGCTTTTTCATAAACACTTTTAGCGGCTCTAATTTCTTCTGATCTTGCTCCATTTTGTGCTTTATTTTTTTGAGCATTTGCGGCATCTCTTAAAGCTAAGGCTTGTTGCTCTTTTGCCATAATTTCTGGACTTAAAAGCGTTGCTATCAATTGTCCTTTTTTTACACTTGCTCCTTCTTTTACTTCAAAAGAATTGATACGTGTAGGTATTTTAGAAGACAAATAAATTTCTTTTGCTTCAATTCTACCTTGTAAAACAACCGATTTGGGTTTCGTTAAAAACCACACACCTGTAAGTACGATAATTGAAATAATTACAACACCTATTAATGATTTTATAAATTTTGAATTTCTCATTTTAATTTTAGTATTAATTTTGATTTAAGAAAGAGGCTGTTTTTCCTGTAAGTACCATTAACTCTCCGTAAGCTACATTGTACTCGTATAAGGCTTTTATTTTGTGTAATTTAATTTCTGATAACTTTAGAGTTGCATCCATCACTTCTAGGGAAGTTCCTGTTCCTTCTTCAAAGGCACGTGTTCTCATAAACTTTAACCTATTTGCCAATGCTTCATCTGTATGTAAACTTTCGTATTGCTCCAGTTCCTTTTGCATGGTATTGTACAGTTTTTCTGTATACGTCGTTAAATTTAGTCGCGCTTGTCTATCAATTTCTTCTACTTGAGAAATTTTGTATTTAGATGCTTTTATTTTATGTTCTCTTTGAAAACCATTAAACAATTCCCACTCTACGCCTACACCAACAAACCATTTTGTATCTACCAATGGTAAATTATCTTTCCATAGGATGTATTTTCCAGAAACTCCTACTTTCGGAAAATAATCGCTCTTTTCTACTTGTACACCTACTTTTGCTAACTCATGATTTTTTTCAATGATTTTTAACTGTTCATTGTCAGTCAACATATCATTGGTAAACTCTTGCAAAGGTTTTACAATGGTTGGTTCCTTAAATTCACTACTGAAACCAGAAATTGAATTTATTCCTATTAAATTCTGAACAGCCGTAGTAGCCAAATCGACATCTTTTTTAGCGCCTAACAACTCTCTATTTGCATTAGACAAAGCTACTTTAGCGTTTAAAGTTTCTACTTCTGGAATAATACCATTTTCGAAAAACTTAGTTGCTTGGTTGTTATGTAACAAAATAACATCATATACTTCTTGTCTTAACTGCACTGCTTCTTGCGTTAACTTTAACTTAAAAAAGTAATTGATTAACTGAATCGTTAATGCATCTTCTTTAATTTTATGCTTGGTTTCTGACAATGCTAATTTTATTTCTGATGCTTTATTGGCAGCATTAATTTTTCCACCTGCATAAATTGGCATCGAAATATCTGCAGTAGCAAACCCCATATTTTTTTCTTGCAGAGTAAAATCCCAACTTCCTAAAACGGATGCAGGATCTGTAATTCCTAACAAACCACCTACCATATTTCTTTGCTCATTTAAATCAGCCGAAATATCTTTATCTAAATGCATATAGGTACCAGAAACACCTATCGTTGGTAAACGCAATCCTTTTGTAGCTTTGTGCTCTTCTTCCATCGCTTTTACTTCAAAGCTAGAGGCTTTTGCATCTCCGTTTTTAGACAACATTAAATCATACGCTTGCCTTAAAGAAATATCTTGAGCGTTTGTAAATGTTGTTATAAAACCTAATACAACAGAGAAAAATACTCCTATCCTATTCAATTTCATTTATTTATTTTTTAAATTGATATTCACTTATTTTAAAATATTTAAAATATTGTCAGTTAGTTTATCTACATCATCTATAGTAACTTCTTGTTCTCCAAAAATATTTTTTCTTGTAAAATTGATATAATCCACGGCATAGACTAAAATGTGATAATGCAATTGATACACCGTTGTTTCTTTAGAAATCTCTCCAGATTTCACTCCAATTTTCTTGATGCTTTTCATCAATTCCGCACTTTTCTCTTTAATGATTTCTGATGCAAAAAAGTTTTCATTATGTAGCAATTGATAAAAAAACTTTGATGCGTTTGGTTCATTTAGAAAATAAGCAACTCTATTTCTTATAAACTCTTCTATAAGTGGTTTAATAGTATTAGAGTTTATGGTTAATAAATATTCTAGCTCTTTATATAAGGAGTTTACCTTATCATGATAGAGTTCATTTATTAAATCTTGTTTACCTGTATAAGTTCTATACAAATATCCACCACTTACGTTTGCTTTTTTAGCAATCATTGCAATTGTAGTTGCTTCAATACCATGTTCTACAATGGTATGCATAATCGCATCTTTAATTCTTGCTATTTTATCTTCATCAATTTTACGCGCCATACTTAGAGTTATTTTCCGAATACAAAGTTATGAATAAATGTTCATTCATTTATTAAAAGGGAATAATTTTTTATCATTAATAAATATAAAACCTTAAAGTATAAGCATAAAAAAAGCATCTAAAAATACTGAAAATCAATATTTTTAGATGCTCAATATAAAGTTTTACTTGAAAATTACTTATTCAAATACATTTTACGTCTTGCGTATAAATCATAAAACTGATCGTCTCTTAAACTATCAATAAATAAAATACTTTCACCAGTAGACTTCATTTCTGGTCCTAGTTTCTTATCAACGTTCGGAAACTTGTTAAAAGAAAATACAGGTTGCTTAATTGCATATCCTTCTAATTGAGGGTTAAAATTAAAATCTGTTACTTTATTATGACCTAGCATTACTTTAGTTGCATAATTTACATAGGGTTCTTTGTATGCTTTCGCAATAAAAGGTACTGTTCTAGATGCTCTTGGGTTTGCTTCAATAATATAAACAATATCATTTTTAACTGCAAACTGAACGTTTATCAATCCAACAGTTTTTAATTCTGTTGCAATAGTACGTGTATGATCTTTAATTTGTTGTAAAACTAAATCTCCTAAATTAAACACAGGTAACGTAGCATTCGAATCTCCAGAATGAATTCCACAAGGTTCTATATGTTCCATTATTCCAATAATGTACACATTACCATCAGCATCACAAATTGCATCTGCTTCCGCCTCTATCGCTCCATCTAAATAATGATCTAACAGTAATTTATTACCAGGCATTCTTCCTAATAAATCAACAACATGCTTTACAAGCTCTTCTTTGTTGATTACAATTTTCATTCCTTGTCCTCCTAATACATAAGAAGGTCTTACTAAAATTGGGAAATCTAATTCATCTGCTAAAGCCAATGCTTCATCTGCAGTTTCTGCGATACCAAATTCTGGATAAGGAATATTGTTACTTTTTAATAATTCAGAGAAAAGCCCTCTATCTTCCGCTAAATCTAAAGCTTCAAAAGAAGTACCAATAATTTTAATTCCGTATTTCGTTAACTTTTCAGCTAATTTTAATGCCGTTTGCCCTCCTAATTGTACAATAACCCCTTCTGGTTTTTCATGACGGATGATGTCATATATATGTTCCCAAAAAACAGGTTCGAAATATAATTTATCAGCAGTATCAAAATCTGTAGAAACCGTTTCTGGATTACAGTTTATCATAATCGTTTCGTAACCACATTCTGCAGCTGCTAAAACACCATGTACACAACAGTAATCGAACTCAATTCCTTGTCCAATTCTATTTGGTCCAGAACCTAAAACAATAATTTTCTTTTTATCAGTTACAATACTTTCGTTTGCAATTGTTATTTGTCCGTCTGCTGTTTCAATCTCGTTTTCAAACGTAGAATAATAATAAGGAGTCTTTGCTTTAAATTCTGCAGCACAAGTATCTACTAATTTAAAAACACGTTGTACTTTTAATTCTTCTCTTTTAGTATATACTTCGCTTTCTAAACAACCCAACATGTGTGCTATTTGTCTGTCTCCGTACCCTTTTTGCTTCGCTTCTAGTAATAAATCTCTTCCTAAAGTATCAATTTTGTAAGTAGAAATTTCTTTTTGAAGCTGAAATAACTCTTCATATTGTTTTAAATACCACATGTCAATTTTTGTGATATCATGAATCTGAGTTAAAGGAATTCCCATTGCAATTGCATCATAAATTGCAAAAACACGATCCCAACTTGCGAAAGTTAATTTTTCTATAATTTGGTTGTAGTCTGTGTAGCCTTTTCCGTCTGCACCTAAACCGTTTCTTTTAATCTCTAAAGACTGTGTTGCTTTGTGCAATGCTTCTTGAAACGAACGTCCAATCCCCATTACCTCTCCAACAGATTTCATTTGTAAACCTAAAGTTCTATCAGAACCTTCAAATTTATCAAAATTCCAACGAGGTATTTTTACAATTACATAATCTAAAGTAGGCTCAAATAAAGCAGATGTAGATTTTGTAATTCCGTTTTCTAATTCATCTAATGTATAACCAATTGCTAATTTTGTAGCTACTTTTGCAATAGGATATCCTGTTGCTTTAGACGCTAAAGCGGATGAACGAGATACACGTGGGTTAATTTCGATAGCAATAATATCTTCTTTTTCGTCTGGTGAAACGGCAAATTGCACGTTACATCCACCTTCAAAATCTCCAATAGAACGCATCATGTGAATTGCCATGTCACGCATTTTCTGATAAGTTCTATCTGAAAGTGTCATTGCTGGGGCAACCGTAATAGAATCTCCAGTATGAATTCCCATAGGATCCATATTTTCGATAGAACATATAATGACAACATTATCGTTTTTATCACGTAATAATTCTAGCTCATATTCTTTCCATCCCATCATCGCTTTGTCAATCATCACCTCATGTATTGGTGATGCTTCTAAACCGAAACTTAAAAGTTGATCAAAATCTTCTGCTTTGTAAACAATAGAAGCTCCTGCTCCACCTAAAGTATAAGAAGAACGAATTACTAATGGAAAACCAAATTCTTGTGCAATTTCTTTTCCTTTTAAGAAAGAAGTTGCCGTAGCTTGGGGCGCCATTGGCACACCAATTTTAATCATTAATTCTCTAAATTGTTCTCTATCTTCTGTAACATTAATAGCGTCTATATCTACACCAATTAATTTTACATCAAAATCTTTCCAAATTCCTTTATCATCTGCTTCAATACAAAGGTTTAAAGCCGTTTGCCCACCCATTGTTGGTAAAACAGCATCAATTTGTGGATGCTCTTTTAAGATTTGAATGATAGATTTAGTTGTTAGTGGCAACAAGTAAATATGATCAGCCATAGATGGGTCTGTCATAATTGTTGCTGGATTTGAGTTGATTAGAACAGTTTCTATTCCATCTTCCCTTAAAGAACGTAAAGATTGTGAACCAGAATAATCAAATTCACAAGCTTGTCCAATAACAATTGGTCCAGATCCAATAATTAAAACTGATTTGAGGTCTTTTCTTTTTGGCATTGTAAGTTGTTGTGTTATGTTGTTTTACAAAAATAGTTAGTGCTTGGGTATAAAAAAAGGTGTTACTTAAAAAAAGTAACACCTAATATATTAACAAAAGTTAATCATTTATTTTTTATGTCTAGTTTCAGTAGAAACAGAAATTTTCTTTCTTCCTTTAGCTCTTCTACGAGCTAAAACCTTTCTACCATTAGCAGAAGCCATTCTTTCCATGAAACCATGTTTATTTCTTCTCTTTCTCTTTGACGGTTGGTAAGTTCTTTTTGGCATTATCTGTATTTTTAAATATCTCTGTTATTATTAGTTTTCTTAACGAAATCACATCGTTAAAAGCGTGCGCAAATATACAACTGTTTTTATTTATGACAAACACTATTTAAAAAAAAAATGAAATATTTTTGAACGATACAAAAGTACAAGTTTTAGAAATCTTTTCACCTTTTTTATTTGACAGAATTTTTAGAGTTAGTACTTTTGCGCAAACCTAAGAATACCATGAGTAATACTAAATATGTTTTTGTAACAGGAGGCGTAACATCATCACTTGGAAAAGGAATTATTGCAGCATCATTAGCAAAATTATTACAGCAAAGAGGATTTTCTGTAACTATCCAAAAACTAGACCCTTATATTAATATAGACCCAGGAACTTTAAATCCGTACGAGCATGGAGAATGTTATGTTACAGATGATGGAGCAGAAACTGATTTAGATCTAGGTCATTATGAGCGTTTTTTAAACATTCCTACAAGTCAATCTAATAACGTAACTACAGGTAAAATTTATCAATCTGTAATTAATAAAGAGCGTAAAGGAGAATTTCTAGGAAAAACGGTTCAGGTTATTCCGCATATTACCGATGAAATTAAACGTAGAATCCAAATTTTAGGAGAAACTGGTGATTATGATATTGTAATTACAGAAATTGGTGGAACTGTTGGTGATATTGAATCTTTACCTTATGTAGAGTCTGTAAGACAAATGCTTTGGGAGAAAGGAGAAGATAATGCTATTGTTATCCATTTAACATTGATTCCATTTTTAGCTGCTGCAGGTGAATTAAAAACGAAGCCTACACAACACTCTGTAAAAATGTTAATGCAAAGTGGTGTAAGTCCAGATATCTTAGTATGTAGAACAGAACATGAAATTTCTGACGACATTAAACGCAAACTAGCATTATTTTGTAATGTGAAGCAAGAAGACGTTATACAGTCTATAGATGCTGAGACTATATATGATGTGCCAAATTTAATGTTAGCTCAAGGTTTAGATACTGTTGTTTTAAATAAATTAAAACTTTCTTCTAAAGGAGAACCAGAATTAAAAGTTTGGAACGAATTTTTAACCAAACATAAAAACCCTAAACACGAAGTAGAAATTGCCTTAATTGGTAAATATATAGAGTTGCAAGATTCTTATAAATCTATTACAGAAGCGTTTATTCACGCAGGTTCTACGCATGAAACTAAAGTAAAAGTACGTTGGGTACATTCTGAAAGTTTAACACCTAAAAATGCCGAAAAGAAATTAGAAGGTGTTAATGGTATTTTAGTAGCTCCTGGTTTTGGTGATAGAGGTATTGAAGGTAAAATTAGAGCCGTAAGGTATGCAAGAGAAAATAATATTCCTTTCTTCGGAATTTGTTTAGGAATGCAAATGGCTGTAATTGAATTTGCTAGAAACGTTTTAGGTTTAGAAAATGCAAGCTCTACAGAAATGAACAAAAGCACAAAAGACCCTGTTATTAATTTAATGGAAAGTCAAAAAGATGTTACCGAAAAAGGTGGAACCATGCGTTTAGGTGCTTGGGATTGTGAGTTGAAAAGAGATTCTAAAATATATAAAGCCTATAAATCGGAATTGATTAGTGAACGCCACAGACATCGTTTTGAGTTTAACAATGCTTATTTAGAACAAATTGAAGCTGCGGGAATGAAAGCAACCGGATTCAACCCAAAAACAGGATTGGTAGAAGTTGTAGAAGTACCTACTCACCCTTGGTTTGTTGGTGTGCAATACCATCCAGAATATAAGAGTACCGTTTTAAAACCACATCCTTTATTTGTAGATTTTATTAAAGCTGCCTTAAAACAGTCTCAGAAATAAAAAAGTATTTAGTTAAACGCAGTCGAAATCTAAAATATCTCGACTGCGCTTAAAATGACATTATAAAATTAGGAATACTATTTGAACTACATACTTAGTATCAAATATAAAGGAGCAAAAATAATATAAAGCTGCTTTTTAACTACATTTGTCGCTTTTTTATCAAAAGAAACTTTTGGTTTAATGACAAATTGACATTTTAAAATAACACATGGAACAAAAAAAATTCGATATCAATTCTTTTATAGGAATGTTATTATTAGGAGGTATTTTATTATACTGGATTAACTCTAATAAACCAGATGAAACTACTGATACTTCTACGAATACAGAACAAATTGTAGACTCTACAAACAATACTTCAAATACTTTTACAGAAAACACTCCCGTTTTTGAAAACGATTCTTTAAAACAAATTGCTTACACAACTAAACTTGGTGCTTTTGCACAAAGTGCTATTAATGGTTCTAACGGTAATTCTGTTTTAGAAAACAACTTGGTTAAATTAACTGTTAGTAATAAAGGTGGACAAATTATAGAGGCAGAAATTAAGAATTACAAGACACATGATTCTTTACCTTTATATATGATAAAAGACAAAAATGCTTCTTTTAACATTAATTTTGGTACTACAGATAATAGAATTTTAAATACAAAAGATTTATTCTTTGAACCTACAGTTTCTAAAAATGGAGAAACCACTGTTCTTTCTATGAAATTAAAAGTTTCAGACACTCAATTTCTAGAATATAGATATGAGATGAAACCTAAAAATTACATGGTTAATTTTGCAGTTCGTTCTCAAGGTTTAAGTTCTGTAATTAACTCTTCTACGCCAATTAATTTAGATTGGTCTTTAGATGGTTATGCACATGAAAAGAGTGTAAAGACAGAAAATACGATGTATTCTCATCTTTATTACAAAACAGAAGATGACGTAGATCATTTAAATGCTGGTAATACAGAAATTTTAAATGATGTAGATTGGATTTCTTATAAGCAACATTTCTTTACCTCTATTTTATTAACAGATACACCTTTTAATAATAGTACGGTAACTTCTACCGATCTTATTAAAAATGAAGAATTAGATACTGTTTTTACAAAACGATATGAGTTAAAAACTCCGTTAGAATTAGCAAGTGGAGAGTTAAACTATAACATGAAATGGTTTTACGGACCAAGTGATTATAACTTATTAAAGACTTTTGAAGGTACAGATTTAGACCATACAGCAGATTTAGGTTGGGGAATTTTTGGTTTCTTAAACAGAACTGTATTTTACCCGGTATTTAACTTCTTAAAAGGATTTTTATCTAACTACGGTTTGATTATTATTTTAATGACAATTGTTGTTAGAATTATTATGTCTCCATTAGTATATAAATCTTATCTATCAAGTGCTAAAATGAAGGTGATTAGACCTGAGTTAACGGCTTTAAATGATAAATATCCAGGGAAAGAAAATGCTATGAAACGTCAGCAAGAGACCATGGCTATTCAGCGTAAAGCAGGAGTTAGCATGATGTCTGGTTGTATACCTGCCATATTACAAATGCCAGTTTTCTTTGCACTTTTTAAGTTTTTTCCTACAAACTTAGCTTTAAGACAAGAAAACTTTTTATGGGCAAATGATTTATCTTCTTATGATATGGTTTATCAATTGCCAATTAAAATACCTTTTTATGGAGATCACGTAAGTTTATTTCCAATATTAGCTTCTATTGCCATTTTCTTTTACATGAAAATGAACCAAAGTCAGCAAGCAAATATGCAACCTCCTACGCAAGAAGGTATGCCAGATATGGGAAAAATGATGAAGTATATGATTTACTTCTCTCCTATTATGATGTTGTTTTTCTTTAACAACTATGCTAGTTCATTAAGTTTGTACTACTTTGTATCTAACTTGTTAACCATTGCAATTATGTTGGTTATTAAGAACTATGTAATTGATGAAGATAAAATTCATGCTCAAATAGAAGAAAACAAAAAGAAACCGGAAAAGAAGAAAAGTAAATTCCGTCAAAAAATAGACGATGCTATGAAGCAAGCACAAGAGCAACAAGCACAACAGAAGAAGAAAAAATAATTTTTTAGCTGTTCAACATAATAAAAAATCCAAAACTTAATTGTTTTGGATTTTTTTTGGTTAAAATAATTGTAAAATCTTATATCTTTTAAGGTAAAACAAGTGTTTATACTATTGACTTTTTAACTCAAAAAAACTAACTTAGCTAACGATGAATATAAAACCTAACATATTCATATTAACGTTACCAATAATTAAAAAATCAAAATTTGTTTTCAATTCAATCTATAGAAGCAAAATATTTTATTAAAAATTATAATGTTCCCTTGTATTCCATTATTTTATTGGATGATGAATCGGATTTTTCTGTAAATTTTGTAAAATATAAAACAAAACGAAAATCTATTTTATTCCTTTCTCCTTATCAAAATTTAAAATGGTTCGGTTCTACTTCTTCAAAAGTTAAATTACTACAATTTCACGGAGATTTTTATTGTATTGAGTATCATAAAAAAGAAGTTGCTTGTAATGGATTGTTATTTAATAATATCTATTTACAACCATACGTTTCACTCAATAAAATTAAATTTCAAGAAATATCCCAACTAGTCGATAAAATGGAAAAAGAAGTTGGAGTCAATAAAAGATTTTCAGAATCTGTTATAAAATCTTACCTACAGCTCATATTTGCTATTTGTAGTAGTGAAAAAGATGAACAACTAGGAAACAAACTCACACAAAAAACTAATGAAAATGAGCTACTAACATTTCAAGGTTTGTTAGAATTTCATTTTCATAAAGAACGTAATTCTTCATTCTATGCCAATAAGTTAAACATATCTCTTTCTTCATTTAGTAAAAAAATAAAATCTCAAGTTGGAAAAACACCAACGCAACTCATCCAAGAGCGTGTTATTTTAGAAGCTAAGAAATTATTGCACCTCACTTTTAAAACTGTAAAAGAAGTTTCCATTGAGCTAAATTTTGATGACGAATTTTATTTTAGTAGATATTTTAAAAAAGAAGTTGGAT
This sequence comes from Polaribacter sp. NJDZ03, assembly GCF_019263805.1. NCBI lineage: Bacteria > Pseudomonadati > Bacteroidota > Flavobacteriia > Flavobacteriales > Flavobacteriaceae > Polaribacter > Polaribacter sp. NJDZ03. The sequence goes on from NZ_CP079195.1 coordinate 1,064,865, forward strand.
TATCTCCCACTCATTTTCGTGAGAAAGTAGGGATTTCTATAGTGGCAAAATAATCCATTGTTCATCCGCTTTAATCCATTCTTTAGCTTGTTCTTAATGTATAATTTTGTTCTCAAACAAATATAATTATGAATAACTTACTTAATTTACTAATAAACAGTCAAACTAATTTTATCAATTTTATTCGTTTTGCCATTTTTATAGTAATGGTTTGGATTGGTGGTCTAAAAGCTTATCAATACGAAGCAGATGGAATAGTTCCTTTTGTAACAAATAGTCCCTTAATGAGCTTCTTTTATAAAAACACAAACAAAACAGTCATCAATGAAGAAGGAAAAACTGTTAAAGAATACATGTTACACAAAAACCCAGAAGGTAAAATGGTAGAGAAAAATATAGAATGGCATAAATCCAATAATACATATGCCTTCTCTTATGGGTTAGGAAGCGTAATTGTTATTATAGGACTTCTGACACTTTTGGGAATTTGGTTTCCAAAAATGGGTCTTTGGGGTGGATTGTTTACATTTGGAATGTCCATTGTTACTTTAACTTTCCTCATAAGCACTCCAGAAGTATATGTTCCAAATTTAGGAGGCGATATGCAAACACCTCAATTTGGATTTCCTTTTCTATCTGGAGCTGGAAGATTGGTTTTAAAAGACATTATTATGATGGCAGCTGGATTAATAATTGCATCTGACTGTGCAAAGAAGATAAAAACTACTGGCAATAACTTGTATAATTAATTGCTTGGTCACTGCCAACTTACGAACATTCCTGCGGAATACTCTATCTGTGATTTATTTACTAAATTAGTTGTTTGAACACGCAACAAACCATACACAACAACATTAACTAAAACTAGAAAAACGTCTTATAAAACTGATTTTATTCAACTTTATAAGACGTTTTTTATATTTAAATAGTCTATTAATGATTACTAAAACTTACCAACAAGTCTAGCCCTGATTGAAGTGACATCCTTTTTGTTTTTTACAAAAAGATATAACGGAAAGCAGGAAATAGCTTCAAAAAAAAAGAAGTTATCTAAAAAAAGATTTTTTGTCAATCTGAATTTATTACAGATTCTTATGAAGATTGAACTTCAATAAGTTGAGATACTGAAACATGTTCAGTATGACAAGATTTAACCTTTTTTAGATAACCTCTTTACTATTTTAGTATAGATTGCTTCGTAAATTGACAAAGACAAAAAAGAATCTAATCTTCCGTTTCTGTTTCTACTTCTGTATCCGTATCTTCTTTATGTTCTTTAAATTTACGTGTTCCTTCGTACAAATCATACTTTACAAACTTACAGTTTAAATCTCCATTTTTAAGAGCAATCCTTTTAGAGGTTCTTAAACCTACACACTTTAAAGCATCTGTATCTGAAGTAATTAACCAAGCTGTAGAACCTGGGTAATTGTTTTTAAGAGTATCTCCTATTTTTTTATAAAATTCTTCAGTATCAATATTTAAACGCTCACCATAAGGTGGATTAAACAAAATAGTAGTTTTACCAAAAACCTCTTTTGTTGAGTTAAAAAAGTTAACGTGGTGTACACCAATAAACTCATCTAAATTGGCATTTACTACATTGTCTTGTGCTTTTTGAACGGCAGAAGGTGCTTTATCAAAGCCCATTATTTTAAAATGAGAAGAACGGATTTTATTTAATAACGATTCTTGAATGGTAAAATACAAGTCTTCATCATAATCTTTCCAATTCTCAAAAGCAAATAGTTTTCTATTAATGTTTGCCGGAATATTACAGGCAATCATAGCAGCCTCAATTAAAATAGTACCAGAACCACACATTGGGTCTATAAAGTTTTCCTCACCCGTATAACCAGACAATAAAACCATACCTGCAGCCAAAACTTCGTTTATTGGCGCAATATTAGTTGCAGTTCTATACCCTCTTTTATGCAAAGAATCTCCAGATGAATCTAAAGAAACAGTTAACCAGTCTTTTTGAATGTGAATGTGTATTTTTAAATCTGGATAATCTAAATCTACATTTGGTCTTTTACTATATTTATGTCTAAAATAATCTGCAATAGCATCTTTAGATTTTAAAGAAATATAATGCGAGTTAGAGGTAAAATTCTTAGAGTTTACTACGGCTCCAATTGCAAAAGTACCTTCGGTATCTAAATAGTTTTCCCATTTAATTTTCTGAATTGCTTCATACAAATCTTCTTCATCGTAGATTTTACAAACTTTAATCGGTTTTAAAATTCTTACAGCTGTTCTTAAAGCAATATTTGCTTTGTACATAAAACCGCTATCTCCTCTAAAAGAAACCATTCTAACTCCCTCATTAACATCTTGTGCTCCTAGGTCTCTTAATTCTTTTGCCAAAACACCTTCTAAACCGAAAAGTGTTGTTGCTGTCATTTTAAAATCTTTGTTCATGCTCATAAAATTGACTGCAAAAATACTATTTATAAATAGCTTTTATACTAATTAAGAAATTCATTTTACAGAACGTAAGATTTGGTTACTTTTACAGACTGAAATGCCTATAATGGCAAAAGGCTAAGGAAAGCCAATAGCAATAAAAGTAATTAACTGGTTATTGCAAATTTTATAAAAATGGAAACAAAAGATTGGTTTACAGATTGGTTTAACACCTCTTACTATCACACACTTTATAAGGAACGAAATGACGATGAAGCGCAATTGTTTATGAAGAATATTACTTCTTTTTTAAACTTGCCAAAAACAACGCATATTTTAGATTTACCATGTGGTAAAGGGCGTCATTCTGTATTTTTAAACTCTTTAGGGTACACTGTTACTGGTGGTGATTTGGCAGAAAACAGTATTAATGCTGCAAAAGAATTTGAAAATGATACGTTAAAATTTAATGTGCATGACATGCGCAAGCATTTTCATCATACGTATGATGCTATTTTTAATTTATTTACAAGTTTTGGCTATTTTAAAGATGATAAAGAGGATATTTTAATTCTTGAAAACATTAAAAACGGATTGAATAAAGACGGCTTTTTTGTTTTTGACTTTTTAAATGCCGAAAAAGTAAAACTTAATTTAGTAAAAAAAGAAACTAAAACGGTAGATCATATTACTTTTAATATTGAAAGAGAAATTAAAGATGGTTTTATCTTAAAGCATATTTCTTTTTTTGCTGATGGAGAAAACCATACATATACAGAACAAGTAAAATACCTAGACCTTACTAAAATGACTACTTTTTTAGAAAAAGTGGGGTTTACGATTACTACTGTTTTTGGAAATTACAACTTAGATACCTTTGAAGCAAAAACTTCTGATAGATTAATTATTATTGCAAAATGAGTTATATTCTACTATTAATAGCCGTTTTTATTGGTTCTATTTTTGTTTTTATAATAAAACCAAGTAAAAAAGCTGTTCGTCTATTATTAGCTTTTAGTGGTGCCTATTTGTTATCTGTTACTATTCTACATTTACTGCCAGAAGTATATGCTGAAACTACAGAATATAAAAAAATAGGAATTTTTATATTAATCGGAATTATTATTCAGTCTGTATTAGAGTCTTTTTCTAAAGGAGCAGAACACGGACATATACATATTCATTCTGATGGTAAGGAGTTTCCAACCCTGTTATTTATAAGTTTATCATTACACGCATTTTCTGAAGGTTTACCTATTCATCATGCAGGTGATAATTTACTATGGGCCATTGTAGTGCATAAAATACCTATTGCATTTGTTTTAACTACCTTTTTAATTCAGACTAAATATTCTAAAAAAATAACGTTTATTTTCTTGATAGTTTTTGCTTTTATGAGTCCTTTAGGGTTATTATTAGGTGATAAAATTACTTTTTTTACAACCTATGCTAAAGAAATTACTGCATTAATTATTGGGGTATTTCTTCATATTTCTACCATTATTCTTTTTGAAGGCTCTGAAAATCACAAATTTAACTTACAGAAATTTATCGCTATCATTTTAGGTGTTTTATTTACCGTTTTTACGTTGTAATGATATTGATTAAAACTGTAGAAATTATTGTACATTTAAAAGTAAGGTATTGTACACAAACTAATGAAAACCAAATTACATATATTTAAAGTTGTTGCTAAACATTTAAGCTTTACAAAAGCTGCTGAGCAATTATATCTTTCTCAGCCTGCCATATCTAAGTCTATTAAAAATTTAGAGCAAGAGTTTAAAACCACCTTATTTATAAGAAAAAGGAACTCAATTGAATTGACAACTGAAGGAAAGTCTTTTCTTATTTATACGAATAAAATTTTGGCTATTTATGCAGAAATGGATGAAAAATTTCTTCATAAAAAAGATGATTTATCAAATTTCATCAACTTTGGTGTAAGTACCACCTTATCTAACTACATTATTCCTAAAGTAATTGCAAAATTTAGAATGCAATTTCCTCAAACAAAATTTAATATCATAAGTAATAATTCTGAAAATATTGAAGCCCTAATTTTAAACGAAGAAATAGATTTTGGAATTACAGAAGGAAGTATATCAAACCCTAAATTACATTTTGAGAAATTTATTAAAGACGAAATTGTACTTGTAACAAATGTAAATAATAATACCTTTCAAAAAAGGAGTATTGATATAGAAACACTTCAAAAAATTCCCATGATTGAACGTGAAAAGGGTTCTGGAACAAAAGTAATTATAGATAGTTACCTTTTAAATCATAAAATTAAGAAACTTAATTCTGTTGTATCTTTTAATAGTACGGAAGCCATTAAAAATTATTTATACAATTCAGACCATTACGCCCTACTCTCTATCCATTCTATTTCTGACGATTTGATGAGTAATAAACTCAAAATAATAGACATTAAAGATTTAAGTATTGAAAGGTGGTTCTATTTTGTAAATAGAACGGGATATCTTTCTAATACTTTTGATTATTTTAAAAAATTTACTCGAAATAACTATAACTTTTAGTTATCTCACATAGCTAATTAATTTGCTTTAAAGTAATTAATACTTGCTACTTTTGTATCAAATAATACACAATGATATGAAAGATTTTACCTCAAAAACTATTTATTTTCTTCTAGTTCTAATTACTCTTTTAGGTTTTGTAAACAGCCCAACAGCCTTAATCATCGGTTTTGTATATACCATTATCTTCAAAAATCCATTCCAGACATATAGCCACAAAGTTATTCATTATTTACTAAAAATTTCTGTTGTGGGATTGGGCTTCGGAATGTTTATAAAAGAAACTTTAGCTACAAGTAAAGCAGGGTTTGGGCTAACTATTTATTCTATTCTATTAACGGTAACAATAGGTTTATTGTTAACAAGGCTTTTAAAAATAGATTTAAAGTTAGGACATCTTATTACCTCTGGAACTGCAATTTGTGGTGGGAGTGCAATTGCTGCTATTTCATCTGTTATTAAAGCAAAAAGTAAAAATATAAGTATTGCTTTAGGAATTGTATTTTTATTAAACTCTATTGCATTGTTTGTATTTCCTGCAGTTGGGCATTTTCTAAACTTAACACAAGAGCAATTTGGTTTGTGGTGTGCAATTGCAATACACGATACAAGTTCTGTTGTTGGAGCTGCTTTAGAGTACGGAGAAGAAGCTTTGCGAATAGCGACTACCGTAAAACTCTCTAGAACACTGTGGATTATTCCTTTATCAATTTTTTCAATGTTTCTTTTTAAAACAAAAGGAGAAAAAATTAAAATACCCTATTTTATTCTTCTATTTATTGTAGCTATTATGATAAATAGTTACCACCTTTTACCTGAACCAACTACTAATTTTATTGTTTTAATATCAAAACGATTGTTATTACTAACTTTATTTCTAGTAGGAGCTAGTATTTCTATAAAAGACTTAAAATCTACAGGAATAAAACCTATAATATTGGCACTTACACTGTGGATCTTTATTTCAATATTTTCGTTAGTCTATATATTAAATTAGTGCAGTTAATTTAAATATTAAATTAACGACAAAAAAAAGAGGCTGTCTAAAAAGCTATAAACATTGTCATGTTGAAATTTATTCAGTATCTTAACTTACTGAAAATCAAGTTTCAAAAGAATCTGAAATAAATTCAAAATGACAAAAATTCACTTTTTAGACAACCTCTTTTAATTATAATCGTTTAATAATGTTCTTAATTGGCTACCTCATTTATAAATTTAATTCGCATTAAACGTAGTTCATCTTCATCATAATCTCCATCAAACTCATCTAAAGCATCTTGAATCTTATCTGTATCTGCTTCCATAAAGTAATCATGTATTTCTTCTTGTTGATCTTCATCTAACAAATCATCTAAAGAATAATCGATATTTAACTTGGTTCCAGAAAAAATAATCATTTCCATTTCTTTAATTAGTTCATCCATTTTAAGTCCCTTAGACTTCGCAATATCTTCTAATGGTAATTTTTTATCTGTATTCTGAATAATAAAAAGTTTTAATCCAGAGTTTGTACCTGTACTTTTTACAATTAAATCATCTGGTCTTAAAATATCATTCTCATCAACATAACTAGCTATTAATTTAATAAAATCTTTACCAAATTTTCTAGCTTTACCTTCTCCTACTCCATGTACAGTAGATAATTCTGCTAAAGTTATTGGGTATTTTAAAGCCATATCATCTAACGATGGATCTTGAAAAACAGCAAAAGGAGGTACACCTTGTTTTGTTGCTACATTTTTACGTAAATCTTTTAATAGTTTCACTAATTTATCATCGGCAACGCCTCCAGAAGATTTAGCATTTGTAATAATAGAATTATCATCCTCTTCACTATAAGAATGATCTTCTGTCATCATAAATGAAGTAGGATTTTTTATATAAGCATCTCCTTTTTCAGTTAATTTAACAACTCCATATTGTTCTATTTCTTTCTTTATTAAATTAATTACCAAAATCTGTCTGATTAAGGCCATCCAATAAAGTGCAGATTTATCTTTACCACTTCCAAAAAAAGACTGTAAATGTGTTTTATGAGAAGTTAATAATGCGTTTTCTTTTCCTACAATTGTATTTACAATCTCTTTAGACTTATACTTTTGTAAGGTCTTTTTTACAACCTTTAATAAAAGCTGTACATCATCTTTAGCTTCGTGTTTTTTCTTAGGGTTTCTAGAGTTGTCATCCATATCTGCTCCATCGCCGTTTTCAGCATCAAATTCTTCGCCAAAATAATGTAACAAATATTTACGCCTGTTCATAGACGTTTCTGCATAACCAACTACTTCTTGCAATAATGCATGCCCAATTTCTTGTTCTGCAACAGGCTTGCTGGCCATAAATTTTTCTAATTTTTCTATATCTTTATAAGCATAGAACGCTAAACAATATCCTTCGCCATCATCACGACCTGCTCTTCCGGTTTCTTGATAATAACTTTCTAAACTTTTTGGAATGTCGTGGTGAATTACAAAACGAACATCTGGCTTGTCAATTCCCATACCAAATGCTATTGTAGCTACTACAACATCACAATCTTCCATTAAAAACATGTCTTGATGCTTTACTCTAGTTTTAGCATCTAAACCAGCATGATATGGAACAGCTTTAATTCCGTTTACTTGTAAAACCTGAGCAACTTCTTCAACTTTTTTCCTGCTTAAGCAGTAGATAATTCCAGATTTACCCATTCTTTGTTTTACAAAGCGAATAATATCTTTTTCTACTTCCTTTGTTTTTGGTCTTACCTCATAAAATAAATTAGGCCTATTAAATGACGCTTTAAATCTATTTGCTTCCGGAATTCCTAACGTTTTTAAAATATCTTCTTGTACTTTTTCTGTTGCAGTTGCCGTTAAGCAAATAACAGGTACATTATCTATTGCCTTAATAATATGTTTTAGATTTCGGTATTCAGGTCTAAAATCGTGGCCCCATTCAGAAATACAATGCGCTTCATCAATAGCAACAAAAGAAATTTTTTGAGTTCTTAAAAAAGTAACATATTCTTCTTTTATTAAAGATTCTGGTGCTACATACAAAAGTTTTGTAATTCCGTTAGCAATATCTTCTTTAACTTGGGCTACATCTGTTTTATTTAAAGATGAATTTAAAACATGTGCTACACCATTATGCTCAGAAATACCTCTAATTGCATCTACTTGATTTTTCATTAAAGCAATTAATGGAGAAACTACAATAGCCGTTCCTTCAGACATTAAAGCGGGTAATTGATAACAAAGTGATTTACCTCCACCTGTTGGCATTATTACAAAAGTATTGTTATTCTCTACAATACTTTTAATTACTTGCTCTTGTAAACCTTTAAATTTATTAAATCCAAAGAACTTTTTTAGAGGGGTATATAAATCCATTTTATTAAATATTCGTTTAACGTTAAAAACAATTCACAAACATACTATTATATTTGCTCTAATTATTATTTATAGTAAATTTGCTTGTTACTTAATTTAAAGATATAACTTTTTTTTATTCTGATAAAATACCAAACATTTGAAAAAAACAAACACAATTATAAATACTGCTAGAGAAACTATTTTAACAGAGAGTAATGCTATTGCTAATTTAGCAAAATTAATTGATGCGGACTTTGAAGAGGCCGTTAAATTTATTTTAAATTCAAATGGAAGGGTAATTGTAACCGGAATTGGTAAAAGTGCAAACATTGCATCTAAAATAGTTGCTACTTTTAATTCTACCGGAACCCCTGCTATTTTTATGCATGCCGCAGATGCTATTCATGGAGATTTAGGAAACGTACAACAAGACGATGTTGTTATTTGCCTCTCTAAAAGCGGTAATACTCCAGAAATAAAGGTTTTAGTTCCGTTAATAAAAAATTATGGAAATAAAATAGTGGCAATTACAGGAAACATTGACTCTTATTTAGGTGAGCACGCAGATTTTACATTAAATGCTTATGTAGAAAAAGAAGCATGCCCAAATAATTTAGCACCAACAACAAGTACAACTGCCCAATTAGTTTTGGGAGATGCATTGGCTGTTTGTTTACTAAACTTACGAGGTTTTACTAGTAAAGATTTTGCAAAATACCACCCAGGAGGCGCTTTAGGTAAGCGTTTATACCTAAGAGTATCTGATTTGGTAGAAAAAAACCAGGTTCCTGCTGTTAACGAAACAGATAGTATTGCAAAAGTTATTGTAGAAATTTCTGAAAAAAGATTAGGCGCTACTGCTGTTTTAAATAAAGAGAAATTAACAGGTATTATTACCGATGGAGATATTAGAAGAATGCTTACTAAATCTACACAGATTTCTCAAATTACAGCAAAAGACATAATGGGTAAAAACCCAAAAACTATATTAGAGGATGCAATGGCAGTAGATGCATTAACTATTATGGAAAAAAATAGCATTACACAAATGTTGGTTGTAGACCATAAAAACAAATATGTAGGTGTTGTACATTTACATGATTTAATTAAAGAAGGAATTTTCTAATGGCAGAACAACAGAAAGAAATGTCCTTTTTAGGACATTTAGAAGAATTAAGATGGCACTTAGTAAGAAGTGCAGCAGCAATATTTATTATAGCAATTGTATTATTTGTGTTTCAAAAAGAAGTATACGAAAACTTTTTATTGGCACACAGAAAATCCGATTTTATAACTTATCAATTATTTTGTGATTTTTTCACTTATTTTGGATTAGATAGTGGTTTTTGCAATGTTGTATTTAAAGACAATTTAATAAGTTTAAAACCCACCCAACAATTAATGAATTCTATTTGGTCTTCATTTATATTGGGTATTATTCTAGCTTTCCCTTATCTTTTATGGGAAATATGGCGTTTTGTTGCTCCTGGATTGACTAAAAAAGAAGTAAATAAATCTAGAGGATTTATTTTTATAGCCTCTTTTCTATTTTTCTGTGGTATCGCTTTTAGCTTTTATGTAATTGCACCTATTTCTATACACTTTTTGTATAATTATCAAATTACAGATCTAATTCAGAATAGCTTTACTTTAGACTCTCATATAGGGCTAGTTACCAATATGTTATTAGGAGTTTCAATATTATTTGAATTACCGGTTTTGGTTTACTTTTTAACTAAAATTGGTTTAGTAACACCAGAGTTCTTAAAAAAATATAGAAAACACGCACTAGTAGTTGTATTAATTTTAGCAGCTATTATTACACCTCCAGACGTTGCGAGTCAGGTAATTGTGGCAATTCCTATTCTTATTTTGTATGAAATAAGTATTAGAGTTTCAAAAGTAGTAATTAAAAAACAAGAAAAAAATGCACGAAAAAGTACAAGAGTTTAATGACTATCGTCAGAAAATGAATGATAAAATTTTAGATTCTGATAATAAAGTAATCAAAAGAATATTTAATTTAGACACAAATACCTTTAAAGAAGGGCACTTACCAGTTAAAACAAAAGAACTTTTAGGCTTAGTAGCTTCTGCAGTTTTACGTTGTGATGATTGTGTACAATATCATTTAGAAGCTGCTATGAAAAACGGAGTTACTAAAGAAGAAATGATAGAAACGATGTCTATTGCTACCTTAGTTGGTGGTACAATTGTAATTCCGCATTTAAGAAGAGCTGTTGAGTATTGGGAAATGCTAGAAAATAAGTAAGCAGTTTAATTTGCAGTAATCAGTATAAAAATGAATGTTATGAATCTATTAAGATTTTAAAAAACATAATTTATTACTTTTACACAAACTAACATTACACGTTTCAACAATTAAACAATTACACATATTTATAAAATATGATTTTAAGAGCAGAAAACATAGAGAAAATCTACGGAAGTAGAAAAGTTGTTACCGGAATTTCATTAGAGGTAAAACAAGGTGAAATTATTGGACTTTTAGGTCCTAATGGAGCTGGAAAAACAACTTCTTTTTATATGATTGTTGGGATGATAAAACCAAATTCGGGTAAAATTTTCTTAAATGATGAAGAAATTTCTCAAGACGCCATGTACAAACGTGCCCAAAAAGGGATTGGTTATCTAGCACAAGAAGCTTCTATTTTTAGAAAATTGTCTGTTGAAGAAAACATTATGTCAGTTTTACAATTTACAGATTTATCAAAAAAAGCACAAAAAGAAAAGTTAGAGTCTCTAATTGAAGAGTTTAATATTGGTCATGTTCGTAAAAATAGAGGAGATTTATTATCCGGAGGAGAAAGACGTAGAACAGAAATTGCACGTTGCTTAGCCTCTGACCCAAATTTTATTTTATTAGATGAACCTTTTGCGGGGGTAGATCCTATTGCTGTAGAAGACATACAAAGTATTGTTGCGCATTTAAAAGACAGAAACATCGGTATTTTAATTACAGATCATGATGTACAAGCAACATTAGCGATTACAGATAAAACCTATTTAATGTACCAAGGTAGTATTCTAAAAAGCGGAACACCAGAAGAATTGGCAGCAGATGAAATGGTTAGAAAAGTATATTTAGGTAAAGATTTTGAATTGAAAAAGAGGAAGATTTTTTAATTATTAATAATTAAAAAATTACCTTTTTTTTAGATATATAAAAATAGAAACATACACCTTTCTTATCTTCATCTCTTTTCTTTAATTCTATTTTACCCCCAAGTCTTTTTACTATAGACTTTACAGTTGCTAAACCTATTCCTGTATTATTATTGTTAGGATCATTATTTCCTAATGTTTCAAACATTTCAAATACTTTAGCCCAATACTTCTCTTCAATACCAGGACCATTGTCTTCATAGATAAAATAATAATTTTCTATATCTTCTTTAAAACTTACCTTAATTTCTGATTTATCTTCATCATAAAACTTTCTAGAATTAGAAATTAAGTTCTGAAATATTTGAACTAATCCTATTTGAGAACTAAAAATATCTAAATTTAAGTTATTAGCGTCTAAAATAATTTTGTTTTCAAAATCGATATTAACTACAATTTTATCTAATAGCTCTTTTAAATTAAAGTTCTCAAAAACAATATTTTCACTAGTAACTTTAGAATAGTTTAAAATCTCATTTATTAAGCTATCTACATATACAATTCTATCTGCTATTAAAGAAATGTATTCCTCTGCTTCTGTGTTTTCAAAAATTGATATATAATCTTGTTTTAAAACATCTAACAAAAAACTTATTCCATTTATAGGCGATTTTAAATCATGAGTTAGTCTATTTGCAAAATTATTTAACTGTTCATTTAATTTGGCTATCTTATCATTAGACAGTGCCAATTCTTCATTTTTCTTTCTAAGTTCTAAAAGTACAACTACTTGTTTTGATAATAATAGAAGAGACTCTCTCTGGCTGTCATTTAATTCGTTTGGCTTGTTATCAATAACACATAAAGTACCTAACGGAAATCCTTCTGAACTATTTAAAGGAGCACCTGCATAAAAGATTACATTTGGGGCATTTACAGTTAAAGGGTTGTCAAAAAAACGATGATCTTTAGTCGCATCATTAATTACAAATAATTCATTAGGTTTTAAAATACTATGCGCGCAAAAAGAGAGTTCTCTGGGCGTTTCTGTTGCTTCTATACCATATGTAGATTTAAACCACTGCCTATCTTCATCAACTATAGAAACAAGTGCTATAGTAGTATTGCAAATACTAGAAGCTATTTTTGTAATGGCATCGTATTCTTCTTCTGGTAAAGAGTCTAAAATATTATAGTTTTTTAAAACGTCTAACCTTTGTTTTTCATTTTGGGGGATTCTGGCTACTTCCATTAAAAATCTAGATATAAAAAATAATTATTTTTTAAAAAGTGATATTATAATGTACAATATAATAATAATTGGAATAGAAAGGAAATTAAAAGTAAAAATTAAAAGTAAAGAAGCTAAAAGGAAAGAATAAACAACAATATTTTTTTTAATAGCGTAATCTTTAAACTTCAATGAAAACAGCGGTAATTCTGCATTCATTAAATAGGTTAGTAATAAAGTAATTGCTATTAAAAAATAATTATTTCCTATTAAATTTTGTGCAAATTCTATTGTAGAATATTCTTGAATTAAAGGTAAAGAAATAATAAACAAACTCATTGCAGGTGTTGGTAAACCTATAAAAGAATCTGATTGTCTGGTATCAATATTAAATTTTGCTAACCTATAACAAGCTCCTAAAGTTAATAGTAGCCCCAAATAAGGCAAGTAATTTTGTTCATTAAAATCATTTAAGCCCGATGCATTTTCTATCAATAATTTGTAAACAATAATTCCGGGTACCACACCACTTGTAACCATATCTGCTAAAGAATCTAATTGTTTACCTAACTCACCAGATACATTTAGTAATCGAGCCGCAAAGCCATCAAAAAAATCAAATAAAATTCCTAGAACAACAAATAATCCAGCGTAAACAAAATCTCCTTCAACAGCAAAAATTGTTGCAACTGTTCCACAAAAAAGATTACCAAGCGTTATTAAATTAGGAATGTGTTTTTTAAAATTCATTTTTATAGTTTGATTTAAAGGCTAAAATAAGAAAATCGATTTTATTGGTTTTCATTATCCTTAAAATTTTATAATATTTGTACCAATATTTAAGAACTTGCCACGAATTCACCAATAAAATTAAAATGAACACTACTAACATCTCATTTTATTTTAGATTTTAAACTTTACAAACCAAAAGATGCCTGTATTAACCTCTAACTTTACTCCTACCTTTCTTTTTAAAAATGGTCATTTTAATACTATTTATAGATCTGTTTTTTCAAAAGAATCTTGTAAATATAAAAGAAAAAGAGTTTCTACTTGGGACAATGATTTTATTGATTTAGACTTTTCTTTAGTAGGCTCTAAAACCTTAGTTTTATTAATTCATGGTTTAGAAGGAAGTTCTCAATCTAAATACATCGTATCTACTACAAAATATTTAAACCAAAAGGGATTAGATACCGTTTGTTTTAATTTAAGAGGTTGTTCTGGAGATGATAATTTACTTTTAGGTACGTACCACAGTGGTAAAACAGAAGATGTAGATTTTATAGTAAAACATCTTTCAAGAAATTACGAGTATGAAAATATCATACTAATTGGTTTTAGTTTAGGCGGAAATTTAACCTTAAAATATATTGGAGAACAATCAGAAAATAGTGCAACTAAAGTAAAAGGAGGAATAGCAATATCTGTTCCTATTGATATTGCTTCAGGAGAATTTGAGCTAGAAAAATTAAAGAACAAATTGTATTTAGAGCGGTTTTTAAAAACCATGAAAACTAAAATTTTAGAAAAAGCTGCTAAATTTCCTGAATTTCAGTTAGATAAAGACTTGTTAGCTAAAGCTACCCGATTTAAACATTTAGAAAGTTTATACACAGTTCCTGTATTTGGGTTTGAGAGTCCAGAAGATTATTGGGAAAAAGCGAGTGCAAAACCATATTTATCTAAAATAAAAATACCAACTTTACTTATCAATTCTAAAGACGATACTTTTTTATCTAATCAGTGCTTTCCTTTTGATGAAGCAAATAATTCTAAAAATTTCTTTTTTGAAACGACCAATTATGGCGGCCATTGTGGCTTTATATCTTCTTTTTACAGTGCTAAAAACAACTGGTTAGAGCTTAGAATTGAAAGATTTATCAGACAAAATATTCAGATTCATCTATTGTAAACAATATCTTTAAAAAACTACTGTTATTTTAGTAGGTTTTTAGATATTTGTTACTGATAATTTACATCTTTTGAAACACAAAATATTATTTTTTATACTACTTACTCCATTCCTTTTATCTGCACAGGCATTTAGAAGTTATTCCAATGAATTTTTAACTATTGGGGTAGACGCTGCAGGGTTAGGGATGAGTAAAAGTGTTGTTGCCACAACAAATGATGTCAATTCTATTTACTGGAATCCTGCAGGATTAGTAGGTATAGAAGACTACCAAGGTTCCCTAATGCACGCCTCTTATTTTGCCGGAATAGCCAATTACAATCATGCAAGTTTTGCTATGCCAATAGACAAAGAAAGTGCTGTTGGAGTTTCTATAATTCGTTTTGGTGTAGATGATATTTTAAATACTACAGAATTAATTGACAGTGATGGAAATATTGATTATAATAATATTAGCCTTTTTTCATCAGTAGATTATGCTTTTAACTTTGCGTATGCTCGTAATTTAATTTTTAAGGATGTTAAATTTGGTGTAAATGCAAAAATAGTCAGAAGAATTATTGGTGATTTTGCTTCTTCTTATGGTTTTGGTTTTGATGCCGGAATTCAGTTTGAACGTAATTCTTGGAAATTTGGTGTAATGGCTAGAGACATTACCACCACTTTTAATAGTTGGGCAATTAATGAAGATGAGTTTAATAAAATTAAGAAGGCTATTCCAGGACAAAATCAAGATTTACCAGAAACAACAGAAATAACCAAACCTAAACTACAGTTAGGTGTCGCTAAAAACTGGAGAATAGGCCGTATGTTTCATTTACTTTCAGAAATAAATGCAAATATGCGTTTTACCAAAACAAACGATATTTTTTCTTCAGATGTTTTAAGTATAGACCCTGCAATGGGGTTTCAAGTAGATTATGACGAATTGGTTTATTTAAGAGCCGGCGTTGGTAATTTTCAATACATGACAGAATTCGATAACTCAAAATCACTTTCTATGCAACCCAATTTTGGTGTTGGTTTTAAATACAATGGCATAAAAATAGATTATGCTTTAACTAACATTGGTAGTGTTGGTAACGCTTTGTATTCAAATATTTTTTCAATTACAATAGATTATAGTTTTTTTAGACCTTAGTTTTTATGAACAAAAAATACTTTCTTTTACTATTTTTACTTTCCATTTATTCCCCCTTAAAAGCACAACTTCAACTTTCTGAATATGCAGAAGTAAGTATTATTACTGTTGGCCCAGGAGAAGAATTCTTTCTTGCTTTTGGACATTCTGCTATAAGAGTTAAAGATCCTGTTTTAAATTTAGATTTAATATATAATTATGGAGTGTTTGATTTTAATGCTCCTAACTTTTTATTGAATTCTGCAAAAGGAAATATGATTTATAGTTTGGCTCGCTATGATTTTAAATATTTTTTAACTAGTTATAAAAGAGAGAAACGTTGGTTAAAAGAACAAGTTTTAAATTTAGATCTATTAGAAAAACAATCTTATTTTAAATTCCTAGAAAATAATGCATCGCCAGAAAATAGAAACTACCTTTATGATCCTTATTTTAATAATTGCGCTACAAAGTTAAGGGATATAACAAGGTTAGTTTTAGGTGATAAACTTGCTTTTAATGATAATAATATAGAAAATGGATTAACATTTAGACAATTAACAAATCATGAAATTGCTTGGAATTCTTGGGGAACTTTTGGTTTAAATTTAATTGCAGGTACAAAATTAGATGAAAAGGCTACTTTTAATGAATATATGTTTTTACCAGATTATATATATAGCTCTTTTAAAAATGCAACCGTTTTTATTAGAAATCAACCAGAAAAACTTGTAAAAAAAGAAGTAGTACTTCTAAATTTTAAAGAAAAAGAAGCTAAAAGCTCTATTTTTAATCCTTTTCTAATATTTAGTATCTTTGCTTTTTTAGGTATTTATATTACTTATAAAGATCTTAAAAATAATAAAAGAACCAAATCATTAGATTTTATTATATTATTTACAACAGGCCTTATAGGTACTGTATTAGTTTTTCTATGGTTTTTCTCAACACATTCTACAGCACCAAATAACTTTAATTTATTGTTTACTTTTGCGCCTAATGTAATTGTTGCTTTTCTTTTATTGAAAACACATCAACCAAAATGGTTGAAAAAATATATGCAGTTATTATTAATATTACTAGTAATAATTCCTGTTCTATGGATTGTAGAAATTCAAGTCTTCCCTGTAGTTATAATCCCCTTATTAGTATTACTTGCTGTAAGGTATTACTATTTATCAAAAAAACTATTGACCTTTAAAATATAAAACAGTAGTAAACGTCTTAATAAAAATTTTAAAATCTAAGAAAGTACTACGCTCTTTAATATAATATAAATCGTAACGCAATTTGGTTTCTTGTTCTTCTATGGTATTTGCATACGGATAGTTTACTTGAGCCCAACCTGTTAAACCAGGTCTTATAACGTGCCTTATAGTATAAAAAGGAATCTGAGCTTCTAAATCTTTTACAAACTCTGGTCTTTCTGGTCTAGGACCAATTAAACTCATATCTCCTTTTAATATATTAAAAAACTGAGGCATTTCATCTAATCTAGTACGTCTTAAAAACTTTCCAAAGCCAGTAATTCTAACATCATTTTTTTTAGCCCAAACAGCGCCTCCTTTTTCGGCATCTTTTACCATAGACCTTAACTTAAAAATTTTAAAAGTTTTACCGTTTTTCCCTACTCTTATTTGTGTGTAAAATAAAGGACCTCTGTTAGCTATAATATTACCAATAAAAATTAATGGAATAACACATAAAAAACCGATAGCTCCTATTACAGAAAAGAATATATCTATAAGTCTTAACCCAAATAGATAGAAATTATTAGAATTATTCTTACTAAAATTAATGTGTCTATAAAAATTATGATCTAAATATTCTTTAGGAATTCTAACATTTACGTTTTCGTAAAAAGTTTCATAGCTCACAATATTTACGCCTTTCTCAAACAACAAAATAAGTTCTTTATTTAGACGATTCACTACTTCTTCAGATAGATCTCTTTTAGATACAATAACTTCTGTAATAGCATTGTCTGCCAAAATTGAAGATATTGTTGCTTTAGAAATATCTATATAACCCTCTACCCCTTCCACCTTTTTATCTGACAAATAAGCTTGAACATGATGAAAAGAATCTTTATTTACTTGAATCAGTAATTTTTTAATTCTTTCTGAATTACCAATAAAAACAATAGATTTAAAATGCTTTGGCGAAAATATTAAAGATATATATACAAACCTCCAAAGTAAAAGTGGAATAAAAGAAAGTAAGAAAAAATAGACTATTTGTAATCTATTAGGTGGTAGTTCTGGTGAAAAATAAGGCGTAAAAATATAAAAAATAGTTGTTGTAAATACTGTAAGAACAGTTGCTCTAACAGTTAAGTACCTATTATTAGCAACATTTAAGCTATAGAGTTGAAAAATTTGACCAAAAATTAAAAAATAAAAACCCAATAATAACAACCAATTTAGAAGGGCGCTACTTGTAAATTTAATATAGGTAAAATTGATAAATAATGAAGCTAAATAAAGACTAGAAATAAGAATAATAACGTCTATTATTCCTAAAAAAAGTTTTCTTTCCGATACATTAAAGTATGATATTTTTGTTGTCAAATGATGCTGTTTTGTTTAACGTAAACTAATTCAATTATATATAATTAAAAAATAATAAAACTTAATGGGGAACTCTGCAAATTTATAAAAAGAATATTAGTTGATAAGAAAGTAATTTAAAATTATTCATAAAAAATGATGTATTTTATTTAAAATAACTCAATAATATACAAAGTAAATATTAAGGATTTTTATATTCATTTGATCAATTTATTAATAACATTACATATTGTGTAATAACTGGATTGAAAATAAGAGAGTTTTTCTATATTTTTGTACAAATTCCAGTTCCATTTAAGCATTTCTACTTTATTATTTGAAATAGACTGACTACGATCTCTATATTGAGCAAGAACTTCAGGAATACCAAAGGCATGTTTTTCAACTTTTAAAATTTTTAACCACAAACCATAATCTTGTCTTTTTCTAATATTAGGCATATAAACCTTACCTAATAGATCCTGATTATACATAGCCGTTAAACATCCAATTTCATTGGAATACAACATTCTATTATAATCTAGTTTAATTTTACAATTAATAACTTTACCAGTTTTATCACCTTCTTCATTTATCATTTCATACGAAGTATAACTTAATGCAAAATTATTGGATAACATAAAGTTTAATTGAAGTTCTAGTTTTCTTGGTAACCATAAATCATCACTATCCAAAAAAGCTATAAATTTTCCATTTGCTAAAGAAATAGCTTTATTTCTAGCAACTGCAGCTCCGCAATTGTCTTTTAATTTATGTAATTTAATTCTAGCATCACTTTTACAAAAAGAATTAATAATATTAATACTAGCATCAGTAGAAAGATCATCAATAATAATCATTTCCCAATTTTCGTAGGATTGATTTATAACACTTTTAATTGTTTCCCTAATAAATTTCTCCGAATTAAAATTAGGTGTAATAATAGACACTAAATTATTCATTCTTTAGTGACTTTATGTGTGACTCTACAATTTGTGGTTTTCCTGACTTTGTTGCCTTTATTTCTAAAACTTCTTTAAAATAAATTTTAAAATTAAAATCAAGAATTATAGCCTGAAGTTTTTTTAATATTTTATCAAGTACTTCAATTTGATAATTATCTCCTTTTACGTATTCAATAGTAATTCCTGAATTATTATACTGAATGACTTTAAATTGCTTTATTTCTTCAAAATATTCAAATATGCCAGTAAATGAGTGAACGATAAGTTTCCTATTGTCTGGTAAAATAACAACATCTGTATCTCGACCAATTACTTTTTTTAATAAGGGATAGTCTAATTTTCTACCTAATGGATATTCTTCTTTCGGTAATTTAATGGCTAAATCACCAATTTTATACCTAATTAACGGCATAGCTGAATTATCTAACCTTGTAACAACAACATTACCAATTTCTCCATCTTCAACAGGTCTGTTATATTCATCTAATAATTCAAGATATACTTGAGCTGAATTGATGTACAAATAATCTAAATCATACTGACATGCTATAAGAAAACCTTCTGAAGTTCCGTAGGTTTCAATTAACTTAGCATTAAAAGCTTTATATATATTTTTTTTATAATAGCTAAATAATTTATCTCCTAAACTTATAACCCCCTTAAATTCAACTTTTATATTTTCTTTTATAGCAAATTCAGCGAGTACATTTAAAGAGGAAGCGTAACCAAGCAGATAGTAATTTTTATTTTTAACCTTATTAAAAACTTTATGCATTTCCTTTTCTGAAAGTGAAAAAGCATTAATATATACTGTTCTAAACAAGAAATCTTTGGTCCTTTTTATAAATTTTCTATCTAGTGTCATTCCTGTTTGTAATAAATTGCTTCCAATTTTATACCCACACCATTCCCACCACCTTGTATTACCGGCTCTAAAAGAAGATAAATCTTCTTCATTCATGTAAATATCTGTTCTATAACCAGAAGAACCACTTGTAGAAAATTTAATTAGAGTACTTTTTTCTTCCGTTAAAAGTTTATCAATATTATCATTTAGCATTTTTTTTGTAAGAACAGGAAATTTTTCGATCCAAGAATACGGGTTATCTCCAATTAATTCAACTCCTTTATAAAAAATTGTTTTTTCATTAGCTAATTTTAATATTCTTTTTAAACTTAGTCTCTGTTCTTCAATTATTTCGTTATAAGACAATTGATCAATTCTTTTCCAATATCTTAGTCGTTTTATATAACTAGTATTTAAGATTAAATCTCCCATAGGAAGAATAATGTTTTCTAATAACTTATTATAAATCATTTTAATATTTTAAACCATTTATTCTTCACCAATTCCCACGAAAACCCCTCTACCTTTTCCCTTGCGATCTCCGACATTTTAGGGTAATTACCTTTTAAAACATTTATAATTTCTATTGACATTTTCATTGCATTATCTTTTTCAACCAACAATCCTTCAACCTCATTTTCAATCAAATATGGCATACCTCCAGCATTAGTACTTATAATAGGTAGCCCTAAAGCCATCCCTTCCATTACACTAACAGGTGTATTGTCAAAATTTGTTGTATTAATAAAAATATCAAAGTCTGTTGATTTTTTATGCCAATCTTCTTTTAGAAGAACACCAGTAAACTCAACAGAATCTTCTAGTTTTAAATCTGACACCAACTCTAAACATTTTTGATAACTATTATCTACAAAAGGTCCTACCATACATAGTATCGCTTTTGGATATTCTTTTTTTAATATACTTAAAACCTTTATAGCTAATGTAGGATTGTATATTTCTTTAAACGCCCTTACCCAAAATAACTTTGGTTCAAGAGATTCCCTTAATTTAAAATTATAATTTTCAATTTCTACAATATTAGGAATAAATATTACTTGGTATCCCTTTTCTTCAAAAGCTGATTTTAAATAGTTTGAAGGAGCTACGTTTTTATAAGAATAATTAAATATTAAATCACTAAAAAACTCATTTCGGTTTAATCTATCTGGTAAATTCCCTCCATGTAAAATTGGGATGTACTTAATATTAAATAATCTTGATAATTGAGAAATAACTAATGCATAATAAAAATTTATGGCACTAAAAGTATCTATTAAAACATAATCAATTTTTTTTCTGTTTCTAATTAAAGAAAAGCACATATCTAATAATCTCAATAATTTATTTATTTTATCGGATGAAACGATAACAGAAACCCCTTCTTTTCTTAATAAGTTAGTTAAAACTATTAATGTAGAATTGTATTTTGTTTTTTTAGTTAAGTTATTACCTATATAAAGAATTCTTTTATTATTCATCTATCAAATCATTTTCTATATCTGTAATTCTAATCAAACTTAAAGCATAGATAAAGCCTGGTAAAGCAACCCTCATTGCCGAATGGTTAATAGTTAAAAACCACATCACATAAAATGCTATTATAAATGCTTTTTGAAAATTATTCGCTTTAAAAAAGTTAATGAGTGGTACAATTAACAATAATAGCAGTAAAACAAAACCAATAACCCCATGTTCTTCAACTAACCTACCTACCTCATTGTGTGAGGCTGCCGTTATAGTCTCATTAGATTTCATTCTTTCATATTTACCATTCCCAACACCAATTCCTAAGGGATGTTCAAAGAAATTATTAAATTGAAAAGCTATTAAATCTCCTCTTCCTGTAGTAATATCCTTCTTTTGTACTCCTGCAGCATTTTTACCTGTATATCTATTATCTAGCATTCCGCCTGTTATGTTAGAAGTATATATCCAAATAGAAACAAGAAAAAAACAAAGAATTAACATATATTTAATTATTATCTGTAAACTCATTTTTTTATATAAAATAAAAAAGAATGCAAAAAGAATTAAAGCAATGGCAGCTGTAAAAATACCTCCTCTAGAAAAAGTTAATAGTCCCCTATATATAAAGTAAATTATAAAAAAAGCATCTAAATAAATAAAGCCAGTTAATTTTTCTTTTAATAATAAAAAAATAGCTATTATAAGTATTCCTAGCCCAACTGCTGTTGCCACTTGGTTAGGCCCAAACCCTCCTGAAGTTGAAAAATTGGCTCCCCCTCCAAAAACAATTTCTTTTAAATCTGGTGTTCTAAAATACAAATAGGTAATCATTGAAAATAAGGGTAACAACATAAAAAATAATGCATCCATTAAGTCTTGTTTACTTATGGGCCTATAATAAAAATACAAAGCACAGACACCTAATACAATCGGACCACTTAAGTTAAACACAATATTTGTACGCAAAGACTCTCCTTCTGGAACCTGTGTAAAGACAATACCTAGTAATAAAAGTAAAATATAAAAAATATAATGGACAGAAAATCGCTGTTTAAAAGGTCCAAAAATGATACCCAAGACTAAAAACAGCATTACACCATATTTTCCAATTTCGTATAGAAGAGTTCCCTGAATCATTCTTAAAAATATTTCTCCTCCAGCCAAATAAGAAGCAAATAAAAAGGCTTCTTCATTTCTATTATTAGAACTAACAATAACTACTAAAGGAATAATAAGACATATTAATCCATAAAATTTCGGAAATAAAGGAAAGGTGCCTAAATACCCAATAACAATATGGATAATTATAAGTTTAAGTTTATTATTTAATATGTATTGAATCAAACTATAGCGTATAAATTTTTATTAATTGATCTAAGAAACTTTTTGGTGAGTAATAATTATTTACATTTTTTAAATGTAATGCCCCATAAGACTTTCTTTTTTCTTCAGAATTGATTAATACTATTAATGCATTTTCTAAATCTAAACTATTTTCTTTTTCTATAACAATACCAGATTTAAATTGCTCTATAACATTTTTACATTCACCAACATCAGTTACAACAACAGCTAAATTTGCCAATCCATATTCTAAAAGCGCCAAAGGTAAGCCTTCCGACTTTGAAGACAAAACCCCTATGGAAGATTGTTGTAAAATGTATTTAATATCAGATTGTACACCGTAAAAATAAACACTCTCTTTCAATTGTTGCTTTTCCACAAAACTTATAACTTCTCTTGAATAAGCATCATCATATAATTTACCTACCAAATGCAAAGTCCAATCGGGAAATTTCTTTACAATTTCATCAAATGCTTTTAAAAGATTCAAGTGATCTTTTTGAGTTCTAAAACCAGCTAACATCACAATCCTTTTACCGTCAACTCCATTTAATTTAGTTTTTTGACTTAGATCTCTAAACTCTACAAAATTATTAATAAAAAACACGCTTGAACAGACTAGCTTTTCTTCTGCCCACAATTTTAAAGTTTTATTTACAGAAATAATTGCAGAAAATAAATTAGAAAAAAGTTTTAATGCTACAATTTTTCTTTCGTTTAAAAACTCACTATTTCCATAATGATCGTGCCAAATTAATTTTATTTTTGGGTTTAACAACTTAACACAAACCCCTACAAAATAAGAAGAAGCATGCGCATGAACTCTATTTATACTATGTTTTTTTACGTAATTACTAAGTTTTTTAATTGCTTTTAAATCAATTGTTCTTTTTCTTTCTAAAAATAAATAACCAACATTTCTGTTTATTTGATTTTTTAAATCTCCATCTTTTCTAGTTACACAAATGTGAGACTCATAACCAGCGTCAGCTAAAGAATTCGCAATATTTACAGCTAAAACCTCTGCACCTCCTACATTTAAAGAGTCTATAATTTGTAAAATTTTAATTCTAGTCATTTAATAATTTACCTATTTCAGATTCAAATTTTTCTAACGTAAACTCTTGCGACCATTCCATTGCTTCTTTAGATTGTCTCGCATAGTTTTTTTCTTTTTTAAAGTAGGCATTAATTACCAATAAAATAGACGCTACATTACTTTCTACAAGTGCTCCTCTACTTCCGTTTCCTATCATATAAGGTACACAAGAAACTTTAGACGTTATAGGTAGCACTCCCCAAAACATGGCTTCTGCAACCACTTTAGGCCAACCTTCAGATTTAGAAATAAATAACAAAAAATGAGCTTTTTTAAAAGCTTCTTTTACTGTATTTTTATTTACATTACCATGAAGTTTAACGTAAGTCTCTAAATTGTTTTCCTTAATATAGTCTTCTAAACATTTGCGTTCTGCTCCATCTCCAAAAATATCTAAATGAATATTTTTTTTAGTTTTACTTAATTCCTGAATTACCTTTACAGATAGCAAAGGTTGTTTGCCTATTGTTAAAGATCCTACAAAAATAAAGTTAATCTTACCTTCTAAATTCCTAGCAGGTATTTCTATTATTTCTTTTTGAGAGTAACTTGCTGTAAAAAAAGGAATAATATTTTTAGTTTGATTTTCCCATTCTCCATATACCAACACTTTACAGTTTTTAGTTAAAAAAGTATTACTTAATATCTTTTTTTGAAGTCGGTAACTTAATGGTTGTTTACTTTCAGGATCCCAATTTCCTGCATATTTTGATGTTTTAGGTTTAAAAGGAAAAAATATTTGAACAAAACAAGCTAACAGACCTATACTCCCTGGATTCCTTAAATGAATATGATCTGCTTTATACATATTTATAAAAAGTTTAAGTAAAATATACGGTAAAGCTAAAATACTCTTCAATAAATCAAAAAATGAGATTAATGATATTGAAGGTATTGATGATATTTTTATATCTTTTTTAAATGATTCAACTAAAAGGGTTTTGTTATATTTTGTTGGAGAAACAATAACAATATCATCAAAATACTCCATCCATAAATCCATTTCAATTACATACGGAGCATAAGAAAAGTTCTTTTCCTCTTTTTGTAAAGTTGGTGCGTCAGTAATAATTAAAAACCTCATTAAATATAGTTTTCTGAATTATTGTTGTTAATCATTTTAGCGGGCACTCCTAGCACTGTTCCAGCAGTTAAAATACTATTTACCACTAAAGAACAGGCACCAATTACCACATTATCGGTTATAAAAATTTTTCCTGCAATAACCGAATTTGCTCCTATATAAACATTATTACCAATATTTGGAATCCCTCGTTTATCTCCTCTACCACTAACACCTATCGTAACCCCTTGTGAAATATTACAATTATCTCCTATTACAGAACTTGGGTGAAGTATAATGTTTCCAAAATGTCCTATATAAAAACCTCCTCCGATAGATGCAGAATATGGCAAAGAGATACCTGTTAAACATTCCATAAACTTTTGAATAGGTATATAACAAAATAAAAGAAGCTTTTTTAAAATTATTGGAATTCTAGATTTATATATACTATTAAAAATTCTAAAAAAAAACAAAGCCCAAAGTCCTTGTGTAAATAACATAAGAATTAGACTATTACTATTTTTACTATATTTCTTATACTTATTTATATCTTGAATGTATTTCATCTTTGAGTTTTAGGTTTTACAAACAACAAACTAAACAACCCTACAAATCTCCCTATTCCCTCTGTAAACGCTTCTTTTCTTTTTGAAGTTGTTAGTACATTTATAAATCGTAATATTGATAAAATAATAACAATTGCATTCCATTTCAATCTTGCAATAAAAGATGGCTTAGAGAATTTTGTTCGCCACACATACCATCCATTTCTAACTACCATTTTTCCATAAGCGTACTTATTAGGTCTTCCTCCTTCTTCATGATAATGAAATAATGTAGCCGAAGTGTTTACATATAATTGATAGCTTTTAGAAACTCGTAAACAATACTCTAAATCTTCATATAAACCATAACCTTCAAAGTATTCTGAAAACTTAACAGTATCTACCACCTTTTTTTTAAAAGATGACACGCCTCCCATAAAATATTCGGCTTTATAGGTTTTATCACTTGGCGGTAAACTACCTACAGAAAAACCATTTGAAAACTCTGGCATTATGCAAGGTGGTTGATCAGATAATAACCCTAATCGTTTACGTAAAACATTTCTGGTTCCTAAATTTCTGATATAACCATCAATTTCAAATTCTTTAAAACTGGGTTTTTCATCCTTTTTTAACTTCCTCCATTTTACTTCATTTAAAATATAGCCTCCAACGCCACCAGCATCTGGATATAATTTATATGTATTTATTAAGTTTTTAAAATAGGGTTTTTCTAAAATAATATCATCATCTAAAAAACAAACAACATCTATATCTTCAGACACTTTATCAATACCAAAATTACGTTGTTTTGTTAACCCTCTGTTCGCATTATCAACTTTAAAATAGCCAAGGTTTTTAAAATTATTTTCTTTAAAAACAAGTGCTGTATTATCATTTGTAGAACCATCGATAATTAAAATCTCATCTGGATATAATTCTTGTTCCTCTACTGATTTTAGCAACTTTAAAATTGCTACAGGACGCATATATGTACAAATAATTAAACTAAACTTCATCTGCAATTATTTTTTTATAAAACGTTGTATTTTTTGCTGTAATTGTTTTTATAGAGAAGTTTTTAACCACTTCTTTATTTGCTTTTTCTCCTATTATTTTACACAAATTTTTATCATCTAAAAGTTGCATAATTTTTTGAGCATAAGCTTCATGATTCTTAGGGTCTTCTAAAAGTCCCATTTCTTCATTTTTAATAATTTCTGTAGCCCAAGGATAATTTGTATTTACAATCGCTTTTTTTAAATACATGGCTTCAATAGTAACCATACCAAAAGATTCTGCCAAAGATGGAAATACACAAATTTGCGTTTTAGCAATTACTTTTGTTAACTCAATATAAGGGACAACCCCTAAATATTTAAAGTTTTTTAAAGCTTCTGCGGATAATAAGTCCGTAAACAAACCTATTGTAGACGTTTTCGTTTGTATATCTGGCACATCTGTTCCTAAAAAAGATAGTTTTGCATTTGGTCTTTCTAAAATAACTTTATTAAAAATAGCTGCTAATTCTAAAATCCCTTTTTTTCTTATGATAGAACCAAAATACAAAATCGTATTTTCTTCTACAATCGTATTTTCGTGTGTTGGAATATTTTCA
Source organism: Polaribacter sp. NJDZ03 (assembly GCF_019263805.1). NCBI lineage: Bacteria > Pseudomonadati > Bacteroidota > Flavobacteriia > Flavobacteriales > Flavobacteriaceae > Polaribacter > Polaribacter sp. NJDZ03. The sequence continues at coordinate 1,092,071 of NZ_CP079195.1, forward strand.
AAAAACAATCCATTCGGAATAACAATTCCCTTTTTTTGAATTTTAAATATCTGATTAGAACGTTCAAAAACAAAATTAGAAACGCCAATTACAGCTGTAGCATTTTTATAAGCTACTTTTTCAAAAAAATAATTTTTTTTACTTTGTGGTCTTTTATCCAAATTACAGAAAAAAGCATCTGTACCGTGCAATCTTAAAACATGTGGTATTTTAAACTTCATAAAAGCCGTAATACCGGTCCAATCTACTGCTTCTAATAGATCTATTTTATCTTCTGATATAATTTTATTGATGTATGCATTCAGTTGTTTTCTGTATAAATAAAACCCGAAATATTTAAATTGATTTCTTTTGATTTTATGAATCATTAATGATCCTTCTTCTATAACTTCATTACAATCCTGACCGTAAATAAACACAGAAACTTGATGCCCATCTTTTAAAAGTCCCAAAACAATATTTTGCGAAGACGTACCAATTCCTGCACAAGCAGTTGTGATTTTTTTGTGCGGATATTCTGGAAGTAAAAAACCTATATGCATTTTTCAGAAATTTTATCGAAAGCAGACAGCATTCTCTTAGAAACTTCATTTAATGGATGCGCAACTATTTTTTCTGCCCAAACTTTTTGTTTTGATAAACGTGTTGAATTTTCATCAACCAAATCCTCTAATATTGTTTTTAAATCTTCTTTACTCTTTAAATGTTTTACTGGGTTGTCTAATTCTTTTAAACTCTTAAAATGAATAAACTTATAAATTTCATCAATATTAAATTTATCTGAACCATTTTCTATTTTATAATCTAAATAATACGCTAATTTATTTAAAATAGTAGCATCTAAAGCCATTGTAGAGCCAACATTTAACATAGCATCACTATATTCTATGGTTGCTTTTAATATTGCCAAAGGCATTTTGCTCTCGTTTAAAGGCAAAGCTACACCTGTGCTTTCCCAAGATGTTTTTACATCTGTAATAACTGTTGTATTTTCTTTTACTACCTTAAGAAATCCTTGGTTATAATCTGCCGGATTTGCTCTTAAAAGAATATGAAATTGTTTTTCATTTTTAGAATTATATGCGGTAACAACAGCTGCTAAATCTGCTAAATAAGCAGGATCATCTTGCCCAATAGAAGTAAAATTACCTGAAAAACAGATATAAAAATCTTTTTTAGGTATCTGATACGCTTTAAAAAAGAGTTCTTTTTCAATAAAAATATCTTCCTGAAAATATTGATGAAACTGTGGTGTGCCTACAACAAAAACATTTTCTTCTGATACCTCTTTTTCATAATATTGCAACATTTCATCTTTCATATAACGACTCCAAACAAAATAATAATCTGCCATTACTTGTTTGTTTCCTTTTACAACATTATCCCAAGAATAAATTAAAGAAATCGTAGGTATATTTAACTTTTTAGCTACCTGAGACACACAATAAGTATGGCTTGTAGTTTGATGTGTTAAGTATATAAAATCTGGTTTATTAGCTTTAAAATGAACCAATAACTCTTTAAAGCATTTTGTTTCTGCAACTAAACAAGCTCTTTTACGTTCTAATTTCTCAATACTTTTTTCATTTGCATAAAAAAAGGAAGCAACATTTATAATTGAAAATTTTAATTTATTTACAAAGGTTTTAGCATTATTAAATTTTGCATATAAATGATGGTTTTTGTTCGAAAACCTTTTATCATTATAATGCAAAGAAGCTTTTTCTTTTAAGTATTTGTACAAATCAATCCAACCACCAAGGTCTAGAGAAGGTAGGTTTACTTCTTTAAATTCTTGTTCTAATTCTGTATTAAAAGAATCTAATTTTAAAATTTCTACATCATACGATTTAGAAACATCTTCAAAAAAACCACAACACTTATAATAATCTAAACTCTGTTTGGTTACAAAAACAACTGCTATTTTCTTTTTCATATACGCTCTTTCAGTATTTTTTCAGCTCGTAGTATGTCTGCTTTTGTATCAATATCAACACTTTTATCTGCACTCATTAAATAAGAAATAGTTTTGTCTGAAAATAATTTTTCTGACTTCTTAAAATAAGGCACCTCAACAATATAAATCGCTCCGTTGGGATAAAAAACCTTCGGTAGCGCTTGCCTTGGCATAAAAGGAAAATCATTATTTACAATACCTTTCATGTATCCTTCTTCATTTAATACAAATGATTTTAACGGATTACTTTCTGGTTCTTTTACACTAATTAAACTTGTTGCTTTTTTGTCTATCAACATTTTAAAAGCAGCATCAATATCACTTGCTGTTCTTAATGGTGATGTTGGCTGAAGAAGCACTAAATAATCAAATTTCTCATTCTTAGCTTCTAAATAACGAAGTACCTCTACAAGTACTGGTTCTGTTTTAGCAGTATCAGTTGCTAAAGAAGCAGGTCTTAGATGCGTTTGAGCTCCGTAATTATTTGCTGTTTTTAAAATATCTTCATCATCAGAAGAAACAATCACATTTGTAATAAATTCTGATTCTAAAGCAGCATCAATAGACCAACCTATTAGAGGTTTATGACCAATATTGGTAAGGTTTTTTTTAAGAATCCCTTTAGATCCTCCTCTAGCCGGAATAATAGCAATTACTTTCATTTATAAATCTTGAAATTGTTTTTGACAATTTGTTTTCCAAAGCTCTTTACTTTGTAATAATTTTAAAAATAATTCATCACTTTTTCCATTTCCAAAATCACTATTCATCGTTTCATTTAGTTGCACAGAAATAGTTGCTAGTAACTTTTTTATTATTTCTTTATCATGAGCAACATTTACAATTGATGTTGCTACGGCTCTATTACTTTGCCTTGTACCAATATCTATGGTAGGTACATTGTAAAAAGGTGCTTCTCTTATGCCTGCACTAGAATTCCCTATAATTAATTCGGCATTCTTTAACAAAGTTAAAAAATACTCGAAACGTAAAGATGGATAAATTTTAAAGTTCTTATTACCTTCAATTCGCTTATATTCTTCTAGTATTTCATTACTTCCCAAATCATTATTTGGATAAATAACAACATACTGTTTTCCGCTTTCTATAGCTGCATCTACAACTTCTTTAATATGTTTTTTAATGTTTTTAAAATCCGTGGTTACAGGATGATACATTAAAATAGTATATGCCGAAAAATCAATTTCGTAATATTTTTTCACTAAATCTAGTGAAGGCAAAGATTCTGGATTCATTAAATCTAAATCTGGTGAACCGATAACAAAAATAGAACTTGGCAATTCTCCCATTTGAATCAATCTTTTCTGAGCTTCTTCATTTGCTACTAAATGAATGTGACTTAATTTACTAACCGAATGGCGAATTAATTCGTCAATTGTTCCAGAAATTTCTCCACCTTCAATATGTGCCACTAATATATTATTCATACTGGCAACGATAGAACCTGCCAAAGCTTCTACTCTATCTCCGTGAACAATAACCAAATTGGGCTGTAAATTAGCAACATATTCAGAAAAACCGGTAATGGTTTTAGCTAATACACGGTCCATAAATTCATTTTCACCATGATTTTCATATTGGTGAATATTTTTAAAATCACTTTTAATAATTTCGTTTACAGTATACCCATATGTATGATCTAAGTGCATCCCAGTTACAAAAATATGCACTTCAAAATCAGTATGATCTTGCGTTATCTGAATTAGTGATTTTAGTTTCCCAAAATCTGCACGGGTTCCTGTTAAAAAAACTATTTTTTTAGTTTTCGACATCCTCCCAAGTTAATTGTTGATCATCCGCCAAATCTTCGGTTGCTGTTTTTCCTAAAATAGCATTATATTCTTCTGCTAAAATGTCTCCTGTACCTGGTCTTTTTACCCACAAATTTTCTTTTGTAAAAGGCGCGCCTTTTTTTATTGGTTTAATAGTTACCACAGTTGCAAAAGCAAAGTCAATGGTTACTTGCTCTTCCTTTGCTGGTTCTTTTGTACCGCCACGCATTTGCCAAATTAAATTACTACCGTAAATTAATTCTTTACAGTTGTTTTCATCCATAGAACAAACAATATCCGGACCAGTACGTTGCATATGATCTGTAAAATGGCGTTCTAAAATAGAAGCGCCTAAAGCTACTGATCCCAAACATGCATGGTTTGTTAACGTATGATCTGACAAGCCAAAAACTTTATCAGGAAAAGCGTTTGACAACTCTGTCATTGCCCCAAAACGGACCAAATGTACAGGTGTTGGATATAGATTTGTAGTATGTAATAATGCAATTGGTACATTTAATTTATCAAATATAGCCACTGCCTTACGTACACTTTCTATCGTATTCATTCCTGTACTTAAAATTACAGGTTTTCCAAAAGAAGCAATATGTTCTAAAAGAGGATAATTATTACACTCTCCTGATCCTATTTTATAAGCCTTTACGCCCATTCTTTCTAATCGATCTGCAGCAGCTCTAGAAAAAGGGGTAGAAATAAATAGCATTCCTTTAGATTCTACATAATTCTTTAATGCAGTTTCATCTTCTTCATTTAAAGAACAACGTTCCATTATTTCATAAATAGAAACATCGGCATTTCCTGGAATCACTTTTTTGGCAACACTACTCATTTCATCAGCAACAATATGTGTTTGATGTTTTACACACTCTGCTCCTGCTCTATGTGCTGCATCTACCATTTCTTTGGCTACCTGTAAAGAACCTTCGTGATTAATACCTATTTCTGCAATTACTAAAGGTGGATAATCTGAACCTACTTTTCTTCCTTGTATTTCTATAAATCTTTCCAATTTTCTAATTTTTTAAAACACCACTTTTTATATCTAACTTCACTTTTCCTTCTATAATTTTATTTGCCCATAATAAAGATTTGTTCCAACGTTTATTAAAAAGCGAATATTTCCAAATTTTAAACTTATAATATTTAAAAAAAACAAAAAACTTGTAACCTTTTAATTGATTTTCTGTTGCATATTTTAAAAATCTATGCAATGTTACTGGTCCTGGTAATGGAACAATACCGCCGTCATACCAAGGTAAAAATTCTTTTGCATCAAAACGCCAACCTCCCATGGGTGCTCTTAAATGATTTATATATTCTAAATTTGTATATATAACTCTTTGATGATTATCATGTACATTGTTGTTATATTCTTGATCATCACATCCCATACCTTCAATATCTAAATTAAAAGGTAAAATATTATTATTTCTGATTAGAAAAGAACAGCCAGAAACAAAATAAGACATTTCGGAAAAAGTATTTCCTTTTATATTATTAGATGCAAATGATATTATTTGTGCTTTAGATGTTTCTAATTTTACAATTAAATTTTCTAAAATATTGGGCTGATTATCTATTCTTATATCATCATCTAACATAACAATATAATCTGCTTTACTTTTACCAAAACCAACATTACGTGCATTACATAAACCTAATTCTTCTAATAAGACATGATCTAAATTAAATTTCCAATTATAATCTAGTGTTTTTCTTAATAATGTCTCTTTTTGATTTGGTAATTTTTGTTCTACCAAAATCACTTTATTTATTTTAATATCTTGGTCATTTAAGTCTAATAGTGTTTGAAAAACAAAATCAGCTCTTCCTAAAGTAGGTATAACAACATCTACAGATTTTGATGAAACATCAACAGAAAACTTAGAAACTTTACTCCATAAACTAGGTCTATGCTCTATTAGAATATAATTATTTTTAAAAAGATATTTTATTGGTATTACTATTTTTTTATCAAACAAAAAAAGATTGATTAAAAAGTAAAATATCCAATGTTTTTTTCTAGTAAAACTGATTACCTCAATATATTCATTATTTGTAAGTCCTTCTATCTTATTACTTGTAAGAGACTTATTGTAAGAAACACTGACTAGACCGCCAGCTCTAAATGTATAATAACCTAAAACCCCTAAGCATACTTTGTAAGAACTAGGAAACTTGGTCGTTAAAAATTCTTTAATAATTATCGAAGAAATATACCCAGCATTAGACCGAACTCTCCATGTATCATATTGTCCTTTTTCACCTGTGCTAAAACTATTAAAATAAGGATTTTGAGCCTCTAAATATTCTGAATTCTCTAAAAATAATTGACTACCGAATGAAACTAATTCTGGTAATTCATTCGTTTTATTTTTTATTATTGATGCTTTTAAAATAGGTTTATCTTCTGGAAAATAACACCATCCCAAAACATCAAATTTATTAGATAGTTCTTTTAATCCATCTATAAAAGAATGAAATGGAGTACCATTAAATTCCCATTTTTTAGAATTATTATTGTAATTTAAAATTGCTATTCTCATTAAACTTAACTATTTTCTTTTATAAAAGATGCTACATTTTTTAATTGAGATTCGTGCGTAAAATTCTCTGTATATGTTTTAAAACTATTGGCCGCTATTGTATCTCTTAATGTTCTATTGTTATATAAATTAACAATATCATTGGTATAAGAAGGCCAAGAGTCACTTAATAATGCATTTACATTCTGTACTATTTCTTTAGCATTTGCAACACCTTCTTTACGGGCAACCAAACATTGTTTGTACTGTAGTGTTAGTGCCAACCTTGTTCTTGTACCTGTATCTTTATCCCAAGGAATAATATGTATATCTAAAGGACGTAATACAGTATTTAAATTCTCCACAAATTTATGTAGTATAATATTTTTATCATTTTGTAATAATGCTGTAAGCTCTTGGTCTTCTACAGAGAGTTCTCCTACAATTTCTAAGCAAATATCTGGTATTTCCTTTTTAACATCCTCCCAAGAGTTTAAAATAAAATTTTTAAGTCCAACTCTATTTGCTGTTGCATTTAAACTTCCTAAATGCACTAAAGAAGGTTTTTCTTTAGGCTTTAATAATTCAATATTTGTTTTATTATATGTAGTAGTTAAATACAGTGAATTAATTCCTTTTGCATTTAAATAATATGCATCGGTACTAGAAACACAAACTACAGCAGCTACGTCTCTTGTTAATTTTTCTTCAATCCTTTTTTTTGAAAACTTTAAAATTTTAGTTTTAAGTCCTTTTTCTTTTTTAAAATCTACTAATTTATATTGCCAATCATGATGTACGTAAAAAACCTTTTGTTTTTCTTTATGACTTGCTGCTAACAAACCTGCATAAAACCACTGTGCCCAAATAAATGAAAACTCCATTTTATTAAAATAAGCATCTAAAAAAGAGTAATTTACCTTATTTACAAAATTATAATAATAGTCTGTAGGATTAAAAATCATTTTTGAAATTCTTTCTAAAAAAGAAAGTTCTGAATTATCTGTTCTATACAATTGAACTTCATCTACAGAAAAATAGACACCATTGTAAAAGAATGTTTGTGTATCTTTAAATAGTTTTGGTGCTGAATTTGAAAATTTCTCACAATTAATAAGTACCACTTTAATTTGGTAACCTAGTTTCATTAATATTGAAAGATGACTTTCTTGTACCGCAGAGCCTCCTGCTTTTACAGTATTTAAAAATAACAAATCTGTTGTTAAATAAAGGATTTTTTTAGAAATCATAGCTTATTTGAAAAGCTGTAAATTTAATAAAAAATAAGTGAAGACTTATAGCGTTTTACTGATATTATCGTAAGCTTTTAACACTTTGTTTTTTATTTCTTTATAAGCTAATTTCTTTGCTATTTCTTGATTCTTTAAAAATGCACTTTCTAACAACGCTTCGTTTTGTAATGCTTTTATAATTAACTTAGAAATTTCTACCGCATCTTCTGGATTCTGAATTAAAAATCCATTTTTACCATTTGTTATATAATCTTCTGAAGCTCCACCAGGATTAGATTGTATAGGGAAAGCTCCCAATATAATTGCCTCTAATAATGTATTTGGTATTCCGTCTGAAATATTGTTACCAATTGCAATTTTGGCTTTGGCAAACAACTTTAAGAACTCTCCTTGGCTCACTTCTTTTTTTCTACTGATATATTCTATATTCCAACCACTGGCATTCATTGCAACAATTCTATCAATAACATTATCATGTGCAGAATATACTAAAATTTGATAATTTATTAAATCACTTTTTATCAACTCTAATGCTTTTAAAACGACCAAAGCTCTACCTGCCCAATGATGATATCCTTTAATTATAATTAAATTTTCTTTTGATGTTTGCGCAACAGTATCTTTTATTTTTTCTAATTGATAACCGCCACCACCGGGAAAAATACCTGCAACCTCATTCTTAAAGCCTAAATCTTTTGCAATATTAATATCCCTGTGATTATCTACAAATAAATAATTTAAATTAAAAAGTACTTGTTTTATCTTTTGCTGATGTTTTTTCTCATTTTGATATAAATACAAATCACTTCCCCAAGAAAAATAAGCCCATTTAAAATTTAGTTTTTTTCGAACTTTTAACAAAGGGTATGTTTGCGATTGCATTTCTAAAGAATGTACCAAATCTGGTTTAATTTCTTTAATCAACTCCTCTAGTTTTTCTGCTGCTGTAACTTTTAGATAAGGTGCTAGTTTATTAAAAATATTCGGCATTTTTTTTTCAAGAAAAAACTCTCCCTTTAAATAAGGAATTTTTCTTTTACTCCAATTTGTGGTGTAATTTGTCCATAACAAATCTGGATGAATTTCTTGGTCTAAACAATCAAAAACATATATTTCGTGTCCAGAATCTTTTAGTTGACCAATCCAACGTGCAGCATGTATGTATTGCTGACAAACAAAGAGTATTTTCATAAAGTTGTTTTTAAAATACTGTCTAATTTTTTAGTGAAAAATTTTGCCCCTTTTTGTTGCTTCGTTTTCTTAAAAACAAACCAATACAAAACAACAACAATTAAGAATATTAAAAATTCTAAGGAGTTAAAAAGCATAATTAGTTATTATATTTCCTTTTTTTATTCAATAAAATCATTATAAATATCTTTTAACTTATCTCTATAATTATCCACATTGTGCATCATTTTTATCCTTTCTAAAGACAAACGTTGTTTCTCTATAATTTGATTAGGATTTTTAAGTATAGAAATAATACATTCTTCTAATCCTTTCTCAATATCAACACTTAATTTCTTTAATTGCTCTTTATTATAATGAAATGATTCTCCAAATTCATTCGTTTTTACATTGATTAACCAACCTATATCTTCGTTGTTAATTTCTGTTAACGCTCTTAAACCCGTGCTAACTACAGCACAACCTGCAGCTTGAAATTCTAAAACACTATAGCCGTAAGTATCTGCTCGTGTAGGCAGCATACCTACATGAATTTTATCTCTTAGCAATTCTAATAAGTCTTTATTTTCTAAAAAAGGAAAATAAGTGACATCCTTTTTATTCTCTTCTATAAACCTTTTAAATTCAATTACATCATTTTTTGTAAAATCTTTTGCTGTAACTGAATTTAATTGAAAATCTCCAATTAAATATAAATGAAAGTTAGAATACTGATTAATTAATCTAGAAAACACTTTTATTACCTCACCACCACCTTTACCGAGCAAATCACGTCCAACAAACACAAAATTAACTTTTCCGTTAATAGATTCTTTTTCTGAAAAACTATTTAATAAAACCTTTTGTGGTGGATGAATCTGTTGTATTTTTTTTTCAATTACAAATTTATATTCAGGGAAATTACTTAATAAACTTTCTTGAATTTTATAATTACAATTTGAGAGTGCAATTATAAATTTACATTTATCGTCTGCTAAGGCTTTTAAATATTTTTTTATTTTTCTTAATGCTTTCTTATTACCTCCAGGAAAATCATCTTTATGGTAATCTGAAAAAGGTGGAAAATGAGGCAGTGTAGCTTCAAAAGTTACTCCCCATGGTTGTTTAGCTTTAAGGTTAATTGTATTAAAAAAATGAAAAAAATTAATCTCGTTATCTTTATTAGGTAAATAAAAAGAATACCTATCTAAATCCTTCTTTGCAATTAAACCACCTAAACTTCTTTTAAGCCTAGTATAGCTTCGTAATTTAATTTTAAGGTTTGCTAGTTTTCTATACCAATCTTCTACACTAACATAATTTACATTAGATATAATATTTACAATATTTCTTTTTTCTGGATAAGTATCTAAGTACTGAACACCAATAGTAACTTTTTTTATCATATTTAAACTTTTAACTAGCATAATCATTAACTATAATTAAATAGATTTTCTAGCTATTTAATTTTAATCTTTTCTGGCGTTAATATCGATGTTTTTATTGCAGATAAAATTTTTCTTAAATATTTAGCATTTAATTTTTGAGAATGTTTAAGATTCTTTATGGACTCGACAAACCCTTTCAAGTATTTTCTAGCTCTAATATATTCAAACTCATTTAAATCTACCCAAGAAGCATCCCAAAGGTGAACAGCATAACTATTTTCAGTTAAATAGTTGGTGAAATTATTTTTATTAGAAGACTCATTAGAAGGTAATGAGTAAAAATATTCTGTTGGATATACAATAAGATTTTCATTCTCTAACTTTGTTAAAAAAAGATCATTATAATTATATGCCTTTTTATATGTTTTAGTTATTATTATAGGAATTGCTATGGAAAATAAATTTACAAATCCTCCAATTTTTAAGTCTTTATAATTTTCTAGTATCTTATAAATAAAAGGATGTTTCTTAGTAGCTCCAAAAATTGCTGCATTAATTGTTTTTTCATCTTCACAACCAATAAACATTTTATCTTCTAAAAATGGATCTAAATTTTTTAAAAGTAACATATCTGTATCAAAATAAATACCTCCGTATTCATATACTTTTTTAAGCCTTATATAATCTGAAACAAACGCCCATTTTTTTAACTTATATGCTTTTTGAACAAATCTAGAATCTAATTTAGAATTGGTTTCATCCCATTCTTTTATTTCATAATCGGGCAAATGTATTTTCCAAGACTCAATACAATCTTTTACTAAACCTGGTTTTTCTTTATTTCCAAACCAACAGTAATGTATTATTTTAGGAATCATTTATTATATTTTATATTTATCTTAAAAAAAAAGTATTGAATCAGTGATTTATATAAAACTATAGATAATCGAAATCTATTTGTTTTAGAGAAAACACCTAACATCCTGTCAGTAAACTCCTTTTGTTTAACATTTACCTCTTTATTATTTCCTTTAAACAGTTTTTTTGCGTCTAAATATGTTTTACTTGTATGTAAAGTTAACATAGCCTGGTTAAACCTATGTAATTCTGATTTGTGAATAGGTTCTAGTTCTTCAAAATAAGAAACAGGCATGCCTAAATTTGTCGCAAACAGTAAATGTCCTCCAATAGAGTTTGTTAAAGCATATTTATAGTTAATAATTAAATTATAAAAATTCTCTATAAAATTTGGATTATTTGAGTTGCCTGCAGAAACAATATTATATCCTAATTCTTGATAAGGTAAATGCAGTCCTTTTTGAATATCTAAATAATAAAAACAAAAAGAAACCGGTTTTTGATCCTCATCTACCCCTTCTATTTTTTTAATTATTCTATTCTGATCATGCAATCTATCAACTCCTTCTCTTGTATGATGAATAAAAAAAAGACTTCCTTTGGCAGTTTTTGAAATTTTTATTTTTTTATTTTTTTTATACCAAACAAAAGGTGACATAAAAGACATTCCTTTTGCTTTTTCTTTAAACCTATCATTCCATTGAGCTACATAATCATCTCTGTGAAAAAATGCTACTGTCAAAAATTTTTTTTCAATATCCCAAATTTCATCAAAGAAAGGAGGGCTAGAGTGTTCAAAATGGGCACAAATAGGTAAAAATGAAGGATAAAATGCCATCTTTCTAAGAATCTTACCAAAACCATACTGCTCACTTGAATGAAAGTATACAGCCTTATTAAAACTGTATGGTTTACATACTTCAATTAATTCTTTATTGTTCATTTATAAAAATATTTGTAGCTAAATCAAGTCCATATTGATTCTTTAATTCAATACTTGCTTTTTCTTCCACCATCAAATGACCTACTCTACCTGTAATAATTTCATTACTTAAATCAAAAGCTTCTTTTTTAACAGCAGAAATACCACCTACACTTTTAAACAAAGTGTCTCTTTCTAACTTTGTGAATTTATTTTGATTTAAAATAGGTTCCATTCCTTTACCATGATGTTGAAAAAACATATGGTTATCTTCTCTAACACTTATTATTGAATCTGACCCAAATAAAAACATAGTATTTAGCGCATCATCTATACTATAGCTTTCTATAAATGGAAAATCTGGAGAAATAATTTGAATTGCATTATAATTTACATCAATTTGTTTTTGTATAAAATTAATAGTTTCAGATAATGGTGTTGTTTTGCGCTCTAAAACCTCACTTCTTTCTATAAAAATTATTTTAGACTCATCTTTATATCGTTTTTGAACAAATTCTTTAATATCCTTAGAACTACTAGTAACAATAATTTTTTTAGGTATTTCAGCTAAAAGAACAACATTAATTTTCTTTTCAAGAATAGACTCACCAGCAATTACCTTTAAATATTTTTTATCATTTCTAATAGGTAGTATTAATATTGATTCAATATTAATATTTTTAGTTTGAACACTCTTTTTATTAATGGCAGCTCGGGTAGATAATATTTTAGTTTCGTTTTTTGTTAAATTAGATGAATGTTGTCTGTAGTAAAATAAAGGTTCATTTATATTTTTCACTTGATAATGTGTAATAAATTTTAACCAAATCTCATAACCATCTTGACATGTAAAATCTTCATCATATCCATTTACAGCCTTTAAAAAGGATATTCTAATCATTGTACAAGCACCATGAGCAGGTCTATCAAATAATAAAACGTCAGTATCAAAATTATACCTTTTATGAGCTGAAAATTTAAAGCCATTTTCATCCATTAAATAATAGTCAGGAAAAACCAATCCAATATTATCATTTTCATCCAACACCTTTACCATTTTCTCTATAGCTTTCGGTTCTAATATATCATCGGCATCTAATCGCATAATATATTTACCTCTAGCTTTTTTAATAGCAACGTTATTAGTCTTATTTAATCCTTTATTTTTTTGAAAAATAGTTTGAATATTTTCATGCTTTTCAGATAACCTTTTAATAATATTTATAGAATTATCTGTAGAGCCATCATCAATAATTATTATTTCGATAGAATTATACGTTTGATTTACTAAACTAGTAAAAGCTTCTTCTAAATAATCTTGATAATTATAATTTGTTATATAAACTGTTACTAGAGATGAATTATATTTCATTAATTTTTCTTTTTTTAATAATTTTTGCGGGGGAACCAGCAATAATAGCACTTTCTCCAAAAGATTTATTTACAACAGAACTACTACCTACAATAACTTTATTTTTAAGATTAACTCCTGGAAATATTACTGCATGTGTCCCAAGCCAACAATCTTCTCCTAAAATTATTCTCTTGTGTGTATAACCTTGTTCTTGTATATTTTTTCCTTCCTCAAAATAGTTGTGCATACTTGTTTGTAAATACACAAAACCAGAGATTAAAGTATCTTTACCTATAAAAATAGAGTCTCCACCGTTAAAAACACTATACAGACCAATTCGAACACCAGAACTTATGTCTATATGAGATTTATTAGTAGACAATATTCTTACTCCTCTATCTACTCTACAATTATCACCAATAGTTAACCTAGAGTTTTGATGCGTTCTAATTTCAACATTCCTTCTAAAAATCAGATTATCTCCTAAGTGAATTTTAGCATTTTTATCTAAAGTTATTATAGGGAAAGAATCACACTTAAAGTTTTTACCAATTTTAAGATTTTTATTAGAAAATAATACTTTATAAATCCAACCTAAAATAATAGGTTTTTTATCATAAAATAATTTTAGTAGAGGATAAAACATTTCTTATTTTAAAATTTCAAATGTAATTTTTTGATGTTTAATAACATCTTCCTTTAAAGTTTTTCCAATTACTTCTTTATAGTCACGAGCATCAATTCCATGATTAGGTCTTAAATAAGCCAAATCATCTTTAGTGATAATAGTTCCTGCTTTTAAATTTCTAATTGGGTATACAGCTCTTCTAAAACTTGTACAATGGCCTGTTTCTATTTCAATTTCTGTTGGAGTTTTTATTGGGTTTCCTTTTAAATCGTTAATTTTTTTTATTTTAGAGATTAAATCTAAAACTTCGTTTTTTGTTAGTGAAACTTTATGATCCCTAAATTCTTTATTTTCTCTACTATCTGTAAAGTGAAATTCTAAAATCTCTGCTCCCATTGCTACAGCTATCTCTAAAGCATAACTACCTTCTGTATGGTCTGAATAACCAATAGTTAAATCTGTTTCTTTTTTATAAGTATCCATAACTGATAAATTAGCACTAGAGTATGGTATTGGATACATAGAAGTACATTGTAATACTGATAAATATTGTTTATCTAAATACAATGAGTCTAAATTTTGAATAAATTTAACTGTATCTAAAACTTCTTGCTGAGTACTAAGTCCTGTTGATAAAATAATTGGTTTTTTAAGCTTTACAATGCCTTCTAATATAGGGTAAGCGGTAAAATCTCCAGAGCCAATTTTATAAATTGGCATGTATTTATCTATCCAAGAAATATAATCTAAATCCCAAACAGAAGCCATAAAACCTACATTGTTAGCTTCACAAAGTTCTGCTAATTGAATATATTGTTCTTTTGATAACTCAAACTTTTTAAAATGTTTATTTCTAACAGGGCTTTCTTGTTGAGAAACAAGAGTGTCTCCAGAATACATCTGATATTTTATATAATCTACATCTGCATCAATAGCTAATTTTGTTAACTCTAATGCGTATTCAAAATTACCTTCATGATTTCCTCCTATTTCGGCAATAAGTAAGGGACCGTGTTTTCCTTTAAATTTGTTTATCATTTATTTTTTTGTATAAACTTACTATTTCTTTGTAATTGTATTTGTAATGTAACTTAGTAGTTAAAGATAATATTTTAGTAACAGTATTAAAATCTTCTTGAGTATCTAATGCCAAATCTATTCCTTTACATCTATCATCGTCATTATACAAATACATTGTTTTAAATAACTTTTCATTATCATAAAAATACGGCATTACATGCTCTCTATAATAATCGGAAGTCATATTTTTTAGATGAGCTTCATATACATCTTTTCTAACAATTTCAATACTCATTCCTTTAGGGTAAGTTCTTTCTTTTACATTAGAAAGAAAATCTAAATCATTTTTTTTAAATTTAATAATGGCTTCAGAAATTAAATCTTTATCTAAAAAAATATTGTCACCGTTAATTCTAACTATTACATCGTAGTTATTTGCTTCTGCACACTCATAAAAACGTTTAGAAACATTATTTAAATCTCCCCTAAAAATATTTACATTATTTTTTTTACAAAAACGTTCTATGGCATCATCGTCTTTTTCTACAGACGTAGCAATACAGAAACCATCAATTCCTTTTACACGACTTACTTTATCGCAAATATATTCTAAGACTTTTTTTCCTTTAATTTCTTTTAAAATCTTACCGTAAAGACGAGACGAAGAATACCTACATAAAACTACAATTCCTATTCTCATTTTCTATAGCCAATTATTTTAGAAGGACTTCCTGCATTAATACTAAATGCTTCAATATCTTTATTAACAACTGTACCAGCAGCTAAAACAGCCCCATTACCAATAGTAACTCCTTTTAAAATGGTAACATTACTTGCAATCCAAACATCATCTCCTATAACAATTTCTTTAGATTGGTTTGGTTGTTGATTTATATTTTTTTCTTTTAAAATACTATGATTACTATCAACGATATATACAAATGGAGCAATTAAACAATCACTACCTATTTTTATATTTGAAGAAGCAAATATAAAAGTGTGATAACCAATTGTCGTTCTTTCTCCAATAATAACATTTGCATCCATATTACATGGGCAAATTTTTACACCCTCCTTTATAATAACATCATCTGCTATTTTTATATTTTTAGGAAAACGCATGAGTGAAACATTTTTATCAAGCCAAACATTTTTACCTAATTTACCTATCCTAAATCCTTGATACCATGAACGGAGTCTGTTATAAAGAGAATATTTTAAATGTTTTCTTAATTGTGAAGACTCGTTACCCATTATCTTTCTCTATATTCCATTCTGTTTTTGTGTACATCCCTTTTACACTTATAGTGTCAAAATTAGGTTCGTGTCCTGTAATATCTTTCCACTCAACTTTAAAACTTTTTGCATTATCTGCAATAACGTCTACCGGATTATTAATTTGCCTTACAAAAACTTCTAATGTATAAATACCTGGAAATAACATGTTTTTAGCAATAGCTGCATTAAAATTATAATTCCCCTTTTCTAAGTCTAAAGATCCAATATCCCAATTAGTAATATTAGTCATAGTTGGAATATTTTTATGATATAAACGATACCCTAATTCAACGTTTTTAGTTAAATTTTTAATTTTTAATTTTATAGAAAAAAACAAATCATCTCCCATATAAATTAAATCATTAGATTTTAAAATTTTTACGGATATAATATCTGAAAACACTTTTAACCCTCTAGTTTTAACACCTTTGTAATCACTAGTATCTTTTAAGTTACCAAACTCATATCTTTTAATACCTTCTTCTACTTCCCCTGTAAATACAATTTCTCCATTTTCTAAAAGAATAGTACTAGTACAAAGTTTTGCAACTGAATTCATATTATGACTCACAAACAAAACGGTTCTACCTCCTTGGCTAGATATATCTTGCATTTTACCAATCGCCTTCTTTTGAAATTCTGCATCACCAACAGCTAAAACCTCATCAACAACTAATATATCTGGCTCTAAAAATGCTGCAACAGCAAATGCTAACCGAACTTTCATTCCACTAGAATACCTTTTTACGGGAGTATCAATATAGCGTTCACATCCAGAAAACTCAATAATTTCATCTAATTTATCAGCAATTTCTTTCTTAGTCATCCCTAGAATTGCGCCGTTTAAAAAAACATTTTCTTTCCCTGTCATTTCTGGATGAAACCCAGTACCCACTTCTAACAATGAAGCTATTCTTCCATTTGCTTTTATGCTACCAGTACTAGGGCCTGTTACTTTAGAAAGAATTTTAAGCAACGTAGATTTTCCAGCTCCGTTTTTACCAATAATGCCTAAAACCTCTCCTCTTTTAACTTCAAAATTAATATCCTTTAAAGCCCAAACATATTCCGATTCTCCTTTTATAGCTCTATTATTAGATTCTCCAACTTTTAAAAACGGATCTTCTTTCCCTCTTACTTTATGCCACCATCGGTTTAAATCATGACTAATTGTCCCCGTGCCAACGGTTCCTAACCGATATTGTTTGCTTAGGTTTTCTACTTTTAAAATTACTTCGTTAGATTTCATGATTAAATAGTATCGATAAAACTTTTTTCAGTTTTGTTAAAAATTAAAACACCCACTAATAAGGTAACAAGAGTTATTACTACTGTATAAATAATACCAAACAAAGAAACACTTCCTTCATTTAATAACATAAATCTACCAGTTTCTATAATATAAGCCATTGGATTATACCTTACGGCCCATTCAAATCCTTTTTCTTGAAAAAGAGACAATGGCAATACAACAAGAGAAATATACATTAGCAACTGAATACCAAAAGTTACGAGAAAAGTTAAATCGCGGTATTTTGTAACCATAGACGAGATAATCATTCCTAATCCTAATCCTAACATCCCCATAAACAACACCAATATAGGAAATAAGAAAACGTATTTACTTGGCTCAACATCAAAACCAGCAAATAAGAAATAACAATAAAATATTATAAAAATAAATATTTGAATTCCAAATTTCAATAAATTTGAAACGACTACAGACATAGGCATAATAATTCTTGGAAAGTATACCTTACCAAAAATCTGTTCATTTTTCTTAAAAGTATCTGCTGTTTGGGTTAAGCAATCTTTAAAATAATTCCAAGTAGTTATCCCTGCTAAATTGAATAAAAACGGAGGAATACCTCCTGTTTGAATTCCTGCAACATTATTAAAAACTAAAGTAAATATAATTGAGGTAAATAATGGCTGAATTAAATACCATAGAGGCCCAAGTATGGTTTGCTTATAAAGTGTTATAACATCTCTTTTTACAAAAAGAAATAATAAATCTTTATACTCCCAAACTTCTTTTAAATTTAAATCGAATAAATTATTTTTTGGTGTTATTTCTAACAACCACTTTTCTTTCTCCATTTATTAATTTTTCTTAGAGAACAAATATAATTTATTATATATTTTTTAACACTAAAAATTAGCTTTAATTATTATTGATTTATTTTTATAATTGACGATTAAAATTTATGAAAAATGCTCTACATCCAACTCATAAATTTTAACCAAAACCTAAAATAACATCTTTACAAACTGGTTATAAAAAGAATTGGTATAAATAAGTATAAAAACTTATATTAAGCTATGATAATTACTAACGATAAACTTCACATTCATTAAAGCTAATAATAAAAAATGCCCTACAAAAAATAAAAATTCAAGGTTATTGTTACACTTACTTTTTATATACTTATCAAAATAAGAAAAAAACAAAATTGGTAATAATATTACTAATGGCATAAACCACCTAAATTCTATATAGGTACAAATGATTAAAACAAATATTAGCGTGTAATTTATAAAAAAAACAACTATTTCATTATTAATAATTTTCTTTATATTTATTTCTTTCATAAAGATTCCTTTAAAAAACAATACCACTCCTAAAAGAAAAACTAAACCAAGTAACCGTGTATATGGTTTTATCAAATAAGCACCTTCTCTTATCGCTGTTTTAATACTTCTAGGTACATTAAAAATCATTGTTCCTAAAATAGAATTAGGCAATGAATTAATTCCATTATTAGAAATATAAGCCAACACATCTTCTGGATTACAATGTTTTCCATACGCCACTTTACCTTCTTCTAACCAAATTGCAGTTAGATACTGTAATTGAGGCCAAGAGACTCCTACGGTTTCTATTTTTTTTTCGTGAAAAGATAATTTTCCGTTTTCTTTTAAAGACGGATAATTGAACAGTAGTAAACCTAAAAAAAAACTAACAGCTATTATAGAAACTCTATTTACTAAAGTCTTAAAATCAAATTTTTGATTATAAAAATACAGTATCAAAACAAAAATAAATGTCGGGAATAATAATAATACTCCATTTTTCGTGTTGAGAGTATTAATGCAAAAATAGCACCTAACAAGAAGTAAAGTATAATATTCTTATTTTCTTTATCTTGTTTAATTTTAAAGAAAACTATAAAAAATAGTAGTGTAAAAAAGGTCATAAAAACATCATTAATCCCTGTAAATATAAATGACATTACAACCATTGCATTCACAGAAGTAATCATGATACCTTTTTTGTATAATGAAGATAAATGATTAAAATTTTTTCTTATTAAAACCCAAAGTAAATATATACTAAATACAGCAAAAAATAAACTAGTTACTCTTAAAGACATAAGTTGTCCAAAACCAATTTGATAAAATAAATAAGAAATACAATTAAAAAAAGTTGAGTTTCCATAAATATTAGCTTCAGAAAATCCTGAAGTAATAAAAATATTAAAGACCTTTAAAAAACCACCTTCATCTCCAAGAGTTATTGGGCTAGAAAAGATTGTAAGAATTCTAATATAAGCGTATAGACCTGTCATTAAAAGACTAACCCAAAGCAAAAAACTCAATATCCTATATTTAATTTTACTCATAAAAAACATGATTAACTCTTTATATAATTGCTAATACCCCTCTAATATTCAACAGTGTAACTACTAAAAGTGATATTATAAAAACAACTTTTAATTTAGCCATATGACCTATTGTTAATTCTTTTATTGAAAAAGCAATTGCTAAATATATTAAGACTTCATAACCTAGAAACCAACGTAACTCTAAACATGAAAATAACACTAATAACAAACTCAAACAAAAAGTACAAAATAATATTAACGGTATATTTTTTAGGACATTTTTTTTATTAATAACAAAAGCGATAAAAGGTAACAATAACAAAAAACCACTAAACCTAATTAACCATTGTAACAAGTACAATAGATTTGAAATAATAAGTTTTAAATATAACTGTGGCCCCATTATTACAGACTCATATAAATTAACAGGCAATGAATCTTCTCCATTATCCAAAATATACTTTGATACATCTTCAAATTTAGTAACCCAAATATTACCACTACTTAATTTTAAATTTTCTTTATCTAAATTCATAACCCCTAAATAATTTCTTTGCGACCAATTATAACCACTTTTTGGGTTCTTATCGTAAAAACTTAAACTACCGTTTTCCTTTAAAGATGGAAAATGTATGATCGATGTAAATACAATAAAAGAAATTATAAATAGGGATACTTTTTTAAGAAAAACAGACAAAGTTATTTTATGTTTAAACCCCCACAAAACAATAGCTACAGCTATAACAGGAATTAATAACACACTAGGCAACCTAATACCTAAGCAAATGGCTAAAAAAAGACCCAACAATATAAATGGAACACTTTTAACTCGTTTATTAGGTGTAATTTTAAATATTAGAAGATAAAAAATTAAAACAACAAAAACCCCCATAAAAGTGTCGTTAGATGCTTTTATATATGACTCTAAAATCAAAATTCTGAAAAAGAATAGTAATACTATTATTAAATTAAATATCTTTTCTTTTCTAGTTTTTACCTTCAAAATCATTACTACACCCATAGATAAAATAATAAATTGAGAAATAAAATTTAAGGTAAAAAAAGCATATTGTACACTTCCTAAAATATCATAAAACAACTTAAGAACCCCATAATAAACGACTGTAGTACCCCGAATATTAGACTCATAAAAGCCCTCAACTAAATATATTTTAAAATTTGTTAAATAGCCATCATTATCACCTACTTGTAAAGATGACTTTGAAATCCAATAGATTAACAGCAGTACAGCAGAAAACACATAGAATATCACTGTACTTTTTATTAAAATATTTATCTTTTCTTTATCTTTAAAAAAATTAAATATCATTTTATAACATATTTTTCATTATTTACTATTAAAAACAACTTCTTGCTCCAACTCATAATACAAAGGCATTCTTACCAACGTATCTGCATATTTATCGCAATTTGCTAACACTCTACCATCATGCTTCTCTTTAAAATAAGGACTAGAATGCAAACTTACATAATGAAAAACAGGGTTCACTCCTTTTTCTTTATAACTAGCAATAAATTCGTTTCTTTTCTTTAACGATTCTAAAAGCACATAAAACATGTGTGCATTATTAGTTGCATACTTTGGTACTAAAGGCAACTTAATGTTGTTATTTTCTTTAAAAAACGTAAAATAACCATTCCAAATTTCTTTTCTTCTATTTTGAATATCCTCTAAATTTTCTAATTGTGCCCATAAAAATGCAGCTATAATTTCTGAAGGCAAAAAAGAAGAACCTACATCTACCCAACCATATTTATCTATTTCTCCTCTAAAAAAAGCAGAACGATTGGTCCCTTTTTCCCAGATAATTTCTGCTCTTTCTATAAATTGTGTATCATTAATACCTAACAAACCTCCCTCTCCACTAATTACATTTTTTGTTTCGTGAAAAGAAAATGCCGACAAATGACCAATACTTCCTAATGCTTTTCCTTTATAATAAGAATCAATTGCTTGAGCAGCATCTTCAACAACATAAATACCATATTTTTTAGCTAATGCCATAATGGTATCCATCTCACAAGCAACGCCTGCATAATGCACCACCACAATTGCTTTGGTTTTTGGTGTAATTAAAGCTTCTATACTATTTTCATCTATATTAGGTTGATCTGCTCTTGAGTCTGCAAACACAATTTTTGCACCTCTTAATACAAAAGCATTTGCTGTAGAAACAAACGTGTAAGAAGGCATAATCACTTCATCTCCCTCTTTAATATTCAATAAAATAGCACACATTTCTAGGGCATCTGTGCAAGATGTAGTCAATAATGTTTTTGTGATTCCATAACGTTCCTCAAAAAATTGCTGACACTTTTGCGTAAAAACCCCATTTCCTGAAATTTTACCAGAGGCAACTGCTTGCTCTATATATTTTGTTTCATTACCTGTTAGGTAAGGCTTGTTAAATGGTACCTGTTTCATTTTTTCCATATATGATATATGTATTCTCTTTTATTTTCTAGAAACCTCAAAGATTTATAAAATTTATTTGCGATGTCATTATCTAACTGAGTTTCTACTTCTATTAAATTACATTCATTCTCTAAAGCCCAATGCTCAACTCTTTGCATAAGTTTCTTTCCTAATCCTAAACCTCTATAATTTTGATTTACTGCAATTAATCCTATTTTGCAGATATAACCTTTCTTTTTAACTGTTATAAACCCTGAAATAATATCATTATTAAAAACAACAAAAATTTGATCTGCAATTTTTTTATTTATAGAGTTTTGTACCCATAAATAATATAAGTTTTCAAATTTAGAATTAGGAATATTAGCATCTTTCTTAAACCTAGAATATGCTCCACTTTGAATCGCTAAATCTAATAAATTTTTATCAACATAATCAAAATCATATCTTACTATATCATCTAAAGTTTCTTTTTCTACAAGCTCGTTATTAGATACTTCTTTTGTATAAGTTATTTTAGTGTCCTGCAAGAAATTAGAAAAACCTATTAGTAAATTTTCTGAAAACATATAAGTCAAACCTTTCAAAAATTGAAGATTACTCTTTTCTTTAAAATCAATTCTATATACGGCGTGTTCAAAAAAGTCGGAATCCCAATTTAATCTCATGATTCTATGTTTATTTTTTCTTGAACAATATAAGTAGGTCGATTTTTAACTTGATCAAATACTTTACCCAAATAAACACCAACAACACCAATAATAGATATCATACACCCAAATAAAAACCACATAGAAATTACAATAGACGAATAACCATCTACAGTAATCTTGTCAGTAATTTTTAAATAAAAGTTATAGAATATCATAAATAAAGATATTCCTACTAAAATAAAACCAAATTTTATAACAATTTTTAAAGGTTTATTAGAAAAAGAAACAATATTATTAAAAGCCAGACTTAACAAACTGTATAAGTTATAACTCGAAACCCCTTCTTTTCTTTTACTATGTAAAACCTCAACCACGTCAGACTTGTAACCAACCCAATTTATTGCTGCTGGTAAAAATTTAATATAATCTCCTAAACCAAGAACTGATTTAATTACTTTCTTATTGTAAAGCCCAAAATTACCAACTGCATGTGATAATTGAGATCCTGTGAAATAATTTAATGTTTTGTAAAAAAGAAAAGAACTTAATTTTTTGGTAAACTTATCTTCTCTTTCTGTTCTTGCTGCCAAAATAATATCAACCCCTGCCAAAGCCTTTAAATATAATTTTTCTATTTCTTCTGGCACATCTTGTAAGTCTCCATCCATTACAACAATCCATTCTCCTTTTGCGTTTTCTAAACCACAAAAAATAGCTGGATGCTGTCCAAAATTACGACTTAAATTAATCGATTTTATGTTTTTATTTTCTTTTGATAAACTACAAGCTACTTCCCAATCATTACCAGGACTACCATCATTGACTAAAATAATTTCATACGTTTTTTCTAACTTATTGAAAACGGTTTGTAACCTAGCACAAAGCTCTTTTAAAGTTTCGGAACATTTGTACAAAGGAACAACTACTGAAAATTCAATCATCTTAATCCTTTATTAAACTCTCAACTCCCAACTCATAACTCTTTAACCCAAAACCTAAAATAACCCCTTTACAAACTGGCGATAAAAAAGAATGATGTCTAAAAGTTTCTCTTTGATGAACATTAGAAATATGTACCTCAACAACCGGAGTAGTAATACCACTAATAGCATCTGCAATAGCCACAGAAGTATGCGTGTAAGCACCGGCATTTAAAACTACGCCATCATAACTAAAACCAACTTCGTGCAGCTTATCTATAATTGCACCTTCACTATTAGATTGAAAATATTCTATAGTAATCGTTGAATATTTTTTTTGTAGCGTTTCAAAATATTGCTCAAAAGTTTCTGAACCATAAATTTCTGGTTCTCTTTTTCCTAATAAATTTAAATTGGGACCGTTTAGTATCAGTAATTTCATAAAACAAAAATACATTTTTTTACATAAAAAAACGGAAGCTTTTCAGCTTCCGTTCATATATAATAAGATCAATCGTGTCTTTTAATAAAATTACATCAATTTCTGTGAAGTTTAAGATTGAAATCTGTAAACCTATATTATAATACCATTTTAGAATGGAACTAGTTCTCGATACAATTTTTCATTAAAAATCACTCGAACTGACATTGGTGAAACCATTTTTAATTCATAAATTACAACGACATTATTTAAACAATGTCTATATTTTACAGTCCGAACATTACTCCCAAACTAACATTGTTCATCTCTAAACCATCATTTGAAATTCCGGAATAAGAAACATTTAACTGTGTAGTATTACCAATTTTGTAGCCAACTACAGGTCTATAATAAAAACCGCCATCTAAATCTTCACTCAAACCTACTGCATAACCAAGGTTTGCTCCAACTACAAATTTATCTGAAACATTAAATCTTGCCGCACCAGATATTGGCAAATAAGAAGCATCCGAGACTTCTACTGTTCCAAGTGCAGTATCTATATCTTTTCCAAAAAAATGAGCATACTGAACAGACGGACCTAAGGTAAAACCATCAGCTACAGGAAACATATAATTTAATTCTGCTCCTAATGCTGCCCCATAGAAATCATTGGCATCTCCTGTAGGAATACCTACATTTACGCCACCATTTAAAACACCTTCTTGTGCATTTATAGTACTTACACCCATTATTGCTACAAAAGCAACTAACAATACTTTTTTCATAATATTTAATTTTTAAGTTCCCTACAAAAGTAAATGAGTACTGGTTTTTACATGAACGTTATTGCTTTAAAAATTGACTCAAATAAGATAGTTGTAGAGAGCAGTAATTAGTTCCATCGTTTATAAATACGTAATATGTCTGGTTGAGCACAGTAGAAATCTTTATTATGAAACAATTAGTCTTCCACTGTGCCTTAACTAATAATAATATCTTTTTCAACTAGTTTTGATAAATAAAAACAGGTATTTATCAATTGAATTCTATAGATTCAATATCTTTATCCCATGAAATGGCAAAACGCAATTAGAGATTTTCAACTCTTTTTAAAGATAGAAAGAGGGCTTTCTAAAAACACAATTGATAGTTATACAAGAGATTTAGAAAAACTGATGTTGTTTTTAGAAGAAAATGAAATCAACCACACTCCTATTACTATTGATGAAGAGTCCATTCAGCAATTTATTTATGAAGTTGCTAAAAGTGTAAATCCTAGAAGTCAAGCACGTATTATTTCTGGTTTGCGTAGCTTTTTCGATTATTTAATTTTTGAAGATTATAGAGAAACCAACCCTACAGATTTAATTGAAGCGCCAAAAATTGGACGAAAATTACCAGATACCTTGTCCGAAGATGAAATTAACAGTCTTATTTCTGCGATCGATTTAAGCCATCCGCAAGGCGAAAGAAATAGAACTATTTTAGAAACTTTGTACAGTTGTGGTTTGCGTGTAAGTGAACTCATTACTTTAAAAATTTCTGATTTATTTTTTGATGAAGGTTTTGTAAGAGTAATCGGAAAAGGAAATAAACAGCGTTTTGTACCGATTCATTATGCTGCTCAAAAATATATTTCGAGTTATATAAAAGATATTAGAACACATATAAATGCACAAAAAGGTTTTGAAGATACTGTTTTCTTAAACAGACGTGGCAAAGGATTAACTAGACAGATGATTTTTATCATTCTTAAAAACCTAGCTCTAGAAATAGATTTAAAGAAGAAAATTAGTCCGCATACATTGCGACATTCTTTTGCGACACATTTATTAAAAAACGGTGCAGATTTAAGAGCTATTCAACAAATGTTAGGTCACGAGAGTATTACTACTACAGAAGTATATGTGCATTTAGATAAAAGTTATTTAAAGGAAGTTGTTGAAACCTATCATCCTAGAAAATAAAAAAGAGACTACCTAAAAAAATAAAATCCTGTCATGCTGAACTTGTTTCAGCATCTTTACGCACTCAAATCCAAACACCAAAAGAACCTAAAATAAATTCAGGTTGACAAAAAAAAGAGACTACCTAAAAAATTAAAACCCTGTCATGCTGAACTTGTTTCAGCATCTTTACGCACAGAAATCCAAACACCAAAAGAACCTGAAATAAATTCAGGTTGACAAAAAAGAAGCTGTCTAAAAAGTTTAAATCCTGTCATGCTGAACTTGTTTCAGCATCTCAACGTACTGAAATTCAAACACCAAAAGAACCTGAAATAAATTCAAGTTGACAAAAAAAAGAGACTAACTAAAAAGGTTTAAACCTTGTCATACTGAACTTGTTTCAGCATCTCAACGTACTGAAATTCAAATACCAAAAGAACCTGAAATAAATTCAGGTTGACAAAGAAAAGAGACTACCTAAAAAGATTTAAACTTTGTCATGCTGAACTTGTTTCAGCATCTCAGCGCACAGAAATTAAAATATCAAAAGAACCTGAAATAAATTCAGGTTAACAAAAAAAAAGCTGTCTAAAAAAAATTAAATCCTGTCATGCTGAACTTGTTTCAGCATCTCAACGCACAGAAATCCAAACACCAAAAGAACCTGAAATAAATTCAGGTTGACAAAAAAAAAGAAGTTGTCTAAAAAGGTTTAAACTTTGTCTTGCTGAACTTGTTTCAGCATCTTTGCGCACAGAAATCCAAACACCAAAAGAACCTGAAATAAATTCAGGTTGACAAAAAAAAGAAGCTGTCTAAAAAGTTTAAACCTTGTCATGCCGAACTTTGTCTATATCTTTTATAGTGTTTCCGTGATGCTTCCAGGTTTCTAAAGGCGCTGTACCTCTAACATGATCTGTAGTAATTATAAAAGTGGTTTTACCTTTGTAAAAAGAGTTTTGTTGCGTAAAGTCCCATAGTTTTTTTTAATAAATGTATCAGTTCTTTGTGCCGATTTTAAATACGCATCGTATTCGCCATCATGTGCAAAATCATCGGTTTCTCCATAAGAAACAAACACCAATTTTGAATGTTTCTTTTTAATGTTTTCTAATGCATAATGATGTGTAAAAACATCTAAACGAACGCTTCCTCAAGGACTCGGAGTTTCTGTTTGTAATTCATTTAAGAAAACTTCTTTATCTGACAAATTAGCTCCTTTTGCATTTCTGAAACCAGCATTTACATACAAACCGCTTCTTTCTTCGTTGATTCGTAGACACTCAAACAAAAAGGAAAACGATTAATACTAAGAAATACATAAAACCAAAAATTCCTACCATAAACATGATAGGAATTTTTAAAATATTTGAATACACAACAGTATCCCTTCCTTTGGGGAAGGTTAAAACAGCCTTTTACTTAGCCACATTCACCGCTCTTGTTTCTCTAATAACCGTTACTTTTACCTGACCTGGATATGTCATATCATTTTGTATTTTCTGAGAAATACTAAAAGATAATTCAGCAGCTTTGGTGTCATTTACCTTACCACTTTCTACCATTACACGTAATTCACGTCCTGCCTGAATAGCATACGCTTTTTGAACACCTGGAAAACCAAATGCAATATTTTCTAAATCTTTTAAACGCTGAATGTAAGAATCTAAAACCTGACGTCTTGCTCCTGGTCTTGCTCCTGAAATAGCATCACAAACTTGTACGATTGGCGCTATTAAGGTTTTCATTTCAATTTCATCATGGTGAGCTCCAATTGCGTTACAAACATCTGGTTTTTCTCCATACTTTTCAGCCCATTCCATACCTAATAATGCATGCGGAAGTTCGCTTTCTGTATCTGGCACTTTACCAATATCATGTAATAAACCAGCACGTTTTGCAACCTTTGCATTTAAGCCCATTTCTGCAGCCATAATTCCACAAAGATTTGCTACTTCACGCGAGTGTTGTAATAAGTTTTGTCCGTAAGAAGAACGATATTTCATTCTACCCACCGTTTTTATCAATTCTGGATGTAAACCATGAATACCTAATTCTATTACGGTTCTTTTACCTACCTCAATAATTTCTTGGGTAATTTGGTTTTCTGTCTTTTTAACAACCTCTTCTATTCTTGCTGGGTGAATTCTACCATCGGTTACTAACTTATGCATTGCCAATCTAGCAATCTCTCTACGCACAGGATCAAAACAAGAAAGAATAATTGCTTCCGGAGTATCATCTACAATAATTTCTACACCTGTTGCAGCTTCTAAAGCTCTAATATTACGCCCTTCTCTACCAATAATTCTACCTTTAACATCGTCTGACTCTAAGTTAAATACAGATACACAGTTTTCTACTGCTTGTTCTACACCTACTCTTTGTATTGTACCTAAAACTACTTTTCTAGCTTCTTGTTCTGCTGTTAATTTCGCTTCTTCAATAGAAGTTTGTACAAAAGCCATTGCCTCTGTTTTTGCTTCATCTTTTAAAGAGGTAATCAATTCTTTTTTAGCATCTTCTGCCGATAAACCAGAAATTTGCTCTAGCATATCTACATGACGCTTGTGCATTTTTTCTAATTCAGACTCTTTATTTTCTAAAAAGTCTAACTTTTTATTAAACTCACCTTCTTTGTGTTCTAAAGATTTATTTAATCTTTTATTTTTATCTACTTCAGAGGCAACTTGAGATTCTCTATCTCTAATACGTTTCTCTACATCAGAAATCTTTTTTTCTCTAGTAAGAATTACTTTTTCATGCTCAGCCTTTAATTCAATAAACTTTTCTTTTGCTTGTAAAATCTTTTCTTTTTTTACAGAATCGGCATCTATCTTAGCTTCTTTTAAGATTGTTGCGGCCTCTTTTCGAGTGCCACTAAGTATTTTTTTTCCTTTTGCTTTTTCCATCGCTTTAGCGATCAAAAATCCACCTGCAATTCCTATCAAAACTCCCACAATAATGGGAAGTATCATTTCCTCCATAATTTAAATTTAATATATAAAAAAAGCCTACATTAGTGAGGTTTTTTAAACTCCAAATATGGTTACTTATAGGACTAACTAACTGTTCAAGGATCCATTCTAGATGGCTTGCTTTAGTAGTTAAGACTCATCCTTCATAATTGAATCGTGTTGAGTTTAATAAACAATGTACTAACGTAGGCAGTGTGTTGTTAATGTATATTTTAAAGAACTTATTTTAAATGAGCATCAACTAAATTAGTCAACGCTTTTATTTTATCTACTACTTCTCTATCTGTAGAATCCTTTTCTAATGAAGCTATTTCTGCTTTTGAAGCAAATTGTAACGCACACATAGCTAAAACATCTTGTTTATCGCTTACTGCGTAATTTTCTTCATACATAGAAATTAATTTATTAATAGCAGTTGCGGCTTTTCTCATGCCTTCTTCTTCTTTAGTGTTATTTACACTTAAAGGGTAAGTTCTACCTGCTATAACAATATTAATTTTAAGTTTTCCCACAATTTAATGAACTTTATTTATGTAACTGTATGATACACTTATCGATTTCTCGAATTAAAGTATTTATTTTGAGTTTTGTATCTCTTGTATTTGTACTACTGCCGTCTATAGTTTTTGCAATCTTAAGCAAATCATACTCTTTTTTCTGAACTGCTAATAATTGCTCTCTTTCTTTTAATTGATGTTGTAATTTACTTGTATTCTGAAGCAAAATCTCATTTTCATTCTTCAAAAATTCATAATTTGATAATAAGCTTTCTAACTTATCTTCCAGTAAATGAATTGCTTCAATTGTATTACCCATCTATATTTTAAGAATAAAACTATAACTACAAAGTTAACATTCTGTTTTAAACTTTACAACATTTTGTCACTTATTTTCTATAGCAACTATTAAATTCATAAAATACTTCAGTTAACATTATGGAATTCAATTTGTTTAGACCTAAAATATTATGTGTAAGTTCAATTTATAAAATGATATTCTTACTAAAAATCATTATTGTCTGATATAATACTTTATAACCACTTCTCTTTTACATCCAATAACCAAGTATTCACTTTAACTACCTAACAAACAGCTACAGCTTATTATAAAATTAGTCTACTTTATATCTTCAAAAAAGCAAGAGCATCATTTAAAAATTACGTAAAACCTATTATTAATAAAGGGATTGTGAAATGAAATACTTTTAATTAAACATTTTTTTTAATACAAAAACTGCTAAAACCTTTAATTAAGAGCGTCTTATTTCTTAGGCCTTTTAGTACAGCGCTATTAATCATTAAGTTAGCTTCAATAACTTGTTTTATTAAAAAACTAAAGATGAATTCTTTAACCCAAAAATGATTTTCACTATTTTTGTAGAAAATATTTTCATTTTGAGACAAACCCTATTCTTATTCACCTTATTAGCTGCTTTTTTTGGTCATTCACAAGAAAAGTACCCAAAAGACTATTTTAGAAACCCTTTAGGTATCCCTACTATTTTAGCAGGTACTTTTGGTGAATTAAGAAGCAATCACTTTCATTCTGGAGTAGATATAAAAACACAAGGTAGAGAGGGACTAAAAATATATGCAGCAGCAGATGGTTATATTTCTAGAATAAAAGTTGCTCAATTTGGTTTTGGTAAAGCTATTTATATTACCCACCCAAACGGGTTTACAACAGTATATGCACACATAAGTAAATATGCTGATAAAATACAAGAGTATGTAAAAGCGATACAATACAAAAAAGAAAATTATGAAACTGGAAACTTGTTTTTTAAACCCAATCAATTTCCTATAAAAAAAGGAGAAGTTATTGCTTTTTCTGGCGATACAGGTAGTTCTGGTGGACCTCATCTACACTACGAAATAAGAGATACTGCCACAGAACACATCATCAATCCGTTGTTTTTTGGGTTGAATCCTATTGATACAAACCCACCTCTTTTTCAGGATTTAAAAATTTATCCATTAAACAGCAATGCTAGAATTAATAATAAAAATAAAAGCACTGTTATTTCTTTAAATAGTATAGAAAAAGGACAATATAAAGTCGGTAAAATCACTGCTTCTGGCGCCATTGGTTTTGGTGTAAATGTGTTTGATAGACTGGACAAAGCAACCAATAAAAATGGAATATTCAGTTTAGAAATGCTTGTAAACGGAAAACGTTTTTATTATCATGATGTAGAAACATTTTCTTTTCCAGAAAGTAAATTCATCAATCTACTTATAGATTATCCGCATTATATAAAATATAAAAAGAAGTATCAAAAAACCTATAAGGATGATGTAAATAAACTTTCTATTTATAAAGACTTAGTTAATAACGGTAAGTTAGATATTTTAAACGGACTAAATTACAACATAGAAATTATTGCAAAAGACTATAAAGGCAATGCAAGCTATTTAAAAATACCAATTGCCGGTACAGAAAATAATACAATCTTTATGCAACCAGCAGATACTACTGCCTATAAAATAGTTGCTAAAAACTTTTATAAATTTACAGAAGATAATGTAACTGTTGCTTTTCCTAAGAACACATTTTACGAAGACCTATATTTAGATTTTAAAGTTGATAAAGGCGTTGCTAAAATTCATAGACCTACCATTCCTTTAGCTAAAAATTTTACGTTAACTTTTAATGTTTCTAAATATTCTGAAGCAGAAAAAAAACAACTTTACATAGCAAATGTAAAAAACGCTAAATACCCAAGGTTTCAATATACCAGAAAAAAAGACAGTACATTTTATACCACAACAAAAACTTTGGGCAATTATGCTTTAATGTCTGATACTCATAAACCAAAAGTAAACGTATTATACTTTAAAGACAACCAATGGATTTCTAAAAGAAAAACCATAAAAGTTAAAATTTCTGATATCGGTTCTGGAATTAAAAATTACAGAGCAACGCTTAATGATGAATGGATTTTAATGGAATACAATCATAAAAAAAGAATATTAACCTATAACTTTAGTGATAAAAAATTGGTTGGTAGCAAACATATCTTTAAAATTGTAGTCTCAGACAATGTTGGAAATACCAATACCTTTTCTACAACGTTCTTTAAAAAACAAGTAAACTAAAAACTACGTGAAAAAAATATTACTCTTTTTATGCTTTCTACCTTTCTGTGCTTTTGCTCAAAAAATGACAATTCTTAAAGGAACTGTTAATGATAAGGACAAACAACCTATAGAAAAAGTTTCCATAAAGTACAACAACGTTGGTACCACCACAGATAAAAATGGAAACTACTCGATGAGAATTCCATATAAAGAAGAAATTACATTAGTTTTTAGCCATTTAGCTTATAGAACTTTTACTAAAAATTATATTGGAAACAGCAGAAATGGTGTCCGTTACTCCGTTATTCTTTCTTCAAAAACAGAAGAATTAAAAGAAATTGTAATTAAAGACAACGTAAGAAATGCCCAAGGTATACAGAAGATTGATGTTGCTGTTGTTAAAAATGTAATTGGACCTAATGCGGGTGTAGAAAACGTATTAATGACTTTACCTGGTGTTAGTAATAACAACGAATTAAGTACGCAATACAATGTTAGAGGTGGTAATTTTGATGAAAACTTGGTCTATGTAAACGGAATTGAAATTTACAGACCTTTTTTAATTAGATCTGGTCAGCAAGAAGGCTTAAGTTTTATCAACTCGAATATGGTGCAGAATATTAATTTTTCTGCTGGTGGATTTCAAGCAAAATACGGTGATAAATTATCATCTGTTTTAGATATTACCTACAAAAAACCTACAGAAACGGCTACTACAATAGATGCAAGTCTGCTAGGTGCAAGCGTTACTTTTGAGGGAAATTTTCTAAATAAAAAACTAAGCACCATTACAGGTGTTAGATATAGAGACAATAGCTTATTTGTAAATAGTAAACAAATTGAAACTAATTTTAGACCACAATTTACAGACGTACAAACCTATTTATCTTATGAATTTTCAGAAAAATTTACATTAAACTTTCTAGGGAATTTTTCTTTAAACGATTATAATTATCAACCGATATCTAGAAGAACACGTTTTGGTACGGTTGCAGATCCGTTAGAATTAATCGTTTTTTATTCAGGGCAAGAGCAAGATAAATATTTAACGATGTTTGGTGCTTTTTCTGCGGATTATAAGGTGAATGAAGATTTTACATTAACAGCAACCGCATCTAGATACAACACACAAGAAGAAGAACATTTTGATATTGCTGCAGCATATAATTTAGGTGAAGTTGATGCCAATATTGGATCAGAAAATTTTGGTGAAGTAGATTTCTCTCAAGGAATTGGTTCTCAATTAAATCATGCCCGTAACGATTTAGATGCCTTAATTACCAATCTTCAAATAAAAGGAACGATCAAGAAAGATGATATACAATGGAATTTTGGTGCTAAATATCAAAAAGAAGATATTAGAGACCGAATTAGAGAATGGGAAATGATCGATTCGTTAGGTTTTTCTATAAGACCTCCTCATCACACTTCTAACAAACAACCTTACCAACCTTTTGAAGGTGAAATAACGCCATATCAAAACATCAGAAAAGATAATAATGTTGCCATTAATAGACTCTCTGCCTTTGTTCAATTTAACCAACGTTCTTTTTGGAACGAGCATGAAGTTTTTTACAACTTAGGACTTAGAGCTCAAGGTTGGTCTGTTACAGGAAACGGTATCGAATCTAAAAACCAGACCATTATTAGTCCTAGAGGTCAATTTGCTATCAAACCAAATTGGGACAAAGACATGTTGTTTCGAATTTCTGGTGGATGGTATTCTCAACCACCTTCTTACAGAGAGTTAAGAGATTTTAATGGTGATATTAATGTAGATGTAAAAGCGCAAAAATCGATTCACTTAGTTACAGGAATGGATTATAGTTTTGATATGTGGGACAGACCATTTAAACTAACCACAGAATTGTATTACAAAGATTTATCTGATGTAAACGCTTACTCTATTGACAATGTTAGAATTCGTTATAGAGCAGACAATGTTACAAAAGCGTATGCAACCGGATTGGATGTTCGCTTAAATGGTGAATTTGTTCCTGGTAGCGAAAGCTGGGTAAGCTTAGGGTATTTAAAAACCGAAGAAAATATAGATAATAGAGGTTATATTGCAAGACCTTCTGACCAACGTATCAAATTCGGAATTCTTTTTCAAGATTATGTTCCTAATTTACCAAACCTAAAAGCATACTTAAACTTGGTGTACAATACAGGTGTTCCGGGAGGTTCTCCTTCTTATGCAGATGTATACCAATATCAAAGTCGTTTAAGAGATTATAAACGAGCAGATTTAGGAGTTTCTTATATTTTTGTAGATGCGAATAAACAATATGAAACGGGTTGGTTGTCTAAATTTAAAGAATTATCCGCAGGTTTAGAGCTTTTTAATATGTTTGATATTCAAAACTCAATTACCAACACTTGGGTAAGAGATGTATACTCTAAAACACAATTCGGCATACCAAATTATATGACAGCTAGAGTTTTAAACTTTAAGGTTGGCATGAAATTTTAAATCAAAAATTTTATATCTTTACAAGTAACGAATCAATCTTTTTCTATGCAGATAGCTTCGTTACTTGTATTGACATTTTTTTTAATCTAAAATCTGAGCAGCGTGTGCTTTTGTTTTCACTTTTAATATAATATCTTCAATTACTCCTTTTTCATCTATTACGAAAGTTGTTCTGTGAATTCCATCATATTCTTTCCCCATAAACTTCTTTGGCCCCCAAACATTAAAAGCTTCAATTACAGCTTTATCTTCATCCGCTAAAAGCGGAAAAGGCAATTCGTTTTTATTGATAAAATTTTGCTGTCTTTTTTCTGAATCTGCACTTACGCCTAAAACATCATATCCTTTTGCTAAAAAAGATTGATAGTTGTCGCGTAAATCACACGCCTCATTAGTACAACCTGGTGTACTTGCTTTTGGGTAAAAGAATAATACTAGCTTTTTACCTGCATAATCAGAAAGCTTAATGGTGTTTCCAGCATTGTCTTTTGCTTCAAACTGTGGAGCATTATCTCCTATTTTTAGTGATGTCATTTTTAATTATTTTTATTACAAAGATACAAAGTAACAAAGTTTTCTTCAAGTTTAAAGTCGATAGCTTAATAAAAAGTAAATCTGTATTTATGCTTTCATTCTAATCAACTATAAATCAATAAAAATTTCTAATGTCACACTGAGATTGAAGAAGTGCTTTTAAAATAGTCTTCGACAAGCTCAAACTGATATATAATAGATAAATGTTTATTTAGTATAATTAACAAAAAAGTGAGTTTAAATCTAAAATATGATCAAATTAGCACCAAACACAATTAAAACTCCAAATGTCACACTGAGCTTGTCGAAGTGCATCCAAAATAGTCTTCGACAAGCTCCGACTGACATATAATAGATACATTGTTATTTAGTATCATTAATAAAAAAAGTGAGTTTAAATCTAAAATATGATCAAACTAGCACTGCTCCCAATTAAAACTCTAAATGTCACACTGAACTTGTCGAGGTGCATCCAAAACAGTCTTCGACAAGCTCAGACTGACATATTATAGATACATTGTTCTTGCGAAAGATTAACAAAAAATTGAATTAAAAACTAAAACAGTATCAAGTTAAGAATGGTCCCAATTAAAACTCTAAATGTCACACTGAGCTTGTCGAAGTGCATTCAAAACAGTCATCGACAAGCTCAGACTGACATATTATAGATACATTGTTCTTTAGTATCATTAATAAAAAAAGTGAGTTTAAATCTAAAATATGATCAAACTAGCACCAAACACAATAAAAATCTCTAACGTCACACTGAGCTTGTCGAAGTGCATTAAAAATAGTCTTCGACAAGCTCAAACTGACATATTATAAATACATTGTTATTTAGCATAATTAACAAAAAAAGTGAGTTTAAATCTAAAATATGATCAAACTAGCACCAAACACAATAAAAATCTCTAATGTCACACTGAGCTTGTCGAAGTGCATCCAAAAGAGTCTTCGACAAGCTCTGACTGACATATTATAGATACATTGTTATTTAGTATAATTAACAAAAAAAGTGAATTTAAATCTAAAATATTATCAAATTAGCACCAAACACAATAAAAATCTTTAATGTCACACTGAGCTTGTCGAAGTGTTTTTCAATCTAAAAGTTAATTCATAAAAACAAATAAAGTTTCAACTAGAACTTTGTAAATTTACAACTTGTAAACTTTGCAACTCAAAAAAATGACCAAACAAGAAAAAGTACAATTTGTAATTGATACACTTGAAGAAAAATATCCGGAAATACCTATTCCTTTAGATCATAAAGACCCGTATACCTTATTAATTGCTGTTTTACTTTCTGCACAATGTACAGATGTAAGAGTAAATAAAATTACGCCTTTATTGTTCGCTAAAGCGGATAATCCTTTTGATATGGTAAAAATGACCGTAGAAGAAATTAAAGAAATTATTCGTCCTTGTGGTTTATCGCCAATGAAAAGTAAAGGAATACATGGTTTATCTCATATTTTAATTGATAAATACAATGGTGAAGTTCCTCAAAGTTTTGAAGGTTTAGAAGAATTACCTGCTGTGGGCCATAAAACGGCAAGTGTAGTTATGAGTCAGGCTTTTGGTGTCCCCGCTTTTCCAGTAGATACTCATATTTTAAGATTGATGTACCGCTGGAATTTAAGCAACGGAAAGAGTGTTGCACAAACAGAAAAAGATGCAAAACGTTTATTTCCTAGAGAATTATGGAACGATTTACATTTGCAAATTATTTGGTACGGACGAGAATATTCTCCGGCACGTGGTTGGGATTTAGACAAAGATATTATTACAAGTACTGTTGGTAGAAAAACCGTTTTAGACGAATATCATAAAAAAAATTAGGTTGTCTAAAAAGTAATTATTTGTCAATCTAAATTTATTTCAGATTCTTTTTAAACTGTAATTCAGCAAGTTAAAACACTTAAACAAGTTTAAAACGACAAGATTTATTACTTTTAGACAACCTCACTTAGATCTAAAAAGAGTTTATGCACTAGGTATTGCTTCACCTATTAATATTTCTCCTGCTATTATTTCAAAAGTATTATTAACCGCTGCAGTATCATGTAAAGCATGCACCAAAGTTTGTGCAACATCATCTCTACTAATTTCACCCGATTTATTTAATTTACTACTCAATTCTATTTTACCCTTTCCTTTTTCATTATTTAAGGCTCCTGGTCTTACAATAGAATAAGGCATGTTACTTTCTCTTAAATAAGTATCTGCATTTTGTTTTGCCTTTAAGTAATCTTTAAGCGTGTCTGAACTTTCTGGGTTATCGGCTCCCATAGAACTTAACATTACAAACTTTTTAACTTTTGTATGCTTACCAGCGTCTATTAACTTCTTGGCGCCTTCTTGATCTACGGCAACTACTTTTTTACCACCAGAACCGGCAGCGAAAATAATTTTATCAATATTTTCTGTTGTAAATGAAACGTCCTTTTCTAAATCTGCTAAAATAGTTGTTACATTTTCATCTTCAAATTGCTTTTTCTGACTCTCTTTACGAACCATAGCAATTGGATTAAAATATTGTGATTTTTGTAATAAGTTTACTATCTTTTTTCCTGTGCTACCATTTGCACCTGCTACTAATATATTTTCCATGACTGCAAGTTCCGTAAAAACCAGAAAGTATTTTACCTCATATCGTCTAAAAAAGAATGCATACAAAAAAAAGCTCCAACGTTAGTTGAAGCTTTTTCCTCTCTTAATTCAAATTCAATTCAATGAAGTCTTTAGATTTGGTTTTTACAAAAGTTAGCGATTTGGAAAAATTAATCAAAAGTTGAATTGTTTCTTGTGTAGGTTGCATCTGTAAATTAGAAGGCTTTTTAGAGTAAAGTTGCATCATATAGTTTATTTAATAAATTGGTTATAAACAACTAACGACATCTTTTTTCTTTTATTGTTAATCTACTAAAATAATTTTATGCTTCTCTATTAACTTGCGCATGTTTATAAGTGCATAGCGCATTCTACCCAATGCTGTATTAATGCTAACACCAGTATTTTCGCTAATTTCTTTAAAACTCATATCTTTATACATACGCATTATCAAAACCTCTTTTTGTTCTTCTGGTAATTCGTTTATAAGCTCTCTAACATCTGTATGTATCTGATCTTTTATAATTTGTTTTTCAGCATTTAGGTTTCCATCTCCTAACACAGAAAAAATATCAAATTCATTTGTATTTTTAAAAGAAGGCATTCTATTTGTTTTTCTAAAATGATCTATCACCAAATTATGAGCAATTCTCATAACCCAAGGTAAAAATTTACCTTCCTCATTATAGGTTCCTTTTTTTAGAGTTCTAATAACTTTTATAAATGTGTCTTGAAAAACGTCTTCTGTAATATCTCTATCTTTAACTTTACTATAAATAAAGCTAAACAGTCTTTGTTGATGTCTTTTAATTAAAACCGCTAAAGCAGCTTCATCACCTTTAATGTAATCGGTTACTAAAAGACTATCTGTAATTGAGTTTTTTTCCATCATAACTACCTTTGAAGAACAAGTTGCTCTTCTTTTTTATATTAAATTAATAATTTAAAAGTAGTTTTTTAGGTATATGCGGCTAATTTAGTGATGCTTATGAGATTCAAATATCATTATTATTTTTCAATTCAACAAATATTTCAGCAAAATTCATTCACATTTGTTTTATAATGGTTTAAAAAAAAGGTATTTTTATAGCTTATATTTTTCATAAATGAAGACTGACATTTCTAAAGTAAACCCGAAAGAAAATATTATAATTAAAGGAGCTAGACTCCACAACCTAAAGAACATAGATGTAGTTATACCGAGAAATAAATTGGTGGTAATTACAGGTCTTTCTGGTTCTGGAAAGTCATCTTTAGCTTTTGATACGCTATATGCAGAGGGTCAAAGACGTTATGTAGAGAGTTTAAGTTCGTATGCGCGTCAGTTTTTAGGAAAATTGCACAAGCCAAAAGTAGATTATATTAAAGGTATTGCACCTGCAATTGCTATTGAGCAAAAAGTGAATTCTACAAACCCACGTTCTACCGTAGGTACCTCAACAGAAATTTACGATTATATAAAATTATTATACGCAAGAATTGGTAGAACCTTCTCGCCTATTTCTGGTAAAGAAGTTAAAAAAGATACGGTTTCTGATGTTGTTAATTTTGTAAAAGAGTTTGACGAGAAAACAAAACTGTTATTATTAGCACCTATTTCTATTGATGAAAACCGCGATCTAAAAACTGTTTTACAGGTTTTAGAACAACAAGGATATGCACGTTTAAAATGGAATGATACTGTTTATAGAATTGCAGATTTTCCGCAAGCGGATTTTAAAAACGAACCTTTATATTTAGTAGTAGATAGAATTGTAACCAAAGACAATGAAGATTTTTTTAATCGATTAGCAGATTCCATTCAGACTGCTTTTTTTGAAGGAAAAGGCATTTGTTTTATAGAGAATTTAGCAGACAATAAAGTCGCAGAATTTAGTAATAAATTCGATTTAGATGGCATGTCTTTTTTAGAACCCAACACACATTTATTCAGTTTTAACAATCCGTATGGTGCTTGCCCAACTTGTGAAGGATATGGAAACGTCATTGGTATTGATGAAGACTTAGTGATACCCAATACAGGTTTATCAATAATGGAAGATTGTATTTTTCCGTTTAAAACGCCTTCTTACATACATTATAAAGAAGATTTAATAGATGTTGCCTATCAGTTTAACATTCCTATTCACAAACCTTGGTTCGAGCTTACAGAAGAACAAAAAGAATTAGTTTGGAATGGTAATAAATCATTCAACGGAATTCATCATTTCTTTACTGTGTTGGAAGAAAAAAGTTATAAAATACAGAATAGAGTTATGCTTTCTCGCTACCGCGGAAAAACAAAATGTACGTCTTGTAACGGAAAACGTTTGCGACACGAAACCAATTTTGTAAAAATAAATGATAAGACAATATCCGATTTAGTAACGCTTCCGTTAGATGAATTGGCTCCGTTTTTTAAGAACATCAAACTAGACAAATACGAAGAAAAAATAGGAAAACGTTTGTTAACGGAAATCAACAATCGTTTGTTGTTTTTAACTGATGTTGGCTTGTCTTATTTAACCATCAACAGAACATCTAACACACTTTCTGGAGGTGAAAGTCAGCGTATTAATTTGGCAACTTCTCTTGGAAGTTCTTTAGTAGGTTCTATGTATATTTTAGATGAACCGAGTATTGGTTTGCATCCAAAAGATACCGAAAGATTGATTGGTGTTTTAAAAGATTTACGAGATTTAGGAAACACGGTTGTTGTGGTAGAACACGATGAAGATATTATGCGAGAGGCCGATTATATTATAGATATTGGTCCGGAAGCCGGAACTTTTGGAGGCCACGTAGTTGCCGAAGGAAACTTCAACGATATCCTAAAATCTGACTCATTAACGGCAAAATATTTAAACGAAGAATTAAAAATAGAAGTCCCAACTAAACGTAGAACTTCTAGAAATAGCATTCAAATTATCGGCGCAAGAGAAAACAATTTAAAAAATGTAGATGTTACATTTCCGCTAAATTGTTTATCCGTAATTACCGGCGTTTCTGGTTCCGGAAAAAGTACGTTGGTTAAAAGTATTTTGTACCCAACAATGCAAAAAAAACTGATTGGTCACGGAGAGAAAGTCGGTCAGCATACAGATGTTACAGGAGATTTTGATACTTTAAAACACGTCGAGTTTATCGACCAAAACCCTATTGGGCGTTCTTCTCGTTCTAATCCCGTAACCTATATTAAGGCTTATGATGATATTAGAGCACTGTTTTCTAATCAGAAATTATCTGGCATCAGAAACTACAAACCAAAACACTTTTCTTTTAACGTAGAAGGCGGTCGTTGCGAAGTTTGTAAAGGAGAAGGAGAAGTTACTATAGAAATGCAATTTATGGCAGATGTGCATTTAGAATGCGATGTTTGTAACGGAAAACGCTTTAAGAAAGAAGTTTTAGAAGTTAAGTTCGACGGAAAATCTATTGATGATATTTTAAACTTAACCATCGATGATGCTGTAGCTTTTTTCTCGGAAAATTTAGTTCCTAAAATTGCCAGTAAATTAAAACCTTTGCAAGATGTTGGTTTGGGTTATGTAAAATTAGGGCAATCTTCTTCTACCCTTTCTGGTGGAGAAGCGCAGCGTATAAAATTAGCGTCGTTTTTGGTAAAAGGAAACACCAAAGACAAGGCATTGTTTATTTTTGATGAACCTACAACAGGCTTACATTTTCATGATATTAAAAAATTATTGGCGTCATTTAATGCTTTAATCGACAAAGGGCATTCCATTATTGTCATAGAACATAATATCGAGTTAATTAAGTGTGCAGATTATATTATAGATTTAGGTTTAGAAGGTGGTAAAAATGGTGGAAACCTTATTTTTCAGGGAACTCCAGAAGATTTAGCAAGAAATAAGGAATCTTATACCGCTAAATATTTGGCGGAAAAGTTGATTTATTAGAAGCTATTTCCTGCTTTTCACTGTATCTTTTTATAGCTGTCATTGCGAAGTTTACTTTTTTGTAAACTGTGGCAATCTCTTAATTGAAGAAAGATGCTTATTTATAA
Source organism: Polaribacter sp. NJDZ03 (assembly GCF_019263805.1). NCBI lineage: Bacteria > Pseudomonadati > Bacteroidota > Flavobacteriia > Flavobacteriales > Flavobacteriaceae > Polaribacter > Polaribacter sp. NJDZ03. The sequence goes on from NZ_CP079195.1 coordinate 1,133,910, forward strand.
AAGCTATAAAAAGGATGCCGTTTCAATCAGGGCTAAACTTGTTTGCCAACTAAATGATATCGTTAAAGTATGTTTGTCATTTTTAGCGAAGGATGAGGAGGAACCTTATCATATAGAATTAAATTATGAGATTTCTCAATCGCTAAAAAGCTCATTTCGAAATGACAAGTGGTAGAAAATAAAATAGATAGTTAAAAGACCTCACAGGTTTTTAAAACCTGTGAGGTCTGGTAAAAAAAATAGCATAAGATGATTACAAATCTAACAGACAAACAGAAAATAAATTGGGTAAGAATCCTTGCAATACTTGCTGTTTTAATAATGATGGTGTATGCGCCAAAATTATGGGTTACCACAAAAGTGTTTCCTTTAATTCCGTTGTTCGATTGGCTACCAACATTTGTTTATCCGTTCGATTATATTTTAGCCGGATTCTTTTTCTTAATTCAAGTTGTCTATATTTTTCAGAATAAAAGGTGGCAAGGTTTTACTGTTCTTGCGCTCTATCTCTTTTTAGCACTCGCAGATCAAAACAGACTACAGCCCTACTTCTATCAAAGTTTCTTAACCATTTTCGCGATAGAAATTTTCAGCAGAAAAGCAAATCCAAGAAAAATATTATATGCTATCATTCTTATCTTTTTCGCTACCTATTTTTGGAGCGGAATTCAGAAATTAAATGAAGCTTTTTACATACAATGGTTAAGCGCTATTAACAAGCACTTTAGTTTTTTACCACAGTGGTTTTTAGTTGCTTTTACCTATGCAGTTCCCTGGTTAGAAGCTTTAATGGGCGTTTTATTGCTCTTTAATAAAACAAGAAAATTCGGAGTTGTTTTTATTCTATGCATGCACGGAACAATTACGTTTCTATTATTCTATTTAGGTTATGGTTACAATGTTGTGCCTTGGAATATTCAGAACATGTTAAGTGTATTTATCATTTTTTGGACTTTAAAAACATCAAATGCATTAGCGTTTTTCTTACAGTTTTTCAACAAACAAAAAATAGCTGTATTGGTTTTTACAATGTTTTTACCATTAGCAAATAACCTAACTGGCTTTTACGATAATTTGTTATCATTCCATTTTTTTACAGCAGATTTAAAATACTATATTGTGTATTTAGATGATGAATTAAAGGAAAAATTACCAGAAAATGTTCAAGATTTTTATAGAGTTTACCAAGGTAAAACCTATATAAATGTTATAGAATGGTCTAAAAAAGACAACAAGGTTTTGTTCTACCCAGAAGACAGAGCTATCGAATATTTAGATACTTATTTATGTTCTTTTGCTAAAGACCCTAAAAAAGAAGGTTTAACCCAATTGGTAAATTACAACAAAGTTATTAAGGAGTAAAAAAGCCGTTTAAACTTTCATCTAAATTAATCTGTGCTAAATCTATCTTACCCAAACCATTATCACTTACTAACGGAATAGTATCAAACAAAATATTAAAATATTGAGCGCCTAATCCGAAGAAAGAAATCGTAAATTTTCTGGTTTGATAACTTGATACAATTGTTAAATCTAAATTAAAGAGTAATAAACCGTCTAAATTATTTGCTGCCAGACTCTCTATTTGTGTTTTTTAGATAACCATAACATTGCGTACTGACTTATTTACAGATTGCGCATTGTATTACCCTGTAACCACAACCTCATCTAAAACCATAATTTTGTTGAATCTTTTTTTCTCTCTTGACTAAAAATAGTCAAAGAAAACGTCTGTAATAATAATGCAATTTAATTATTTAGAAACATTCTTAATAACTTTAAATAAATATACATCTTATTCTTATTCAGTCTAAATAAAATTCATATTTTTGTCAAAACTCTTTAAAACCAAAATTTTAAAAATGACCAAATTATTATTAAGTACGTTACTACTTTTTGTATCCATTTCTATAAATGCACAAAGCAAAAAAACAAAAGATCAAAATGTTATAAAAAAAATGTGTGGATGTTTTGAAGTTACCTTCAATTTTGCAGAAACTTTTAATTACAGTAACGATTCTACTTATAAACCTTCTAAAAATAAAGTTGATAAAGCTTTAGAGTGGGCAGGTTTAATAGAAGATAGTAATAACAAAATATCAATTCAGCATTTACTACAGGTTGGTAACCCAGACAAACCGATGATTATAAAACATTGGCGACAAGATTGGTTATTTGAAAACACATATTTTTATACGTATAACGGAGACAACAACTGGATTTTTGAACAGAAAGACAAAAAAAAAGTTAAAAAACAATGGACACAAAAAGTGTATCAAGTAGATGATAGTCCGCGTTATGAAGGTTCTGGTACTTGGGTTCATGTAGACGGAAAAAATTATTGGGAAAACGAAACTACAGCACCTCTACCAAGAAGAGAATACACCAAAAGAAGTGATTACAACATTACTTTAAGAGGTAATAGACATGAAATTACCAATTACGGTTGGGTACATGATCAAGACAACAGTAAAATTATTAGAAAAGAAGGAAAAGAAGATGTTGTTTTAGCTAAAGAAAAAGGATATAACACCTATGTAAGGGTTGCAGATAGTAAATGTAAAGCGTCTGCAGATTGGTGGAAAACTAAAAACGACAAATGGCAATTAGTTAGAAACAAATGGAACGAAGTTTATGGTAGAAATACAGACTTATTATTAGAAACAAAAGTAGAATTTAAAGAATTATACAAACATTTATTTTCTGATGAAATAACAAAAAAAGAAGAAATTAACACAATAATAGAATCATTCGTAAAAAATAAAAAATGAAAAAAATTAAACTAGTAGTACTCGTAGCAATATTATTTATAAGCACAGTATCTGTAGCACAACAAAAACAATCAAATATATTTTTAGATAGAGATTTTTGGGGCACCAACCCAAGCGTAAAAATTATTGAACAAAAAATAGCAGAAGGGAACAACCCAAGTGAAATAAACAATCGCGGTTTTGATGGTGTAACCTATGCCATTTTGCAAAAAGCGCCAAATGAAACCATTAAACATTTACTTTCTAAAGAAGGAAATGGCGTTAATAAAATTACACATGATAAGAGAACGTATGTTTTTTGGGCTGCTTATGTAGATAATTTAGAACTGACGGCTTTTTTAATTAAAAACGGAGCAAATTTAAACCTTAAAGATTCTCATCAATCTTCTCCATTAACGTATGCTGCAAATGCAGGAAATACGAATACTAAAATCTATGATTTATTTATAGAAAACGGAATAGATATAACAACTGATACCAACGGAAACGGAGCAAATGCTTTACTTTTATTACTTCCTTCATTAAAAAATTTAGATTTATTAGATTATTTCACATCAAAAGGATTGTCTATAAACAGCACTGATAATGATGGAAACGGTGCTTTTAATTATGTTGCTAAAAAAGGAAATAAAGAACTGCTAGCCTTATTAATAGCCAAAGAATTACCTTATAAAAACTTAAATAAAAATGGTGAAAATGCTCTTTTATTAGCTACAAAAGGTGGTCGTGGAGGTTACAATTCTTTAGCCTTTTTAAAATATTTAAACAGTCTGGGGCTGGATGCAAATGTTGTAAATAAGGAAGGACAGAATGCACTACACTTTTTAGCTTCAGGAAATAAAGACTTAGCTACTTTTAATTATTTTTTAAGCAAAAATGTAGATGTTAATCTTGCTGATAAGCAAGGAAATACACCTCTAATAAATGCAGCAAGTAGAAATTCTTTAGAAGTTGTTACTTTTTTATCAGAAAAAACAGCATACCCTAATCATGTAAATAAAAAAGGAAATTCTGCACTTTCAATCGCCGTGAAAAATAATTCTAGTAACGTTGTAGCATATTTAATTAATCAAAAATCGGACTTAAATGTAACTGATGAAGACGGAAATACTTTAGCGTATTATTTAATTAACAGCTTCAACGAAAAAAGAAATGATGATTTTGATTCAAAAAAGGACTTACTTCTTAAAAATGGTGTAAAATTAAATGAACTTCAAGGTGGTAACAATACGTTATTTCATATTGCATTAGATAAAGAAAATATCAATTTATTAAAAGAAGTAAATTCTTACGGTATAGATATAAATACAAAAAATGCCGAAGGGTATACGGTACTTCATTTAGCTGCTATGAAATCTAAGGATACTAAAATTATGGAATATTTATTAAGTATTGGAGCCGATAAAAATATACAAACCGATTTTGAAGAATCTACTTACGATTTAGCTTCTGAGAACGAATTATTAGAAAAAACGGATATTAACTTTTTAAAATAATAAAAAAATGAAAACTAAAAATATATTTAAAATAACACCATTAATAATTGCAATTGCATTTGTGTTATTTAGTTTTAAGAGTAGTGAAACAAGTTCATATAAATGTATGATTCAGTTAACAAATTATACTGGTGAAGGTGCCTATATTGTAATTTCATTACTAAATTCTGATGGAGAATATGAAGAAACTCTAAATGTTTTAGGAGACGATGATGAATGGTACTCTAACCTTACTGAATGGTGGAAGTTTCAAGGAACAAAACGTACAGACATAGATGCCGTTACAGGAGCAACTATTAGTGGTGGAGAACGCGCTATAAGTGTTATAAAAATTGATGACAGTAAAATAAATGCGGGTTATAAAATCCGTTTTGAAACTTCTGTTGAAAACCAGGAATACTACAAAGATGATGTGGAATTTGAATTAACATCTGAAAACGTTAAATCTAAAATTGAAGGAAAAGGGTTTATTCGTTATATAAGAATTATGCCACAATAAAAAATTATATATGACGATTTCTATTTGGAGATATAGCCATTTAACCTTGGCTATATCTTCTGCTTTATTTATTCTATTAGCTTCTATAACTGGTATTATTTTAGCTTTTGAACCAATTTCTGACAAACTAAATCCTTATAATGTTGTAAATATTGATACTATTTCTATTTCTGAAACTGTGGCTGTTTTACAAAAAAATTATGATGAAGTTATTACTTTAGAAATTGATAAAAATAGTTTTGTAGCGGCAAATGTTGTTTTAAAAAATGGCAAAAGTGATACTTTTTATATCAACCCAAAAACGGGTGAGAAAGTTGGTGAGCTTTTAGAAAAAAAACCAATTTTTGTATTTGCAACTAATTTACATCGTTCTTTATTTTTAAAATCGACAGGTAGGTTTATTATTGGTTTTGTTTCTTTTCTGCTTTTTTTAATTAGTGTAACAGGTGTTATTTTAATTGCAAAAAGACAAGGTGGGTTTTCTAAATTATTTTCTAAAATTGTACAAGAAAATTTTAATCAATATTACCATATAATTATTGGTAAATACACTCTAATACCTATTATAATAATTACACTAACAGGGGTTTATTTATCTCTAGATCGTTTTTCTGTATTGCCAAAAGATAACAGTAAACATATAGAAATAACTTCAAAAAACACGACAGTAAACAATGCTACTTTTGAGTTTTTTAAAGCAACAAAATTAAATGAAGTTCTAAAAATAGAATTCCCTTTTTCTAAAGATGAAGAAGATTATTATTACGTAAAGCTAAATGATAAAGAAGTAGCGGTAAATCAAATTACAGGGCAAGTTATAAGTATAAAAAAACAGCCTTTAGTTGCATTTGCTGCCTATTACAGCTTATTACTTCATACAGGGAAAGGTTCTATTATATGGTCTATCGTTTTACTTTTTTCTTGTTTTGCTATTTTATTTTTTATCTATTCTGGTTTTGTCATGACTTTAAAAAGAAAAAAAACTACGACGTTAATTAAAAATAAATTTAACAAAGACCAAGCCGAATATATTATTCTTGTAGGTTCGGAAACAGGAAGTACATTTAATTTTGCAACTGTATTTTACAATGCTTTAATTAGCAATGGTAAAACAGTTTTTTTATCAGAATTAAACCAATATACAACCTATAAAAAAGCAACCAACATTATTATATTCGCTGCAACTTATGGTGAAGGAGAAGCACCTATAAACGCAAACAAATTCATTGAAAAAATTACAAAAATACAGCCACAAAATGTTTTAAACTTTTCTGTAGTTGGTTTTGGTTCTAAAGAATATACCCAATATTGCAAGTATGCTATTTTGGTACATGCTAATTTACAAGTCCAAGAAAAATTTGTTCCTGTTTTGCCGCTTTCTAAAATAGATAACCAATCTTTTTCTGATTTTGACAAATGGGTTAAAGCATGGAATTCTTTTTATAAAATGGAACTTACCATAACTCAAGAAAGTCTTTTAAACTCTAAGAAAAAACAGCAAGAATTTAAAGTTATAAGTAAAACGAACATTAATATTGATCAAACTTTTTTAATTGAATTAAAACCGACTAAAAAAACAAAATTCGAATCTGGAGACTTACTTGCTATTACTCCTAAAAACGAAACAAGAAGTCGCTTGTATTCAATTGCTAAAATTAACAATACCATTCTATTAAGCATTAAAAAACATGAATTAGGACTTTGTTCTACCTATTTTAACTCTTTACAGAAAGATGATAAAATGGTTGCTAACATTCAAAGGAATGCGGCTTTTCATCTTCCGAAGAAAACAAAAGAAGTTATTTTAATTGCCAATGGAACCGGAATTGCACCTTTTTTAGGTATGATTCATCAAAATAAATCTAAAACGAAAGTCCATTTATTTTGGGGAGGAAGAACAAAAGAATCTATTGAAATCTATAAAAAGAATATTCATACTGCTTTAGAAAACAAACACCTAAACTCATTTTATGACACATATTCTCAAGAGGGAAAAGAGAAAATATATGTTCAGGATTTAATAGCAAATCATGGAGCGTTAATTGCCAATACATTAAATAACGGAAATCTAATTATGATTTGCGGATCTATATCCATGTTAAAAGGTGTTACTAAAATATTAGAAGAAATTTCTGAAAAACATTTACAATCTTCATTAGATAAATTTAAAGAAAACAATCAAATAAAAACTGACTGTTACTAAAAATTAAAAAAAATGTGTCAAAAATCTAGAATAATATCCAGCGTTAAAAACGGAGAAATATCAATTTGTAAAGATTGTAATAATTATAACCTTATTTTTAATAATATATTTTTTCAGTTTGATAAAGAACAACTGAATAAGTTTAGAGATTATGTTGCCGAAATAGATGTTAATTATTGGCTTGATTATAGTGCAAACACAACACAAAGAAGAAAAATACCGGTGCCAACTTTTCATCAGAATTTAGTGTTGGTTTTTGACTCTTATGAAATTGAAGAATTAAAAATACTTTTAGGCATTAACACCGGCAATAAAAGTAAAATGATAACTACTACAGATATTGATTATAGTTTAATCTTGAATTAAAACACGAATTCTAATTCATAAGCAACGGATTCTAAAACCCGTAAAATTAACCTCTACTTCACCTCTACTTTTACAGTGTATTAACACTTAAAAACGTAGAAATTATGAAAACTATATTAAAAAAATCAGTATTTGCAGCAGGTATAATTTTATTGAGCAGTCCATTTATCAGTTGTGATAATAAGAAAATAATAAAAGAAAATAAAGCTGTTGTTCTAGCAAACAACGTTACTCCTATTGCAAAAGAATCTACCGTAAAAGTTACCTCTAGAGCACCAATTGTTTTTATTGCAGGTTTTGATGTAGGTGATGAAACCTATTATGCAAATGCTAGAAGTTATTTTGAAGAAAAAAACATCAAAATAATAGACGGCCAGTATTCTTTAGAAGAAATAATTGTTTGGCTAAATAAAAATGACAACGGAAACCCTTATGGTGATGTTCATATTGTAAATAAAAGCAATCCTTATAAAGGTATGAATCTAGAAACCATTGTTAAAGGTGATAAAATTACCGCAGAAACTTTAAGAAAAACAATTAAACAAGGTACATTACCATCGCTAAAAAATGTAGTTAATAATGATACCAGAATAGTTTTTCATGCTTCTGGATTAGTCGAAAATAAAGCCCTATTAAAAACGCTAAAAGATGCTTTATCTGCGCAAACATTACCTAAAGTAATTGCATCTCCATATTACACTATTTTTAGCGGTAAATTTTCTAACTATTATTTAGCACAACCTTATTATGTGTTTTATCCTACAGCTCATTCTCCAGGAAAGATAGATTTATCTAAAGAAATTGCTAATAAATATCCAGAAATAAAAGACATTAATTGGTATGATGCTTTAAATAATGAAGAAGAAAGATATATTGGTGAAGCATATACAACACAGTTTGCTATACCCATTAAATGGGAATTTGGTTACCACAACACAGACAATGAAATGCCAATATTTACTTCAGAAAAAGAAGTGATGGATTGGATTGAACAAAACGATGAATTAATGGTAGAAATGAACAATTATAACATTCCGTTAGATAAATATAGATGGACCTGGAGTAGAAAAAACAGTACTTTAATTATTAGAGGTAGAACAACAGGCTTGGTGGTTTTAAAGCCTTTAATTAAACCGTATGGAGAATTAGAACACGTAGCACCAGATACAAATAACAAACGTTTGTATGCTATAAAATAAATTAAAATAGAAACTGTAAAATACAACGTTTTTAGAAATTAAAAAACGTTGTATTTTAGATTTCCATTACATAGCAATTACAATTTTAAAGGTCTTGAGCTAAAAAATGAAGGAAAATATTTTAACCATTAAACGTTATTACAAAAAATTTAAAATAAAGTAATGACGTTTAAATTAGTAAGTTTGTAATCATGAAAATATTATTTACAATTTTATATTCACAACGTCATTCTGAAAGGAGAATAAGTGGAAACCTGCTAATTTTAATGTTTTTTCTTATTTTTTTTCTGATAAACTCCACACATTCTCAAAATCTTAATTTACAAAACTTCTCTATTTCAGATGGATTACCATCAACCACTATAAATGATATTAATCAAGACGAAATAGGCTATTTATGGATTGCAACCGATAAAGGATACTCAAAATTTGATGGTGTAAATTTCACCAACTACAAGCAAGAAAAAGTAAATTGTATTTTTATTGAAAAAGATAAAATTTATATCGGGTTAAAAAACGGGCTTTTGGTCCTTCAAAATAATACATCTACCTTTTTTGAGAGTAAAGAAATCTTAAAAATAAGATCGATTCATAATAAAATTATTTTAGCTACTGTACAAGGTGTTTGTGAATTAAAAGAAAATTACATACAACCTTTAGAAATAAACACTCAAATAGATTTTTCTATTATTAATGATATTATTTCTAAGAATAACACCATTTATATAGCTTCTATAAAAGGTTTATGGAGTTTAGACAAGTTATACAAACCTTTAAAAGCTGATAAAATTATACAAGAAAATACCACTTCTCTTTTATTAAATAACAATTATTTAATTGCAGCAACAGCTACTAATAAATTAAAAATTTTTAATGAGAATACCATTATTAAAAGTATTTCTACTTTAGAAAAAATTTCATCTATTAGAAAGTTAAATGATGAAATTTGGGTAACCTCCAATAAAAATGGCATTGATGTTTTAGAAGCCAACACCTACATTTTTAAAAGAAAAATAAACAAATACAACACAGCTATTTCCAGCCAAGTAAACACTGTTTTTAAAGACAAGCAAAAGTCTATTTGGGTAGGAAGTATAAACAACGGTTTGTACAAATATAGTACTGAGATACCAATGATTAATCCAAAAGTGTTTATAGAAAGTGTTGCTGTTAATTATAAATTAATAGATTCTTTAAACCAAACAAAGCTAGCCTTAAAACCAAATGAAAATAACATTTCATTTTCTTTTAAAACAATAGATTTAAAGAACCCAAAAAACATCGAATACCGTTACCTATTAAACAATGACTTTACGCCTTGGAGTTCTCAAAATAAAGTTGATTTTGCAAATTTAAAAGCAGGCAACTATCAATTTGTAGTGCAATCTAAAGAAGGTAGTTTGCTTAGTAAAAAAATAACTTTTTCATTTTTTATTGAAACACCTATTTATCAAAAAGCATGGTTTATAATATTATGTGGAGCCATTTTATGTCTGCTTTTAGCGCTTTTTGTTGAGCTATATATAAGAAAGCTGAATAAAAAAAATCAGCAAAAAATGGATACTTTAAAAGTAGAAAATCATTTACTAACTTTAGAACAGAAAGCTTTACAGTTACAAATGAATCCGCATTTTATTTTTAATGTTTTAAACGGAATAAAAGCGCTTGGTAATTCTGGAAATTCTAAAGAATTAAATAAGACAATTTCACAATTTTCAGTCCTTTTAAGAAGTGTTTTAAACAACTCTCGTTTAGAAGAAATTAGCTTAGAAGATGAAATAGATACTTTAAAAAACTATTTAGATTTAGAACAAAACATGAATTCAAAATCTTTTGAGTATCACATTGAAACTTCCTTAAATAACATAGATGCAGAAGAAATTTTAATTCCGCCAATGTTATTACAACCTTTTGTAGAAAACTGTATTAAACACGCTTTTCAGCCTAATAAAACTGATGCAAAAATTAAACTTCTTTTTGAAGTAAGAAATAGATTCTTACATTTTACAATAGAAGATAATGGAATTGGTTTTCATCAATCTAAAAAAGAAAAATTGAAATCGAATCATCAATCTGTAGCATTAGAAGTTACTAAAGAGCGGATTCAGCATTTATCGAAGTATAACTCATTTTCTATTGAAGAAATAAAAGTACAAAATGAAATAAAAGGAACAAAAGTTGGGTTTAAGATTCCACTAAAAACAGATTACTAAAAAAATGGAAAGAAGAAAATTTATAAAAAACACTGTACTTACAGGAATTGGAGCAAGTATTGTGGGTGGACTTTATTCTTGGCAAATAGAACCTTTTTGGTTGGAATTTGTACACGTAAAAATGCCCATTAAAAATTTACCAAAAAACTTAATAGGAAAAACATTAATGCAAATTAGTGATGTTCATGTGGGAAATAAATTTGATCGTAAATATATTATTGATTCTTTTAAAAAAGCAAGTCTTTACAATCCAGATTTTGTAGTGTATACGGGCGATTTTGTTTCTTATGAAACACCAGAACAATTTAATCAATTAGAAGAAGTTTTTAAATATGCCGTAAACGGAAAACTAGGAACTGCAGGAGTTTTAGGAAATCATGACTATGGTATTAATTGGTTAGAACCAAAGGTTGCAGATACTATATCTAATATTTTAGATCGAAAAAACATTACTATTCTAAGAAACGATGAAATTAGTTTTAATGGTTTAAATTTTCTTGGTATTGATGATTATTGGGGTTCTAATTTTAATCCTGTAAATGTTATGAATAGGTACGATGCTAAAAAAGCAAATGTAGTTCTATGCCATAACCCAGATGTTTGCGACTTAAATGTTTGGAATAATTATAAAGGATGGATTTTGTCTGGACACACACACGGAGGACAAGTAAAACCTCCTTTTTTAAACCCACCTATTCTACCTGTAGAAAACAAAAGATACTCCTCTGGTCAATTTGACCTGTATGATGGAAGAACTTTATATATAAATAGAGCACTCGGAAATTTATACCAAGTAAGATTAAATGTAAGACCAGAAATAACCATTTTTGAATTAGAAGAAGAAGCATAATATGAATGAACTAACCGCTATTTTAGTAGATGATATACCTGTAGCACTAGAAATGTTAGCAACTGATATTTCTAACAATCATCCAGAAATTAAAATTATTGGAAAAGCAAAATCGGTTGTAGAAGCTGCAAAATTGTTACGCAAACAACAACCCGATATTTTGTTTTTAGATATTATGTTAGGAGACGGAACAGGTTTTGATATTCTAGAAATTTTTCCTGATTTAAAATCGAAAATTATTTTTGTTACTGCAAGTGATGCTTTTGCTATTAAGGCATTTAAGTTTGCCGCAATCGATTATATTTTAAAACCTTATTCAGATGAAGATTTGGCTATTTCAATAGAAAAAGCGCAAAGCCAAATTCAGCCAGATAAAGAACAACTGCATGTTTTGCAAGAAGCAGTAACGGCTCCTAATAATAAGCCCAGTAAAATATCTCTACATACTTCAGAAAAAATAATTGTGGTAAATATTGAAGATATAATCCGTTGTAAGTCTGATAATAATTATACTACCTTTTATTTTAAAGACAGCTCAAAAATACTCGTTTCTAAAACATTAAAATATTATGCAGATATGTTAAAGGAAGTCGGCTTTTTAAGAGTACACCAAAGTCATTTAGTAAATACTACCTTTATTAAAGAATTTATTAAATCTGATGGTGGTTATCTAATGCTTACAGAGGGATCTAACATACCGGTTTCTGTAAGAAAACGAACTGAAGTGTTAGAAGTATTAAATTCTTTCTAAAAAAGATAATAAAAACCATTTATTACTATTGAAGTAAACCGGTTCGTTTTAAGAAAATAAAGGAAATTAAACTAATAAGATCTAAGAAGTCTTTAAGTGCGCACGAGAAGATTCGAACTTCCACGTTCTTGCGAACACAGCCCCCTCAAGGCTGCGCGTCTACCAATTTCGCCACGTGCGCATTTGTATAAAGCAAAAATGTTAAGCATATTGCTTAACATTTTTGTTGTGACCGGGCTGGGGCTCGAACCCAGGACCCTCTCCTTAAAAGGGAGATGCTCTACCAACTGAGCTACCAGGTCTTTTTTGTAAACCGGTTGCAAATATACTATCAAACATTGGAATAATTAGCATTAAATTGATTTTTTTTTATAGATATTTGCATAAAAACACAAATAGATGAAAATAGTACTTTTAGGTTATATGGCTTCCGGAAAATCTAGTATTGGTAAACGACTTTCTAAAGCACTGTCAATTAATTTCTTAGACTTAGATGATTATATTATTGAAAAAGAAAAAATGTCTATTGCTGAAATATTCAAAACTAAAGGAGAAATCTATTTTAGGTTGATTGAAAGCAAATATTTGAAAGAAATTCTTAATAAAGGTGAAAATTATATTCTTGCTTTAGGAGGAGGAACACCTTGTTATGCAAATAATATGGAAGAAATTAATAATTCTGATGCTAAATCTATCTATTTACAAGGTAGCACTGCAACGATGATAGAACGATTAATAAGAAAAAAAGCTAAAAGACCATTAATAGCATCTTTAGACGATGACCAAATTCCTGAGTTTGTTGCAAAGCATCTTTTTGAGAGACGCCCTTATTATGAACAAGCAAAAACGATTGTAAAAATAGACGATAAAACTAAAAAAGAAGTTGCAGAAGAATTAGAAATTTTATTAAGCTAAATAAGCAATTGCTTCTTTTGCAGAAAATTCTACTTGTATATGTTCTTTAATAGAAGTAGATAGAGAAATTCCTTTAAAATCTGCCTTTACAGGGTATTTTTTATGATTTCTATTTACCAATACAGCTGTTTTAAACCTTTTTAAAGGCACGTCTAAAAAATGCTTAATTCCGTAAATTAGCGTAGTACCAGAACTTAAAACATCATCAACTAAAACTAAAGATTTATTTTTATAATCTTCCGTATTTAATGAAGTTGTAATCGGTTTTAAAGGATTTTTTTTATCAATATTAACCTTACAGATAGTTACTTGTAAAGGTGATATTTCTTGTAAAACTTCCTTTAATTTTTCCGCAAAAATAAAACCATTACCTACAATACCTGCAAGTACAACTTCTTTTTCAGAACTATTAGTTTCGTAAATCTGATACGCAATTCTTCTTATTTTTTGAGAAATTTGCAATTGATTTAATATAATGCTACCTGATGTTGTCATATCTCTTCTGTTGTATCGTCTTGATAATCGTCTATATCTCTTCTGTCTTTTTTGGTTGGCCTACCTGTTCCCTTCTTTCTATAGTAGTCTTTAGCATATTTTAAGAGGTCTGTTTTCTCAAACTCCTCTTTAGGCGTAACATCTTTTCTATAAAGATCTACTATTTTTGCCCCAACCCTACTTTCCGGTAAATCTAAAACTTTTATTTGATAATTGATTTGATTTTTTCTCACGAATATCAATTCATCTCCAAATACCTCTTTAGAAGGCTTTAAGCTTTTTTTATCTATCTTAACTTGTCCTTTCTTACAAGCTGTAGAGGCTAAACTCCTTGTTTTAAAAACCCTAATACACCACAAATATTTATCAATTCTCATAAAAATAGTTAAAATACAATGTTTGTCTTTTTACAAAGGTATAAAATTGGTAAATTGCACGCTCTAATTTTAAGATTAAATGAACAAAATAAAAAATATTTTTGCTTTTGCAATTATTTCAATTATACTATATTCTTGTAGTAACACAAATTCTATAACAATAGAAAATTTTAATCACGAAGCACAAGCTTTAATAGATAATGATACTTTAGTTCAGTTTTTAAAAAATCATTATTTTGATACTGATTTGAAAACCGTACAAGCAATCGTTCCTGGAGAAACAGCTTTATATGATGATAAGGAAAACCTTAAATCTATGAGTATTAAAGAAAATGATATTGACTATACATTATATTATTATGTAAACAACATAGGTACTCCTACAATAGAAAAAGGAAAACCAACGGTTATGGATTCTGTTTTTGTAAAGTATTCTGGACAAAGAATTTTAAACACAGAAAATATTAGTACTGTATTTGATGCTAACGACGGTTTATGGCTTACTCTTAATAGCGTTATTAGAGGTTGGGCTTATGGCTTTAAGAATTTTAAAGGAGGAGACAATATTACCGATAATGGTCCTATTACCTATGAAAACGGAGGAAAAGGAATTTTATTTATTCCTTCTGGATTGGCATACAGAAATGCAGGAAGTGGTAATATTTTACCTAATGAATGTATTTTCTTTTATATTGATTTATATGATTTTGTAAAAGATACAGACCATGACAATGATGGAGTACCTTCTATAATGGAAGATCCTGACAATAATGGAGATCCCAGAAATGACGATACTGATTTAGATAGTGTCCCTAATTATTTTGATGCTGATGACGATAATGATGGCGTTTTAACTAAAAATGAAGACGCAAATAACGATGGAAATCCTGCAAATGATTTTAGTGACCCAAACAATACTACTTTACCAGATTACTTGAATCCGGATATAAAATAAAGATTAAAAAAAAACAAAAAAACTCTTAAGAAATTAAGAGTTTTTTTTTGTCCAATTCCCCCCCTTTTTATAAAAACAACCGAATAAAAAACTTTAGAAAATGTAATAAGTAAGAAAACAAGTTAATTAAGCTCTATTATAAAGATTGATGCACTTCTTTTAACTAATTTTATAAATTGAATATAGAGTATTTAAAAGCTTTTATTATTGATAAAACGAGATCTATTCTAAAGATTTTAGATTTTAAATGAGTAGCGTTTTACATCTATATTAAATTTAAAGAGGTTCTAGGTTAAAATAGTATAATATAACCTTTGTAAGTTTACTAAAAATAGAAATACACAACGAGCAACTTAATATCCTTTTACAGAAAGAATACATTATAAAAGAAAGAGGCTTACAATGCCAAATAAATATTAAAAGGCCATTTACATTTCTATTACATATAGATTGTAAAACAACAGAAAACAAAAAAGCTCTTGAAAATTTCAAGAGCTTTTTAATATTAAATATCGTATTTATTTACAACTTTAAAGAAAGTCCAAATATTATTTGATTCGTTCTGTTATCTACGGTAAAATTAGAAATATTATTAGCAAATTTAGCCTCGTTACTAGACAAGCCTCTTTCCCAACGTACATCTATACCAATATTACCAAACTCTACTCCTGCTCCCATTTGAAGCCCTAAAGAGAATTTATCAAAATCATCTGACGTTATGTTTCTATAATTAATTTCATCATCTAAAATGTACTGAAAAGAAGGACCAATAAAAACATTTGCAAAACCTAAAAATTTATGACCTAATAAAACAGGTACATCTAGTTTTTTAAAAGAATAATCCTCTGAACCACTTTGTTGTTCAAATTCTGTTTTAACCTGTGTATAAACAATTTCTGGTCTTATATATAAACCATTATCAGTAAGATTACCTCTAAACCACAAACCTGCATGAAAGCCTGTTTTAGCAGTAGCTCCATCTACAATATCATCCGTAGAGTTTTTAAAGGAGTCTTCTCCAGCATTATTATAATTTACACCTGCTTTTAAACCAAAATCAACTTGAGCATTTGACACTTGAGTATATCCAAAAGCCAAACAAAAAATTAAAATTACTTTTTTCATCATTTATTATTTTAGGTTACTATTTAAGATCTTTAAAGTATAACGTATTTATTTTCTAGAAATTACTTTTTTAGCAGCTTCCACAACAGATACTGCATTTAAACCGTATTTTTCCATTAATTGTGCAGGTGTACCAGATTCTCCAAAAGTATCTTTTGTACCTACAAATTCTTGTGGTGTAGGAGTGTTTAAAGACAATGTTCTAGCAACACTTTCTCCTAAACCGCCAATAATATTATGTTCTTCTGCAGTTACAATACAACCTGTTTTAGCAACAGATTTTAAAATTATCTCTTCATCTAAAGGTTTAATGGTATGTATGTTTATTACTTCTGCAGATATTCCTTGTGCTTCTAATTGTTCTGAAGCTTGCAAAGCTTCCCATACTAAATGACCGGTAGCAACAATAGTAACATCTGTACCTTCTGTTAATTGAATTCCTTTACCTATTTCAAATTTTTCATCTTTGTAATCTGGCATAAAAATAGGCACAACTGGGCGACCAAAACGTAGGTAAACAGGACCTTCATGTTCTGCAATAGCAATTGTAGCTGCTTTGGTTTGGTTATAATCACACGTGTTAATTACTGTCATTCCTGGCAACATTTTCATTAAACCAATATCTTCTAATATTTGGTGTGTTGCTCCATCCTCTCCTAAGGTTAGACCTGCATGAGATGCACAAATTTTTACATTTTTATCTGAATATGCAATCGATTGACGAATTTGATCATACACTCTACCAGTAGAAAAGTTAGCAAACGTACCCGTAAAAGGAATTTTACCTCCAATTGTTAAACCAGCAGCAATACTTATCATGTTTGCTTCTGCAATACCAATCTGGAAAAATCTTTCAGGGTTTTCTTTAATAAATTGATCCATTTTTAAAGAACCAATTAAATCTGCACATAAGGCAACTACGTTAGGGTTTGTTCTACCTAACTCTGTTAAACCATCTCCAAAACCTGAACGAGTGTCTTTCTTTTCTGTGTACGTGTATTTTTTCATTATAATTGTGTTGTATTGTGTTGTAAAATTTGCGTAAAAATAAACTTTTATTTTGCTTTAGAGAAGAGAAAACAGATAATAGGCAAAGACTTTTAAAATATTACAAGCAAGCTTTATAAAAGCCTCTCTAAAAGAGTTGAAATTTGGTTTATAATTTTAGTTAACTAACTAGTTATCAATTTTAAAAAACTAATATAAAAAAGTATGGACACAAAAAAACTCTTATTTCTAAGAAGCTTTGTTTTTGGGTGGAAGACGGGACTCCTTTCGTCACTGCTCAAGATAAGCTTCTCGTCCCTACTTAATTTCTAAAAAAACTTTAGGTACAAAAAAAGCTTCTTATTTCTAAGAAGCTTTGTTTTTTGGGTGGAAGACGGGACTCGAACCCGCGACACTCGGTACCACAAACCGATACTCTAACCAACTGAGCTACAACCACCATATAATTGCGGCTGCAAATATATATCTTTTTTCTAATTCAACAAAATAAAATATTAAATTAATTTACTTAAATTTTCAACAGCCACATAACGCTCTGTAGTATAACCTTCTGCAGATTCTACTCCAATCAATCTTCCTAGATCTTTTGCTCTATAATCTACACTATCTGTAAAATTCTTACTTGTAATTGGTGTTTCTGGCTCATTACTTGTCGGATCATAGAATTGAGAAGTATATGCTAACACAGATTTCTTCTTAATATCCATAAATCCGGTAACGTCCATTACAAAATCTGGTGTTACATTTTTCCATTGTATATAATGATACACTAATTTGGGTCTCCATCTTTCTTGCAACTCTCCTTCTACTTCTGTTTCAATTTTTACTAAACCACTTAAAAAGCAAGCGTCAGAAACTAAATTACTTCCTTTTGGATGGTCTATATGACGATCATCAATAGCATTACATAAAACAATATCTGGTTGGTACTTTCGTATCATTTTAATAATGGCTAATTGATGCTTTTTATCATTTGTAAAAAAACCATCAGAAAACCTTAGGTTTTCACGCACAGAAACCCCTAAAATATCTGCCGAATTAGCAGCTTCAATATCTCGTAAATCTGCAGATCCTCGAGTACCTAATTCACCTCTTGTAAGATCTACAATCCCTACCTTTTTCCCTAAGGAAACTTCTTTTGCTATGGTTGCTCCACAACCCAATTCCACATCATCTGGATGGGCTCCAAAAGCCAAAATATCTAATTTCATATATAATGTACTTATTAAAATAAATTAATGTTTTATCAGTTTTTGTTCTAAAAACTGTCCGATTGCCTTAAAAATAGACAACAAATTCATCCTTTTATTAATTATTCTATAACAAAAAAATAAATTGAATCATCAAAAATAATCAATTTTTAAAGAAACGTAACAAGAAATTATTTCTATTACGTTTTCGTATTTAATTTTATATAAAGCTCACTTCTTTTTGTTAGGATTATCATAAAAGTTAACGCCAGCTTAGAGGTATGATATATGTCATAAAACAAACTCTATAATGTGAGTAATTTTACAGTATAGAAAAACAATAATATAAACGTCAATAAATTGGCAATTGTAATACACATTAATTAATAAATATAAAATTAAATTATGGAAACTAACAGAAACATGGAAACTTACGGTCTGAAGAACGTAACTGTAAATTGGAACTTATCTCCTGCTGAACTTCAAAAAATTACTATTGAAAAAGGAATGGGTAAAGAAACTAAAAATGGAACTTTAGCTGTTAATACTGGTAAATTTACTGGTAGATCTCCTCAAGATAGATTTATTGTAAAAGATGCTTATACAACAGATAAAGTTTGGTGGGGAAAAACCAACAAACCAGTTTCTCAAGAAAACTTCGATAAATTAAAAGCAAACGTAGTAGATTACTTATCTAACAGAGAATTATACGTAAGAGATGGTTCTGTTTGTGCAGACCCAACTTATAAAACAGATATTAGAACAGTAACAGAATTTCCTTGGTCTAGTTCATTTGTATTTAATATGTTCTTAAGACCTTCTGAAGAAGAATTAGCTAATTTTAGTGAAGAGTGGTTAGTTTTATGTGCTCCTGGTTATGTTTGTGATGATCCTAAAGCATACGGAATTCGTCAAGGAAACTTTTCTATCATTAACTTTACAGATAAAATTGCTTTAATTGGTGGTTCTGCTTATACAGGAGAAATTAAAAAAGGTATTTTCTCTGCCTTAAACTTAGTGTTACCAATAGAAAAAAATGTATTACCAATGCACTGTTCTGCAAACGTTGGGGAAGATGGAGATACTGCAATTTTCTTTGGATTATCTGGTACAGGAAAAACAACTTTATCTGCAGATCCTAACAGAAAATTAATTGGTGATGATGAGCATGGTTGGACAGCTGAAAACAACATTTTTAACTTTGAAGGTGGTTGTTATGCTAAAGTAATTGATTTATCTGAAGAAAAAGAACCAGATATTTTTAGAGCGATTAAGCCAGGTGCTTTATTAGAAAATGTAGTATTTGATAAACAAGGAGATGTAGATTATATGGATAGCACAATTACACAAAATACACGTGTAAGTTACCCAATTTATCACATAGATAATATTGCAAAACCTTCTTATGCAGGTAACCCTAAAAATATTTTCTTTTTAACTGCAGATGCTTTTGGTGTATTGCCTCCAGTTTCTAAATTAACTCCTGGTCAGGCTGCATACCACTTTATCTCTGGTTATACTGCAAAAGTAGCAGGAACAGAAGCAGGAATTACAGAGCCTGTACCATCATTCTCTGCTTGTTTTGGTGAACCTTTTATGCCATTACACCCAACAAAATATGCTGAAATGTTAAGTAAAAAAATGACAGAAGCAGGTGTAAATGTTTGGTTAATTAACACAGGTTGGTCTGGAGGTCCTTACGGAACTGGTTCTCGTATTAAATTAAAATACACTAGAGCAATGATTACTGAAATCTTAAACGGAAGTTTAGATAATATCGAATTTGAACAACACCCTATTTTCGGATTATTTATGCCAAAATACTGTCCTAATGTTCCTACCGAAATGTTAAACCCAATGAATACTTGGATAAACAAAGGTGCTTACATTAGTAAAGCAATTCATTTAGCACATTTCTTCCACTTAAACTTTGAGAAATTTGCAAACGAAGCATCAGAACACATCATTGAAGGTGGTCCATTAATTGATGAACACCACAAATTAGATCACATGTAAAATTCTAACAAATTTTCATTTTAAAAAGCAAAGAGTTTTTAACTCTTTGCTTTTTTTATGGCTTGTAAAATATCCTCAATTAAATCTTCTACTTCTTCTATCCCCACAGAAAAACGAATTAAACCGTCCTTAATTCCTCTTGCCAAACGCTCTTCTTCACTCAATAAAGCGTGTGTTGTTTGTACCGGACTTACGGTTGTACTTTCTAAACCAGCTAAACTCATAGAAGGTTTTATTAACTGTAAATGATTCTGAAACTTCATAGCATCAATTCCTTCAGATAATTCAAAAGACATCATTGCACCAAAACCTTTCATTTGTTTCTTTGCTAACGCATACTGCGGATGACTTTTTAATCCTGGGTAATAAACAGTATCAATATCTAAATTACTTTCTAAAAATTCTGCCATTTTCTGCGCATTTTTAGTCTGTTCTTTTACACGTAAATTCAATGTTTTTAAACTTCTTTCTAACAACCAAACCGTTTGATCGCTTAAATTCCCGCCAAAATTGATGGCTGTTTTCCAAATTTTCTCAATGTGTTCTTTTGAAGCTGCAATTGCTCCCGCAGAAATATCAGAATGCCCTCCCATGTATTTAGTAGCAGAATGCAACATAATATCAATTCCAAAATCTATCGGATTCTGATTAATAGGTGATGCAAACGTATTATCTATCATGGTTAAAATTCCGTTTTCTTTTGCCAAATCTGCAATTGCTTTCATATCAGTAATCCCTAATAACGGGTTAGATGGTGTTTCTATGTATAAAACCTTGGTATTATCTTTAATTAAAGGTTTAAAATCTGCTACTTTATCAGACTCTGTAAACGAATATTCTATTCCGAATTTATCAAATTCTGATACAATAAAATTATACGTTCCTCCATAAATTACTTGCTGTATAACCACATGATCTCCTTTTTGTAAAAAAGCAAATAATGCCGCAGAAATTGCCGCCATACCAGAACCAAAAATCAAAGCATCTTCCGTTTTTTCTAAAGCTGCAATTTTCTTGTGCAACATTTCCTGATTTGGAGTATTAAAATAACGTGGATATCGTTTTACATCAACGCCATCAAAAGCATAAGATGTAGCAGTATAAATAGGCGAAACCGCTCCTTTAAACTGTTCGTCTTTTACTTCTCCAACATGCACACATGTAGTGTTAATTCCAAATTTCTTAGATTCTTTCATTTCTATCATTATTTTATGATTGCTAATTTAATAATTACTTGTGTAATCCTCTAAAAAAAACAATATCTTCGTTCTATGATATCTGTATTACTTGTTGGAACTGGAAATGTAGCTACACATTTACATACTGCTTTTTTAAAAGCTGATACTATTGCTATTACGCAAATTAGTTCTAGAAATTTAGAGAATATCCCAGCAGCAGATCTTACAATTATTGCTGTTTCAGATGATGCAATTGCAGAAGTTTCTTCTAAAATAAAAAATAAACTTGTAGTACACACCTCAGGTGGATGTGCTATTAGCGAGTTAAAAAACAAAAATAACAAAGGTGTTTTTTACATGTTACAAACTTTTTCTAAAGGAAAGAATGTTCATTTTAATGACGTACCTTTTTGCTTAGAAGCTACCAATAAAAAAGACCAACAATTACTTAATGATGTTGCAAAAGCAATAGGACAAAAAATTTACCTAATAAACTCTGAACAACGAAAAGCATTGCATGTTGCAGCTGTATTTGTAAATAACTTTACCAACCACCTTTATAAAATTGGGAATGATATTTGTATAGAGCATAAAGTACCTTTTGAGGTTTTGCTTCCTTTAATTAAAGAAACAGCATCTAAAATAGCATCTTTATCTCCAACAAAAGCACAAACAGGACCTGCAGTTAGAAAAGATAAAAAAACAATAAAAAATCATCTAGATTTGTTAGATGTAAATCAACAAGAAATCTATCAACTTTTAACAAAATCAATTCAGAGTTCAATTGATTAAGTTTATTTTAAACAAATAATGTCACTTCTAACGCAGTTGAGAAGTTTTATAAAACATATATATGGAAATTAGTTACAAACAATTATTACCCAAAATAAATACTTTAATTTTTGACGTAGATGGCGTACTCACCAACGGAATGGTTACCATTATGCCAGATGGAGAATTAGTAAGACACATGAATATTAAAGATGGTTATGCTTTAAAAACGGCTGTTGATAAAGGCTTAAATGTTTGTATTATTTCTGGAGGAAAAAACGAAGGTGTTAGAACCCGTTTAGCCAACTTAGGTATAAAAGATATTTATTTAGGCGCTCACGATAAAATTAAGCAATACAACGAATTGGTAGAAAAATACAATTTAAAACCAGAAAATGTATTGTATATGGGAGATGACATACCAGATTACCCTGTTATGAAATTAGTAGGTATGCCTTGTTGCCCAAATGATGCAGCGCCAGAAATACAAGGAGTTTCTAAATATATTTCTTATAAAAAAGGTGGCGAAGGCTGCGTGAGAGACGTTATTGAACAAATTTTACGTGTTCAAGGAAAATGGGAAAATAATTTTAGTGCAAAATATGACTAAATATCTATTCGTTTAATTTAAAACGATAACTTACAAATCAATTAAATAAATTAGACCTCGCTTATCGAGGTCTTTATAAAACAAAAAACATGAAAAAATCTCTTTTAACATTCGTACTTATAATTACTTCTTTTACTATGAGTTCACAAACAATTTTTGGAAAATGGAATTCTAAAAATGATGAAACAGGTAAAGTTGACTCTGTTGTAGAAATCTATGAAAAAGATGGAAAAGCTTTTGCAAAAATAATAGACATAAAAAACCCTGACAGAAAAACAGCTGTTTGTAGTTTATGTGAAGGAGTTAATAAAGACAAACCAATTTTAGGTTTAAATATTTTATCTGGTCTACAAAAAGATGGTGATGAATGGTCTGGAGGTACAATCTTAGATCCAAGAAATGGTAAGGTTTACAAAAGTTATGTTGAATTAGTAAAACCAAATAAATTAAAAGTCCGTGGTTATATTGGTCTTTCATTATTTGGAAAAACGACATACTGGGAAAGAGCTTTATAAATTATATAATTCAGTTTTTTTTTTAAATTATTAAAATCATTATGGATAATACCCATTTTACAATTGAAAGCAAAAATCTTTCTGCTAAAAGTTCTTTGGTAGAAAATATCTTAAAAGGGATACATAGTTTCCCTAATTTAAAAAACAAAAAAGGGCTTTTATTTTCAAATTCTATTTTAGATAGATTTATAGATGAAGAAGATAAACACAGCAAACAAACCTTAACAAGTAAAGAAAAGAGAAGCATTAGAACCTTATCTAGTGGAGAGCAAAAAAAGGCTTTACTAAACTATTTATTGCAACAGAAACCAGACTTTTTAATTTTAGACAGTCCGTTTGAAAGTTTAGACATTGCTTCTGTCTCTAATTTAAAAGAAGATCTTATTGCATTATCTTCAGAAATTACTTTAATTCAGCTTTTTAGTAGAAAAGAAGAAATTTTACCAATAATAACACATGTTTTAGAAATTGAAAACGATGAGATTATTGAGAATATTCCTATAGAAAAATACACTTTTAAAGAAACTAACTTTAGTTTTACCGGAGAAGTTCCTAAACCAATTACATTTTACAAAAACATACCAAACCAACTTATATCCTTACAAAATGTAAATGTAGAATATGATGAAAGATGTATTTTAAAGAACATTAATTGGACCATCAATAAAAATGAATTTTGGCACTTAATAGGTCCTAATGGCTCTGGAAAAACCACTATTTTATCCATGATTTATGGAAATAATGTAAAAGCTTTTAGACAAGAAGTTTATTTGTTTGGTAAGAAAAAAGGATCTGGAGAAAGTGTTTGGGAAATTAAAGAGAAAATAGGTTATTTTAGCCCTGCTATATTAGAATTATTTAAACGCAAAATTACAGTTGCGCAAATGGTGCTTTCAGGTTTTTATGATAGCGTTGGTCTATACCAAACCCCAACTACACTTCAAATTAAAACAGCAGATGATTGGCTTGAGTTGTTAAATTTAAAAGGCAAAAGAAATAGCTCTTTTCAAGACCTAACAGCAGCTACTCAAAGATTGGTTTTAATAGCTAGAGCTATGATTAAGCATCCACCATTATTAATTTTAGATGAACCATTAATAAATCTAGATAACCAAGGAACTGCAATTGTGGTTGCTTTAATTAATAAAATTGTAAAAGAAAGTGATACCACTATACTTTTTGTTTCTCATAGAGAAGTAGAAAACCTACAACCTAATTTTATTTATGAGCTTTTTCCGAGTATAAATGGCTCTGTAGGTAAGGTTAAAGAAAATAGTTAGTTCTTTTCTTCCAACATCGGTACAAAAGCAAAATCTCCTAATTCGTGTTTTTCAAACGCTGTAGCAGATTTTCTAATAAATAAAGTCATTATTTGTGTTTTGTCACCAACCGGAATTAATAACTTACCTCCTACTTTTAATTGAGACAATAAAGGTTTAGGAACAAAAGGAGCACCAGCAGTCACGATAATTTTATCAAATGGTGCTTCTTCTTTTAAACCTATATATCCATCACCAAAAATAAATCGTTTGGGGTTATACCCCAATTTAGGTAAAAAAAGAGACGTTTTCTTAAACAACTCTCGTTGTCTTTCTATAGAGTACACTTCTGCCTTTAACTCTAACAAAACAGCGGTTTGATACCCAGAACCAGTACCAATTTCTAATACTTTTTCACCAGGCTCTATTTCTAATGTTTGTGATTGAAAAGCTACCGTGTAAGGCATAGAAATAGTTTGCTCTGCTGCAATAGGAAAAGCTTTATCTTGATAAGCATGAGACTCAAAACTACTATCAATAAATAGATGACGAGGAATGTTACGCACTGCCTTCAATACATTTTTATCAATAATCCCTTTTGCATTTAGCACTCTAGCAAGTTGGTTTCTAAGGCCTTGGTGTTTAGAAGTATCTTTCAAATTTTATAAATTTCTGGAGTCTAAAAATAGTAATTAATCCATATACATAAGCATAAAATTGTATCTTTGTTTTTGGCTGATTTTTAAATCAGAAAAAATAAATTAATGTCTTTATAATGAACCTATTTACTACAAAGTAAGTAGTCATAAAATAACAATTACACTAAAACGGTTATTTTTACTTTGTTCTGAGAGACTAAAAATATTATATATGCTTAAAGTAGGAGTGTTAGGTGCTGGTCACTTAGGAAAAATTCATTTACGATTATTACAACAATCAGACAAATACAACTTAGTTGGTTTTTACGATCCTTCCAAAGAAAATGCAAAAAATGTTGCAGAAGAATTTGGCTATACCGCTTTTGATTCTGTAGAAGCTTTAATAGATGCTGTTGAAGTTGTAGATATTGTAACACCTACTTTATCTCATTTTGATTGCGCTAAATCTGCTATTGAAAAAGGACGTCATATATTTATTGAAAAACCAATTACTAAAACTGTTGTTGAGGCAGAAGCTTTAAAAACTTTGGCAAGTCAGTTTCATGTTCTAGGACAAGTTGGTCATGTAGAACGCTTTAACCCTGCATTTACAGCTGTAAAGGATCAAATTGAAAACCCTATGTTTATTGAATGTCATCGTTTGGCAGAATTTAACCCAAGAGGTACAGATGTGCCAGTAGTGTTAGATTTAATGATTCATGATATTGATATTATTCTTTCTGTTGTAAAATCTCAAGTTAAAAATGTACACGCAAGTGGTGTGGCTGTTATTTCTGAAACTCCGGATATTGCAAACGCAAGAATTGAGTTCGAAAACGGTTGTGTGGCTAATTTAACTGCAAGTAGAATTTCTATGAAAAACATGCGTAAATCTCGCTTTTTTCAAAAGGATGCCTATATTTCTGTTAATTTTTTAAGTAAAGAATCTGAAGTTGTTAGAATGAAAGATGTGCCTGCAAACCCAGATGAATTTGCAATGATTTTACAAAATGCAGAAGGTGTTAAAAAACAGATTTATTTTGAAAACCCTGAAGTAGAAAATAACAACGCTATTTTAGATGAATTAGAATCTTTTGCTAGTTCAATTAAAAGCAACACATCTCCTGTAGTAAGTTTAAGACAAGGAACAGAAGCATTAAAAGTTGCACAAATGATTATTGATTGTTTTTAATAACAAGTAATAAACAAGTGTTATATTTGACTAAAGTGCGTATTAAAATTAAAATATTTATATAGGAAATATACCTCGCTCCCTTTAGGACTAGGCTGTTGATTTAAAAACAACTACGAACGGATATTTCCTTTTAAAAAAGTGAATAGTTTTTGAATAAATACTAAGGTTTACAAATAATTGCGTTAGGGATTGAGCGGTTTGTTTGAGCTCTTTTGAGGTACGAAAAAAGCGAGTAGCGAAAGCCCGATAAAACGCCCAAATAAATAGAATATATATGAAAAACATAGCTATTATTGGAGCCGGAACCATGGGAAATGGAATTGCTCACACCTTTGCACAGTATAATTATAAAGTAAGTTTAATAGACATTTCTGAAGTTTCTTTAAAAAAAGGAATGGACACCATTACTAGAAATTTAGACAGAATGGTAGCCAAAGAAAAAATTTCTGAAGCAGATAAAACTCAGACTTTAAAAAACATTAGCACTTTTACCTCTATTAAAGACGGGGTTAAAGATGCTCATTTAGTTGTGGAAGCAGCTACTGAAAATGCTGTTTTAAAAGCAAAAATTTTTAAAGAATTAGATGAAGTTTGTAATGAAAATACCCTTTTAGCTACCAATACTTCTTCTATTTCTATAACGCAAATTGCAGCAGCAACCAACAGACCAGATAAGGTTATTGGAATGCATTTTATGAACCCTGTGCCAATTATGAAGTTGGTAGAAATTATTAGAGGTTACAATACTTCTAATGAGGTAATGGAAACCATTGTTGCACTTTCTAAAAAGGTTGGTAAAATTCCGGTGGAAGTAAATGATTATCCTGGTTTTGTGGCTAACAGAATTTTAATGCCTATGATTAACGAATCTATAGAAACTTTATACAATAATGTTGCTGGTGTAGAAGAAATTGATACGGTAATGAAACTTGGAATGGCACACCCTATGGGGCCTTTGCAATTGGCAGATTTTATTGGTTTAGATGTTTGTTTGTCTATTATGAATGTTTTGTATGATGGCTTTAAAAGCCCTAAATATGCTCCTTGCCCGTTATTAGTAAACATGGTAATGGCAGGTAAATTAGGTGTAAAATCTGGTGAAGGTTTTTATGATTATTCAGAAAGTAGAAAGGCTGAAAAAGTAGCTAAAATGTTTTCTTAATCTCTAGACACAAGAGCAACAATATCTAATTAGATGGACAAAAAACAATATCTATTTTTTTTATTTTTTATACTCATCTATTCTTTAAATGCGCAAGAGAACAAAAAAGGGATTCTAAACATTAAAAAGGTTGGAATTTTGTATAATAATGTAAATGCTAAAAACTTTATATTTGAAGATGAAGATTACAAATACACCTCAAATACATTAAAGTTACAAGCTTTTTACAACTTAGGAAAATGGAGGTCTTTTGATTTTGAATTGATTATTCAACCACAAATACAGGTTATAAAACATCAATTACTGAACTCTTATTTTGTATTACCTTCCGAAGAAAATTTTGAAGATAAAATAATTGAATTTACAACGCCTAAAACAATGCATTTATATGCTTTTGAATTGGGCTTTGTGATAAAAAAAGAAGTTATTAAAAATTTAGATTTTCAGTTTACAGCAGGTTTAGGTATAGCAACCATAGACACAAGAACAGAGCGTTTAGCAAAAGGTTTTACATTTTTAGAAAATGCCTCTTTAGGACTTTCTTATAAAACTACAAAAAAAATAGCTTTGTATATTGGAAGTAATATTGGGCACGTTTCTAACCTAGATTTTAAGTCTCCAAATAATGGATATACTTTTTTAGGTTTGGAAGTTGGTGTTTCTTATGCTCTAAAATAAAGACTAT
Source organism: Polaribacter sp. NJDZ03 (assembly GCF_019263805.1). Taxonomy (NCBI): domain Bacteria; kingdom Pseudomonadati; phylum Bacteroidota; class Flavobacteriia; order Flavobacteriales; family Flavobacteriaceae; genus Polaribacter; species Polaribacter sp. NJDZ03. The sequence goes on from NZ_CP079195.1 coordinate 1,162,352, forward strand.
CCTTAAAATAAAATTCCTATTAGAACTAAGATTTACTTTAGTTCTAATAGGAATTAATTTTTAATGTAATAAGATACTGAAACTAATTTAGTATAATACGTTTCTATCTTTTTAAAATTATTTACCTAACCAAGAGTTTAACATCCAAATTGTTTTTTCTTGTTCTGCAATAAAATCACTCATCATAGAGTTTGTACCTTCATCATTTGCTTCATCTGAAGAGTCTAATATAGTTCTTTCAACTTTTAATAATTCAGAAAGCGAGTTTACAACCAACTCCACTGCTTCTACATCATTAGAAATATTTTTTCCTACAGGTACTATTGCTAAATTAATATAATCTGTAAAAGTATGTAAAGGCTTGCCTTGTAAAGTTAAAATACGTTCTGCAATGTCATCTATTTTTACTTGAGAATCTGTATAAAATTCTTCAAACTTTACATGCAATTCAAAGAAGTTTTTCCCTTTAATATTCCAGTGTAAACCTCTTAAACTTTGATAATAAATTTGAAAATTCGCTAACAAACCGTTTAATTCATCTACTAAATTTGCAGTTTCTTTTTTGTCTAATCCTAAAATTGATTTGTTCATTTTATCTTTTTTTTATTGATACATCAAATTTATGAGAAATTTAACCAGATAAAGAATAATTATAATTGATAGTTTTAATATCTTTATCAAAAATTTTTATACAAAATGACTATTACCCAATTAAAATACGTTTTGTCTGTTGCAGAATACCAGAATTTTACGGTTGCTGCAGAACATAGTTTCGTAACTCAACCTACACTGAGTATGCAAATTCAAAAATTGGAGGATGAATTAGGTGTTAAGATATTTAATAGATCTAAAAAACCAATTGAATTAACAGAAGTAGGTAAAAAAATTGTAGAACAAGCAAAAGTAATTGTAGATGAAAGTAACAGAATATTAGATATTGTTCATCAACAAAAAGGATATATAGGAGGCGAATTTAGATTGGGAATTATCCCTACAGTTATGCCTACATTATTGCCTATGTTTTTGCAAAATTTTACAAAAAAATACCCGAAAGTAAAGTTAATTATAGAAGAATTAACTACGGAAGAAATTATAAGAAAATTAACTGATGGACATATAGATGCAGGTCTTGCTGCCACACCTTTAGAAAATGAGGCTATAAAAGAGAGGCCTCTATACTACGAGCCTTTTGTTGGTTTAATACCACAAAACCATCGTTTATATAAAAACAAAACCATTACTGCCGAAGAGTTAGAAATGGAAGATATTTTATTACTAGAAGATGGGCACTGTTTTAAAGACAGCGTTATTAATTTATGTAGAACACATAAAATTGATAACAAAAAAGGGTTTCAATTAGAAAGCGGAAGTTTTGATACCTTAATTAAACTATCTAAAGAAGGTTTAGGTATGACATTGCTACCTTATTTACATACTTTAGACTTAAATGAGATTGATAAAAGTCATTTACGTGAATTTACAACACCTCCTCCCGCAAGAGAAGTGAGTTTAATTTACCATAAATCACAATTAAAAATGCAATTAATTGAAGCCTTAAAGAAAACGATAGATGGTGTTGTTAGAGGTGCTATTTCTTTTTCTGATGTAAAAATTATTAGTCCTTTGCAGAAAAAATAAACAGTATTAAAACTATTTTTAAATCATAAAAAAAAGGAAGCTAAAATAGCTTCCTTTTTTTTATGTTAAAATATTTATTTGAATCTTAAGAATACATTTTATCTCTTAATTCTTTAATTTTTGGATCTGATAAATAATCATCAAAAGTAGAATATCTATCAATTACACCTTTTGGCGTTAACTCTATAACTCTGTTGGCAACCGTTTGTGCAAACTCATGATCATGCGTTGTAAACAAAATAGTTCCTTTAAAATTAATTAATGAATTATTTAAAGCTTGTATAGATTCTAAATCTAAGTGATTTGTTGGTTCATCTAAAACTAACACATTTCCTCTCTTCATCATCATTCTAGAAAGCATACAACGTACTTTTTCACCCCCAGAAAGCACATTACTTTTCTTTAAAGCTTCTTCTCCAGAAAAAATCATTTTCCCTAAGAAACCTCTTAAAAAAACTTCTTCACGTTCTTCTTCCGTTTGCGCATATTGTCTTAACCAATCTACCAAATTTAATTCTCCGTCTTGGAAAAAAGAAGAATTATCTAAAGGTAAGTAAGATTGTGTTGTTGTAACTCCCCAATCAAATTTACCTGCATCTGGCGTTTCATTATCAGTAATAATTTGATAAAAAGCAGTTACTGCTCTAGAGTTTCTAGAAATTACTGCAATTTTATCTCCTTTATTTAAGTTGATATGTACATCATCAAATAATTTATCTCCTTCAAAGTTTTTAGATAAACCTTCTACATTTAAAATTTGATCTCCAGCTTCTCTATCTCTGTCAAAAATAATAGCAGGGTAACGTCTACTTGAAGGTTTAATTTCATCTACATTTAATTTCTCGATCATTTTTTTACGAGAAGTAGCTTGCTTCGATTTTGCCATATTCGCAGAAAAACGACGGATAAACTCTTCCAATTCCTTTTTCTTTTCTTCCGCCTTTTTATTTTGTTGTGCTCTTTGTCTTGTTGCTAATTGGCTAGATTCATACCAAAATGTATAATTACCAGAATAATTATTTATTTTGCTATAATCAATATCAGAAATATGCGTACAAACTGCATCTAAAAAGTGTCTATCATGCGAAACTACAATTACACAGTTGTCAAAATTTGCAATAAAGTTTTCTAACCAAGCAATGGTTTCAAAATCTAAATCATTGGTAGGCTCATCCATTATTAAAACATCTGGATTTCCAAAAAGTGCTTGTGCAATTAACACACGTACCTTTTGTTTACCATCTAAATCTTTCATTAATGAATAATGCAATTCTTCAGAAATACCTAAGTTAGATAACATAGCTGCAGCATCAGAATCTGCATTCCAACCGTTCATTTCTTCAAAAATTATTTGAAGTTCACCTATTTTTTCTGCATTTTCATCTGTATAATCTGCATACAAATCATCTATTTGCTTTTTAATTTTAAACAGCTCTTTATTACCCATAACCACTGTTTCTAAAACCGGGAATTCATCAAAAGCATAATGATCTTGGGTTAGCACAGACATTCTTTTACCTTTTTCTAAGTGTACCTGACCTGAAGTAGGTTCTTGAACACCTGAAATAATTTTTAAGAAAGTGGATTTTCCTGCTCCGTTTGCGCCAATAATTCCATAACAGTTTCCTGTTTGAAATTTAGTATTAACATCATCAAACAAAATTCGTTTTCCGAATTGAACAGATAAATTAGAAACTGATAACATACTCTATTATTTTTAATTTTGTGCAAAAGTACAAATTTGATTTATCTTTTACCCCTTGATTTAAAACGGTTTTAAATAAATTATCATTTCATTTTTATAACCAATTTAAGAACTATTTTAACAATGAATTAACAACAATAGCTCGTATGAATACCTAACTTTGTTATAAAGAATAGATCCCTATTGTTCATGAATAAAAATCTAGTTCATATAATTTTATTAATTACAATTACTGCTTTTGTAGGTTGTGATTCTAATTCTAAAAATACAGCAACTTATTTTGGTGGTAAGATTATAAATCCAAAATCTAAATATGTTGTGCTATTTTCTATGGAAAAAGTGATAGATACAATGTATCTTAATAAAGATAATAGGTTTTTAGGCAAATTAGAAAATGCCAATGAAGGTTTGTACTATTTTGCCCATGGAAATGAAAATCAATTTATCTACCTAGAGCCACAAGACAGTTTAATGTTACGTTTAAACACGTGGGATTTTGATGAATCTATTGTCTATGCTGGTAAAGGAGCAGAAAGAAATAACATTTTAATAGATTGCTTTTTACAAGAAGAAAAAGACAATAAAATGTTTTATAAATTAAATCAATTAAAACCTGATAAATTTATTAAAAAAACAGACTCCTTGCTCCTCTTAAAAGATAAAACGTACAAAGAATATGCTAAAAATCACCCAGGTGAAACCAAAGGGTTTAATCATGTTTTAAAAGTAGCACTTACATATCCTATATATTCTAGAATAGAAAAGTACCCAATTACTCATGTAAGATATAATCATAAAAAAAACTTTGATAAGGTTAACAAGTCCTTTTACAAGCATAGAGCATCTGCCGGAGTAAATAATGATTCTTTAATGTACTACCAACCCTACTCTAAGTACATAAGAAACTTTTTATATAATAGTACGTATTCTTTAGGTCATAAACCAATGACTAACGAGTATTCATCTGAATTTACGGTAGACTTATTAAAAACGATAGACAAGAACATCACCTCTGATGCTTCTAAAAATGCTTTTCTAAAACAAACTGTAATTAGTCATTTTTACAAAAAATCTAGCTGCAACGTTAATAAAGAAGCTTTTGATACTTATTTTAATTTAAGTACAAATAAAAAAGACAAAGATCATGTAAGACTTTTACTTTTAGATAGTAAAGCCTTACAAAAAGGACAAGAAATGGTAGACTTTACCATTACAGATTTAACAAACGCAACCTTTTCTATAAAAGAACTAACAAAAAACAAAAATACCTTTCTATTGTTCTGGAACCCAGAGAACACCACCCCAATGTATATCTCTTCTAGAATTAATTATTTAAGTAAACAATTTCCTGATGTACAATTTATTGAAATAAAAATTGATGGAAGCACAAAAGATAGAATAGAGCAGTTAGATATAAAAAATCAATTTTTTATATCAGCAGAAAGCGAAGCTAATAACTTCTTAACCAGCAAAATGACAAGATCTATTATTATTAATAAAGAAGGCATTATTACAAATGGTTTTGCATCTATTTCTTCTAAAAAACTGTATTCAGACTTAAAAAAACTTAAGTAATCGTAAATTTATTTCTATAATCTAAAAATTAGTTGTAAATTTGCACGATTTTTATTCTGAGTCTAACTCATTAATAATCAGGTCGAATTTATAATCGGGTTTGCAGGTGGGCGTTCTGTGAATCCAAAAAAACACAGTAATGTCAACATTTTTAGAATTAGGTTTAAAAGAACCGATTAACAGAGCATTGACGGATTTAGGTTACGAAAAACCTACCGTAATTCAGGAAAAAGCAATTCCACAAATTATTTCATCTACAGACGATTTAAAAGCATTTGCACAAACAGGTACAGGTAAAACTGCTGCTTTTAGTTTGCCAATACTAGAGCTTTTAGATACGAACAGTAAAAACGTACAAGCAATAATTTTATCACCAACAAGAGAACTTGCCGTTCAAATTGGTAATAACATTAAAGACTTTTGTAAATATTTACCAGATGTTAAAGTAGCTACCGTATATGGTGGTTCTAGTATGGAAGATCAAATTAGATCTTTAAAAAGAGGAGCACAAATAGTTGTTGGAACTCCGGGTAGAACCGTAGATTTAATTAACAGAAGAGCTTTAAAATTAGGAAACGTTCAATGGTTAGTCTTAGACGAAGCTGATGAAATGTTAAACATGGGTTTTAAAGACGAATTAGATAAAGTTTTAGAAGCTACTCCAGAAACTAAACAAACGTTATTGTTTTCTGCAACTTTTCCAAGAGAAGTAGAGGCAATTGCAAAAAACTACATGACTAAACCAGTAGAAATTACTTCTGGTGAAAAGAACGCAGGTTCAGACAATGTAAGTCACGAGTTTTATGGTGTAACAGAAAGAACACGTTACCCAGCATTAAAAAGAATAGCAGATTTAAACCCTGACATTTATGCAATTATTTTTTGTAGAACTCGTAGAGAGACACAAGAGGTTGCAGACAATTTAATAAAAGATGGTTACAGTGCAGATGCTTTACATGGAGATTTATCTCAAGCGCAAAGAGATTCTGTAATGGGTAAATTCCGTAAGAAAACAATTCAAATATTGGTAGCTACAGATGTTGCTGCTCGTGGATTGGATGTAACGGAATTAACACACGTAATAAACCATAAATTACCAGACCAAATAGAAAACTACACACACAGAAGTGGTAGAACTGGTAGAGCTGGTAATAAAGGTATTTCTATTGTTTTAGTTAACGGTAAAGAAAAAGGGAAATTACGCCAGATTGAAAGAATAATTAAGAAGAAATTCTTAGAAGGTAAAGTTCCATCTGGAAAAGAAATTGTTCAAAATCAATTAATGAATTTAATTGATAAAGTTCAAAATACGGAAGTAAATGAATCTGAAATGGAGGAATTTTTACCAAGTATTTATGAAAAACTAGAATCTTTAGATAGAGAAGAGTTAATAAAGAAATTTGTTTCTTTAGAATTTAATACAATGTTAAAGTATTATGAAAACTCTAAAGATTTAAACGATCTATCTTCTAGAGACAACTCTAGAGCTAGAATGGAGAATGAAAACATGACCCGTTTCTTTATCAATATTGGTAGAAAAGACAACTTAAACCCAGGTAAATTAATTGGTTTAATTAACGACCAAAATATTGGAGATAAGATTGAAATTGGTTCTATAGATATTTTAGATACTTTTTCTTTCTTTGAACTTGATAAAAATTTCGAAGACCAAACATTAGAAGCTTTTGCTAGCAATCAACCAGATTTTGACGGACGCTCTGTAAACATAGAGATTACTAAGAAAGAACGTTCTGGTGGTGGACGAAGAGGTGGTAAAAAACCTTTTGGTAAAAAAGAAGGTGGTGGTTTTGGAAGACGTAAAGGTTCTGAAGGTTCTTCTTCTAGTAGAGGAAGATCTGATAGACGCTCTTCTGATAGACCAGATAGATCAGACAGAAGTTCTGGAGGTGCTTCTGGAGAAAGAAGATCTTCTGGTGGTTTTGGAAGAAAACGTAGAGAAAGCTAAATAATATTAAACTATATATACAAACCTCATCATTTTAAAATGATGAGGTTTTTTTATGCCTAAACAATGCATAAAAATTATTAAATACAGCCTAATTATTAACTTTAAATAGATAAAATAGTACTAATACATTTTTATAGTTTATTCATATTATTCAAAAATTAAATAAACAAATTAGACTTGTTATTTGTTATTCAGAATATAAAGCTGAAGAAACAAAGATGAAATAAGGTAAAACATTGAAATATAAAACATATTTAGTGTTAATAAAATTATTAAAACATGACTTTTATCATTAATTATAAAAAATATTTGTCTTTTTTTATTAAATATAAAATTATACTATTAAAAATAATTGTTATTCGTAAAACCCCAAATACACTAAAATTTAGCCTTCTCTTTTCTTGCTAAAAAAAATCTATTAATATAATTTTGCAACCAAATGAGAAAAAAAATACTTAGATATTTGTTTTTAGCGCTCGTAATACTATTAAGTAGTATTACTAACTTGTGTGCTAATACACAAAATACTTCTCATTTTAAACCAGTAAACTCTATTACAAAAAGCGCTTATCAATACCAACAACAAAATCTTAACAATACTTTATTTAAACCTAATTCTAACTCTAAAAAGGGAGGATTTATTAATGAAAACATAAGTATTGAAGATTTTGAAGAAAGCGAACACAGTGCAACCATTTACAATCATACCTCTCTTTTTGGTAATAATGCTTGTGCTATTCTTTTTAAACTTTTAATTGAAAGTAATTCTGTAAAAACTAAAGAGAATCTAGTTTCTCAGTGTTTTAATACAAGAACTATTTCTTTAAGCTTGCATAAGAAATTTGAGGTTTTTATACTTTGATAATACATTAAAACAGACCAATATACACTTCCGTCTGTATTAATACACATCTTAATATCATTTAAAATTCAATTTAGAAAGGTATACTCCATCATTTTTTTATGAAGAGACTTTCTATAAGACCAAATAAACATCAAAATGATCGATTAAGTTCGCTTCTTTTTCCTTACTATTTTAATGTAAAATAGCTCTATAACTAAGGCTATGATTCCATTTGATATTAAGAAAAAATAATTGAAATTTATCATCAATCATTTTTAAATTCATTTGGTATAACAACTCATTTTTTAAAAAATCACCATTTATATTATGAAACCTATGAAAAAAATTTTCATTGTCTTATTCATTGTATCAATTTACACAAGCTGTAAACACAAAACTGAAGAAATACACGAAGCTGCAAAATACCTCGTAACTAGTCCTATTAAAAGAGACACTATAATTACCAAAGACTATGTGAGTCAAATTCATTCTATTAGACATATCGAAATTAGAGCCATAGAAAGAGGGTATTTAAAAAAGATATCTGTAGATGAAGGTCAGCATCTTAAAAAAGGGCAAAAAATGTTTAACATTATGCCTAATGTATATCAAGCAGAGCTTCAGAAATCTAAAGCAGAAGAAAATGTTGCAGAAATAGAATACAAAAACACCAAATTATTAGCAGACGAAAATGTAGTCTCTAAAAATGAACTTGCCATGGCAAAGGCTAATTTTGACAAAGCCAAAGCCGAAGTTTCTTTAGCACAAACACATTTAGGTTTTACAGACATTAGAGCCCCTTTTGATGGAATTATGGATCATCTTCACGCAAGAGAAGGTAGCTTATTAGACGAAGGAGAATTGCTAACTACATTGTCTGACAATAGTAAAATGTGGGTCTATTTTAATGTTCCGGAAGCAGAATATTTAGATTATATCATAAGCGCTAAAAAAGAACAAAAAGAAGAAGTTACTTTATTAATGGCAAATAACAAACCTTTTAATCAAAAAGGAATTGTAGAAACTATTGAGGGTGAATTTAATAATGAAACTGGAAACATTGCATTTAGAGCAACTTTTCCGAATCCTGATGGCATTTTAAGACATGGTGAAACAGGTAGCATAATTATGACAATCCCTTTAATAGATGCACTTATTATTCCTCAAAAAGTAACTTTTGAAATCTTAGATAAAAAATACGTGTATGTAGTTGGTGAAGACAATACTGTTAGACAACAAGAAATTGAAGTAGAAGCAGAATTAGAAAACCTATTTGTAGTAAGTAAAGGACTTTCTAAAGATGATAAAATTTTATTGGAAGGAATTAGAAAGGTTAAAAATAATGAAAAGATACATAGTGAATTTGTAGCACCAAATTCGGTTATATCTCACTTAGCACTTTACGCAGAATAACTAGAATTTAAATAACAAAGACATGTTTAGTAAATTTATAAAAAGACCCGTTTTGGCAATTGTCATTTCGGTGATGATCGTATTTATAGGGTCACTTGCTATTAAGCAATTACCCATATCACAATTTCCACCAATTGCACCTACAACCGTAAACATCTTTATTGCATACCCAGGTTCTAGTGCAGATGTATTGGTAAACTCTACGTTAATTCCTTTAGAAACTGCCATTAACGGTGTACAAGGAATGCGTTATATAGCTTCGGATGCAACTAGTGCTGGTGAAGGAACCTTACGTGTGATTTTTGAACCTGGTACAGATCCAAACCAGGCAGTTGTTCGGATAAAAACCAGAGTAGATCAAGTAATGCCTTTGCTACCAGAATTGGTACAGCGAGAAGGAGTTGTTATTACACCGGTTCAACCCAGTATGTTAATGTATGTGAATCTTTTCAGCAAAGAAAAAAAGAATGATGAAAAGTTTTTATACAATTATGCATACACTAAAATTATTCCAGAAATACAACGTATTAACGGTATTGCAAGTGCAAAAATTTTAGGAAGTAGAAAATATGCAATGAGAGTTTGGCTAAAACCAGACAGAATGAGAGCATATAATATTTCTGCCGAAGAAGTTTTAGAGGCTATGGAAGACCAAAGTATTTTGGCAAGACCTGGTCGTTTAGGTAGAAGTTCTGGTAAAACAGCACAATCATTAGAATATGTATTAACTTATGAAAATAGGTACAACAAAGCAGACCAATACAAAGAGATTATTGTTAAAGCTAATGAAGAAGGTCAAATCGTAAAACTATCTGACATTGCTGATGTAGAGTTAGGTAGTGAATTTTTTGATATTTACTCTAATTTAGACGGTAAGCCCTCTGCCTCTATCGTATTAAAACAAACTTTTGGTAGTAATGGTAGTGATGTAATTAAAAGTGTAAAGGAAAAATTAAAAGAATTAGAAGTTGATTTACCTCCGGGAATTGATTTTAAAATTAGTTATGATGTTTCTAACTTTCTTGATGCTTCTGTAGAGCAGGTTTTACATACTCTTAGAGATGCATTTATATTGGTAGGTATTGTGGTTTTCTTATTCTTAGGAGATTGGCGATCTACTTTAATTCCTATTATTGCAGTACCCGTTTCTTTAATTGGAGCCTTTTTTGTAATGCAGTTATTTGGACTTTCAATTAACTTAATTACTCTTTTTGCCTTAGTATTGGCAATTGGTATTGTAGTAGATAATGCCATTGTTGTGGTAGAAGCTGTTCACGTTAAAATGGAAGAGGACAATCTTACTCCATACAAAGCGTCTTATGAAGTTTTAAATGAAATTGGAGGCGCAATTATTGCCATTACCTTGGTTATGGTTTCTGTATTTATTCCTACTTCTTTTATGACAGGGCCCGTTGGAGTTTTCTATCGTCAGTTTTCGATAACTATGGCAGGTTCTATTGTAATTTCTGCAATTGTAGCCTTAACATTAACGCCTGTACTTTGTGCTATGATGTTAAAAAACAACCATGGTAAACCAAAAAGTAAATCGCCAATAGATAGATTTATTCGTTGGTTTAATGGTGGTTTCGAAAAACTTACCGGAAAATATGTACAAGTTTTAAATAAAATTGTTGCCAGAAGAATTGTAACATTCGGAATTTTAATTGCCTTTTGTGCAGGTATTTTCTATACAAATAGTGTGTTACCCGCAGGATTTATTCCTAATGAAGATCAAGGAATGATTTATGCAATTATTCAAACTCCACCTGGTGCAACGCTAGAAAGAACCAATGAAGTTGCAAAAAAATTACAACAAATTTGTGAGGAAACAGAAGGCGTTGCATCCGTTTCTTCTTTAGCCGGTTATGAAATTATGACTGAAGGAAGAGGATCTAATGCAGGTACATGTATTATCAACCTAAAATCTTGGGGAGATCGTAAACATTCTGTACACGAAATTATGGAAGAGTTAGAAGAAGCAACCAAAGATTTAGGTGCAGTTATAGAGTACTTTGAACCACCTGCAGTTCCTGGTTTTGGTTCATCTGGAGGATTTTCTATGCGTTTATTAGACAAAACAAACTCTACAGATTATCATGAGTTTGAAAGAATTAATAACGAGTTTATGCAGAAATTATCTGAACGGAAAGAACTTACAGGGTTGTTTACTTTCTTTTCCGCTAATTATCCGCAGTATAAATTAAAGATAAACAACAAAATTGCCATGCAAAAAGGGGTAAGCATTGGTAAAGCAATGGAAAACCTAAACATACTAATTGGTAGTACATACGAGCAAGGGTTTATCCGTTTTGGTAGATTCTTTAAAGTGTATACACAAGCTGCTCCTGAATATAGAAGGTTACCAACAGATTTAGAAAAATTATATGTAAAAAGTGAATCTGGTAAAATGGTTCCTTATTCTGCATTTATGACCATCACAAAAGAACTAGGTCCTAATGAAATTACACGTTATAATTTATATAATTCTGCTGCCATTAGAGGACTTCCTGGAAAAGGTTTTACAAGTGGAGATGCTATTAAAGCAATTAAAGAAGTTGCGGCAAAAGAATTACCAAATGGATATGATGTTGCTTGGGAAGGCTTAACGTATGATGAAGCGCAAAGAGGTAATGAATCTATATACATTTTTATTGTTGTATTGATATTTGTATACTTTGTTTTAGCTGCACAATATGAAAGTTTCTTACTTCCATTAGCCGTTATTCTTTCTTTACCTGTTGGTATTTTTGGGTCATTAGCACTACTGAAAATAATGGGCTTAGCAAATGATGTGTACGCCCAAATTGGTATTATTATGTTGGTTGGTTTACTGGGTAAAAATGCCGTATTAATTGTTGAATTTGCCGTTCAAAAAAGGCGCCAAGGAGCCACCATTTTAGAAGCTGCTATAGAGGGTTCTAAAGCAAGGTTTAGACCCATTTTAATGACGTCTTTTGCCTTTGTTGCTGGTTTAATTCCGTTGGTTGTTGCTACAGGAGCTGGTGCAATAGGTAATAGAACTATTGGTGGTTCTGCACTTGGAGGTATGTTAATTGGTACTGTGTTTGGGGTATTATTAATACCTGGTCTTTACTATGTTTTTGCTAAAATGGCAGATGGTAAAACACTTATAAAAGATGAAGAAAGCCAACCTTTATCAGAAGGATTGATGCACGACATACAAGATGATAGCACCAGTAAACTAAAGCTTAAACTTCAAGAGGTTTCAAAACTTTTGAAAAAATTAACCAAAAGAAAAGAAAATGAAAAATAATATAAAAAACAGCAGACTCTTTTTAGTAGGTATTTGCGCGGTAATGCTTTTGCATTCCTGCGTACCTACTAGAGAAATACGAAAAGAGAATACTACTGTTCCAGAAACATATTTAAATAAAAATATAGACACTTTAAATACTGCCAAAACAGCATGGAGATCTTTTTTCTCTGACCCTAACTTGGTTTCTTTGATTGATACTGCTTTGGTACATAATCAAGAATTAAATATTATGCTACAAAATGTAGATATGTTTAAAAATCAGATTCAAGCTAAAAAAGGAGAATACCTACCTTTTGTAAATATTTACGCTGGCACTGAAGTAGAAAAAGTAGGAGAACACACCCGAAATGGTGCTGTAGAGGAGCAATTAGAGTTAGATGGAAAAGAATTTCCTGATCCTCTTGCTAATTATTCTGTAGGTCTTTCTGCTTCTTGGGAATTAGATATCTGGAAAAAACTAAGAAACGAGAAAAAAGCAGCAGTCTACGAGTATTTATCTTCTGTAGAAGGTAAAAACTTTATGATTACGAATCTAGTTTCAGAAATTGCGGATACTTATTATGAGTTGATGGCTTTAGACAATCAATTAGACATTGTAAATCAGAATTTGGATATTCAGAGAAATGCTTTAAGAATTGTAAAATTACAAAAGGAAGCTGCAAAAACAACTGAATTAGCGGTTAGCAGATTTAAAGCAGAAGTGCTTAAAAACCTTAGTGAAAAACACGAAATTGAGCAAAAAATTGTTGTTACAGAGAATAAAATCAATTTTTTAATTGGTAAAACACCTCAGCAAGTAAATAGAAAATCTAAAGAATTTTTAACTACTAAAATAGATACTACATACGCTGGTATTCCTGCTCAGTTGTTACAAAACAGACCTGATATTAGACAGGCAGAATTAGAGTTAGCCGCTTCTAAATTAAATACAAAAGTAGCAAGAGCTAATTTTTATCCTTCGGTTGGTATTAGAGCTGGTCTAGGTTTAGAATCTTTTAAACCAAAGTTTTTAACAAGTACGCCAGAATCTCTTGCATATTCTTTAGTTGGTGATATTGTAGGACCTTTAATTAATAGAAATGCAATAAAGGCAGCTTATAAAAATGCTAGTGACCAACAGTTACAAGTAATTTTCGAGTATGAAAAAACCATTTTAAATGCATACATAGAAGTGGCTAATGAGCTTTCTAATATTAAAAACCTTAAAACTATTTATAGTTTAAAAGCAAAACAAGTAGATGTCTTAACAAAGTCTATAGATCTTTCTACTCGTTTATTTAAAGCTGCTAGAGCAGATTATTTAGAAGTTTTATTAACACAAAGAGAAGCATTAGATGCTAAAATTGAATTGATAGAAACTAAAAAAAATCAATTAATAGCAAATATTCATATTTACAAATCTTTAGGAGGAGGCTGGAATTAGTAAAATTCTAAATTTTCTTTTATAAAGCCACTTCATTTAATAATGAAGTGGCTTTTTCATGTATCAAATATTCTTTTTTATCATTACGAAACCGATTCCTTACTTTTCTTAAAAACATGACTAATGTTATAAAATACATCTTACTTCTAGGTCTACTTTTGTTTCTCAAAATAAGAACTAATAACAAATATGAAAAAGATAATTACAGTATTCATTGTTTTTACATTTATAGCTTTTAACTCTTGTAAAACACCAAAAGATAAAACAGAAACACACACAAAAGAACATGCAACTCATTGGAGTTACAATGGAGAAACTGCCCCAGTACATTGGGTAGAAATAGAGAAAAATTCAGATTGTAATGGTAACAAGCAATCTCCTATTAATATTATAGATATTGATGCAAAACCTACGCAACAAAAAGTTAATCCATTAAACATTTTATACACTCCTAGTACAGAGTTAAAACAAGTTATTAATAACGGACATTCAATTCAGTTTGATTTTGAAGCTGGAGACTCAATACAATATCATGGAAATACTTATTATTTATCACAATTGCATTTTCATGAACCGTCTGAACACACCATTGATGGAATTCGTTACCCTTTAGAAATTCACATGGTACACAAAAGTAAATTTGATACTTATACTGTAATGAGCATTTTAGCTAAAGAAGGTGTAAAAAGTCAGTTATTTGAGTTTTTTGAAAGCTTTTTACCTATAAAAGTAAATACAAAAAAAGAAATACATCAATCATCTGACTTAGCAACCTTATTTCCAGAAAACAAAAACTTTTATACTTATGGTGGTTCCTTAACAACACCTCCATGTACAGAAACTGTAAATTGGATTGTTTTTAAAGACCCCATTATAATTTCTGTTGATGAAGTATTAAAATTAAAAAGTAACATGCCTATGGATAACTTTAGAAACGAACAAGCTCTAAACAATAGAGTAGTATCTTTAAATAGCTATAACTAGTTTCTAAATTTTATAAAGCTGATAAATATCATTTACACCTTTCTAAATAATTTATAAATTTGGTATTGTTATAAGTAATTTCTTAAAAAATAAATTAGATAAAGAATACTTTTAAAATTCTTTGTTGATTAAAGTGCAACAATCTCTATTAGATATGATCCCTAAATCATTTGAGATTGCTGCACTTTTTTTATTTTATAAACATCAAGTTTCATATTTTATTCTATTCCTAAATAGAAACTATTTTTTTAAAACGTTTAATAAGCATAAGAATTAAAGAAACTATAAATTATGAAGCCATAATATATAAGCACAAAAAAACCGAGCTAAATAGCTCGGTTTTTTTTTTAATATCTAAAAAGATAAAAAATTACATCATAGAAGCTGCAATCTTTTTATAAGTACCGTTTTCTAACAATTCTCTAATTGCAGAGAAAGCAGTAATTGTTTCGTCTATATCTTCTTGGGTATGTGTTGTTGTTGGTATTAATCTTAAAATAATTAACCCTTTTGGTATTACAGGATACACAACAATAGAACAGAAAATTCCGTGGTTTTCACGTAAATCATTTACCATAGCCATTGCTTCAGGTATATCTCCCTTTAAGAATACTGGCGTAATACATGTTTGTGTAGTTCCTAAATCGAAACCAGCAGCACGTAAACCAGATTGTAAAGCATTTGTATTTCTCCACAAAGTTTCTTTTAACTCCGGCATTGTGCGCAACATATCTAAACGTTTTAATGCTCCTTTTACCATTGCCATTGGCAACGATTTAGCAAACATTTGAGAACGCATATTGTATTGTAAATACTGTATTACTTCTTTATTACCTGCAAAGAAAGCTCCAATACCTGCCATAGATTTTGCAAAAGTAGCAAAATAAACATCTATTTCATCTTGTACACCTTGCTCTACTCCTGTTCCTTTACCGTCTTTACCCAAGGTACCAAAACCATGAGCATCATCTACTAAAAGTCTAAAATTATATTCTTTTTTAAAGGCAACAATTTCTTTTAAACGACCTTGCTCTCCACGCATTCCAAAAACACCTTCAGAAATCACTAAGATTCCTCCGCCTGTTTTTTCTGCCATTTTTTGAGCTCGTTTAATATTTTTCTCAAAACTCGCCATGTCATTATGCTTATAAACAAAACGTTTACCAGCGTGTAATCGAACACCATCTATAATACATGCATGTGTATCCATGTCATAAACAATAACATCGTGCTTAGTTACTAAAGCATCAATTGCAGATACCATACCTTGGTATCCGAAGTTTACTAAATAAGCAGCATCTTTTTCTACAAACTCTGCACACTCTTTTTCTAATTGTTCGTGAAATTCTGTATGCCCAGACATCATTCTAGCTCCCATTGGGTAAGCCATTCCGTATTCTGCAGCTGCAGCACCATCTACCTTTAAAACTTCAGGATGATTAGCTAAACCTAAATAATCGTTGATACTCCAAGTAACAACTTTCTTACCATTAAAAGACATTCTATTAGAGATTGGTCCTTCTAACTTAGGAAAAACATAATAGCCTTCTGCTTGTTTTGCCCATTTACCTAAGGGACCTTTATCTGCTTCTATTCTTTCAAATAAATCTTTCGCCATGTGCTCTATTTTATTATTGTTATTCGAAACGCAAAGAAACTGCTTTTTTTGCAGTTAATCAAATTGTGTTTGTTTCTATTCTTTTTACAAAAATTTGTTTTCTTTCATCCAATCATCGCTATAAATTTTGTTCATATAACGAGAACCGTGATCTGCAAAAACCAACACTACAAAACTATCTTCTGTAAACATATCTTTAGCTGCATATTGTTTTGTAGCTTGCATTACTGCCCCACTTGTATAGCCCGGAAAAATACCTTCTTTCCTTACAATATTTCTAGCTTCTAAGGCAGCCTCTTTATCTGAGACTTTTTCATAGATATCTATTACATCAAAATCGGTAGCAGTAGGAATTAAATTTTTACCCAATCCTTCAATTTTATAAGGACTTACCTCGTTTAAATCTAGCTCTTTAGTTTCATGGTATTTTTTTAATACAGAACCTATAGCATCAACTCCTAAAATTTTAATATTTGGGTTTTGTTCTTTCAAGTATTTTCCAGTACCAGAAATAGTACCTCCAGTACCACTTGCAACTACTAAATGTGTAATTTTACCGTCTGTTTGTTCCCAAATTTCTGGACCTGTACTTCTGTAATGTGCTTCTATATTTAGCTCATTAAAGTACTGATTTATATAAACTGAATTTTTTGTTTTTCTATGGATTGCTTTGGCAACTTCATAATAAGATCTTGGGTCTTCTGGTGCTACATTTGCAGGACAAACATGTACCTCTGCTCCCATAGATTTTAGTAAATCTATTTTATCTTTAGAAGATTTATCACTTACTGCTAATATACATTTGTACCCTTTAACAATACTTATCATTGCCAAACTAAAACCGGTATTACCCGAAGTAGTTTCTACAATGGTAGCTCCCTTTTTAAGGATGCCTTTTTTTTCTGCGTTTTGTACAATGTGTAAAGCAATTCTATCTTTTGCTGAATGACCCGGATTAAAAGCTTCGAACTTTGCGTAATAGGCTCCAGGTAGATTTTTAGTAATCTTATGAAGTTTAATTAGCGGGGTTTCACCTACTAAATCTAATATTGAATTGGTAATTCCTTTGTTTCTCGTCATTCTCTCACTATTCTCAAAGTAAATGTCATTACGATACTGCATTACGATTTTATCTTTTATTGCTAAAAATAGCTTCGTTACGCTCGCAATGACACTTATTTAATCTTTGATTCTTGCAGCAAAAGTACGGTTAATCCTTAAATACTGAAACTGTTTTTAATACTTAATTTATTTAGTCTCTAATTTATCTTCTAAAGCTAAAAAGAAAGTGTACATTTTTGCAGTTTCTTTAAGCGCATCAAAACGCCCAGAAGCTCCTCCATGACCTGCTTCCATATTTGTTTCTAACAACAGTAAATTATTATCTGTTTTTAACTCACGTAATTTTGCTACCCATTTTGCAGGCTCCCAATATTGCACTTGAGAGTCATGAAAACCAGTAGTTACTAAAATATTAGGGTAGTCTTTTTCTTTAACCTGATCGTAAGGTGAATACGATTTTATATAATCGTAATATTCTTTATCATTAGGGTTTCCCCATTCGTCATATTCTCCAGTAGTAAGCGGAATGCTGTCATCTAACATGGTAGAAATTACATCTACAAAAGGTACAGAAGCAATAATTCCGTTATACAATTCCGGATTCATATTTACAATAGCTCCCATTAACAAACCTCCTGCAGAACCTCCCATAGCGTATAAATGCTCTGGTGATGTGTAGTTGTTATCAATTAAATACTGAGAACAATCGATAAAATCATTAAAGGTATTTTTCTTATTCAACATTTTACCGTCTTCATACCATTCTCTACCTAAGTATTCGCTACCGCGGATGTGCGCCAAAGCATAGACAAAACCTCTATCTAACAAACTTAAACGAGTGGTAGAAAAACTATCTGGAATGGTATATCCATAAGAACCATACGCATATTGTAATATAGGCGTGTTATTATTTAGTTCTGTATCTTTATGATAAACCAAAGAAATAGCTACTTTTTTTCCATCTCTAGTAGTTGCCCAAACACGTCTGCTTAGGTAGTTTTCTTTGTTAAATTTTCCTCCTAAAACTTCTTGTTCTTTTTTAATTTCCTTAGATTGATCTTTCATATTAAAATCAATCACAGAACTAGGTGTTGTAAAAGAATTGTATGAATAACGAATAACGTCTGTATCAAAATCTGGATTTGCATATACCCCTACAGAATACGTTTCTTCATTAAAAGGTAAGTAATAATCTTTTGTTTCATCCCAACGCTTAATACGTATTTTATTTAAGCCATTGGTACGTTCTTCTAAAACTAAATAGTCTTTAAATATTGAAAAATCTTCTAATAAAGTATCATCTCTATGCGGAATTACATCTACCCAATTGTCTTTTGTAGTATTTGTAATTGGTGTTTTCATCAATTTAAAATTGATAGCATTATCTTTATTTGTTAGCAAGTAAAAATAATCTCCAAAATGTGCTACACTATATTCTAAATCTCTTTCTCTTGGTTGCAACATTGTAAATGCTCCTGTTGGATTATCTGCATCTAAATATTGTGCTTCTGTAGAAACGGTATTGTAAGAACCAATAATAATGTATTTATCAGATTTAGATTTGGTTACATACGTACCAAATGTATCGTCATCTTCATGAAAAACTTCTACATCCTCAGAGGTTGGTGTACCTAAAACATGTCTAAAAACCTTTTCACTTCTTAACGTTTCTGGATTCTTTTTGGTATAAAAAATAGTTTTATTATCATTTGCCCAAACAGAGCCACCTGTTGTATTTTCTATAATATCTTTATAAATTTCGCCAGTTTCTAAGTTTTTGATTCTTAAAAAATATTGTCTTCTACTTACTGTATCTGTAGCAAAAACCATCAATTTATTATTAGAAGAAATATTTAAACCTCCTAATTGATAATAATCGAAATCTTTAGCCATTTCGTTTACATTAAAAAGCACTTCTTCTGCTGCTTCTAAATTTTCTTTTTTACGGCTGTAAATTGGGTATTGATTGCCAATCTCATATCTAGTAATATAAAAATAACCGTTGTCTTTATAAGGTACAGAAGAATCATCTTCTTTTATTCTACCTTTCATTTCTTCGAATAATTCTTCTTGAAAGGGTTTTGTATATGCCGTTACCTCATTATAATAGGTGTTTTCCTCTTCTAAATAGTTGACTACTTTTTCTGTTTGAGCATCTTTGTCTACGGCATTTTTTTGCTCATCAGACAAACGCATCCAAAAATAATTATCTATTCTAACATCTCCGTGTTTCTCTAACTTTGTAGGCTGTTTTTCCGCTACTGGAGTTTTTGCATCTGTACTTTTCATGGTCTTATTTTTACAAGCGGTTGCAAATGTAAGGCTTAATACAACGAAAGGAATAACTATTTTTCTCATTTTTGGTTGATTTAAATTCTTATAAAAATACTAAATTTGTAGCAAACTTAAATTTTAATAAAAAAATATGTTAGGAGACTTATCAGGAATGATGAATAAGCTTAAAGAGGCTCAGCAAAAAGTAGAAGAAACAAAAACAAGATTAAATTCTGTTTTAGTAGATGAAGTAGCCGCAGATGGTAAACTAAAAATAACTTTAACAGCAAACAGAGAAATTAAATCTATTTCTATAGATAATTCTTTGCTAGAAGATGCCGAAGAATTAGAAGATTATTTAATTCTAGCTTTAAATAAAGCCATCGAAAAAGCAACCAAAATTAATGATGCAGAAATGGCTGTTGCCGCTAAAAGCGGAATGCCAAACATACCAGGAATGGACATGTTTAAATAATTACAGATGTTTTTAAGTACAAATGACTATTTACTGCCTTGTTTAAATAAATCTCTTTTTGGAATAGATTGTCCAGGTTGCGGAATTCAAAGAGCATTTATGCTGCTTATAAAAGGAGACTTTGTAGCTGCTTTTAAAATGTACCCTGCAATTTACACGTTACTATTATTTGGTCTATTTGTATTGATAACCTTTAAATTTAGATTTAAGAACAAACAGAAAATAATTATATCATTTACAACCATAAACGTGCTTGTTATTGTAATTAGTTACTGCATTAAAATGAAACCTTTATTTACACTTTAAAAATTGAACATGGAAAAACAAAATTTACCCAATGCAACCACTTCTTTAGTACTTGGTATTTTATCTTTAGTAACTTGTATTTGCTATGGAGTTTTAGGATTGCCTTTAGGTATTATTGCTTTTGTTTTAGGTAACAAAGCTATAAAAGAATACAACCTTAACCCAGAGAACTATAATAGTGTTGGTAACGCCACTGCAGGTAAAATAACAGGACTTATTGGTATTATATTAAACACAATTTTTATATTGTTAATTGTATGGTTCTTTTACCAAATAGGTTTAGAAACTTTACAAGACCCAGCGTTGTTAGAACAAAGAATAAATGAAATATTTGGGCAATAAACACAACAAATATTAAATTACCAATACTGTAATTCTTTCTAAGAGTTGCAGTATTTTTTTTTCAATTCATTTATATTTAACGTTATATAAACACAATAAAGCGTGTCTAAGTTGTATTTTTGCAGTTGATATTTAATCAAGTAAAAAAAATGACAAATACCGAAAAAAAGAAGAAATCTTTAGTTTCAAAAATCCTTAAATGGGGTTCTATAACTGCTCTTGTATTGATAATAGCAGTAATTTCAATTCCCTTTTTGTTTAAAGATAAAATTGTAGTTATGGTAACAAATACCATTAATAACAATATAAATGCTACGGTAACTTTTAAAGAAGCAGACCTTAGTTTACTTAAAAACTTTCCATTAATAAGTTTAACGGTAAACGATGTGGTTGTAGCTAATAAAGCACCATTTGTTGGTGATACTTTATTTAATACAAAAGAATTAAGTTTATCTTTAAAAATAACAGAACTTTTTAAAAACGCTAAAGAAACACTTTCTATAAAAAGTATTGCAACAAAAGAAGGAGATATCAATATTATATTTGATAAAGAAGGAAATGGAAATTTTGATATTGCAAAAGCATCAGAAGAAACTGCTACAGCAAGTACCGATAGTTCTTTTTCTTTAAATATAGAAGATTATGAATTAGAAGACATCAATTTTAATTACATAGACAGAAGTAGCAACACAAAAATGAGTTTAGATAGTATTTACCATTCTGGTGAAGGAAATTTTGCTGAAGATATTTTTAATTTAAATACCCAAACAACCGGTTATTTATCTTTAGATCTAGACCAAACAAATTATTTAAGCAACGTCAAAATTACTTTAGACGCAATTCTTGGTATCGATTTAAAAAACAGTAAATACACCTTTAAAGAAAATACAGGTTATATAAATCAATTGCCTTTAGAATTTGATGGTTTTGTACAATTGGTTGATAAAAACCAAGTATATGATCTTAAATTTAAAACTCCAACTTCATCATTTAAAAATGCATTGGCTTTATTACCAAAACAATATGCTGGTAATTTAGAATCTATTAAAACAGAAGGTAATTTTGAAGTAAATGGTGTGGTAAAAGGAACTTTATCTGAAACTACAATACCTACTTTTAATATAGAAATTATCTCTAAAAATGCGTTGTTTAAGTATGCCGATTTACCAAAATCTGTAACCAGCATAAACATAGATACTAAGATTGTAAATAATACAGGTTTTGTTAAGGACACGTATGTAAACATTGATCAATTTAACTTTAAAATTGATGAAGATATTTTTTCTGCCAATGGAAATTTAAAAAACCTTACTACCAATCCACTAATTAAATTAGCTGCTAAAGGAACTATTAATTTAGCCAATATAGGCAAAGTGTATCCTGCTCCTTTAGAAAAGCCATTAGCAGGTATTTTAAAGGCAGATATTACTACTAACTTCGATATGAATTCGGTTGAAAAAGCCAATTATCAGAATATTAAAAACGCGGGAGAAATGACTATTTCTGGTTTTAAATATGAAGGAACTGATGTTGCAAATCCTTTTTTTATCAACAAAACCAAAGTTACTTTTAACACCAATACAATTACACTAAATGAGTTTGAAGCAAAAACAGGAACTTCAGATTTATCTATAAAAGGAAACCTAGACAATTTTTATGGTTTTATATTTAAAAACGATGTACTAAAAGGAAACTTTACTTTAAATTCTAACAACCTTAAAGTAGCAGATTTTATTGCTGATGATGCTACTCCACAAAACAATACACAAACCAAAGAAGCAAGTACTTCTCCTTTAAAAATTCCTGCTTTTTTAGATGTTAGGTTTACGGCAAATGCTAAAAAAGTAGCGTATGATAATATAAACCTAGCCAATGTTTCTGGAGATCTTTATATACATGATGAAACCATTGATTTAAAAAACCTAAAAACAGATGTATTTGGCGGTAATATTGCATTTGAAGGAAATGTTTCTACTAAAGGAACAACACCTAAATTTAAGATGGATTTAAATCTTTCTAAATTAAATATTGGCGAATCTTTTGGTAGCTTAGATATGTTAAAATCTATTGCTCCAATTGCAAAAGCTATAGAAGGTAAAATGAACTCTACCATTACCGTTTCGGGTGATTTAAATGAAGACATGACGCCGAATTTAAAAACAATTACTGGAGATTTATTAGGTCAGTTATTAAACACAAAACTAAATACAAGTAACTCTAAAGTACTGTCTGCATTAAGTAGTAATGTTAGTTTTTTAGATGCTAATAAACTAAATTTAGATAAAATAACAGGTAATTTTTCTTTTAAAGATGGTAGAGTTACTGTAAAACCAATTCCTTTAAAATACAACGATATTAATATAGAAGTTGGTGGAACACATGGTTTTGATCAGTCTATGAACTACAATCTGGTATTTGATGTTCCTGTAAAATATTTGGGTTCTGATGTAACCAATATTATTGCAAAACTAACTCCTAAAGACGCAGCTAGTATTAAAAGTATTCCTGTAAACGGAACATTAACAGGTAGCTTTAATAGTCCTAAATTTACTTCTAATATTAAAGATGCTACTGCTAACTTGGTAAAAGATTTAGTTGAAAAACAAAAGAATCAATTAATAGATCAAGGAAAAGATAAATTGAAGGATTTAATTGGTGTTAATACTAAAAAAGATTCTACCAATACTGAAACAGCAAAAGATAAGGTAACCGATAAAGTGAAAGATGTATTAGGAGGTCTTTTTGGAAATAAAAAGAAACAGGAATAGCTAAAACTCACACACTTTATGAGACAGTGCCTAAAAATATCAGCTTTTAATAAAGCTGGTATTTTTTATACTATGCTAATAAAAATAAAAACTAAACCCAGTCTTTCGGGGTTTCTAATACTTTAATCAACCTTTCTTCTTCCGTGTTTTCTTCTGGTAGATGATTGTATTTCCATTGTACAATTGGAGGCAAACTCATTAAAATGCTTTCTATTCTTCCGTTGGTTTTTAAGCCGAACAAAGTACCTCTATCGTGCACTAAATTAAACTCTACATAACGTCCTCTTCTAATTTCTTGCCAATCTTTTTGTGCTCTGGTAAAAGTTAACTCTTTTCTTTTTTCTACAATAGGCACATAGCTTTCTAAAAAACTATTACCAACTTCGGTAACAAAATTAAACCTGTCTTCTATAGAAAATTCTTCTGTTTCTTTTTGATAATCGAAAAACAAACCTCCAATTCCGCGTGCTTCATTTCTGTGAGCATTCCAAAAATATTCATCACACACTTTTTTAAACTTAGGATAAAAATCAGCATTATGTTTGTCGCAAGCAGTTTTACACGTTTGGTGAAAGTGTGTTGCATCTTCATCAAATAAATAATACGGTGTTAAATCTTGTCCGCCTCCAAACCATTGCGTAACAATATTCCCTTCTTCGTCATACATTTCAAAGTAGCGCCAATTCGCATGCACCGTTGGTATAAATGGATTTATAGGATGCAAAACCAAACTTAAACCACAAGCAAAGAAATTCCCTTCTTTTACCTTAAACTGCTTTCTTAAGGCTTGTGGCAATTCTCCAAAAACTTTAGAAATATTTACACCACCTTTTTCAAAAACCTTTCCGTTTTCAATCACACGAGTTCTTCCTCCTCCACCTTCTTCCCGCTTCCAAAGATCTTCTTGAAAGGTAGCAACACCGTCTACCTCTTCTAATTTAGAGGTAATAGTATCTTGTAATTTTTCTATATAACTGTAGAATTTATCTTTAAAACTGACTTTCACTTCCTGCAAGGTTTCTAAAACCTTGTAGGTGTTATTACTTTCCAAACTTTCTTCTTCTAGACTTACAAGGTTTTCAAAACCTTGTAAGTCTATATTCTTGTGCACAAAAACAAAATTCTCTAAATCATCAAAGATTGTAACAACCTTTTCAATATTAATAATATCCGAATTTTCAGCAATTATATCTTTATAAGATGAAAAATTATATTTAGAAAAATCATTTACCAACTTGTGATTTTCTGGATTTTTATGAATATAAACAATCGTATTTTTTAAATATTCTTCTGAAGAAATCTGTTTCCTTTTAAAGTGTTTTTCGAATAAACTACCTGTTCTATATTGCTGATTATTAAATGCTTTAGCATACGCATTTAATAAGTTTGAAAAAGATTGAGTTGCCTTTTCTCCATCAACATCAATTCTAACTAAAAAATGATAATGATTATTAAGCAAACAGTAGGATAGTATAGTAACTTGTTTAGAAAGGTGTTTTTTTACTAATGTAAGAAAATAACGCATGTTTTCATCATTCTCAAAAATAATTGCACCGTTAATTCCTCTATTATATATATGATAAAATTTATCTTTTTCTAAAACTTCTAACTTCATAATTATTTTATTTCTCCTGCAAGGTTAAAAAAAACTTATAGGTCTGATTTGCTATTTTACACCAACAAGGTTTTAAACTGTTATTGGTGGTTGGTTGAATATATATACCTACAAGGTTCTGAAAACCTTGCAAGATGTTCTGGAAACCTTTTAAGGTGTTTAATTACTTTCTTTATTTAATAAAGCTACTGTTTTTACAGATGCAGCAGTTACAGAAAGTGGTAAAACAATAATTATTCCTAAAACGGGTATTAATAAACAAAGCATAAAAACAATTCCGTTTCCAATAGCATATCCTTTATTTTTGCCAACAAAGTTAATGCTGTTTTTATAGTTTAAATGTCTTTCTAACGTATAATCCATATTACCAAAACCTGCGTAATATGCTTGCAATAAAAATAATAGTACTGTAAAAATTAAACCTATTATTGGTATAAAACTTAGTAGTAATAATGGAATTGTAAATAATATTTCTTTGGATAAGTTTCTTAAACTTATTCTAACTCCTCTAATTAATTGTTCTTGAAAGCTCGTTTTTCTGTGATTGTGCGTTAAATCTCTGTTGATATAAGTTTCTATTTTTTCTGATACCGGACTCATAAATGGTGCTGATAAAGCCATTACTATATGCTTATATAATAAAAAGCCAATAACTAAAACAAAAACAGCTCCAATAAAAGAAGCAATAGTAGTAACGGTTTCTTTTCCCCAATCCCAAATCCATAATTTAGCGATAAATACACCTATATTATCAGATAAGCCATACGATGTAAACCCAATAATTGTTGCTGTTATTAGACTAATTACAACCGGAACAATAAAGTATTTCCAAAGTTTTAATTTTGATATTAAACCAAAAGAACCAGCGTAAGCTTTAATTGCTGAAAGTATATTTTTAATCATTAGCGTTGGTTTGCGTTAGCGATTGTAGTGGCATCCTTTTTGCTTTTTTGCAAAAAGATATAACGAAAAGCGCGACTTTATCTTGATTTTTTTCAAGATAAAGTAACGCCCAAATGATGTACTTAAATCATAGATTTATTACAGTAGGTACTCTCTTCAAAACCTCTAATATTCATAGAAATAATTGGTGCTTTTGGGAACAAGGTTGTTAACGTTGTTACTATTGCGTAAGAAAGTTCTGCTTTTTCTTGCTCAACTCTACCTTCCATAATATTACCAAAAACATGAATAAAATCTGATTCTGCTCCTTCAACTAAAGAATATTTAAAAGGGTTTAATCGGACTTTAATATCATTTCTGTCAAATAACCCAGTAGAAAAAGCTGTTTCAAAAACAGCTTCTAATACCTTTTTAGGATTTTGAATTTTTAATATATTTTCTGAACAATCTAAAATAAAATGTGGCATTTTAATTTGCTTTGTATTCTTTTACAGCATCTATAAATGCTTTGGCATTTTCTAACGGAATGTTAGGTAAAATACCATGACCAAGATTTACAACTAATCTGTCTTTACCAAATTCATTAATCATTTGGTGAACCATTTTTTTGATGACTGCCGGTGGAGAAAATAATCTTGTAGGATCGAAATTACCTTGTAAAGTAATTTTGCCTCCAGATAAATAACGTGCATTTCTTGGAGAACACGTCCAATCTACACCTAAAGCAGAAGCTCCCGATTTAGACATCTCGTTTAAGGCAAACCAACAACCTTTACCAAAAGCAATTACCGGAGTAATCTCTTTTAAAGCATCGATAATTTGTTGCATATATTGCCAAGAAAATTCTTGATAATCTACTGGAGATAACATGCCTCCCCAAGAATCAAAAACTTGTACAGCATCTACTCCTGCCTCAACTTTTGCTTTTAAATACGCAATTGTTGTGTCTGTTATTTTTTGTAATAAAGAATGTGCTACCACAGGGTTTGTGAAACATAATTCTTTTGCTTTATCAAAGTTTTTAGAACCTTGTCCTTGTACACAATAGCAAAGAATTGTCCATGGTGAACCTGCAAAACCAATTAACGGAACTTCGTCATTTAATTTTTCTTTAGTAGCCTTAATAGCTTCCATTACATACCCTAAAGTATCTTGAATATCTGGAACAATTACTGAATCTAAGTCTTTTTGAGTACGAATTGGATTCGGTAAATAAGGTCCGAAATCTGGTTTCATTTCCACATGAATGTTCATTGCTTGTGGAATGACCAAAATATCTGAAAACAGAATTGCAGCGTCCATTCCGTATCTACGAATTGGTTGTACCGTAATTTCTGATGCTAACTCTGGTGTTTGGCAACGTGTAAAGAAATCGTACTTTTTCTTGATTTCTTGAAACTCTGGTAAATATCTTCCTGCCTGACGCATCATCCAAACTGGCGGTCTGTCTACCGTTTCTCCTTTTAATGCTCTTAAAAATAAATCGTTTTTTATCATCTTATAGCTTTTTGCTATTCGCTTTTAGCTTTTGGCTTTGGCTTTTAGCTGTTTTTTATCGTATTTATTAATCCATTAATCATTTTACCTTCTTTTTCTATCAGCTCGAAAACGTATTTCAATTCTTCAGAATTTATTAAATTTAACTCTTGAATAATAATTAATTGAGTTTCAACCTCGAAAAGAGAACCAATTGCAATTTCCAAAAACCTTTTAAATTCTACTTCACTATTTCTACTTGAGCCTTCAGCAATATTTGAAGGAATAGACACTGCTGCTCTTGTTATTTGACTTTTCAAACCAAATTTTTCATCAGAAGGTAATTTTTGAGCTATCTTATAAATTTCTTTGACAAGAACTATACCTTGTTCCCAAATCTTTAATTTTCTAAAATTTCTCATAGTTGTTTTTCTAAAAGCAAAAGGCTAAAAGCTATTTGCTACTTTCTCCATCGCTTTATCAACTGCATTGGCAATAGTCTTAATATCCTTGTCTGACAAAGCAGATGATAAAAACCATGCTTCAAACTGACTTGGCGGTAAGAAAACTCCGTTTTTGATCATTTCCCAGAAAAATACTGCAAACTTTTTAGTGTCTGATAATTGTGCTTCTACAAAGTTAGTAACCTCACTGTTTACAAAGAAAGGATTTAACATAGAACCAAATCTATTTACAGTTAAAGCAACATTATATTTCTTAGCCGTTTCTAATAAAATTACTTCTATAATACTACCCGTTTCTTCAAATTGTTTATACGGATTTTGCTTTTTAAGTTCTGTTAAAGTTGCAATTCCGCCTGCCATAGCAATTGGATTTCCACTTAATGTGCCTGCTTGATACATTCCGCCTAAAGGTGCAACTTCTTGCATAATTTCTTCTCTTGCTCCGTAAGCTCCCACAGGGAAACCTCCACCGATTACTTTACCTAAACACGTAATATCTGCTTCTACACCTAATAATTCTTGCGCTCCACCAAATTTAGAACGAAAACCTGTCATTACTTCATCTGCAATTAACAAGGCTCCTTTTGTTTCTAAATAGGCTTTTAATTCTACCAAAAAATTATTTTCTGGAACTACAACTCCCATATTACCCGCAATTGGTTCAATAATTACACCAGCAATATTATCGTCGTTTTCAAAGTGTTTTTTTACACTATCTAAATCATTAAAGTTAGAAATTAAGGTGTTCTTTACAGCTCCTTCTGGTACTCCTTTAGAACCTGGCAAACTTAATGTTATTAAACCAGAACCAGCAGCAACCAATAAAGCATCTTGATGCCCATGGTAACACCCTGCAAATTTTATAATTTTATCTTTTCCGGTAAATGCTCTTGCTAAACGGATTCCGCTTAAAACAGCTTCTGTTCCCGAATTCACAAAACGGACTTTATCCATTCCAGGAAAAGCATCACAAACTATTTTTGCTAATTTTATTTCATTTTCTGTTGATGCTCCAAAAGAATATCCCTTTTTTAATGCTTTTTCAACAGCTTTTTGTACTTTTTTATGTCTGTGACCTAAAATCATTGGTCCGTAAGAAAGTACTAAATCTACATATTTATTACCATCAACATCGGTAATTTTAGTTCCTTTTGCTTTTTTAATAAACAAAGGATTTCCTCCAACTGATGAAAAGGCTCTAACAGGAGAATTTACTGCTCCTACTAGATGTTTTAATCCTTTTTTATATAATTTTTCTGATTTCTTAAATTCCATGTTTATAGATTTTTGTCTGGTCGAGCGCAGTCGAGACCTTTATAAAACCTCTCGACTGCGCTCGAGGTGACATTGTAACTTTATTTTCTCAACAGAACTCTCGCTGCTTCTTTTGCAAAATACGTAATAATAATATCTGCTCCTGCTCTTTTCATAGACAATAAGCTTTCCATCATTACTTTTTCACCATCAATCCAACCTTTTTCTGCAGCAGCTTTTACCATTGCATATTCTCCACTTACATTATAACATGCAATCGGGCGGTCGAAATTGTTTTTTAAATCTCTAATAATATCTAAATAAGACAATGCTGGTTTTACCATTAAAATATCAGCTCCCTCTTGATCGTCAAAAGTTGCTTCTCGCATTCCTTCGTCTCTGTTTGCGGGATCCATTTGATAGGTTCTTCTGTCTCCAAAGGTTGGTGCAGAATCTGCAGCATCTCTAAAAGGACCGTAAAAAGCCGATGAATATTTTACAGCATACGCCATAATTGGTAAGTTTACAAAACCGGTATTGTCTAAAGACTGACGAATCATATCAATCGTTCCGTCCATCATTCCCGATGGTGCAACCATATCTACACCTGCTTTTGCATGCGAAATAACTTGTTTTGCTATATTGATTAACGTAGCATCATTGTCTACATCATTGTCATGAATAATTCCACAATGCCCATGAGAAGTATATTCACAAAAACAAACGTCTGTAATTACATATAAACTTGGGTAGTTTTTCTTGATAAAACGAATTGCTTTTTGCATAATTCCGTTATCGTTCCAAGTTTCTGTTCCCTCATCATCTTTTGTTGATGGAATTCCGAATAACAAAACAGCTGGGATATCTAATTCCATAACCTCATCTAATTCTTTAGAAATTCTGTCTAAAGAAAAACGTTTTATTCCTGGCATAGAAACAATTTCTGTTTCTATATTTTCTCCTTCTTCTATAAAAAGTGGATAAATAAAATCGTCTACAGACACTTTAGTTTCTCTAACTAATCTTCTAATTCCTTCTGTTTTTCTAAGTCTTCTTGTACGAAACATTTCTCTATTTTTTCTCCTACAAAGCTTCAAAAAACCTTGTAGGTGTTTTTCTTTTCCTGCAAGGTTTCCAAAACCTTGTAGGTGATTAACTTTTGTAATTTATACCTACAAGGTTCTAAAAACCTTGCAGGATCGTTGCAGAATGTTTGTGAACTTGCAATATGCGTTAAGAACTTCTTCCGTTCTAACATCTGCTGATATTCTTAACTTTTTTTCTTTTCTAGAAAAAGATATCGTGGAAAGCCCTTTAAAACGCTTAAATAATTATCTTTTTTAGTATCTAAAAAGGTATATTCCTTATAGGAAAGATCTCTTTATCTTGAATAATATAAGTTTACTAATTCTAACAAACTATCTACACTTGGCATGTTTGCTACTTCTACTTTTTCAAAATATTTTCTAGCTTCTACCGCTGTTGTTTCTCCAATACAAAAAGCAACTCTATCTGGGTTATTTTCTTCTAAATAGCTTTCAATTCCTGATGGGCTATAAAATAAAACTCCAGAAACTTCATCTTCAATTTTTTCTGAACTTAGCATTGTTTTGTATGCTTCTACTTCTGTTACAGAAATATCGTTCGCTTTTAAAGAAGCTGGTAAAACATCTAATCTTAAGTTACTACAAAAATAAGTTACTTTTTTAGTATCTAATTCTTCTGCTAAATACGCTGCTAATTTCTTAGCATTTTTTGCAGCGTGCGCAACTTTACCAATTCTGTTTTCAATTAGTTTTTTAGTTCTTCTACCTACACAGTAAATGTTTTTAAAATTCATTTCATCTCTTGTGAAAGAATTTAAAAGTGCTTCTACTCCATTCTGACTAGTGATAATAACGTTTTCTATTTCGTTTTTAATCACTTTAGCCGGAATTCTATTAAAACGGATTTTAATAAAATCGCTATCTTTTACTCCAATAGTTTCTGATATTGTTTCCTTTTGAAGTTCTGAAAGCTTTTTAGTAGAAAAGATATTTTGCAAAGGAGCAACCGTTTCTTCATCTTCTGCCATTAACTCTTTTCCTCCTCTATTAATTACATAGTCTGCACAATCTTTAGCCAAAAATTTATGGCTACCAACTTTTGCAGTTTTAGCAACAGAAATCTTTTTAGAACCATCTTTTTTTAATAAAACACCTCTAAAATTTATCTCTTCTGTTTTTCCATCTATGTAAGCAACAGCTCCTATAGGTGCCGTACAACCACCTTCTAAAAGATGTAAGAACTCACGTTCTATTGTGGTACAAATTTCTGTTTCTTTATGGTTTAATTGTTCACAAGCATCTAAAGAATACTCATCTTTTTGTAAACAAGTAACCATCATTGCACCTTGTCCTGGTGCAGGAGTCATCCAAGAAAGACTAATTGCGTCTTCTGGTTTTTTTCCAATACGATATAAACCTGCAGCTGCAAAAATAGCTCCATCCCAAGTTTCACTTTCTTCTAACTTCTGTAAACGAGTATTTACATTTCCTCTTAAACCTTCTACTTTATGTGTTGGATATCTATCTAACCACATTGCTTTTCTACGCAAACTTCCGGTTGCAATAATCCCTTCTGGTTGTCCAAAAAATTCTTCTGTTCCTTTAAGTAATAAAACATCAGAATAATCATCACGTCTTAAAACTGCAGCTTGTATAATTCCTTCTGGTAAAACGGTAGGTACATCTTTAAGAGAATGTACTGCAATATCAATATCACCATTTAACATAGCAACATCTAAATTTTTAGTAAAGACACCTGTAACCCCTAATTCATATAAGGGTTTGTCTAAAACAATATCTCCCAAAGATTTTATAGGAACAATTACAGACTCATAGCCTAATTCCTTTAATTCTTTGCGCACTTTATTAGCTTGCCAAAGCGCTAATTCGCTATCACGAGTTCCTATTTTTATTATTTTCTGCATGGAGTTTTTGATTAAGATTTAAAAACCTTATTAATTACTTGTAGGCTTTGTGTAACAGATGTTTCTTCATCTTTTAAATGTTTCACAAATTGGGTGGTTATTTTCTGTATAAAACGTGAAGTTAAGATTTCTGCCTGAATTTCATCAAAACCTGCAATTTTTTTCTTCTGAAAATTAATTTCGTCGTTTGTAATATTTTCTAATGATTTCTTTAATGCAGCAATTGCTGGTGTAAACCTTCTATGATTTAACCATTCATTAAACTCTGCTTTGTGGGTCTCTATAATTGCCTCTGCAAATGGTACTTCTTGTTGACGAACTGCTAAAGTTTCGTCTGTAATCTTAGAAAGTTCATCTATATTTACAATAGAAACTCCATTAAAATCAGTAACATCTTTTGCCACATTTTCTGGCATCGATAAATCTAAAATTAATAAATCTCTATTTTTAGAAATATGTTCTTTTGTAATGGTAGGTTTATCTGCGCCTGTAGAAACAATTAAAACATCTGCTTTTTCTATTTCATCAGACAAGTTTTCTATAACTGCTTTTCTAATAGTAGCATGTTCTTTAACAAATTCTGTTGTTTTTTCTTCAGTTCTATTAATTAAACAAACAGATTTATTTTGCGTGTATTCGGCTAAGTTTTTACAAGTATGTTTTCCCATTTTACCTAAACCAAAAACTAAAATATTTTTAGAATTGTAATTTGGTAAATTTTTAATAAGATATTGAATAGCAGCATAAGAAACCGAAGTAGTACCAGAGCTTAATCTGGTCTCATTCTTAACGCGTTTACTTGCTTGTAAAACAGAATTTATCAGCCTTTCTGAATACGCATTGGTAGTCTTTAAAGATTTCGCCAATTTAAACGACTGTCTTAACTGACCTACAATTTCGTAATCTCCTAAAATCTGACTTTCTAAACCGGTACCAATTCTAAATAACTGATGTATTGCTTCTTGGTTTTTATAAACGTTAGAAACTTTAGAGAATTCTTGAATGGTTCCTTCAGAAAATTCACATAACAATTCTATTAATTGACATGGTCTTTCTGCAAAACCGCTTATTTCTGTTCTGTTGCAGGTAGAGATTATAAAGACCCCTTTATACCCTCTCTCTTTTGAAAGTTTTAACAACGAGATTTGATTTTCTTTTGATAAAGAAAATTTTCCACGCGTGTTAGCATCCGCTTTTTTGTAACTAACGCCAATATTATAAAAGTGCTCTTGCCTGTGCTCTTGCATATTATTCTAAAAGTTGGACAAAAGTATAAACTTCAATTAGAAAAAAATGTCGCTTAAAGGACTATTTGTATCGTTATATGTTTTTTAATTATTTTTTTTCCATAAAACATCCGAAAAGCATTACTTTTGCTATGTAATTGAGTTTTTACTTCTTTTTATATAGAATGATTCTAAATAAAAACCTTGAAACCAAAAAGAATAATTATGTTCAAAAATGTCGGAGAAAGTACTTTTGAAGAAATTACTTTAGAAAAAGGTTTTTATGTGCTTCATTTTCAGAACGAAAGTAAAGAAATAGAAAACTTTGAAAGAAACATAAATAACGCATTTATACAAATTCACTTTTGTTTAAGAGGTAAATCTAAATTTTTATTTAATAATGGCACCTACTCTTTTGATGTACTAGACAATAGAGCCATTTTATTGTACAATCCTCAAGGAGTTTTACCTATCAATTTAGAAATTCAACCAAAAACAACATTGGTTTCATTATTAATTTCTATCGAAAAATTTCACTCATTGTTCTCTAAAGAATCTGGTTACATTCCTTTTTTAAGTAATGAAAACAGTAACAAGAAATATTATGATGACACAGAAATAAAACCTACTGTTTCTATTATTTTACAACAAATTATAAATTCTAAAACAAATAGCTCTATTAGAGATTTATATGTTAGAGGTAAAATTTACGAATTATTAAGCATTCATTTTCAGAAAGAAGAAAACCTAGAGGGTGAATTTTGTCCGTTTTTAATAGATGAACAAAATGTTTTAAAAATTAGAAAAGCCAAAGAAATTATTATTGCAAGAATGGCAGAGCCACCAAGTTTGCAAGAACTAGCTAATGAAATTGGTTTAAATATTAAAAAATTAAAAGAAGGTTTTAAACAAATTTACGGAGATACCGTGTATAGTTTTCTATTTGATTATAAAATGGAATACGCAAGAAAATTACTAGAAAGCAATCAATTTAATGTAAATGAAGTTGGTATAAAAGTAGGTTATAGTACCTCTAGCCATTTTATTGCAGCCTTTAAAAAGAAATTTGGCACGACGCCTAAGAAATATGTAATGAGCTTAAAAGAGTAATCAGTAATCAGTAATCAAAATTAAAAAATTGGAACAACTTACACATTACGACATAGAAAATAATCAAAAGCAATTTCCTATAACAATTGTTTGTGATGCTATTAGAACACCAGAAAACATAGGAATGTGTTTTAGAATTTCTGAAAGTTTTGGAGTGCAAAAAATTTATTTTCATGAGAATTCACCTTCCACAGAAAATAGAATTGTAAAAAAGACGGCAAGAAATACGGTAAATCAAATTCAGCATGATGTTTATACAAATTTTGATACCTTAATACAGCAATTAAAGCTAGAAGGAAACACAATTATTGGTATAGAAATTACTGATAAAAGCATCGATATTCAAGATTTTAATTTTAAAAATCATGAAAAAATCGTATTACTTTTGGGCAGCGAAAGAAACGGAATTGAAAACATAAATTTACTAGACGAAACAATTGCAATACCAATGTATGGTAGAAATTCTAGCATGAATGTAATACATAGTTTGGCTATTACGTTGTATGAAGTAACCAACCAGTTGGCAGTAAGCAGTAAGCAGTAAGCAGTAAGCAGTAAGCAGTAAGCAGTAAGCAGTAAGCAGTAAGCAGTAAGCAAAAATAAAATTCTGGAACAAGTTCAGAACAAAAAAAAATAAAATAACACAATCTATTTTTTCAACCTAAAAACTTGAAACTTTGAAACTTTTTTAAATGAAAGGAATATTACTTAACAATTTAGGATCACCAGACTCTACAGAAACACAAGACGTTAAAAATTATTTAGGAGAATTTTTAATGGATGAACGCGTAATTGACATTCCGTATTGGAAACGTTGGTTGCTAATTAACGGAATTATACTACAAACTAGACCCAAAAAAGCAGGTGCTGCTTATAAGAAAATCTGGTGGAAAGAAGGTTCTCCGTTAGTTGTAATTTCTCAAAGATTTACAGATAAAGTAATTAAAAAAGTAGACCTACCAGTTGCTTTGGCAATGCGTTATGGTTCTATGACCATGGAAAAAGGAATTAAAGAACTGGTAGATAAAGGGGTTACAGAAATCTTTTTAGCTCCCTTATACCCTCATTACGCCATGTCTTCTTATGAAACTGTTGTTGTAAAGGCAGAAGAAATTTTGGCAGAAAAATATCCAAATGTAAAACTAGACCTTTTACCTGCTTTTTATAACGAACCAGATTATATAAAAGCAATGAGTAACAACATTGCTAATCATTTAGAAGGTTTTGATTACGATCATATTTTGTTTTCGTATCACGGTATTCCAGAGCGTCATATCATGAAATCTGATGTTACCAAAAACCACTGTAAAATAGACGGTTCTTGTTGCGAGCGTAATTCGGTTGCACACCACACATGTTACAGACATCAGTGTTTTGAAACGACCAAAGAAATTGCGAAAACATTAAATTTAAAAGAAGGTACGTACAGCAATTCTTTTCAATCTCGTTTATTAAAAGATCCTTGGTTAAAGCCATATACAGATTTCGAAATTGAGAAATTTCCTGCAGAAGGTAAAAAGAAACTAGCCGTAATTACACCTGCTTTTGTTGCAGATTGTTTAGAAACTTTAGAAGAAATTGCCATGGAAGGAAAAGACGAATTCATGAAATTTGGTGGTACAGATTATAAACACATCCCTTGTATGAACGACAATGACGATTGGGTAGATGTGATGGTAAAATGGATTAACGACTGGAGAAAGAAGTAGGCAGTATTCAGTCGCAGTAAGCAGTAAGCAGTAAGCAGTAAGCAGTAAGCAAAAATAAAAACTTTGCGCCTTGGCGACTTTGCGAGAAGTTTTTTTGAAACTAAATTTATAAAAAATGGATTTCCTTTACGTAAAAGCATTACATATTATCTTCGTAGTAACTTGGTTTGCTGGTTTATTCTATATAATTCGTTTATTTATTTACCACGTAGAAGCAGAAAAAAAACCAGAACCCGCTAAAGAAATTTTACAAACGCAATATAAATTAATGAGTAAAAGGCTATGGTATATGATTACTTGGCCTTCTGCTATTTTGGCAAGTTTTTTTGCTTTTTGGATGTTGTATAAAAATCCTATTTATTTAGAAATGCCTTGGATGCATGTAAAATTAACTTTTGTTTTAGCCTTATATTTCTATCATTATTCCTGTCAGAAAATATACAAACAACTACAAAACGATATCATAAAATATTCTGCTTTAAAATTAAGAATATGGAATGAGGTGGCAACACTTATCCTTTTTGCAGTCGTGTTTTTAGTTACGCTACAATCTGCCATTAATTGGATTTGGGGTGTTGCAGGAATTATTCTATTTGGAGTTTTATTAATGTTAGGTATTAGACTCTACAAAAAAATTAGAGAAAAGAAATCTTGGGAAAAAGCCGAGAGAGAGGTTTTGGAAGACATCAAAGAAAATGAGCACAAGTAAAAACACTCTTACAAAGAATATAAAATGAAATTTGTAACTTTACAATATGGATATAAATCTTCAAAATAAAAAAATTGAATTGATACAATGGTTATCAACTCTAAACGATGTTTCTTTAATTGACAAACTAATAAAAATTAGAGAAAAAGAGAAAACAGACTGGTGGAATGAAATTTCAGTAGCAGAAAGAGAATCTATTAAAAAAGGTTTACTTGATGCGGAAAATGGAAAACTAACTTCTCATTCTAATGCAAAAAAGATTTATGAAAAGTGGCTTTAAAATCTTTTGGACTGACCACGCACTTTCTGAATTAGAACAAACTATAGAATATTTAGAAAACAAATGGACAGAAAAAGAATTGAGAATATTTTCAGCCAAACTAGATCATACAATAGAATTAATTTCAAAATCACCTAAAATATTCCCTACTTCGTTAGGTAAAAAAGGAATTCGAAGAGCAGTTGTGGAAAAACATAACACTTTGTACTACCTAATAAATAATGAAAATATTGAGATTATATCATTATTTTCAAATCATAAAAATCCGAATAAAATAAAATTATAATACCATTATTAAAAATTGCTGCTTGTAGTTTACTTATAAAGATAAACACCTTTTTTACTTATGTTTTATGTAGTAAATTATTATTTAAAACAACGTAACTTTCAGAATACAAACATGATCTTTTTCGGTAAACAATCTCAGTTATACACTGTAAACTAAATTACCCTCTTATACTCTGTTCAAACGGAATTCTATTTACTATAGATCTTCCTAAAGTAACTTCATCTGCATATTCTAATTCATCACCAACAGAAATTCCACGTGCAATTGTACTCGTAGTAATTTCAAATTTTTCTATTTGTTTAAAAATATAGAAATTGGTTGTGTCACCTTCCATAGTAGAACTTAAAGCAAAAATCAATTCTTTTACTTCTCCACTTTCTACTTTTTTTACTAAGCTTTCAATTTTTAAATTTTGAGGACCAATTCCTTCAATAGGAGAAATTTTACCACCCAAAACATGGTACAATCCATTAAATTGTGAGGTACTTTCTATCGCCATCACATCTCTAATATCTTCCACCACACAGACTATCTCTGGATTTCTTTTTACATTATTACAGATATCACACAAAGCTGTATCAGAAATATTGTGACACTTTTCACAATTCTTTACATCATTTCTTAAATGCAATAAAGCCTCCGATAAAAACTTGGTATTATCCGAAGGTTGTTTTAATAAATGTAATACCAAACGCAATGCAGTTCTTTTACCAATTCCTGGTAAACGAGAAACTTCATTTACGGCATTTTCTAAAAGTTTTGATGAAAAATCCATAGCCGTCAAAATTACGAATTATCAATTATCATTTACGAATTAATCCTTTAAAATTTTTAAAAAGTATATCTTCGTAATTGTTAAATCGTAATTCGTAATTTATCTAATGCAACCACTTTACATACTCCTTTTAATAGTCGCTTATTTTACGGTATTAATCGGTATTTCTTACCTCACCGGAAAATCTGCAGACAATAAAACATTTTTTAAAGCAGACAACTCCTCTCCTTGGTATTTAGTTGCCTTTGGAATGATTGGCGCTTCACTTTCTGGTGTTACCTTTATCTCGGTTCCTGGTTGGGTAGAAACAGATTCTATGAGCTATTTTCAAATGGTTTTAGGCTATGTTGTTGGATATGCAATTATTGGTTTGGTTTTACTTCCGTTGTATTACAAACTAAATTTAACCTCAATTTACACCTATTTGCAAGATCGTTTTGGTAATTATTCTTACAAAACTGGGGCTAGTTTCTTTTTACTCTCTAGAATCGTTGGTGCCGCATTCAGACTTTTTTTAGTCGCAAATGTGTTGCAAGCAATTTTATTTGATGCTTACGGCGTTCCGTTTTGGGTTACTGTTTCCATCACTATTTTATTAATTTGGTTATATACTTTTAAAGGAGGAATAAAAACCATTGTTTGGACAGATACTTTACAAACCTTATTTATGCTAGTTGCAGTTGGTGTTTGTATTTACACCATTTCTAGCGAAATGAAAATTGACAATCTCTTTACGTATGTTGCCGATAGCGAAATGTCTAAAACCTTCTTTTTTGATGACATAAAAGCTGGAAATTATTTCTGGAAACAGTTTTTATCAGGAGCATTTATTGCTGTTGTAATGACTGGTTTAGACCAAGATATGATGCAAAAAAACTTAACCTGTAGAAATTTAAAAGATGCGCAGAAAAACATGTTTTGGTTTACGATTGTATTGGTAATTGTCAACTTTTTCTTTTTAACTTTAGGTGTTTTATTAACAGATTATGCCCAACAATCAGGAATTGAAGCACATAAAGACGAGCTTTTTCCAATCATAGCAACACAAGGAAACTTAGGTTTGGCTACTGCCCTATTCTTTTTACTGGGTTTAATTGCTGCAGCTTATTCTAGTGCAGATTCGGCCTTAACTTCTTTAACCACTTCTTTTAGTATTGATATTTTAGAAATTGATAAAAAGAAAGATAAAAACGAGCAAGAAAAAATTAGAAAGAAGATTCATATTATATTCTCTTTTGTGTTGATTGCAACCATTCTAATCTTTAAATATTTTATTGCTGACGCGAGTGTTATTGCTAAAATATTTACGTTTGCAGGCTATACGTACGGACCTTTATTAGGTTTATATGCATTTGGAATGTTTACTAAAATAAAGGTAAAAGACAAATTGATACCTGCCATTTGTATCATTGCTCCGATTCTTACGTATATAATTAGTTATTATTCTAAAGAAAAACTTGGTTTCGACTTTGGCTTTTTTGTATTGGTTTTAAACGGCTTTTTAACCTTTATTGGATTGTATTTAGCGAAGAAGTAATTTGGGTTGTTTCTAAGCTTATTTTTAGATAAATTCGTTAACTTGTGATGTTAAAGATTAAAATATTTGATATCAATAGAGTTAGCGTGCATTACGAAGAAAATAGTGAAAAATTGTAAAGAACTTGAATAAACCGAATAGGCATAATAATCATATTTTAGAAACTGAATCAAACAAGTTTTTTAATTTTAAAGTTCCAAACGAATGGTACGTTGATAAACCTGAACATGACTATGGTGTTGACTATGTCGTTAATATAGTTACTAATAATCACGTGACTGGACTTAGCTTTTCTGTTCAAATGAAAAGTAAAATAAAAGAAAAAAATAGCAACTTTGCCGTGATTTCATTAAAACGTTCAACATTAGGACTGTTTAATACAAAATTAGAGCCTGTATTTCTTGTCGCATACGTACAAGAGGAAAAAGAAGCATATTGGTCTTGGTATAATGAATTAGAATTTGACTTAACATCTTCTCAAAAAACATATACAGTAAATATTCCGAAAACAAATAAACTTAGTCAAATTGATTGGAATCCAATTTCAAAATATGTCCAGGAGATTTTCGGTGTCAAAATGCTTGTAGAGGGTATAAAAAATCTTGAATATGATGAAATTTCTAATTCACAGATTCTTGCTTGGAAATATTATTTTTCACAGGATTATGAAAAATCTATTTTCTATTTCAAAAACTTATTGAAAGAAAAACCAAACGACATTGCAGTTTTGGAAGGCTTGGCACAAAGTCAGTACAAAACTTTTCATTACAAAGAAGCTATTAATAATATTAATAAGACTATCAATCTATCAGGTACACCTAACCAACATTTGACAAAAGCTTGTATTCTGGCAGAGGATGGTATGCAAAATGGAATAAAGGGAAAAATTATTGAAGCAAAAAACTTATTTAAAGAGTTTTTAAATAAAGATAATACACAGTTTATTTTTCATTATAATTATGCCAATACTTTAAGTCGATTAAGATATACTAAAGAAGCAATTTACCATTTTGAATTATGTTTAAAACTAAATCCAAACTTTGAGCAAGCATGGAAAAACCTTGGACAAGTTTACTTTGACACTAAAGAACATGAAAAAGAGTTAAGTTGTTATAACAAGGCTTTAATAATAAATCCTCTATTACCTCAAGCTCTTTTTAGTAAAGGAGTTACACTTTCAAGAATTTATAATAAAGATGAAGAAGGTTTATCTCTTATGCTTAAAGCTGTAGGGAATGACGAAAATATGCTTCTTGAATATCAATATACTTACTTTGGGATTGCATATGCTTATCAAAAGCTTGAAAATATAAAAGAAGCTTTAAACTGGGTTAATAAAGGATTAGACCACTATTCAGAAGATAAGGTTTATTTAGATTTCAAATCAAATTTATTAATTAATAATTGGAAAGAAAATGAATGGTTAATAGATGAAGCGTTACGTTTTTTTGAATTTCGTCTTGAATTAGAAAATGATTATAAAAGTTTATATTCAATACTTTTAATTAAGCAATTGAAAGATAAAGAGCCAATTTTCAATTTAATAAAAAAACATACATCAATTTTTAGAGAAACTAGCTTTGAATCAATAAAAGCGTGTGATTTAGATATTAGTGACGGTATTATTTTTTTACTGCATTACGATAAATATCTTGATTTTAGAAATAGCCATTCAATTTATAGATATTCAATGCATTTGATTTCTGAATTATATCTTGTTTCAACTGAGTTCTGGGAAATTCTTGATTTTATTTTCGCAAAAAGCTTTAGTAATGCAATTACTCAATACTTTAAAGATACAGATTTTAACGTCATTACAGAGACTATATTAGAAGACTTAATAATATCTACAAGATCGATTAAAGTAATGTTTCCTAATACCGATTTTCTACAGGAGGATGCTATAAAAATCATGGCTCAGATTTACTCAGAATTTCCGACAATTATAATCCGTGAATTTGGAGCTCAGACTGGAACGATAAACAGTGTATTAGGAATAGATAAAACAGTTACAAAACCAGAATTTTCAGAAGAATGGTTTGAAAAACTCAATGAAGATAGTTTTATTGAAATGAACAAAAAACTAAAGCTATTAAAAGATAATTGATAAAAAAACTACAAAACACTAACAATGCATATAAAACATAGGCCATTTTTGTTAGCCCCAAAGTTCTGCGTCTATTTACAAAGTTCGCTAAATTTAAAATTTTACATTTAAACAAAAAATAAAAGCAAAATTTTTATATTTAGCTATGTAATAAAACCGAAACATATAGCTTATTTATTGCTCTATATCTCACATCCTTACAGTTAGCGAATTCATTCTAAAAAGATTCCTGTAGTCATCAAAAATAAACAACTTTTACTTGTATAAACAACACTAAAACAACAAACCCTATGAACAACAAAATAATAACCTTTTTTTTAGTTCTCTTATTAAGTAGTTGCGTAACATACAAGTATAAAAAACAAGGGTTTGTAACAAAGAAAGAATACTTAAAAGAAATTCCTTTTACCTACCAAAACGGTTTTATATTTATACCAGTAACAATTCAAGAAAAAGAGTATAATTTCCTTCTTGATACAGGAGCTGAATTAAACCTAATTGATCCAACAATATCAAGTGAATTAAATGTAAAACAGCTAAAAAAAGGAACTGTTTCAAATGGTAGTGATTCAGTAAAAAAAGTAGAGCGAGTTCAAATAAATTCTATACAAATAGCAGGTATTGAATTCCAGGAGACTGTTAGTTTAATTTGGGACGTTTCTAAATTTGGAAAATATATTAGATGTAAAAAAATAGATGGTATCATTGGAAATAATTTGATGAGAAAAGCCAATTGGCAAATAGATTATCAAAAACAACTTATTAGAATTACAGATAACAATGAAAGATTTGATATATCTAGTAATTCTAAAAAAATAAAAATGAATGCTGAAGATGTTGGTAATGTATATTTACACCTAAAAATAGGTCAAAAATCAAATTATTTCACTTTTGACACTGGGTATAATGGTTTTATTCAAACAGGAGACACAACTTTATTGAAAGACAGTCCATCGATTACAAAAGTTGGATTAAAAGGTGTAAATTTTACAGGAGCAAAGCAAGGAGAGACACACATAAAAAAAATAGATAGTTTTCATATAAATGAACTTCCATTTAAAAAACCTTCTTACCTTTTAATTAAACCAGGAAACTCTTCCCTTTTAGGTAATGATTTTTATGAAAACTACATAATTACAATAGACTGGAAAAATGATTATTTAGTTTTAGATAAGACAGAAAAAACAGATACTATTTTGCCAAATATTTATGAAGTTGGTTTTTTTACAGATTATGAAAATAGTAGAGTTACAGTAGCTAACATATATGATAAAAGCAAACTAGTTGGAAAAATAAAACCGAATTCAAAAGTATTAAAAATCAACAATATAGATTTAATTGAATTAAAAAAAACAGGTGAATTCTGTGACTTTTGGAAAAAAGAATGGAAAAGCCTTATTACCAACGACATTTTAAAAATTGTTGTAGAATCTGATGGGATAAAACAAACAGTAGAGATAAACAAAATTAAAACACCTTGGTAATATCCTGTAAATTAACTGCAGATTTTAGTTTATTTTAGAAAGTAACAGGCAACTGATTTACTTTTGCCTTTTCGTACTTAAAGCACGTAAAAAAAACCTCAAAAAACAATAATTCCTGTTTGTGTAAATGAATAACATGAAAAAATCAATTTCCATTATTGGCTCCGGACCTTCAGCACTACTTTTAGCGGCATTTTTAGATACTGAAAAGTTTGAGGTTACTATTTATGAAAAAAATAAAACAGCAGGTAGAAAACTTTTGGTTGCCGGAAAAGGTGGTTTTAATTTGACACATTCAGAACCTATTCTAGATTTTATTGAACGTTATACTCCTAATGATATTTTAAAAAATGCTTTATTAAATTTCACCAATGATGATTTTAGAAATTGGCTACAATCCATTGGAATTCCTACCTATATCGGCAGTAGCAAGAGAATTTATCCAGAAGAAGGAATAAAACCAATAACCGTTTTAAATACTATTTTAAATCATTTAAAAGAAAAAGAAATCGTTTTTAAATACGAACACACTTTTTCTGGTTGGGATGTAGAAAGTAATTTAATAATCAATGACAAGATTATTCATTCTAATTACACGATTTTCTCTTTAGGTGGCGCTAGTTGGAAAATTACAGGTTCTGATGGAAGTTGGTTAGAAACATTTCAAGAAAAAGGTGTAAAAACACTACCATTTGAAGCTTCTAACTGTGCTTTTAAAATTGATTGGAATCTAGATTTCATCAAACAA
This sequence comes from Polaribacter sp. NJDZ03, assembly GCF_019263805.1. NCBI lineage: Bacteria > Pseudomonadati > Bacteroidota > Flavobacteriia > Flavobacteriales > Flavobacteriaceae > Polaribacter > Polaribacter sp. NJDZ03. Next base: position 1,206,682 of record NZ_CP079195.1, read on the forward strand.
AACGAAGGAAATCCTTTAAAAAATATTACTCTTTCTTGTGCTGATAAAATACAAAAAGGAGAAGCTGTAATTACCAAATTCGGAATCGAAGGAAATGCTATTTACGCCTTGAGTCCGCAGATTAGAGCACAACTAAAATCCGAAGAAAAGGCAATAGTTTACATCGATTTTAAACCTACTTTTTCACAAGAAGAAGTGAGCCATAAAATGGTAAATTCAAACTTTAAAAACACCACACAAATTTTAAAGAAAGGATTGAAATTAAGTCCTTCTCAAATAGATTTACTTAAAATTCATCTTTCTAAAGAAGCATATTTAGATGCAGCAATTTTATCAAAAAACATTAAAAAATTCCCTTTAGATATTACAGGTTTAGGAAAATTAAACGCTGCAATTTCTACCGTTGGCGGAATAGCATTAAACGCTGTAGACACTCATTTTCAGTTACATAAAATTCCGAATCAATTTTGTATTGGAGAAATGCTAAATTGGGATGCTCCAACTGGAGGATATTTAATTCAGGGTTGTGCAAGTTCTGGTGTTTACTTAGCAAAGTATATCAACAAAAATCTTTAAAAAGGCTGTTTTAGAGTGTTAATACTCTTAAAATATTCTGTATTTTTACTGTATAGAATTTATATATAATGTCTAAAGATTTAAGTAATTACAGAAAATCCTACGAAAAACAAGAACTTTTAGAAAGTACTTGTCCAGAAAATCCCATGGAATTTTTTCAAACTTGGTTTCTAAAAGCCGATACATCAAACATGGTAGATGAAAGTAACGCCATGACTGTATCTTCCATTGGTTTAGATGGTTTTCCTAAAAGTAGAGTTGTTTTATTAAAAAAATTCACTTGGGAAGGTTTTATATTTTATACCAATTACAATTCGGAAAAAGGAAAAGCAATTGCAGCAAATAATAATATTTGCTTGTCTTTCTTCTGGCCTGCCTTAGAACAACAAATTATTATAAAAGGGAATGCAGAAATATTAGCAGAGAATTTATCTGATGGTTATTTTGAATCTAGACCAGACGGAAGTAAATTAGGTGCTTGGGCATCTAACCAAAGTGCTGTTGTTGCTTCTAGAGAAGAATTAGATGGCAATTTAAAACGATTAGAAGATAAATTTGAAGGAAAAGAAATAGTTAGACCCAAGCATTGGGGAGGTTATTTGGTAAAACCAATTTCTATAGAATTTTGGCAAGGGAGACCAAATAGAATGCACGATAGAATAAGATATACCTTAGAAGAAGATTTTTCTTGGAAAAAAGAAAGATTAGCACCATAAATTTTTATATTTACAACTCAACAATTAGAATTGAATGAAAACTTTATACATTGTTAGACATGCAAAATCTTCTTGGGAATACTCAGGAATAGAAGATATTGACAGGCCTTTAAAAAAACGCGGAATAAAAGACGCACATTTAATGTCTAAATTCTTAGCAAAAGAAATAGGCAGACCAGATGTTTTTGTATCAAGTAGTGCCAATAGAGCACTACATACATCTGTAATTTTTTGTGAAAACTTCGAATTTCCTTTATCTAACCTTCAAGTAAAAAGACAGTTATATAGCTTTAGTGATGGTTATTTGGTAAAAACAGTAAATGCTTTAGACGATGGTTTTAATTCTGCCATCATTTTTAGTCATGATCACGGTATCAATAGCTTTGTAAATAAGTTTGGTAACAAGCCTATTTCCCATGTATCAACTTGTGGTGTTGTAGGTATTCAGTTCGAAGATAAACATTGGAAAAATATTAAAAAAGGGAAAACGTTTATGATAGAATTCCCTAAAAACCATAAATAAAATAATTTGTTAGAAATTAAAAAATATGGTGCTATAGATATTGGATCAAATGCTATTAGATTACTTATATCCAACGTTATAGTATCTGAAGACAAAGAGCCTCAGTTTAAAAAATCTTCTCTAGTACGTGTGCCCATACGTTTAGGAGCAGATGCTTTTGTTGGCGGAATTATTAGCGAAAAAAACACTACCAGAATGATTAATGCTATGGAAGCATTTAAATTATTAATGGATGTAAATGGTGTAGAAAGATATAAAGCTTGTGCAACTTCTGCAATGAGAGAAGCTGAAAATGGAAAAGAAATTGCCGAAAAAATTTTTAATCAAACTGGAGTAAAAATTGATATTATAGGTGGTAAAGAAGAAGCAGCCATAATATCATCTACAGATCTAAATCAATTAATACAAGGAGATAGCTCTTATCTTTATGTAGATGTTGGTGGTGGTAGCACAGAATTCACCATATTTTCTGAAGGTAAAATTCTTACTTCTAAATCTTTTAAAATGGGTACGGTACGTTTGTTAAGCAACAAAAAATCTGTAAACAAAGAAATTTTTACAAACGTAGAGAAATGGATAAAGAAAAATACGAAAGATTTAAAGAAAGTCTCTTTAATTGGCTCTGGCGGTAACATTAATAAGTTATTTAAAATGTCTGGACGCGCAGAAGGAAAACCTATTTCTTATATTTATCTAAATGCTCAATATCAATTCTTAAAACAAATGACTTATGACGAACGTATCTCTGAGTTAAGTTTAAACCCAGATAGAGCAGATGTTATTATACCAGCAACCAAAATTTACTTGTCTGCAATGAAATGGAGTGGTGCTCGAAAAATTTATGTTCCTAAAATTGGACTTTCTGATGGAATAATTAAAAGCCTATTTTACAATAAGTTGTGATTTTTTTATGATTTCTTTAACATAATTTGTATTTTTGTTAGGCAAAATTGTGACTTGCTAAAAAATTGTGTGTCATATACATGAATTCAAAAATCAAAAATAAGTATATTATGAAAAAAATTTTACTAAGTGCTACACTATTAATGTTTGGAGCAGCAGCATTTGCTCAAGACTTACCAACAAATCCAGAACCAGGAAAATGTTACGTACGTTGTAAAACTCCAGAAGTTTGGAAAAACGAAGATGTAACTATTGAAGTGGCTCCAGCTTATAAGAAAATTGTTACACATCCTGCAGAATACAATACTGTTACAGAAAGAGTTTTAATTAAAGAAGCTGGACAACGTTTAGTTGTTGTTCCTGCAGTTTGGGAAGACAAAACAGTAAACTATACTGCTAAAGTAGACGCAAACAAATTAAGTGTAATTAATGCTACTTTTAACCCAGATTCTCAAACGATAGAAACAAAAGCGGCTTCTGCAAATTGGGAAATGAGTGAAAAAGCACCTGATTGTGAGTCTAGCGATCCTAACGATTGTAGATACTGGTGTTTTGTGCCGGTTCCTGCTCAATTTGTAACTGTACCTTTAACTAAATTAGATAAAGACGCAAGTACTGTATCTAACAAAGTTCCTGGATATGATAAAACATATACTACTAAAGTAATGGTAACGCCACCTACTACTAAATCTATTGAAATTCCTGCAGAATATGGAAGCATCAACAAAACAGTTTTAGTTAAAGATGCATGGCAAGAAGAAGTTACTGTTGCTGCGAAGTACCAAACTGTAACTAAAGAAATCTTAGTTAATAAAGGTGGATTAACAACTTGGAAAGAAGTTGAATGTGCATTAGTTAACAACACTATTTTACCAATTAATTGGAATTTAGGAAGCGCTACTTTAACTTCTGCTGCTAAAGGAATTATCGATACAAGATTATTACCTGTATTAAAAACAGGTGTATCTGTAGCTTTAGAATCTCATACAGACTCAAGAGGAACCAAAGCATCTAACCAAGACTTATCTGAAAGAAGAGCACAAGCAGTAACTAACTATTTAATTTCTAAAGGTGTAAACCCAAGTAAATTAACTGGTAATGGTTACGGTGAAGCTAAATTAACAAACAGATGTGCAGATGGTGTTTCTTGTACAGAAGCACAACACAGAGCAAATAGAAGAACTACGTTTAGAGTAGTGAATGAAAAATAATTATCTTCTTTAAAAAAGATATAAAAAAAACCGAAGCAAATTGCTTCGGTTTTTTTTTGCTTTAATAATTCTCTATAACAGACTGAATAAAAGGATAATAATAATCTGTAAGAATTAAACCTTTTTTATAACCAATCATTTTTCCTTTATGATTTACAAATACTAACGTAGGAAATGATCTTATTTTAAATTTTCTTTTTAAATCATTATTTACCTCTAACATCTCCGCAGAAATTAAATCTATATTTCTAGGACTATCTGCTTCATATAAAACTAAATCTTTATCTGCTATAGCCTTAAATTTTTCTGAATGAAAAAGATTCTTATCTAAAACCTTACAGGGGCCACACCAATCTGATCCTGTAAAATAAATAAGTACTGGCTTATTTTCTTTTTTAGACTTCTTTAAAGCCTCATTAAAAGAAGGCTCCCACTTTATAGAAGATGATTCTTGTATCTTAACTTCTTGCTTTTCTACTGGCTTTTCTTGTGCTATAATATATGTAGCTGATAAAAAACAAATAGAAAAACTTAAAATGACTTTTTTCATGAATATTAATTTCATCAAAAATATCAAAAATAATACCATAAAAAAAACTCCAAAGAAATTTTACCTTAAATAGGCCTTAAAAAAAGGTTCATCTTTCAATTTGAAAAAGAAATCTGGTGAAGAAAATGATTTGTAAAAAACAAAAAGCCGTAATTAAAAAATTACGACCTTAGGTTATTCTTCGAATATAATAAATTCAATCCCCCAATTTAATTATTACATCTTATCTTCAGAATAAGAACAAATATATAAAAATTTTAACAATATTTTAAGAAAACAAGCACATTTAGTTATTAATTACATTAAATTTAAAAATATGATTAGAATAATATAAAATTATTAAATAGTTAAGAAACTTCTAGCATTAATATATGAATCTTAATTGTATAAAAATTAGCTTTCAGATACAATGGTATAAAATTATTAAATATTAAAAACGAACTACTGAACCTGGGTTCATTTTTAGCAAGTCTAAGGTTTTATTACGTCTAATTTTATTAGTTTCTGTTTCTATAAATTTAGCTACAAAATAAATTTCTTTTGGAGATTCAAATTTAGTAAGTGATTCTAATTGCTGTATTTTCAATTTTAATTCACCTTTTATTTTATTTGTAATAAAAGGATGTTCTATAATTAATACAAGTTTTTGTCCTAGTTGTTCGTCTGAAACCCCTGCAACAAAAAAACGTTTACTGATGATTTCTGATAATTTTTCTTCAATTTTTTCGGGATGTAATTTTATACCTCCAGAGTTTATTACATTGTCAAAACGCCCCAACCATTCAAATTGATTCTCTGAAACTAATTGAATAATATCATTTGTAAAAATTACTTCATTAGAAACCTTTGGTGCTTTAATTACCAGACAGTTTCTAACATCTTTATAAATTTCTACATTTGGTAGTGTTTGATAAAAGTCCTTATGTGAAGATTTTTTATGACCATTGTTTTGTAATGAAGAAAAGTTATTCAACCTTTTAACGGCAATATGAGTAATGGTTTCCGTCATCCCGTAAGTCGCAAAAACACTACAACTAGAGCTCTGAATTTTATCTTGTAATTGATTAGAAACTACGCCTCCACCAACAATTAATTTCTTAATTTGATGTAATGAATTGATAGAATTCTCTAACTGTAACGGAACCATTGCAGAGAAATCATACAGTTTTTTCATCCCACGTAGTGGAAAAGATGTTGGAGATATAATATCTAATTGCCAGCCTAAAGTTAAAGCACGTATCAACATCATCTTACCGGCAATATACTCTGTAGGTAAGCATAATAATGCTGTTGTATTTTCTTTTAACTCAAAAAAAGCACCAGTTGCTAAAGCAGAATTCATCATCTTACTTTTTTCCAATTTTATATCTTTTGGAATACCTGTAGAGCCAGAAGTTTTAACCGTAATATATGCTTCTTCAGAAAACCAAGTTTTTAAAAAATGGTGAATTTCAACTGAAAAACGAGATGCATACGAAAGAATTTCGTTTACAGAAGCAAATGAAACCTCATTTAATTGAAAGCTGGTATGAAACTTATCTATTTTCAATCTTCTAAAATTCTATAATTTTCTTTTAAATTAACCGGTTTAGTAATCTTACCCGTTAATTTTTCTTTCCAATTTTTCCATCCATATTTTTTTGAAAAAATAAATAACAGAATTGGATATAAAACCAAGACAGGAAAAAACATTTCCCATCCAACAGAAGGTTCTGAAGTATCTACGTACAAAGCATCTGTTTGAAAAACCGTCCAATCGGTCGTTACAAAAAATGCCGCTACAATATTATTAATAGCATGTAAACCTAGCGACAACTCGGTACCTTCATCCATTAAAGTAGTTATTCCGTAAAAGAAACCCGTACCAATGTAAAAAACCATAGAAATGTACCCTAGTTTTTGAACCTCAGGATTTGCTCCATGCAACAAGCCAAAACAAACCGAAGTAAAAATTAATGGGAACCATCTATTTTTAGTTAAAATACCCAAACCTTGCATAAAATACCCTCTAAAAAGTAATTCTTCAAACGAAGTTTGAAAAGGTAAAAACAAAAAAGAAACAGCTAATAAGGTAAAGAAAGGAATCGCTTTAAAATTCCACACATAATTATCCGGAGATAAATAAATACCCAACATAATTACTACAGAAGAGATAATTCCCCAAAGAATAAAACCAAACCAAAAACGTTTCCAATCTATTCTCTTCCTACTCGTTACTAGAGATGTAACCGTTCTTTTATGTATATATTTGACTCCAATAATAAGGCTAATAAGACCAAATATGAACATCAAAATCATAAAAAAAAGGAAGAGATTTTTATCGATATCTAATGTCATAAAATTATTTTCTCCAGCGGCAATAAATTCAGAAAAATTTGCAGAATGCATAATAGCTATGGCTGTTAAAGGCAATACACCAATAATTTGCCAGCCAACAAAAACAACTATAATGGTTAACACCCAATGAAACCATTCACTTTTTCCTTTATATGCTTGTTGTATGTAATTCATGTTTATAAATTAAAATTCCACTTTTGTGCTGGATTATACTGTAACGTTCCGTTTTTAACAACTAACGGACTTGTAAAATTATTTGTAAATAAACCGCCAGTACCTAAGCCTTGTGGTAAATTACTTTTTAATGTATGTGTAAACTGCGCAATAGCATTCAATCCAATATTACTTTCTAACGCAGAGGTAATCCACCAATCAGCATTTATTGCTTCTGCACATTTAATCCATTCTAAACTCCCCGCAAAACCACCAATCAAACTCGGTTTTAAAATGATAAATTGAGGTTGAATTGTTTGTAATAACTGCTTTTTTTCTTCGGATGAAAATATACCAATCAACTCTTCATCCAATGCAATTGGCAAAGGTGTTTTAGCACACAATGCAGCCATTTCTTGCACTTGCCCTTGTTTAATGGGTTGTTCTATAGAATGAATTTCTAATTCGGATAACCGTTTTAATTTTTCTAATGCATTTTTAGGATTAAAAGCACCATTTACATCTACTCTTAATTCTATTTCTTTGGAAGAAAATTCTTTTCTAATTGATTTTAATAACGCAATTTCAGCTTCAAAATCAATAGCACCAATTTTCATTTTGATGCAAGAAAAACCAGTTTCTAATTTTTCTTTGATTTGCTTTTTCATAAATGCTTTTTCTCCCATCCAGATAAGGCCGTTTATAGCAATAGATTCATTTCCTTTTATAAATTCTGATGGAAATAAATTAAATTGATCGTCACTTTTAAGTGATAAAAAAGCCTGTTCTAATCCAAATTGTATAGACGGAAACTCACGTAGCTCATTAAGTAAACAAGACAAACCTTTGTTAATGTTCCTACAAGCCCAAATTAGTTTTTCTTCATAATTAACTACATCATCTATACTTAAACCTCTAAACAAACCAGTTTCTCCAATACCTGTTTTACCATTTTGTTCTAAAATAATAAACCACGTTTCTTTGGTTCTTAAAATTCCTCGAGAAGTACCACTTGGATTTTTAAAATTGAGCGTATATTTTTTGTGAGTAGCGTGTATCAAAAGAATTTATTTTTTATAAAAATATTTATATGAATACCGACTTTTTTGTGCCTTACAACAGCCAATAAAATACTATTAATGGTCTTTTCAACGAAAGAAGAAGAATTAATCTTCTTTTTTATCTTCTACAAAAGCTTTAAAATTATCTAAATAAGATTGATCTTGCTCCATGAATGTTCCTTTAAAATATGGAAAAATACAAGCCATTAAAAAAGTATCACTTTGGCAACTTGCATTTAAAGTAACGGTTGTAACTCCGTCTTTTTCTGTAAAAATATAATCGTCTTTTTTAAGCATACCCTGTGCATTAAAAAACAAGGTTACTTTTTCATTGGGTACATACGCCAATACTTTTTCAGTCATTGTTATTTCTTGACCTTGATTTAGAACTACTAGCTTATAGATACTTCCTATTTTTCCAGGATTTTCATTAACAACCTCAAAAGACTGTACTTCTGGAATCCAGTTATTTACATCCTCAGAATTATTAAAAGCTGTAAAAACCTCGTCTACAGACTTATCTATAGACACTTCTGCGGTATACGTTGTTTCTTTTACAATTAAACCTGTTAGTAAAAAAATCACTATAAAGGTAGAGATGATTATTAATATTACTTTTATTGTTTTCATTTTATAAATTTATATTTCCTCCTATTTCTAATATAACCAACTCTTTATTTTTTGCTGTAAATTTAGATTTTGCTTCATTAACATCTATTTCTATTGGTGGAAAAGTATTAAAATGACAGCCTATTACTTTGGTACACTCCACTAAATCACTTGCAATAATTGCATCTTCAACTCCCATTGTAAACGTATCTCCAATAGGAAAAATAGCCGCATCAAGTTTTGTTGTTAAAGGGATTAATTTCATATCCATGGTAACAGCAGTATCTCCTGCAACATATACGTTTTTATCTTTAGATGAAATAACAAAACCACCTGGCTCACCGCCATACGTGCCGTCTACAAAAGAAGAAGTATGAATTGCATTTACGTATTTGGCAGAAAATTGCTCCGTTTTAAAAGTTCCACCATGATTTAATGGATGTATCTTTAAATCTTTTGCGCCATAATACATGGCTATTTCATAGTTAGAAACGATCACCGCCTTTGTTCTTTCTGCGATTACTTCTACATCTAAAACATGGTCTTGATGCGCATGGGTTAATAAGATAAAATCTGCTTTCAAATTAGAAATATCTATATGAGAAGCCAATGCATTACCCGAAATAAACGGATCTATTAAAATAGTTACTTTATTAATTTCTATAGAAAAACAAGAATGCCCTAAATATTTAATCTTCATATCTTACAATTATAATTGAATTCTAATTTACAATATTTGTCCAATTCCAAAAAGAATTGCAAACAAAAAAGTACTCAATGCTACTTTCTTTAATTCACTATCTAATTCCGAAGGTACCGTGTTGTTTGCAACAGTTTTTACGTTTTTAAGTAACGGCACAAAAGCCATTAAGAAAATAAGTTGATAAACAGTTTTAAAATCTAAAAAAGTATACACACAAGCAGTAATTAAAGCACCAAAAATCAATCCATAATGGTATTTTTTTGCTTTTAATATTCCTAATTTTACCACTAGCGTATTTTTATTATTTTTTTGATCCTCTTCCCTATCTCGTAAATTATTTAGATTTAGAACCGCCGTACTTAGCAACCCAACAGATATTGCGGGTAGAAAAACAGTAAAATCTATCTGTTTTGTAAATAAGAAATAACTACCTACAACACTTAGTAATCCAAAGAATAGAAAAACAAAAATATCTCCAAAACCACTATATCCATAGGCTGAATTACCAACTGTATATTTTATAGCTGCTGCTATTGAGGCAATTCCTAAACCTAAAAACAGTATTGAATACCCGAAATTTTCTTTTCCGAAAGAAACATAAATTAGCAATAATGCAATTATCAACGTAATAATTGTTGTAATTATCATGGCAGATTTCATTTGTTTCGGAGTAATTGCTCCGGATGAAACCATACGTGCTTCTCCTGTTCTATTTTTATCGGATCCTTTAATTCCGTCTCCATAATCGTTCGCAAAATTAGACAATACTTGAAAACCAATAGTGGTTAAAATTGCTAACCAAAAAATAGGAGATTCTAAAATTGAAACTTGATTATTTAATTGATCACTCCCTAAAAAACATCCAACAATAATTCCTGAAACCGATAAAGGTAAGGTTCTTAATCGTGCTGCTTTTACGTAACTTTTTACATCCATAAATTTGTACTACTTTCCACTTTAAATAAAGTATAATTGTAAATTTTTATCGCCTCGCTTTTTTCTATACAAGGAAGTTTAATTTCTCCAGAAGCGGTTTGAAAGACCAAATCTACAACCTTATTTCTTTCTTGAAAAAAAGTTTGCATCATTTTAATATTTTGAACCTTAAAAAACGGTAAATATGTTAAATGAGTGTCAAAACTGCCAGAACCGACTAACAAAACATCATCGCTTATTTTATAGAATCTTTTATTGAAAATTAAATTGACAAAAAAGATAAACAAAGGAACCAATAAAACATTCCCTAAGAAAACCAATTTGTCTAAAAAAGTAAGATAAAGAGCTCCGTTTAATATCAACAAAAGTATAAAAGACAAAAAATACATTCTCTTTTTTAAATAAACATGCACCTGCTTTTTTTCTAAATGATCTACTTCAGAAAAATTGAAAAGCAGTTCTTTAATCTTATTAACTTGAGTTCTCTTACAACCAACAATTCGTATTAATTTATCTTTGTTTTTTTTACCAATTTCACCACTAACAGCTTGTTTAAATGTGATAAAGGAAATGCCTAGAATCTTTTTTATTGGATTTGTAGAAACAGTAATACTTTGAATTTTATCCTTTTTTAAAATAATAGATTTCTTGGTAAGCAATCCTTGATAGATTTCAAAATTCTGGTCTTTTATAAAAACAGTTAAATTAAAATGAAATAAAAACACTCTTACAAAAGAACTTAAAATGGCTATAAAAACGAGTAAAATAAAGAGCACAATAAATACAAATACGCTTTTATGAAACGAACTACCACTCTTCTCTATATATTCATTTAGCAAATAATCTTTTCCAATACCGCTAAATAATTGCTCTAACTGCTGATAAAGACCTAATAATAATGCTAGAAAAATAAGTAAACTTTGTAGGTGATTTTCTGTTAAACTAACTTTTAACAATTCTAATAAACTTATTTTTAAAAAAGGTTTCTCTTTAACCTCTTCCTCATTTATTACTGTAGAATTGTAACTTGAAAGTTCACTTTTAAGTGCTTTTGCTTTTTGAAAAGACAATGCTTTTATAGAAATTTCTGTTTTATTAGACCCAGCAGTTTCTATATTAACTTCATGAACATTAATAATTTGCTGAATAATATTTTGCTTAAAATTAATATTCTGAATTCGATCAAAAGAAATGGAAGTATTTGTCTTGTTTAAAATGCCTTGTTTTAAGATAAAGTGATTATCTTGAACCTTAAACTGAAAGTTTTCATAAATTAAAAAAGCTCTAATCAGAAAAAATAATAATAAAAACCCAAGCGCCAAGTATATATAAAAAAATGTACTTTCGTTAAGCTTAGAAAATTTTTGAATAAATAGAAACAGTAAAATCCAAAAAGTTTTTAATACTTTATACAGTAACTTAAGATAAATTATAAGTATTCCTTTTTTAGATTGCTTAGAAAATTGGCTAAAATCAAACGTGTTATTCATTGATTTTTTGGCTGATAAATTCTTTTATTTCTATAGCTTCTTTTTTGGTAATTCCTTTTATTTCTAAATCATCACTACTATCTCCTGCCGTAAAAACACTTAAGGAAGCCAATTTAAAAAACCTAGAAAAAGGACTTTCATCTACTTCTATATGCTGAATTCTAGAAAACGGTACTGTTGTTATTTTTTTGTAGAACAGACCACTTTTATAAGAAATATCTTTTTGTCTAACCGCGTATTTTCTTTTTTTAAATCCGTAGTAAAGTAAAAGTACTGTGAAAATAAAAACAATTATAAAGGCGATATAGATAAGGTAAACATAAGGACTAATTCCTTCAAGAAAATTATAATAACTTGCTAAGTAAATCCCTAATAAGGCAGCAGTAAAAATTAATAATACATTAAATAAAATAACTTTTAAATAATTCTTATGAATCTGTTTAAAGGCTATCTCGGTAATATTTGGTAAATTAGAAACCAATTCGTTTTTAAACATTTAAAATAATTTAATGTTTTTATCTACAAATGGTTAGCTTCTGCAATTAATTCTGCAATATCTTTAACAACAACTTCGGCTTCTTTTTCTTTAAACTTAATTCCGTCTGTCATCATGGTATTACAATAAGGGCAACCTGTGGCAATAATATTTGGTTTGGTTTCTAAAGCATCTTCTGTTCTTAAAACATTAATTTCCTTATCCCCTTTTTCTGCATCTTTAAACATTTGCGCTCCTCCTGCTCCACAACACAATGCTGTAGATTTATTGCGTTTCATTTCTGTTAAATTAACGCCTAATCTTTTTATTAATTCTCTAGGAGACTCATACACTTCATTAGCTCTACCTAAATAACAAGGATCGTGAAACGTTACTCTTTTCCCTTTTAAAGTAGTATCATCAATTTTTAAACGCCCTTCTGCAATTAAATTTTGTATGAATTGTGTGTGATGGAAAACTTCATATTTTCCTCCTAAAGAAGGATATTCATTTTTTAAAGTATTAAATGAATGCGGATCGCAAGTAACTATTTTTTTTACTTCGTAACCATTTAGCACTTCAATATTCATCATTGCCTGCATCTGAAACAAAAATTCATTTCCTGCTCTTTTTGCGGCATCTCCAGTAGAAGATTCTTCCGTTCCTAAGACAGCAAAATCTACTTTAGCTTGATGTAATATTTTTACAAATGCTCTCGATATTTTTTTTGCTCTATCATCATAACTTCCTGCTGCGCCAACCCAAAACAACACTTCTGGTTGCTTACCTTGAGCCATCATATCTGCCATTGTTGGTACGTTCATAACTTTGATGTTTATTCGTTTAAATGATTAATCGTATGTTCTCGATACAAATTTATTCGTTCCTCTTAAATTCACTCGAACTGACAGGAACTGAAAACTGAGACTGTTTACTGAATACTAATTTTGAAAACCACAGCTTTTCGCTGAAAACTACAACTGTAAATTGCCAACTATTTTTTTACTCTTCGTTAGCCCAGTTTAATCTGTCTTGCTGATTGTATTGCCAAGGCGCTCCATTATTTTCGATGTTTGTCATCATCATATTTAACTCTTGTGGCGCTGCACTTTCTTCCATTACCAAATATCTTCTCATATCCATAATAATAGAAAGAGGATCTATATTTACCGGACATTCTTCTACACAAGCATTACAACTTGTACATGCCCAAAGTTCTTCTGGAGAAATATAATCGTTTAATAATTGCTTACCATCATCAACAAAAACGCCTTTATTAGCATCAATATTTCTACCAACCTCTTCTAAACGATCACGAGTATCCATCATGATTTTTCTTGGAGATAATTCTTTTCCGGTAAGGTTTGCAGGACAAGATGATGTACATCTACCACACTCTGTACAGGTGTATGCGTTTAATAATTGTACCCAGTTTAAATCTGCAACGTCAGATGCTCCAAATTTTTCCGGAATTGCTTCTTCCTCTCCTTCAGCTGGAGCTGCATAAGGATCTGCATCTGGATCCATCATTAACTTTACTTCTGTAGTAACAGATTCTAAATTTGTAAACTGACCTTTAGGATTTAAGTTTGCAAAATAGGTGTTTGGAAACGCTAATAAGATGTGTAAATGTTTTGAGTAATATAAATAGTTTAAGAAAACTAAGATTCCTAAAATATGAATCCACCAACAAGTTCTTTCTATAGTGTGCAACCCTTCTGGAGAAAACCCATCAAATAAAGGCGCTATAAACTGACTGATTGTATTTCCAATTCCAGCTTGCTGAAAACTAGCGTCTGTAGCATTCATCACTAAAAACAAGGTCATTAACACCATTTCGAAATAAAGAATATAATTTCCATCGTTTTTAGGCCAACCTTTCATTTCCTTACTTAAGAAACGTTTAATGTTAGATATATTTCTACGTAGCCAAAAAACGATAACAGCTACAAAAACTAAGACTGCTAATACCTCGAAAACACCAATTAAAAATCCATATAAACCATCACCTATAAGTCCTTTAAAAACTCTGTGAGTTCCAAATAACCCATCAATAATAATTTCTAAAACTTCTATATTTATAATAATAAAACCAACGTACACAACAATATGAAGAAATCCTGAAAAAGGTCTTTTTACCATTTTAGATTGCCCAAGAGCAATCATCAACATATTTTTTAAACGTTCAGGCTTTTTATCTGTACGATTAACCTCTTTACCTAATTTAATATTTCTTAATAGTTTACGAATGTTCATCGCAAAAAAACTAAGTCCTAAAGCTAAGGCTAAAGCAAAAATTATGTTGGGTAGGTATTGCATATTAGTTAGTAGTTTATATAAAATTAGTTATTTTCTTCTTGTAATTCGGTCTCTTTCTTAGGCGTATAAGGTTTTGCTTTTTTTCCGAATAAAGAAAAATGTACAAACCTCTTAGGATTCATTTTCATTTCTCTTAATAAGTTTTCTAACTCTTTAGACATAGAAGTTAAGTTATTATACATCGCATCATCAGTAATTAATTTACCAACGGTACCTTTACCAGCGTGAATACCAGCTAACATTAAATTAACAGAATTTAATGTTATTTCTGCTTTATTAATAACAGCTCCAATATTTGCATTTGCTAAAGTATCAGACACTTTTGCGAAATTTTCTGTAATTTTCTTGGTGTTTTGTACACTTTCTTTTAGGTCTGAAGAAGTAGCATCTATCATTCCATTTACAGATAACATCATTTTTTGAACTTCACCTAAAGTCGTTTCTAAACTTGTAACAGAGTTTTTTAAACTCTTTTGTGTGTTTGTATCTAACACATTATTTACATTTTTAAATAATGAATCTGCGCTTACCATTACCATTTCTAACTTAGCTTGTATAGGATCTAAACGCTCTCCAATAGAAGTAAATAAACTAGATTCTATTTGACCTTTAAGATAGTCTCCCGAAATAGCCATTTCACCATCATAATTTGGTATTATAGCTAAATTAGAGCCACCTAAAGGACTAGGAGAATATATTTTTACAACACTAGTTTTAGAGAATTCAAAATCTTTTTCAATAGCAAAATTAACGACTAATTGCCCTTTTTTATCATCTGATTGATTAAAAGCAATATCTATAACTTTACCTACTTTTAACCCATTAATAGTTACTGAGCTAGACTTCGTTAAACCACCAATATTGGTGTATTCTACTTTAAAATAACGGGTATTTCCATCAAACAAGTTTTGACCTTTTAAAAAGTTATATCCCCATATAAATATGAATATAATAACAATAGCAACAATTCCTGTTTTTAATTCTTTAGACATCCATAAAAGTTTAATAACAAAACTACTAATAATTTTTGGTTGAGACCATCAAATCTATTGTATTTTAAGCGCTTCTTGTACAGAAATTTTTTCACCATTCTTAAAAGCAACAATAAAAGCAGAAGTATACCCTTTACCTTTTGCAACCTTTAAAGATTGTTTTACATTAGAATAGTTAGAAGTGTTTCCAAAATAATATTTATAATAACTACCTACAGCAACTCGCTCTACTTCTCTTAAACCTTTAAAATTGTATGCTTTTGTTTCTATTTTATTTCTTCCAGAGGCAACTTGCACTTTGTATTCTACATTACCTACTACTTTGCTTTCTGACACATTATTGTTTACTGTATTTAGTTTTAAATTACCTAAATATTTTAAAACAGCTGCTGTAATGGCAGTTCCCATTTGTTCTTGACCTTTTTTAGAATTTAGATATCTACCTTCTGTTTTATTGGTTAAAAAACCTAATTCTACCAAAACACTTGGCATAATAGTTTCTCTTAAAACCTGAAAGTTATCTTGCTTTACCTTTCTATCATGTCTTTTTAATTTAGAGGTAAAACTATGTTGAATTAAACTGGCAATAGTTAAACTTCTATCTAAGTTTTCTTCTTGTAATAGAGATAAGCCAATTACAGATTCTGCAGAATTAGAATCGAATCCTTTATACTTCTCTTCATAATTATCTTCATAAAAAATGGAAGCATTTTCTCTTTTAGCAATTTCTAAGTTCTTTTTATTACCTCTTAAACCTAAAACAAAAGTACCCGCACCATATGCATTAGACGTATGAGAGTCGCAATGAATGGATAGAAACAAGTCTGCCTTTGCATGATTTGCAATTTCTCCTCTTTTCCATAAATCGATAAAAACATCGTCACTTCTAGTGTAAACAACTTTTATATCTTTAGTCTTAGATAATTTTCCTCCTACAAGTAGCGCAACTTTTAACGCTATATTCTTCTCTTTGTAACCGTTACCTAGGTTTCCAGGATCTTTACCACCATGACCAGCATCAATAACAACTACGTATTCTTTTTGCCCAAATAGTAATGATGGATTCATTAAAAATGAGAACGCAAAGAGAAAAAATAAAAGATTTCTTACTTTGATATTAATTTTGTGATTTTCTTTAATTTGCATCAATAAAATTTAACTAATTTTGGCATCGTAAATTTGGTGTTTCAAATATTGAGCCATACTTTTAACCTTTATACAAAAATAGCATTTAAAGCATTGCAAACAAACCTATCATACATTCTTTTATTTTGCGGTATCTTTTTTATAGAAATAGGCTTTTCACAAGCACTAGAATCTGAAGATAAAACAGCAATTACTAATGTTCAGAAAGATTCTCTTTTTAAAAATAAGAGAGATTCTTTAGCATTAAAAAAAACAGATTCAATTTCTTTAGACTCTATAAAACTTAAGGAAACTATAGAAGACATTATTGTGCATGTTGCTACAGACTACACCATACAAAATGCAAAAGACCAAACGGTTACACTTTATAACGAAGCAAATATCACCTATACAGATATCGATTTAAAAGCAGGTATAATTGTTGTTGATTATAAGAAAAACACTCTTTTTGCAAAAGGAATCATAGATAGTACTGGTTACGTTCAACGTCCTATTTTTAAACAAGGCAGTCAAGAATCTGAACAAGATTCTATTATCTATAATTTTAAGAGTAAAAGAGCTTTAATTTATGGATTAAAAACAAAACAAGGAGAAATGTTTACGTATGGAGAAAAAACCAAGCGTGTAAATGATTCTACTATATATGTAAGAAATATACGTTTTACTACTTCAGAAAAGAAAAATCCGGATTATTACATTGCAACTGACAAAGCTAAATTAGTACCTGGAAAAAAGATAATTGTGGGTACTAGTAATTTAGTTTTAGCAGACATACCTACCCCAATCTATTTACCCTTTGCTTATTTTCCTATAACAGAAACAAGTGTTTCTGGATTTTTAATTCCGTCTTTTGATACTGGAAGTAGTAATAGAGGTATTGGTTTTCAGAATGGTGGTTATTATTTTGCGATTAGTGATTATATGGATTTAACAGTTTTGTCTGATGTCTATTCAAACGGAAGTTGGGGTTCTAGAATATCTTCTAACTACAGGCAGCGGTATCGCTTTAACGGTTCTTTTAGTTTAAACTTCGAAAATAATATCAGCGGAATTAGAGGCTTCGATACTTATAGTAAATCTAACAACTTTAATATTAGATGGTCTCACAGTCAAGATGCTAAGGCGAGTCCTAACTCTAGATTCTCTGCTTCTGTAAACTTAGGTAGTAGTAAGTTTTTTAGAGAATCTCAAAACCAGTATAACATAGCACAGACGTTAACAAACACATTTAACTCTTCAATAAATTATAGCAAAACTTTTGTTGGTACGCCATTTAACATGAACCTTACTGCTAGTCATCAACAAAATACAAATACAGAAGCGATTACAATGACATTGCCATCCTTAACTGTAAATATGAGTAGAATATATCCGTTTGCGGGAAAAAATGGCATTCAGAAAACACCCATTCAAAAAATGGGTTTTAACTACACAATGCAAGGCCAGTATTTAATTAACACTACAGATGATGAGTTTTTTACACCAAAAATGTTTGAAACAGCAAGATCTGGAATGCAGCATAAAACAGGAACTAGTACAAATATAAAAGCATTTAAATACTTTACATTATCACCAAGTGCTAATTATGAAGAAACTTGGCAGTTTGATTATATTCAGAAAGATTATGATGTAACAGAAAATGTTGTTGTTACAGACACTCTTAGGGGCTTTAAAAGCTATAGAGAATACAATGCTGGTGTTAGTTTATCTACAAACATCTATGGTACTTTTAATTTTAAGAAAGGAAGATTAAAAACTATTAGACATACCTTTAGACCATCTATTTCTTATTCTTACAGACCCGATTTTAAGGATAAATACATAAAACAAGTACAGCAAAGTGCAGATGCCACCGATTTATTAGATTACACTGCTTATGACCAAGGTATTTATGGTGCTCCGTCTTCTGGCTTAAGTAATTCTATAGGTATTACTTTAAACAACGTTTTAGAAGCAAAGGTTGCTCCCAAAGACCCAGATAGTGACGAGGAAGATGAAAAAATAACTCTTTTAAATAATTTAAACTTTAGCAGTTCTTATAATATTGCTGCCGATAGTTTACGATGGTCTCCTGTTAGTTTTTCTGCAGGAACACGTTTATTTAAAGATAAGTTATCTATTAATTTAAGTGGTTCTATGGATCCTTATAAAGTAAATAGCGATGGTGTAAGAATTAATGAGTATAATGCAAATATTTTAAGATTAACAAATGCTAATTTAACTGCAAATTATTCTATATCTAGTACCGATTTTGACAAGGATAAAAAAGACAAATCTAAAGAAAGCGGTAACGGAGGTGACAATAATGTAGATATTATTGGAGCAGATATTAATCCTACTGGTAGAGATAATAGAAATAACGCTAATAATACAGAAGAAAAAAACACAAAGAAAGAGACAAAGTTATATAGAGCAGATATCCCTTGGTCTATAAATTTAGCCTACTCTACTAATTATACGAATAATGGTATAGACGGTGGTAATATTGGTGTGCATAGTATTATGTTTAGTGGTAACTTAGAACTCTCTCCAAAATGGAAAATGGGCTATTCTTCTGGTTACGATGTTAAAGGAGGTGCTTTTACATTTTCTAGATTTAATTTCACTAGAGATTTAGATAGCTGGCAATTTAATTTTAACTGGGTTCCTTTTGGTACAAATTCTTCTTACACGTTTTTTATTGGTGTAAAATCTTCTGTATTATCAGATCTTAAATGGGATAAAAGCAAACCTGCAGATAGAAGATTGTTTTAATACTACTTAGTGTTCAGTGTTCTAATCTAAAAAACTTAGACTACCTTATAAGTAACAATCGTTAAAACGTATTAACTTTGTAGCTTTAGAATGCAATAATTTAGAAACATACAACCCAATGAAAAAAATAATAACAACAAGTAAAGCACCAGCTCCAATAGGACCATATAATCAGGCAGTATTAAGTGGAAATACGTTGTACACTTCTGGTCAAATTGCAATTAATCCAGAAACAGGAGAATTGGTTTTATCTTCCATAAAAGAAGAAACAACTCAAGTTATGGAAAACCTAAAAGAAGTTTTAGCTGCTGCTGATATGACTTTCGAAAACGTCATTAAAACGTCTATTTTTATTTCTGACATGAATAATTTTGGAGAAATAAATGCTATTTACGGAAACTATTTTAATGAAGAGACAGCTCCTGCAAGAGAAACTGTAGAAGTAGCAAACTTACCAAAGTTTGTAAATGTAGAAATTAGTGCAATTGCTATTAAATAGCAATTGCCTTCATTAATAAATCTGCAGATGCAGGGTTTGTTGCTAACGGAACATTGTGTACATCACAAATTCTTAACAACATTATAATATCTGGCTCATGAGGGTGTTTTGCATGAGGATCTCTAAAAAACAAGACCATATTACATTTTCCTTCTGCAACTCTTGCTGCAATTTGTGCATCTCCTCCAATAGGACCTGATAAGAATTTTGTAACTACAAAACCCGCTTTTTCTGCTTTGGAACCTGTAGTTCCTGTAGAAACTAATTTTATATTTTTTTTAAGCAAAACTTCTTTATGTTCGTTTAAAAACTGAACCATTTCTGCTTTTTTACCATCATGTGCTATAATTGCTATTTCCATAAAATAGTATTAAATTTATTTACTATAAAGATAAAAAAAAGCCTGATAGAAAATTAATTCTATCAGGCTTTTTATTTATGTATAAACTACTTTATCTTACAAAGAAGCAGCATATTCTATTAAGTCTACAATCTTAGTTGAGTAACCCATTTCGTTATCATACCAAGAAACAACTTTTACAAAGTTATCGTTTAAAGCGATACCAGCTTTAGCATCAAAGATAGAAGTACGAGTATCTCCAACAAAGTCTTGAGAAACTACCATATCTTCAGTGTATCCTAAAACACCTTTCATTGCATCACTTTCTGAAGCAGCTTTCATTGCAGCACAAATCTCAGCATACGTTGCTGGTTTTTCTAACTTTACAGTTAAATCTACAACAGAAACATCCATAGTAGGAACTCTAAAAGCCATACCAGTTAATTTTCCGTTTAAAGCAGGAATTACTTTTCCAACAGCTTTTGCAGCTCCAGTTGAAGAAGGAATTACGTTACCAATAGCAGAACGTCCACCTCTCCAGTCTTTCATAGAAGGACCATCAACAGTTTTTTGAGTTGCAGTTGCAGCGTGTACAGTTGTCATTAAACCTTCTGAGATTCCCCAGTTGTCATTTAATACCTTAGCAATAGGAGATAAACAGTTTGTAGTACAAGATGCGTTAGAAAAAATCTTAGTATCTGCTTTTAATTCTTTGTTATTTACACCCATTACAAACATTGGTGTATCATCTTTAGATGGTGCAGATAAAACTACTTTTTTAGCTCCAGCTTCTAAGTGTTTTCCTGCAGTTTCTGCTGTTAAGAAAAACCCTGTAGATTCAATAATATACTCAGCTCCAATTTCTCCCCATTTTAAATCTGCTGGGTTTCTTTCTGCTGTAATTCTAATTTCGTTTCCGTTTACAACTAATTTACCGTCTTTTACATCAACAGTTCCATCAAATGCACCGTGAACAGAATCGTATTTTAACATGTAAGCTAAATAATCTACATCTAGTAAATCATTAATTCCTACTACCTGTATGTCTTTTCTATTTACTGCAGATCTGAATGCTAATCTTCCAATTCTACCAAATCCGTTAATTCCTATTTTAATCATTTTACTAGTTTTTAATTAATTATTTTTTATGTTGTTATAATATCAGAAATTCTAAGCAACTCGTGGTTTATAGAATGCCCACCAGCAATTGCTATTTTTATATCTGTACAAATTACTTTATTATCTTGTAAACCTACCATTAAATTGGTTTTGCCATCTAATAATAACTCTACTGATTTTACGCCTAATCTACTTGCTAAAACTCTATCGAAACAAGAAGGTGAACCACCTCTTTGCATATGCCCAAGAACACTAACTCTAACGTCATATTCTGGTAAGTTTTCTTCTACATATTTTGCAAGATCATATACGTTTCTACCAGATTTATCTCCCTCTGCAACGACTACAATACTAGATGATTTACCTGCTCTTCTACTTCTTTCTAAAGATTCTAATAATCTATCTAATCCTAAATCTTCTTCAGGAATTAAGATTTCTTCTGCTCCTGCTCCAACACCTGCGTTTAAAGCGATAAAACCGGCATCACGTCCCATAACCTCAACAAAGAAAAGTCTATTATGTGAAGATGCTGTATCTCTAATTTTATCAATTGCTTCTACTGCCGTATTTAAAGCGGTATCATATCCTAAAGTATGGGATGTTCCAAAGATATCATTATCGATAGTACCTGGAATACCTATTACAGGGAAATCAAACTCTTCGTTAAACAACACTGCTCCTGTAAAAGAACCGTCTCCACCAATAACAACCAATGCATCTACCTCACGCTCTATTAAGTTATCGTAAGCTTTCTGTCTACCTTCTTTGGTTCTAAATCCTTTAGATCTAGCAGATTTTAAGATTGTTCCACCTTTGTTAATAATATTATGAACACTTCTTGCATTTAAATCTACAAGATCATTTTCAATTAAGCCTTCATATCCTCTATATATACCTACACAACCTAAACTATAATAGGCACAAGACCTTACTACTGCTCTAATTGCGGCGTTCATTCCTGGAGCATCTCCTCCAGAAGTCATAACTGCTATTTTTTTAATTTTCTTCATATCCTGATGTAAATTTACTGCTTTATAACCATTTAAAATAATAAAATTACGAAATCGTTTTAGGCTAATTTTCGTTATTATAAGTGAAAAGTAGCTAATTTTTTCTAAATATTTTAATGGTTTACATTATTGTTTTGTTATTATTTTTTAAGACGCAAAAATAACCATGAACTCGAAAAAATTAAATGATAAAAATCACTTTTGTTTTAATAAATTGTAAGTTTATTAGTTTCCTTCGAAATTTATTAATTTATCCTTTAATCTTAAGGTAGAATCTCTTTTTATGAAAGTTTCGTTTTCTCTAACAACTCTTTTCTTTCCTTTAATTTTTCTTAACAAGCCAGAAAGTGTATTAAAATTAACCT
The DNA here is from genome assembly GCF_019263805.1 of Polaribacter sp. NJDZ03. Classification (NCBI taxonomy): domain Bacteria; kingdom Pseudomonadati; phylum Bacteroidota; class Flavobacteriia; order Flavobacteriales; family Flavobacteriaceae; genus Polaribacter; species Polaribacter sp. NJDZ03. The sequence continues at coordinate 1,229,469 of NZ_CP079195.1, forward strand.
GATAAGAAAGTCCTACACCTTGCGTATAGCCTTCTTCTTCTGTAGAATATTGTATTTCGTTTTGTCTATTAAAAATAACACCTCTAAAATTACCTTCTTTATTTAATAGAATTTCAACTTTTACCTCACCAACAACACTAGATTGCGTTTGTGTACCAACAGGCACTCCCACTTTTCCGTTAATAACCACTTTATCTCCTAACTGTGTGCTTACAGAAACATCAACCTGATTATCGGTATATAAACTACCTATATCTGTACCACTATTTCCTTGTTGATAATCTACTCCTAATTGAAATTTACCATCAGGATTATTTAATAAGCTAGAAAAAGCTGCAGATACTGCACTAGAAGCTGTATTAGAAAAAGTTTCTCCTGCATTAAAATCTGCTCTATCTGGGTTTGCAAAACTACCAAAAGCTAGTAATGATATAAATTGGGTTGTTTTCTCGTTTACATTATTATCATTTAAAATAAACTCTAACTCACTCGCAATCGATGGATCTACATTTGTTAATTGAATGTCTAAATCTTGTTTAGAACTAAATAAACCTCCTGTAATTTTTGTTACTAAATCTACTTCAATTTTTCTATTAGAATTAAAATTTTGCAATAAAACCCCAGGATTCGCTTTTGCTTTATAAATTGCGGTGACATCTAAATTGGCTTCATACGGGTTTCCATTCCAAGAAACCGTACCTCCTTTTTGTATTAAGAATGGTTTGCTTACAATACCTCCATATTTAAAATCGTAAACACCAGTATCTATCATATAATCGCCAAACATGTTAAATTTACCGCGTGTATTTATCTCTATTCTTAAATTTCCTTTACCACTACCGGTTAACTGACTTCCATTTACCTCATCTATAACTACTTGTGCGGTTGCATCACTTGTTACGTCTAAATCTATATTTAAAGACAGTCCTTTTATTGCTTCTAAGGCAACCTCTTTTTGTTTTTCCTGAATTCCGGTTTCCTTCGTTTTAAAATGGATTAAATTATAACTATCTACGGTTTCTATATCTTTTAAAGGAACAACAAATGCGGTTCCAGGCATTGTTTTGGCATTAATATCTATGGTTAATTGATCTGTTAAACCAGTAATACTAGCAGATCCATCAATAAAAGCAGAACCATAATAGAGTGATTCATCTGTGTTTTTGGTGTCTAAAACTAATAAATTATTACTCTCTATTTCGATATTTAAAAACCACTTTTTAAAATTTAAATGGGTAATATCTCCAATAAGTCTTCCACGACTTTTATGCTTGGTGTCTACCAGTCTTACTTCTTCAAAAATAAACGACTGTTCTTGTAAACTAATTATAGACTCTCCTTCAAAATCATAATCTACATTAAGATACGGAAACTTTAAACCTGCATTTTTAAGCGTTAGAGTTCCTTCCATTTCGGGATTACCTAAGAAACCTCTTAAAGAAAAATCTCCATTGGCAGTACCTCTTATAGAGGATAAAACGTCTTGACCTAGCGGACTAAAAGCATCTAATCCAAATTCTTCTAAATAAACATCTAAATCTATTAAGGGCCTTTTTTCTGAAAAATCTAAAGAACCAGTAGCTGCAATACTTTTTACTTTTTCATTATTTATAGCTAAATCTACTTGATATTTTTCGTAAGAATTATCTCCTTTTACATTTAAAGATAAATCTCCTTGCTTAAAATTATTAACTTGAAAATTAGCTATAGAAAGTAATGCTTCCGGGTTGTAAACTCCTTTACTTTGTACAAAATCTACATGACCAGATAAAACTCCTTTTAATGCAAGGCTATCTATTTTAGGTAAAAAACTCTCTAATTCTACCTTTGTAAAATCTGCTACAAGCACTTTCTCTGAATCTCCTTTTAAACTACCTGAAAACGCTATTTTTTGCTCGCCAGAGGTAAATTTAAACTGACTAAAATCAAAGTCATTTTCTTTGATATTGAAAGTAACTTTATTTTTATTTAATGAGTCTGGATTAATCTCCCATGTATTTTCTTTAAATATAAAAGATGATTTTTCGAAACCAACTACAGATTTCCCTTCCGGATTATAAGTGTAGAAAAAATCGAGGTTAAAATCTTCGTTCTTTTTAATACCTCCTTTAAATTCTGATTTAAAATATAACGTATCATTCTGGTTTAAACTTAATAAGTTTAGTTTAGAAATATTATAATATTTTGTATTTACTTCAGATGCCGTTAAATGAGAGTTATAAAGTGGGTTTTGATTGTCTGTTCTTAACAAAATATCTTTTACCTCATTGCCATAAGCTTCTATTTTTGGAGAAGAAAACGTTAACCTTAATTGGTTCTTATCTGCCTTTATTTTACCTTTTATCTTTGTATTATTATCAATAGAAATCTCAGGAAAAAACACCGTAACAATTTGATTATAGATTGTAAAATTAAAATCTAAAAACTGATTTGGTGCTACTGTAAAAGGTTTATAGTTTGTATAAACACTACCTAAAGCATTTTGCGCAACGGGTAACAATTCTGAAAATGAAAATTTACCAGACAAATACCCTTCTGCAATATCTTTAGACACTACCTCTATTGTTTTAATACTATCTTTTAAAGAAGATATAACATTAAATTCTTTAAAATTAAATTCTTCTTTTTGGTTTGTGTATAAAATGTTTGTAAAAGTGGCTTTACCGGTAATATCATCAAACGTGTTTCCTTCTACATCTAATTCAATATTACCTTTTAAAACAGCTATACTATCTCTTGTAAAAAGTTTTGTTTCTTTTAAGTTTAGGTATTCTATATTAGATTTAAAATCGAACTTATTTATATCTGTAGACAAATCTGCCAACCCATTAAACTTCATTTTAAAGTTAACGTCATCTATCTTTAAATCTCCATCAAATTTATTATTTTGATATTGACCATTTGCTTCAATATTTTTATACGTATAATTTTTAAAATTGAGCTCTGCAACTGTACCTATAAAAGAAGTATTAATATTTTCTAGCTTAAAACCGCTCCCTTTTACATCTCCTTTTAGAGAAACTTTACCAAATAAAGGATCATTGAATAACGCACCAATATCAAACTTATTTAAGGCTATTTTTCCGCTGTAGGCGGCATAATCAATATCGTCTATATTAGAAATTTGTAAATCTGATATAACATTACCTATTTCAGATTTTAAATCTAAATTGGCTTTAATTTCTTTTGATGTAACATGTACTTTTCCTTTTAAAGTAAATTGTCCAAATTTTACAAATTCCGATGGTAGTGTTTTACCCAAAACATTAGGTAAAATACTTTTTAAGTCATTATAAGTAGCTGTTACATCTCTTAAATTACCTTTAAAAATAAAACCTTTTTTAAAATCTACCGCATTTACAAAATCTAAATCACCAACTACCTTAATTCCTTTATTAGAGGTTAACCAAAGATTATTTAAGGAAAAGTTATTTAACTTTCCTTTAAAATCTCCAGTAAAAGTAATAATGTCGTTTCCATATAACTCCGTATAATATTTCTTTAAATCTGGAATAGAAATAGTACTTTTAGTAAAAGCCGCAGTAATATCTACCTTATTATTAAAGTCAATTAAATCTTTTCTTTTATACTTAAAAGCTATTGTAGCCTTAATTTTAGATTTTCTAGTTTGTAATGTTGTTTTTACAAAATGCATTTCCGTTTTAGAATACGAAAAATCGGTGGTTAAGTTGGTAACTTCTAAACCTCTATTATCTACAAAAAAAAGTCCTCTTATATTCGATGAAAAATCGGGTCCATACACTAATAAATCCTGTAAATTTCCGCCTCCATTACTTGCAGAAAATAAAACAGGACTGTTACTATTTTCGTTAATCAATTTATAATTTAAATCACTTACATAAACATTATCAGATTTTAATATAAAAGGTTTGGAGAGAGAATCTTTTGGAGAACCATCATTAAAATTATCTATAAAAATAGACATAGAATCGTCTTTTTCTCCTTTATAGGTTTTCATATAAACGTAAGCTCCATCTAGAGAAATACTACCAAGATTTACTTTATTATCTAAAAAATTTTTGGCATTTAAAAGGGAGCTCGATATTTTTTTTACATATATTAAAGTATCTTGATGATGGTCTTTAATATCCACTCCTTTTAATTGAATATTACCTAAAAATGATAAATCTATTTTTTCTATAGAGATATGTGTATTAAAATCTTTATTAAGTCTTTGGGTAGCATAACTACCTAACTTTGTTTGTACCGCAGGTATAGAAATAAAAATAAAAATGAACAGCAAGAAGAGCACAAAGTACCCAAGGCATTTCAGTATTATTTTTCCTACTTTTTTGATAATCTTTTCTATTTAAAATGATTGTAACAAAGATGATAAATACGAATCAAAAACGTTGCCAATTACTACAAAGAACGTGCAAATTTAACAAAGAATTAAATTTCTATTCTTAAAAAAGGAAGACAAGATAAAATAATCCTTAATTTTGCTTTAAATTATCATTTTTAATGAAAAAACAGGTTTATATATTAGGGATAGAATCTTCTTGTGATGACACAAGTGCCTCCGTAATTTGCAATGCAAAAGTGCTGAGTAATGTTGTTGCCAATCAAGAAATACATTCTAAATATGGTGGTGTTGTTCCAGAATTAGCATCTAGGGCGCATCAACAAAACATTGTTCCAGTAGTACAACAAGCTATAGAACAAGCAAATATAACTAAAGAAGACGTATCTGCAATTGCATTTACAAGAGGCCCTGGTTTAATGGGTTCTTTACTAGTAGGTACTTCTTTTGCCAAATCTTTGGCCTTAGGGTTACAAGTACCTTTAATAGATGTAAACCATATGCAGGCTCATATTCTATCTCATTTCATTGAAGAAGAAAATAGTAAAATGCCTCCTTTTCCTTTTATTTGCCTAACTATTAGTGGCGGACATACACAAATTGTAAAGGTTACCAATTATTTTGAAATGGAAGTTTTAGGCGAAACTATTGATGATGCTGTTGGTGAAGCTTTTGATAAATCTGCAAAAATTTTAGGTCTTCCTTATCCTGGAGGCCCTTTAATAGACAAGCATGCAAAACTAGGAAATCCAAAAGCTTATCAATTTACAAAACCTAAAGTAGGCGATTTAGATTTTAGTTTTAGCGGTTTAAAAACGGGTATTTTATATTTTATTCAGAAACAAGTAAGAATAAATCCTAATTTTATTGAAGAAAATTTAGATGACATTTGTGCTTCCATACAATATACAATTGTAGAAATTTTAATGGATAAATTAAAAAATGCAGTAAAACAAACAGGCATTAAACATATTGCTATTGCTGGTGGAGTTTCTGCTAATTCAGAAATTAGACACCGTTTACAATTAGCCGAAAAACATTTTGGGTGGACTACCTACGTGCCTAAATTTGAATACACAACCGATAATGCTGCAATGATTGCTATTACTGGTTATTTAAAATACTTAAACAACGATTATTCTGATGTTTCTGTAACTGCAAAAGCACGTTTAAAAGTTACAGAGAATTCTTAAAAAATTTTCAGAAAAAACAAATATAATTAACAAACTGAATTCCTACTCCTTGAAAACATTAAAAAACAGATTATTATTCAATATTTACTATTTTCTATTATGGATAGGATATTTTGCATTTGCACGATTATTTTTCCTTCTTTTTTATGTTGATAAAACAAAAGAGTTAGACTTTTTAACGACACTAAAAACATTTCTTTATGGTGTGCGATTAGACAGTTCTTTTGCCGCATATTTATGTTTTATTCCGTTTTTAATTATCATTTTTTCTGTTTTTATCAATTCTAAAATAATTGGAACAATTATAAAATGGTATTCGGGTATTATGATTGTTATTTTAAGTTTATTACTAATTATTGACGCAAGCTTATACCAATCTTGGGGAACGCGTTTAGATACCGCTTTGTTAAAGTATTTAAATACTCCAGAAATTATGATTGCTTCTGTTTCTACTTTTCAAAAGATAACCGGAACTCTATTTTGGATTGCAACTTCTTTCGTCTTTATAAAATGGTTCAACAACATTATTTCAAAGAAAATAGCAAAGGTAGAAGAAGGTTTTTGGCTACAAGCAGTACTATTTTTCTTAATAACAGCGGCATTAATTATACCAGTAAGAGGTGGTATACAAACCATACCTGTTAACCAAAGTAATGTCTATTTTTCTAATAATATGTTTGCAAACCATGCATCTATAAATTATGCTTGGAACTTTTTTAACGCACTTACTCATAAACCAGATGGTAAAAATCCTTATAAATTTTTTGATAGTGAAATAGCAAAAAACACTATTAACAAAAGAAGATCTCTACTTTTAAAAGCAGACACAGATAGTATTTTAAATACAACAAAACCCAACGTAATATTTATTATATGGGAAAGTTTAACCGCAAAAGTTGTGGGCTCTTTAGGTGGAGAACCTAATGTAACAGAAAATCTAAACAAACTGTCTAAAGAAGGTATTTTATTTACTAACTACTATGCAAACGGAGATAGAACAGATAAAGGGATTCCTGCTATTTTAAGTGGTTATTACCCACAACCAACACAAAGCATTATGAAAATGCCCAACAAAGCTAGAAGACTACCAATGTTACCTAAAAAAATGATGGATTTAGGGTACCATACTTCTTTTTATTATGGTGGTGATTTAAACTTTGGAAACATGAATACTTATTTACGAAATTCTGGAATTACCGATTTTGTAGACGGAAATGATTTTGATGTAAAAGATTGGAATTCTAAGTGGGGAGCGCACGACCATGTATTTATGAAACGTTTGGCAGATGACTTGTCTAAAAAACAAGACGAACCATTTTTTAAAATAGCGTTAACACTTACAAGCCACGAGCCATACGAGTTCCCAGATACCTATAAATTTGGAAAAGATACTGAAGAAAATAAATTTAGAAGTGCACATGCCTACACAGATAAAACTATTGGTACATTTATTCAATTTGCAAAACAGCAACCTTGGTACAAAAACACCTTAATAGTTATTATTGCAGATCATGGACATCGTTCTCCTGAGCACAAAGGAGCTTTTAACTCACCATTAAAGTTTCACATCCCAATGTTATGGTTAGGTGGTGCTTTAAACAAAAAGGGAATTGAAATAGACAATATTGCTAGTCAAGTAGATTTACCTTACACACTTCTAGACTTACTAAAAGGAGATAATTCTGATTTTAAATTCAGTAAAAATATCTTTAATACTTCCGAGAAACAATATGCACATTATATCTTTAACAAAGGTTTTGGTACACTCTCTAAAAACGGACTTTATTTATTTGATCATGTAAGTAAAAAAGCAATTTTAGAAGAAGGTACAGAAGCTGCAAAATTAGACTCATTAGGTAAATCTATTTCTCAAGAAGCTTTTCAAGATTTTCTAGATCGTGATTAAGTTTAATAAATTTTAGTGAAAAATCTTTTTGTTTGATCAATTATTAATTTATCAAAGCATTTTTAATTTTATCAACAAAATTAGCAATCGTAAAAGGTTTAGATATAAAACCAGAAAAACCTAGTGTTAAATACCGCTCAATATCTTGGGTAGAAGTATTCCCTGTTAATGCCAAGAAAGGCGTTTTAGAATTTACGTTTGTAATAGTAGCTCTCTTTTTCATCAATTCTTCACCAGTCATATTTGGCATATTGATATCTAATAAAACAACATCAAAAACTTCTTCTTTAATCTTAGAAAGTGCTTCTAAACCATCTTTTACAATGGTTAAATTCACTTTTTCTTTTTTTAAAATATACGCCACTATTCTTTGATTCATTAGATCATCATCTGCCACTAAAATATTTTTTCCTTTTAAATCAATCTTTTTAGTCTTAACCTCTTTAGGTATTATTCTCTGCTTCTTTAATTTTGAGTTTTTTTCAAAAGGAATTTCAACAAAAAAGGAAGTTCCTTTATTCAATTTACTTTTCACAGAAATACTACCATTCATGGCTCCTAACAAACGTTTTACAATAGCCAAACCTAAACCTGCACCTCCATAAACACGATGGTCATTCAATTCGTTTTGTTGGTATTCTTCAAATATTTTTAAACATTGAAACGCACTCATTCCTCTACCAGAATCTGTAATTTCAAAGATTACGGTAACCTTATTTTCTACCTCAAAAGTTACTTTTGCACTTATAACAACTTCTCCTTTACTGGTAAATTTAATAGCGTTACTAATTAAATTTGATAGTATTTGTTGAATTCTTACAGCATCTCCTAAAACAATTTTTGGTAGTTTTTCTGAAGTTAAAAAAACGAGATCTACATTTTTATTGGTATGAATATGCTGAAAATCATTTTTACAATTCTTAATAGTTTCTAGAATAGAAATCTCTTCATTAACTAAAACTAATTTACCAGCTTCAATACGCGATAAATCTAAAATATCATCTACTATAACCTTTAAATTATTCCCTGCTGATGATAAGTTTTTAATGTATTCCGTAGCTTTGTTATTCAATTTTTCTGATGAAATCATTTCAGAATAGCCAAGAATAGAATTCAATGGATTTCTAATTTCATGACTCATCATTGCTAAAAAACGGGATTTTTCTTCGTTTGCTTTGTCAGCAATTTTACGTAGTTTATCTAATTCTATATTTTTCTCTGCAAGTTCTCTTTTTATAAAAAAGATATCATTTCTATTTTGATTTAGTTGACTTACATACTTGTAAACATTACTTCTATTATGTATTAAAATAACAACAGAAGCTTCTTTTTTAAAAAGTTCTAAATCTATATTGTATTCTATACCTTCAGAAACAATAACCATACCTTCTAACAGAAATGGGTCATTTAAAGGCAACGCTTCTAAAGTTCCTTCTAAAAAAGGACAAGCATCATAGATAGATTCTTGAAGTGTAAAGGTAGTTTTGATAAATTTACCAGCAATAACACTTGTAATAACCCCCGAATAATCAGTAGTTAATTGTATAAAAACATCCTCTATTTTTGCAGGTATCAATACTTTTATTTTAAAGCTAGTGAGGTTAATTTCATAAAGGCATCTTCAACATTTTCATCTTCTTTAGCACTGGTAATTAAATCTATATTTACAGAAATTTTCTGTATTACACTTTCTAATTCTTCTGCAGTAAGCAAATCTTTTTTATTACCAATAACTGTTATGTTTTGTAAACCAGATAGTTCTTTAACCATATTTAGATTTTCATCTATAGTTAAATACGTTTCTTCTCTACTTACATCAAAAACAAACATTGCCGCATTAGAACCTAGAAAATAAGCTTTGGGTATTTTTTCATTGCCGTTTGTACCAGCAACATCCCAGATCATTAATTTAATAGTTTCATTTTTGTATTCCACTATTTTTTTACTTACTCGAACACCAATAGTACTAATGTAATCTTCAGAAAATTCATTTAAAACAAATCGTCTAATTAAGGATGTTTTACCAACACCAAAATTACCAACAAGCAGTACCTTTTTTGCAATCATAAATTATAAATAATTGTTTACTCTTTAATCAATTCGTTTAAAATTAAATCATTTAAACGTTCTTCATCTGATAAGTAAGAACGATCTCTTAAAATAATTTCTGATAAATTATTTATGTTGTCAGACAATTCTTCTGCATGCTCTTCTGTGATAACCCCAGAAGTTGCAATGGCAATATAAATAGTTTTAAAGTTTTTTATAGAAAGCTGAAAAGTTTCGAACTTTATATTTTCTAAATCCTGTCCTTCCTTAGAAAAGGCGTCTTCAGCAAAAGATTTAATAGCCGTTAACATGCCAGAAATCATATCTTTATCGGCTATACTTCCTCTAGAATAGTTTCCAGAAAGCAAACCAGATTCTTTTTCTATGATAAAAACTTCTTCAATTACAAACTCAAAAACTCCTTCTAAAACAATACCGGAATCATTTCTTTTTCCTTTAAAAAATCTTTTAAGTATTTGTTGAATAGAAAATTTTTCTTTTATAGTTTTATTAATACTATCGGATAATTTAGTAATTTCTGCAACAATAAATTTCTTAACCATTTTACCCATAATTGGGTACAAGGCTTCTACAACTTCATCTTGAGAGTCTCTAATTTGAACTTTTATAGTTTCTGTAATGGTGTCTCCAAAATCTCTTGAAAAATTATTACGTAAGTCCGCAATTTTTTCATCTACTAGAGGCGCAACTCTTTTAGACAGTTTTTCTCTAAGAATAATTTCTTCACTAAGAGAATCAAACTTTTCTCTATCATCAGCTAATAAAAGGTCTCTGAGCAACTCAAAACGATTGTCTTTATTGTTATCTGCAGGCTTTTTTTTCATCTATTCTTGCAACATCAATGCAATTTTCTCTAAAGCTTTACCTAGTTTTTTTCTATCTGCTTTTTCATCATCTAAATCGGCCAATCTTTTATCTAAATCGTCATTTAAGTCTTGAAACTTGTGCTCCATTAAACTTTCTAGATCTGCTAATTTATTTTCAAGGTTAGTAACAGACTCAGATAGATTTTTGTTTGTTTGGTCTTTAAGTGTTTTAATCTGGTCGTAAACATCAGCAAATTCTGTGCTGTATTGCTGCATGTTTTCACCAAAGATTAAATCTCTAACCGCTGCAATTCTATCATCTATTTTATGATTTTCAACAACAGGTTGTTTATTTTCTGAATTTTTTTCCATTTATACTAAAAGTTGGTTACAATAAGTAATTATTATATTCTTAATAAGTGTTAAAAAAAGGCACTTCTAACAAATATACATCAAAAAAGAGTTTATATAATCTTAAACTGTTATTTTTAAACCATCATAGGCCAAAAACACGTTTTTGGGTAATATTTTAGAAACTTCATCATGAAAACCTAGTTTATGGCTAATATGAGTTAAGTACGCTTTTTTAGGTTTCATTTCTGCAATAAAATCGAGGGCTTCTTTTAAATTAAAATGAGTTGGATGTTCTTCTATTCTTAAAGCGTTAACAACTAAGACATCTAAGTCCTTCAATTTTAATTTTTCTTCATCAGAAATAGATTTTACGTCTGTTAAATAACCAAAATCTCCAAATCGATATGCAGTTATTGGTAAACTTCCGTGTAAAACTTTTATGGGAGTTACTTTTAATTCATCTATAAGTAAGCTCGTGCCCTCTACAATTATTGGCAACACACTTGGCGCACCCGGATACCTGTTTTTTGTACTAAAAATATACTCAAACCTTTTCTCTAAACTCCTTAAAGTTCTCTCGTTTAAATAAATAGGCATTTCTCCTATTTGGTAACAAAAAGCTCTTAAGTCATCTAAACCTCCTATATGATCTGCGTGTTCATGTGTAAAAAAAACACCATTTAAAGATTGTACATGCTCTCTTAGCATTTGCTGCCTAAAATCTAAACCGCAATCTATGGTATAAGAAACATTGTCCCAAGACACCAAAACGGAAGACCTTAAACGCTTATCTTTTAAGTTTTTAGACAAACAAACAGGGTCGTTACTTGCAATCATCGGAATTCCTTGTGAAGTACCTGTTCCTAAAAAAGTAATATTCAGTTGTTTCTTAGTTAAGTTCATTCCAACAAAAATAACATAAAAATTGACTGATAGCCGTCTATTTTAGTACATTTGTTTCAACCTTAATAAATAGCATTATATATGGCAATATCTTTAAAAGGAGATCAAGAGATTAGTAGTGTTCCTACAATTAAAAGCAAAGCGCTAAGAATTAATTTAAATAGAGATATTTACGGAACTTTTGCTGAGATTGGTGCAGGACAAGAAACTGCTCGTAACTTTTTTAGATCTGGAGCTGCTTCAGGAACAATAGCAAAAGCGATGAGTGCTTATGATAAAGATTTCTCTGATGCTATTTATGGCATGGAACAAGACAATCGTTATGTAACACAGCCTCGTTTAAAAAAGATGCTAGGTCACGAAATCGATTTAATGGAAGATCGATTAAGCAGACAAAAACATCCAGATAAATTATTTTTTAGTTACGCCAACACTGTAACTACCATAGATTTTGCAAAACAGTTTAAAGGACATGGTTGGGTAGGTATTCGTTTTCAACTAGATCCTTTAGAAGGATATAATGAAATTGTTTTACACTTGCGTTTTAAAGAAACGGATGCTCGTTTACAACAAGAAACCTTAGGTATTTTAGGTGTAAATCTAATTTATGGCGCTTTTTATTTAAATGATAATCCTAAAGATTTAGTAAAATCTTTTTATGATAACTTAAGCAATGACCAGTTAGAAATTGATATGATTAATTTTGCGGGACCTCGTTTTATGTATGTAGACAACCGTTTAATGAGTTTACAATTACTAAAAAATGGTATGACAAATGCCGTTATGTTTGGCCCAGACGGAAACAATTTATTACCAGCACAAGTTTTATATAAGAAAAACATTTTAGCTTTACGTGGAAGTTTTAGACCTGTTACTAAGGTAAATATGGACATGTATGAAAAATCTAAAAAAATATTTTTAGCAGAAAATAAAGTAGAAGAAAGTAAAACGCAAGTAATTTTCGAGATTACCCTAAGTAACCTAACATCAGAAGGTAAAATTAATGAAAGAGATTTCTTAGACAGAGCAGAATTACTTTGTTCTCTAGGACAAAATGTAATGATTACAAGCTTTCAACAATACTTTAAATTGGTAGAATATTTTAGTGAATTTACCAAAGAAAGAATGGGCTTAACCATGGGAGGGCAAAATCTTATAGAGCTTTTTGAAGAAAAATATTACCGTAATTTAAGTGGAGGAATCTTAGAGGCTTTTGGTAAGTTATTTTATAGAGATTTAAAGGTATACACCTACCCTTATCATGACACGAAATCTGATGAGTATATTACCATAGAAAACTTAAAAGTTCATCCAAGAATGAAAGAACTGTATAAGTTCTTTAAAAACAACGGAAAACTGGTTAACATAGATGATTTTGACAAAGACATCTTAGATATTTTTTCTCGTACTATCTTAAAAATGATTTTAAACGGAGAAAAAGGATGGGAAGAAATGTTGCCTGAAGGAATTTCTGACACTATAAAGCAAAAAAGACTTTTTGGTTACTCTAGAACAAGAGTAAGAAAATAAGCATTAAACCTTTTATTACTTTTTGAGTCTAAACTTTACAAACTATTATAGTTGACTGATGAAACTATTTTAATAGAACAACTAAAAAATGTTCAGACTAAAGACAAAGCGTTTAGAGAACTTATAACTCTCTATAAACAACGCTTGTATTGGCATATCCGTAAAATTGTGATTTCTCATGATGATGCAGATGATGTTTTACAAAACACCTTTATTAAAGTTTTTAAAAATATAGATAAGTTTAACCAAGGGAGTAAGCTATTTTCTTGGATGTACAGAATTGCTACCAATGAAGCTATTACTTTTATAAACAAAAGGGCAAAAAAACGAAGTTTAGATATTGCTGATTATCAACAAGAATTAGCTTCTACTCTAGCGAGTGATGATTTTTTTACAGGTGATGAAATTCAACTCATTTTACAAAAAGCAATTGCAACATTACCGCAAAAACAACAACTTGTCTTTAATATGAAATATTTTGATGAACTAAAGTATGATGAAATGTCTGAAGTTTTAGAAACATCTGTAGGAGCTTTAAAAGCCTCTTATTATCATGCTGTTAAAAAAATTGAACTTTATATAAAAAAAGAAACAAATTAAACCTTTTTATAAATAAGAGGTCTAAAGAATATCATGGAAAACAATATTAAAAATAGCGAAGAGTATTTAAACTCAATATTAGGAAAGAAAACTAGTTTTTCTCTTCCTAAAAACTATTTTGATACCATTGAAAATGCTATTGAAACAAAATTAGCAGAAGAAAATCTAAAAAAAGAAAATGGTTTTACAACACCAGATAACTACTTTAAAGATTTAGAAAATGAAATTTTAGCTCAAGTTTCAGCACCTAAAAAAGAAACAAAAGTTATTTCTTTAAAAGAAAAGATTTTAAAAACAATTCCTTTTGCAGCAGCAGCATCAATCATTTTATTTATCGGGTTTAATTCTTATGTATTTAACAAAACAGAAGAACTTACCATAGACTCTCTTTCTGATGATGATATTGAATTTTGGATAAACTCTAACACGCTACACACTAATGACATTGCTATTGTATTAGAAAATGACATATTAGAAGAAAGTGATTTTTATTTTTCATCTTTAGAAGACGAAAACATTGAAGATTATATAAATTCTATAGATAACACTTCATTTTTAAATGAAATAAAATAAAAATTAAGAATATGAAAAAAATTATAACCCTTATTTGCATTACCCTTTTTTGTACTCTTACCCTGTCTGCTCAAGACAGTAAAGGAAGTAAAGAGAAAATTAAGGCACTTAAAGTTTCTTATTTAACAGAAAAACTAAACTTAACACCAAGTGAAGCTGAAAAATTTTGGCCTATTTACAACGCATACTCTAAAGAACAATATTCTTTAAGATATACACTTAGGCACGAAATTAAAACGGCAATGAAAGATAAGGAAGGTGAAACAAACTGTTTAACCGAAAATGATGCAGAAAAATTAGTCCTGTTAAAATTAACAACAGATCAGAAAACGTACGAATCTCAGAAAATCTTTATAAATAACATTAAAAAAGTAATTTCTTATAAAAAGATTGTTCAACTACAAGTAGCAGAAATGGAGTTTGGCAGAAAATTAATGAGTAAATACAAACATAGGAAATCAGAATCTAAAAATTAAACAAAAAAAAGGAAGCTAAATGCTTCCTTTTTTTTATTCTTTAATTAATGCCATGCAAGAATATAATTCTGGTTTATTAGAAGTAAACTGCTTTAACCAAATTGTTAGCTCATCTATTTCATAAGGTAACAATCGACTTAAGGCCTTTTCGACTTCTTTACAAAACAAATCTGAATTAAAACTCACCTTCTTTAGTACCGTTTTAGTGTACTCAAACATTGCTCTAGCCATTTTTATTAATTAAATTAGACAATATAAAACACCTACTAAATCGTTATAGTAGCGTTACCAAATTTAACAAAAAAAACCATCATTATTGAAATGATGGTCTTAAATTTTGCTTAAAAATTTGTTAAGATTATAAAGTGTTAATCTTTTCTACTAAACCTTTTGCTTTTTCTTCTAATTCTAGGTTGATTGCTTTAAAGTGAGCTTTTTTGTTTTCTACCTTACTGTTGTTTACTTTAGATACTAAAGTGTCAAAAGTTTCGATAGCTTCATCAATAATTGCTTCTCCTTTTTCAGTTGCATTTTTTAAGATTGAAACATCTAATGCATATTCGATAACATCACCTAAAACGTAATTGATATCTTTTTTTAAGTTTTTTATACTTGCCATAACTTATTTAAAATTTAATTTTGCAAAGTTAGGTGTTTTTATCTAATTGTTTCTTATATTCTTCAAAAAATAAACCAATATGATATCCGTCTACTAATGCGTGGTTTGCAGCAATAGCTACAGGCATCATTATTTTATCGTTTTCTTCAAAAATTTTACCAAAAGATAACTTTGGTATACTTTCATTTTTAAGTCCAGAAATGGGTTCTTTTTGGCTTGTAAAAGTAAACCATGGTAAAGCAGAGCAATAAATACAACTATCCGATTCTGTTGGTGGAAATAAATCTGTAGAATTCGAAATTCGTTCTTTCTCGTCTAAAAAATTCTTATTGAATATTTTAAAATCTTCAGAAAAACGAATAAAAGAAAATCCAAAAGTATGGTCTTTTCTTGCAATGGTTGCTGAAGCATGAATAGTATCACAGATAAAAATTTTATCTCCTTGTATTCTATATTTAAAATTTTCTATTTTATTTAATGCCACTAAACAAGCATGTAAATACATAACAAAGAAAGATTCTTTTGCTGTTTTAGATTTTTTATAAATCTTACTAACATCAACATTAACCGTCACTCCAAAAAAAGGATCTTCTAAATTTTTAAAATGTTCGTAATGTTGTTTCCTATTCCAGATATCAATATCTAAATATTTCATAAAAAAGGAAGGATGTCTTTAATGTTAGCAACTGTTGTATAGTCTGAATCAGATTTTTCTTGATCACTCACCTCTTCATGAACCCATGTGGTATGAAACGGAACATGAATGGCAGATGCACCTAAAGCTACTAATGGTAAAACATCTGATTTTAACGAATTACCAATCATTAAAAATTCTGATGGCTTAATATCTAAATGCTTTATCAACTTCTTGTAATCTTTTGCCTTCTTATCACTCATTACTTCTATGTGATGAAAATATTTTAGCAAATTAGATTTCTCCAACTTTCTTTCTTGATCTAATAAATCTCCTTTGGTAGCAACAATCAATTTATATTTTCCTTGTAGCGATTGCAACACCTCTTCTACTCCATCTAGCAATTCTATAGGTTTATCTAACATCTCTTTACCGATGTTTAAAATTGCGGCTATTGTTTTTTGATTTACGGTATAATTAGAAAGCTCTAAAGCACATTCTACCATCGATAAAATAAAACCTTTTACACCATAACCATAATAGGCTAAGTTTTTAACCTCTTTCTTAAAAAGTTCTTGGTCTATTTTATTTTCGGTCTCGTACTTTGCTAATAATTTTGCAAATTGATGTTCTGCATCTCTAAAATAAGTTTCGTTTACCCACAAAGTATCATCCGCGTCAAAAGCAATTACCTTTATGTTGTTACTTATTTTCATGATTTATAATTTTAAAAATTGAATCGCTTTTTCTAAATCTTCCGGAGTATCTATACCTACAGCTTCTACATCTGTTTCTACCATTTTAATTTTTTTACCAATTTCTTGGTATCTAATGGCTTCTATTTTTTCTGCAGCTTCCAATGGAGTCATTGGTGTATTGTAAAAATCTATTAGCGCTTGTTTTCTAAAAGCATACACGCCTTTGTGTTTATAATACTTAACTGCAATATCTTTATCTCTATGAAACGGAATTACACTTCTAGAAAAGTAAATTGCTAAATTATCTACATCGGTAATTACCTTCACATTATTAGGATTTTCAATATCTTCTTTATTGGTAATTTGTACTTTTAAAGAAGCCAAATCAATCTCTTTTTTATCGTCTTTTTTAAAGACATCAATTAATTTAGAAAGCGAAACTTCATCTATAAAAGGTTCATCTCCTTGTACGTTAATTACAATATCTGCTTCTATATTTTCTACTGCTTCGGCAATTCTATCAGAACCGCATTCGTGTTCTTTGATACTCATAATTGCTTTTCCGCCTGCGTTTTCTATAGTTTTAAAAATAACATCAGAATCTGTTACAATAAAAACATCATCAAATAAATTGGTATGCAAAGCGGCTTCATACGTTCTTAAAATAACAGGTTTCCCTCCTAAATCTTTCATTAACTTTCCAGGGAAACGAGATGCACTATATCGTGCAGGAATCATGGCAATTATTTTCATAAATTATATTTAAAAGGGTACTGTAAAAAATTATTACTCTCCAGAATAACGCACAAAATTTCTTCGTGTTTCGTATAAAGTTACTTCTATTTCTAAATTTGCTGGTATGTGAGCTCGTAATTTATTATAAATAATTATCGAAATATTTTCTGCAGTTGGATTTAAGTTTTTAAATTCTGGAACTTCAATATTTAAGTTTTTATGATCAAAAGGCTCTTCTACCTCTTCTTTAATCAATTCTCTTAACAAGCCTAAATCATACACAAAACCAGTAATAGGATCTACCTCGCCAAACAACGCCACTATCATTTCATAATTATGACCATGATAGTTTGGGTTGCTGCATTTACCAAATACTTCTGCGTTTTTCTCATCAGACCAGTCCGGATGAAATAACCTGTGAGCAGCATTAAAATGTGCTCTTCTATAAACTTTTACTTTAGGCATTTTTTAATTTTTCAAAAGATTTATCAAAAATAATTTTAAACCACTCTGTATATTCATTTGGATTGTTCTCCATGTCTTTTTTAACATCAAGTAAAGTCATCCACTTATAAGCTTCTACTTCTTCTTTATTTATTTTTGGAGCATCGTTATAATAACCAACCATTACATGATCGAATTCATGCTCTGTTAAACCGTTATCAAAAGGTGCTTTGTACATAAACGAAAAAACTTCCTTTATCTCCGTAACAAATCCCATTTCTTCCATTAATCTTCGTTTACCTGCAGCTAAATTTGTTTCACCATCTCTTTGATGAGAACAACAGGTATTTGTCCATAATAAAGGCGAATGGTATTTATGTGCTGCTCTTTGTTGCAACATTAATTCTCCTTTATCGTTAAAAACAAAAACTGAGAAAGCTCTATGCAATAATGCTTTTTCGTGCGCTTCCATTTTTGCCATTAACCCAATCTGGGTATCTTTTTCATCAACTAAAACTACTTGTTCTTCCATATTAGCAAAAATAAGAAAATCAATGAGTATTAAATCATAAAATAATTACAAAAGCCATCAGAGTTTTCTTTTCTTTTATTTTGATAACATATATTTGTAATTCTTAACGCCCAATTTGTTTCATGAAAATTTTCTTAAAAGCCTTTTTTATAGTTGCCATAATTGCATTTTATCAATGTAAAGATGAAAAGAAACCTGTAGAAAAACAAACCAATAAAACTAAACTAGAAGAGAAAGTTGTAAAAGCATGGGATAGCTTAAATAGTAAAAACACAGAAGCTTTTTTAACCGAATTTGGCAAACAAAACCCAGAAACCATTGTAGAAATTACAACCGATTTTGGTAAAATAAAATTGCGTTTATTTGATGATGTGCCAATTCATAGAGCTAATTTTATTTTCTTAACCAAAATAAAATATTTTAACACCACCGTTTTTTATAGAATTGCTAAAAACTTTGTGCTACAAGGTGGTAATTCTGATGAAATGTACACCCAGAGAGAACGCCGAAAATATGGAAACTATCTGCTAGAACCAGAATTTAGAAATAACAGAAAACATAAATATGGTGCATTGGCAGCAGCAAGACAATGGGACCACAACCCTAATAAATTATCCAGCCCTTTTGAGTTTTATATTGTTCAGAGCAAGAGAGGTGCTCATCATTTAGATAATGAACACACTGTTTTTGGTGAAGTTATTTCTGGATTTGATACCATGACAAAAATATCTAAAGTAGAAGTTGGCGTAGATGAATGGCCCGTTAATGATGTAAAAATGCACATAGAAATTATAGAATAAAGAGCTATTCCATAGAGAATTGTTAAGAAATGATACTATTTAGTGTCTAGCAAAAAAGGACTTAAGACCGCTGCACTAAAAGACACAAGAAACAAGACTTTGTCAAATAACTATTTTTAAGTGTTTGGTCCGTTAAAAGAAAAACTCAATAAAAGCCTGTAAAATAGGTGTCTTTATTTTCTTTTTATCACCAATCAACAACCTTTTATCTAAGATACTAGACTTGCTTCTAATACAAATATTTTTCATTTAGAAACAAACCTCAGAGAATTGAATCCTTAGCTATCGATCTGCGATTAAAATCACTAAAAAAATTATAGAATAAACCCTATCTTTGCACCTCAAATTTTGTAGATGACATTTTTAGAAGAAATAGCACGTAGAAGAACTTTTGGTATTATATCGCATCCGGATGCTGGTAAAACCACATTAACAGAAAAATTATTACTTTTTGGTGGCGCAATTCAAGAAGCTGGTGCTGTAAAAAATAATAAGATAAAAAAGGGAGCAACTTCCGATTTTATGGAGATTGAACGTCAGCGTGGTATTTCTGTTGCTACTTCTGTTTTAGCTTTCATTTATCAAGATAAAAAAATAAACATTTTAGATACTCCTGGTCACAAAGATTTTGCTGAGGATACTTTTAGAACTTTAACTGCTGTAGATAGCGTTATTGTGGTAATTGATGTTGCAAAAGGGGTTGAGCCTCAAACCGAGAAATTGGTGGAAGTTTGTAGAATGAGAAGCATACCAATGTTGGTTTTTATCAACAAGTTGGATAGAGAAGGAAAAGATGCCTTTGATTTATTGGATGAAGTTGAGCAAAAATTAGGTTTGCGCGTTACTCCAATGAGTTTCCCAATAGGAATGGGATATGACTTTAAAGGAATTTATAATATTTGGGAAAAGAAATTAAATCTTTTTTCTGGTGATAATAAAACCTCTATTTCTAAAGGTGTTGAGTTTGATGATTTATCGAACCCAGAACTAGACGAAATAGTGGGTAAAAAAGCCGCGGATACTTTACGTGAAGAAATAGAATTGATAAGCGAGGTTTACCCCGATTTTGACAGAGAAGAGTACCTGAGCGGTTCGCTCCAACCTGTATTTTTTGGTTCTGCTTTAAACAACTTTGGAGTAAAAGAATTATTAGATGCATTTATTAAGATTGCGCCTTCTCCACAACCTAAAAAAGCAGAAGAGCGTTTAGTCGATTCTAAAGAGAAAAAAATGACTGGTTTTGTGTTTAAAATCCATGCAAACATGGATCCAAAACACAGAGATAGATTGGCTTTTATTAAAATCGTATCGGGTACTTTTAAAAGAAATGCGCCTTATTTACATGTTAGAAATGGTAAAAAAGTAAAATTCTCTAGTCCGAATGCCTTTTTTGCTGAAAAGAAAGAAATTGTAGACGAATCTTTTCCTGGCGATATTGTAGGAATACATGATACCGGAAACTTTAAAATTGGAGATACGTTAACAGAAGGTGAAGAATTGAATTTTAAAGGAATTCCTAGTTTTTCTCCAGAACATTTCCGTTACGTAAACAACGCAGACCCAATGAAATCTAAACAATTATATAAAGGTTTAGATCAATTAATGGATGAAGGTGTAGCGCAGCTATTTACTTTAGATATGAATGGTAGAAAAGTTATTGGAACTGTTGGTGCGTTGCAATATGAGGTAATTCAATACAGACTAGAACACGAATATGGAGCAAAATGTTCTTACGAAAATTTAAGTGTTCACAAAGCGTGTTGGGTAGAACCAGAAGATATTAAGAACGATGAATTTAAAGAATTTAAACGTGTTAAGCAACGTTATTTAGCAAAAGACAAACAAGGTCAGTTGGTGTTTTTAGCAGATTCTGAATTTACCATACAAATGACACAAAGTAAATACCCAACGGTAAAGTTGCATTTTACAAGTGAATTTAAAAAATAATTATGATGAAGAAACTTCTTTTTTTACTGCTAGCAGCTCTCAGTTTTAACGGGGTTTCACAGACTTATAATTTATCAGATTTTAAACCAAAAGAATTACACAATTTTATTCGTTTAAATTATATTTTAATAGACCAACCAAATAAAACATACGATTATGGAGATGGTACATCCTACACACTTCAACCAAAAATGGGTTTGTTTGGATTAAGTTATAATTTTCCTTTAAATGATTGGTTATATACAGGTGCTGGTTTTCACGGGGCAGTATATGGAGATCAAGGTGGTTTATTTACTTTAGGCGTAAATTTAGGAGTAAACACCCAACTTTATAAAAACTTATATTTTGACGCCAACGTGCATATAGGAGGCGGTGGCGGCTTTAGAAGCTTAGTTGATGGCGGTGGAATTATCTACCCAAATATAGGGTTGCAATATAAAAATAACGGACATTCATTTGGTTTGCAATATGGTTATGTAAACTTTTTTACAGGAATTCAAAAAGGAGATAATATTTCCTTTTTTGTAGAAATACCAACCTCGTTAAGATCTACATCTTACAAACATGCTCAAAAATCTTTTACAGCTAACGATGAAACTAAAGATAAAGTTTGGACAAAACCCGCTGCAAAAAGTGTACAACAAATAACTTTTGACTACTTATTTCCAATAGGATCTTCAAGAAATGATGGTATTGGAAACTTTAATAATACCACTCCACTTACCCAAACATTAAGCCTTTTAGGTTTTGAGTACCAACGTTATTTAAACAAAAACACCTTTATTTACGCACATGTAGACGCTATGTATGGTGGTTTAAGAGCTGGTTTTATGGATGTTTTTTTCGGTATTGGTAAAAACTTTGTAGAAACAGAATATGTAAACTTTTTTGCCAAGGCAGGAATTGGTGCTGCAGGAGGTAGAATTTTCCCTGAAGGTGGTTTAACCATGTACCCAAGTGTTGGTGCAGATGTAAAAGTTACCAAAAATTTTGGATTAGGTCTTCATGGTGGTTATCATAAATCTGTTAGTGGTACTTTTGAAGCATATACAGCCGGTTTTAGTTTAAAATATTATGGTTTAAGCGGCGGAATAAAAGATCCTTACACAGCAGAAAAAATTAAATATATAAATACCCAAGGAATACAAATTGGTGTGCAAAATCAAACCTATTTTGATGTTGCCATTCTTGATAAACCACAATACAAAGAACATGATTTAGAGTTAATAGCATTAAAAATTAATTACGACCTAAACCATCGTTTTTATATAGCCGGAGAAGCTTCCTTTGCTTATTTAGGTGGTGCAGGTGGCTATGCTCATGGTATTTTTGGTCTAGGAATAAAATCAAATAAATTTTTAAATGATAACTTTTCATTATTTGCAGAAGCTGCAGCAGGTGTTGCAGGTGGTGGTGGTGTAGATTCTGGCGAAGGTGTTTTAGTAAGACCAACCGCCGGTATTAATTATCATTTAAACGATAATTTTTCGTTTACAGCTTCGGGCGGACAAATGTGGTCTCCTTATGGTAACGTAAACTCAACAAATTTAAATATTGGTTTTACCTATGGTTTATCAATTTTAAATGCTAAAAAATAATGCATTCTAGACTTGTTTATGCTGAACTTGTTTCAGTATTTCAGAATCATATCAATAACAATAAAATCTTGATGCATTTCAAGATTATAATTAATGTCAGTTCGAGCGCAGTCGAGAACTATTAAATGAATGAAACACCTCGACTGCGCTCGAGAAAACAAAAAAAGTAAATTAAAAGATTATGAATAACGGAATTTATGCAAAATTCACCACTCCAAAAGGTGAGATTTTAGTACAATTAGAACACGAAAAAGCTCCTGGAACTGTTGGTAATTTTGTTGCTTTAACAGAAGGAAATTTAGAAAACTCAGTAAAAGAACAAGGAACTCCTTATTACGATGGATTAAAATTCCACAGAGTAATTCCAGAATTTATGGTTCAAGGTGGTTGCCCACAAGGAACAGGAACTGGTAACCCAGGTTATAAATTTGATGATGAATTTCACCCAGATTTAAAACATGATGCTCCAGGAAAATTAGCAATGGCTAATTCTGGTCCTGCAACAAACGGAAGTCAGTTTTACATTACCCACGTTCCTACTCCATGGTTAGACGGTAAACATACTGTTTTTGGTTCTGTAATTGAAGGTCAAGATGTAATTGATGCAATTGCACAAGGTGATGATATGACTGTAGAAATTATTAAAGTTGGTGCAGAAGCAGAAGCTTTTAACGCTGTTGAAGCTTTTAGAACTTTTGAAGGATCTAGAGAAAAGCGTGAAGCTGATGAAATAGCAAAACAAAAAGCATTGTTAGATACGGTTGCTGCTGGTTATGATGAAACTGCAAGTGGTTTACGTTACCAAATTTTACAAAAAGGAACAGGAAAAAAAGCAACTAAAGGTGCTGGAGTTTCTGTACACTACAAAGGTCAATTATTAGACGGTACTGTATTCGATTCTTCTTATAAGAGAAAAGAACCAATCGATTTTAATGTTGGTGTAGGTCAGGTTATTTCTGGTTGGGATGAAGGAATTCAATTATTACAAGTAGGAGACAAAGCTCGTTTTGTAATCCCTTCTAATTTAGCATATGGTTCTGCAGGTGCAGGAGGAGTTATTCCACCAGATGCAACACTTATTTTTGATGTAGAATTAATGGCTGTAAAATAAGAATAATATTCTTTACAAGTTATATAATTACAAAAAGCTCTCTGATTTCAGGGAGCTTTTTCTATGTATAAAAGTTTTAATACTTAAAATAGGCTTCTCTAATACGGAATGATTTTTAAAATGATTCCTAAAATTTTAAAACAAATAGCACCTACTAATAAAGCATCTTAAGAGAAATTTCTGAAACTTGTTTTTCTATAGTTGACACCCTATACAGCTTCCGTTGACAACTAAAAATCAATATTTTACAAAAAAAATAGAATAAACTCAATATTTATTGTAAATTCAAAGCATCAAATTCTTCCCATTTCCTATGAAAGAATTTTCCCTAAAAATTAAACTGATTGCTGGATATATCCCCTTTTAAATGATACATATCCGTAATTAAAGTTAGCATATAAAGAAGTTGGCAAAAATACCTCAGTGAGCTCGAAAAATATAATGTAAAGAAAACTAAAATAACTTATCATTTAAAATTATAATGTAAAGAAAAATGAATTTTCTTATCATTATAAATTACCTTTGTTAAGAAAAATAGAATTTCTTATCATTATGAATGACTTTAAACTTGAAAAACTTCCTTTAAAAAAAGACATTGAAACAAAAAATGTTCTGAAAAAATTAAATGAAGCTCATAGAGCATTAGCTGAATTAAAAGGTTTAGTATCTAGTATTCCAAATGAAAATATCCTAATTAATACTTTAGGATTGCAAGAAGCAAAAGATAGTTCTGAAATTGAAAATATCATCACAACACACGATGATCTTTATAAAGCTGAACTAAATTTAGATGGAGTAAAATCGTTAGATGCTAAAGAAGTTCAAAATTATATTTCTGCATTAAAAATTGGATATTCATTAATTTCAAAAAGAAATATTTTAACAAATAATGACATTATCCAAATACAATCTGAATTAGAAAAAAATAATGCAGGTTTTAGAAAAGTTCCTGGAACTGCATTAAAAAATGCTAAAACTGGAGAAACAGTTTATACTCCGCCACAAGACATTGAAACTATAAAAAATTTAATGTCTAATTTAGAACAATTTATTAATGACGATACTTTATCTGACTTTGACCCAATAGTAAAAATGGCTATCATACATTATCAATTTGAAAGTATCCACCCTTTTTATGACGGTAATGGTAGAACAGGAAGAATTATTAATGTGCTTTATTTAGTAATGAAAGATTTACTTGATTTACCAATTCTATATTTGAGTAGGTTTATTATCGAAAATAAAGCTAAATATTATGAATTATTACAAGAAATTAGAATTACTGACAATTGGGAGAATTGGTTAATTTATATTATCAAAGCAGTCGAGCAAACTTCTAAACAAACTATAATTCTAATAAAAGAGATACAGAAATTAATGCTTGAGTATAAACACATAATTAGAGATAATTATAAATTTTATAGTCAAGATTTATTGAATAATTTATTTCAACATCCATACACAAAAATTGAGTTTATAGAAAGAGATTTAGGTGTATCAAGAATTACAGCTGCTAATTATTTAAATAGACTGGCGAAAGATGGAATTCTAAAAAAACAAAAACTAGGAACAGGCAATTACTATGTCAATGAAAAATTATATACGATTTTAACAAAAAAAGTACTTTAGCCAACAACGTGTAGTAAAAATTGCTAAATTAGTGCTTAACTAAAAGTAGTTACTTTTTTATAAACTTCTGTTTTCCTTCGGAAAATAGCCGTTCATAAAACCGCAAATTCCAATACACAACAACGTTAGCACCCCCAAAATCTTTAATTCCAAAAACATAAAAAAGGCTGTCTAAAAAGCAATAAACCTTGTCATGCTGAACTTGTTTCAGCTTCTTACTTACTGAAATTCCAGTTCAAAAGAATCTGAAATAAATTCAGATTGACAAAAATTCACTTTTTAGACAACCTCTTTTTATAGATAAAATCTACAAATAGACTTTACTATTTTTTACTAATAATAGTCAACTCATCTACAATATGTTTTGCATTTGAGTATTTATCTATCAACCAAAGTACATATCTAATATCAACATTAATAGTTCTTTGTAAGTTTGAATCGAAAATAACATCACCAGCCATTGCTTCAATGTTTCCATCAAAAGCCAAACCAATTAATTCACCTTTTCCATTTACAACAGGAGAACCAGAGTTACCACCAGTAATATCGTTATCTGTTAAAAAGTTTACAGGCAATTGACCACGCTCATTTGCATAACGTCCGTAATCTTTCTTTTCGTAAATATCTAACATGCTTTGATCTAAATCAAACTCAGGATCGTTTGGTTTGTACTTTTTAATCATGCCCTGAAAAGTAGTATAATTATTCTCATTGGCATCGTTTCTCTTATCGGCTGGTAAAGCTCTAACTTTACCGTAAGACAATCTTAATGTAGAATTTGCATCAGGATATTTAATATTACTCAATCCAGATTCACGCAATCCTTTTACTAACAATCTAAAAGATGCTTTAAAATCATTTTCTGCTTGTACCAAACTTTCTGGGTTCTCTCTATACTTATCTAATAACTGATTAGACAATTGCAATAAAGGGTCGCTATTTAAGATGGCTTCATTTGGGTATTGTAAATAAGCCTCTACTCCTTCTTTAGAAGTAAACATACTCAACTTAAAAATAGCTTTTACGTACGCAGAAAAATCATTATCGTTTTTCCCTCCTATTTCTGCAACCAATTCTGGCAATGAGTAATTAGATTTTGATGCTAACAAACCTAATTGTTTTGCAAAAACCTCTTCTTCTAAAGGCAAGTAAAAATCTTTATAAGAACTCTCTATAAGCGCTTGTAATCTTGGTAACATATTTGCACGTTCAGCTTCATTTGCAGCTGTATATTGCTTTAAAGCACCACCAATTCTGTATGGTAAAACAGCAAATTTACTAGAACGCAACATCCCTAATAAGTAGTTTGTTTGTTTAGCTTTTCCGTTGGTTAAACTATAGTAATTATTGATATTCTCAATAACTTTTCCGTAGGCTTCTTTATTGTCTTTTTTCTTAGCCCATTTTGCAAACTTCGCTTCTACTTTACTCTTCTTTTCAACCGTTTTATGCTCTGTTAAAGCGGTAATCATTCCACCTCTATTTTTCCAATAGTTGGCAATTCCGGCGTAAGCAGATGCGTACATTAGATTTACAGACTCATCTGCATCCATGTATTTTTTCATAACATCCATACTTAATTTAGAACCTTCTACCCAAGCAGGATATGCAAACTTTACATTTTGTTCTACTCCTTGTGCAGGCATCCAACGGTTTGTTCTACCTGGATATCCTAAAATCATCGCAAAATCGTTTTCTTTTACACCATCAATATTAACAGGTAAATGATATTTTGCTTTTAAAGGCACATTGGCAGTAGAGTATTCTGCTGGTTCTCCATTTTCATCTGCATAAACTCTAAATAAAGAAAAATCTCCGGTATGTCTTGGCCATTCCCAGTTATCTGTATCTCCACCATATTTACCAACATTTTCTGGAGGTGTACCTACTAAGCGAACATCATTATAATCCTCATACACAAAGTAGTAAAACTCATTACCTTCATAGAAAGAACGCACTGAAACGGTGTATTTTCCACCTTCGTTATTTTCTTTTTCAATTTTAGCAATTTCTCTATTAATGATTGCTTCACGTTCTTTTTCACTCATTTTATGATTTACAAGTGATAAAATACGTTTAGAAACATCGTCCATTCTTACAAAAAAGCGCACATATAAGCTTTCTGGTTTCAATTCTTCTTCTTTAGAACCTGCCCAGAAACCATTTTTTAAATGATTTTGTTCTGCTGTAGACAATTCTGCAATCGCATCATAACCACAATGGTGGTTTGTTAATACCAATCCGCTTTCTGAAACGATACTCGCTGTACAACCTCCGTTAAACTGTACAATAGCATCTTTTAAACTTTGATTATTAACACTATAAATTTCTTCTGAAGTTAACTGTAACCCCATTTTTTGCATATCACGATGATTTAATCGTTCTATATGCATTAAAAACCACATCCCTTCGTTTGCCATTGCAGACGGAAGCGACATTATAAATACAATAAATGTAATCAGTATTTTTTTCATTTTATCATGTTTTAAATATGAGGATAAAAATACTAAAATTTAGTATCTTTTTAAATGCGATAACGTGCTATTATTCTCTCTTTTTAAAGTCTAAAAATATTTTCATCAATTTATTTGGTGAAAATATTTTTAATATTTATTAGAAAAAAAGTTTATTTTTTAAATACAAAACGAATAAATAAAGAGAGATATAATTACTTTTAGTCACAAAAAAACGCTTAAAAATTAGAAATATGATTTCCTTTTTTTAAGCGTTATTAATAAGTATTGTATTTAGAAGACTAGTTGCTGCTTTTAAGTATTTATTAAAATAAAACTTACGTACACATTAATGAATCTTAATCAAATTCCTTCATTTCAGCATCATAAAAAGCACCTGCTTTATCCATTAAATCAGCTAATTCTGTAGCAATATCTTCTTCACTCTCTCCTGTTAAATCTTCAAACCACTCTACTTCATCATCTTTTAAGTTGATTAAAAAACGAGGAAACTCTGTGTGTAACACAAAAATATCTTCAGGAAATTTACTGTTATCTGCTAATAAAAATTTAGGTAAAGTCATAATATTTTATTGATTATAGATGCTGTCTGTTCGAGCGCAGTCGATAACTAATTTATTTATTTTAATATCCGCTCGTCTGCACTCGAGAGGACACCATTATTTTTTCTCTTTTATCAACTTTAAAGTTAATGAATTAAATCTGATAAATAATAAAATAGAAGCTGTTGTTAAGCCTGCAAGTAAACCTAACCAAATACCAAAACTACCATACATTTCTTCGCTCCCTAAGTAATAAGAAACCGGAAAACCGATAACCCAATAAGATATAAAAGTAAGAACTGTAGGTACTTTAACATCTTGTATACCACGCAATGCGCCTAGAAACACAACTTGTATACTATCTGATATTTGAAAAAATGCTGCTGCTAATAATAATTTTGATGCAATAGAAACCACTTCCATATTGTCTATATAAT
Organism: Polaribacter sp. NJDZ03; assembly: GCF_019263805.1. Classification (NCBI taxonomy): domain Bacteria; kingdom Pseudomonadati; phylum Bacteroidota; class Flavobacteriia; order Flavobacteriales; family Flavobacteriaceae; genus Polaribacter; species Polaribacter sp. NJDZ03. Next base: position 1,258,404 of record NZ_CP079195.1, read on the forward strand.
TTGCAGTATCACTTAAATCTACATAAATCATTGGTAAACTTTTATGAAAAATAAAGAAAAGTAATGCAAAAAACATCGCTAACAATACTCCTAATAAAAAGATAGAAAAAGCAATTCTGCGCAATTCTTTATAATTTTGTAATCCTTTTTGGTTCCCTACTCTAATCATAGCAGCAACGCTTAAACCAGTTGCAACCATAAACGTCATAGAAGATAAGTTTAAGGCTATTTGATTTGCCGCTTGTGGGTTTTTCCCCAACAAACCACTTAACCAAACTGCCGCTGTAAAAATAGCAACTTCAAAAAACATTTGCATAGCACTTAAAGAACCAATATTCACAATTTTTTTTATCGTTACAACATCTAAAACAAAGAATTTTATATTTCTTACTATTTGTGCAGATCTTTCTTTATAACGCAATAATAACCATAAGTAAATAACCATGATTACTCTAGAAATTAACGTACCATAGGCGGCACCAATAATTCCCATTTCTGGGAAACCAAATTTTCCGAAAATTAATAAATAGTTTAAAACAATGTTTATAACATTTGCAATTAACGCAGCATACATTGGGTATTTCGTCATAGACAGCCCATCACTAAACTGCTTAATTGCCTGAAAAATAACCAAAGGAATTAATGAAAAAGCAACCAAATCTAAATACGGAATTGCCAACTCTACCACTTCTTTGGGTTGTTTCATTAAATACATTAAAGGCTTAGAGAAATAGACGCCAGCAAATAAGACAATACCTAAGGTAGTACATAAAAACAAACCACTTTTATAAGTTGCTTTTGCTTGTTTTAGATTATCGGATGAATCTGCTTCTGCAATTAAAGGTGTAATCGCTGTAGAAAAACCAATACCTATAGACATGGCGATAAACATAAAACTGTTTCCCAAAGAAACCGCAGCTAATTCTGCTGTTCCCATTTGGCCCACCATAATATTATCTACGAAACTTACAAATGTATGCCCAAGCATACCTAACATTACTGGTGCTGCAAGCTTCCAATTGTATTTAAATTCTGATGTATATTGAGAAATATTCACGTCTATTGTTCTTTTTACGGTTTGCAAAAATACAACTTGTAATTAGAATAATTTGCAGCTATTCTATAAAATAAAAACACAAAAAATCCACCTTTTTCAAAGTGGATTTTTAATACTAATAATTATAGTTTATTACATTGCTGGTTTTGGTAATAAAACAGCATCAATAACATGTATAACTCCGTTAGATTGGTTTACATCTGCAATAGTAACTTTAGCTTTCCCTCCGTTTTCATCAGAAATATAAACGTTTTTTCCTTTCATCCAAGCAGTAATGGTACCTCCGCTTACTGTTTTAATAGCAGCTTTACCGTTTCCTTTTTTAATTAAGCCTACAATTTCTTTAGCACTCCAGTTACCTGCAACAACATGGTACTTTAAAATTGTTTGTAATTTTGTTTTATTTTCTGCCATTAATAAAGTGCTTACGGTACCTTCTGGCAACATCTCAAAAGCTTTATTTGTAGGTGCAAAAACAGTAAAAGGTCCATCACTTGTTAATACATCTACTAAATCTGCTGCTTTTACGGCTGCAACTAACGTAGTATGGTCTTTAGAGTTTACTGCATTTTCTACAATATTTTTAGAAGGGTACATTTCTGCTCCACCTACCATTTTTGTTTTTTCTTGTGCACTAAAATTTTGACTAATTACTAAACTAAGTATTAAAACTGTTACTTTAAAAAAATTTAAGGTTTTCATAATTTGATATTTAAAATTAATAATAATTTGTGTTCAACATATCTACGAGATTTTTTTAGTTACGGTTTTAAAATAAATTTTAAATAAAATGAATCGCCAGAATATTTCCATAAATAATTTAATTATCATTACTTTTGAAGTTCTAAAAAACATACTAAAAACATACCAAAATGGCAAATATCACATTAAAAGGAAATGCAATAAACACAATAGGTAATTTACCTAAAACAGGTACTAAAGCAGCTGATTTTAAACTAACTGCAGTAGATTTATCTCAAAAAAGTTTATCAGATTTTTCTGGCAAAAAAGTAATTTTAAATATTTTTCCTAGTGTAGATACTGGTACTTGTGCTACTTCTGTTAGAGAATTTAATAAAAAAGCTGCAGATTTAGAAAACACCGTTGTTTTATGTGTTTCTAAAGATTTACCATTTGCACAAGCTCGTTTTTGTGGTGCAGAAGGGATTGATAATGTAGTAATGTTATCTGATTTTGCTGATGGAAACTTTGGAAAATCTTACGAATTAGAAATTGCAGATGGTCCTTTGGCACATTTACATTCTAGATCTATTGTTATTATTGATGAAAACGGAAACGTTATCTACACAGAACAAGTTTCTGAAATTGCTGACGAACCTAATTATACAGCTGCTTTAAACGCAATTTAATTTATGAAGAATCCTAATGATAGCTTTATAAGAGGAAGACTTCGTAGTTTTAAGTTTGCTTTAAGAGGTATGTGGCTTTTAATGACTACTGAAGACAGCATAAAAGCACAACTTTTTATTGCGGTACTTGCTACTATTTTAGGTTTTTATTTTAATCTTTCTAATATAGAATGGATGTTTCAGTTTATAGTTATTGGCCTCGTTTTAGTGGCAGAAGCTTTAAACACTGCTATAGAAAAAGTGGCAGATTTTATACACCCAGAATATCATGAGAAAATAGGTTTTATTAAAGATATAGCTGCAGGGGCACCAAGTTTTGCAGCTTTTATTTCATTAATTATTGCAGGTTTTATATACATCCCTAAAATAGCTTTATTATTTTAGGCGAATTTTTATATATACTGCTAAAACGACCAAAAATTATTAATGGCCAAGAGAAGAACAAGTACAAAAACACCCTTAAATTCTTCGGAAAATAAACCGAGTATTTTTGCCTATTTAAAAACAAGACAAGCAAAGACTATTTTAGGGGCTTTCCTAATTTTATTCTCTGTTTTTCTTTGTATTGCCTTTATTTCTTTTTTCTTTAATTGGCAAGAAGATCAAAGCATACTTAAAGAATTTGCAGATAAAACCGTTAGAAGTAAAAATTTATTGGGTAAAATTGGTGCAACTTTAAGTAACTTTTTTATTTATGAGGGAGTTGGAATAGCAGCCTTTATAATAGCTTTTCAGATACTTTTAACAGGTTGGTATATTCTTTTTAAAAAGAAATTCGCTGCACTAATAATTTCCTGGAACTGGTCTCTTTTGGCCATGATATGGATTTCTATAACGTTAGGTTTTGCATATAACAAATACGCATTACTATCTGGGGTTATTGGTTTTGAAATTAATGAATTTTTACAAGCATTTATTGGTAAAACTGGTTTAGTAATACTTTTAACCTTCTTTTTTATTGCTTATTTAGTTTTACGTTATAAAGTTTCTTTTGATAAACACATAGAAACCTTAAAAGTAAAAAGAGAAGAAAGAGAGGCTAGAAAAGCACAAGAATTAGTTTTAAGTGAAACAGAAACAGCTTCAGTTACACCTACTAAAGCTGTAGAAAAAACAGAAACAGTTACTTTAAAAACAGATCAAAAAGAAAAATCTGTCGTAGAATTATCTTTAGAAAAACAACAACCAACTATTACTAAATATTCTGATGTTCCTTCTAAAAAAGAAGAAATATCTTTAAATGTTGATAAAAAATCGGGACCTGTATTAACAACAGAAATACCTAAAGAAGAAGAAAAAGAAATTGAAATGGAAGTAGAAATGGACGTTGAGATTGATGTAGCCATCGGTCGAGATGAAGAACATTCTACAGAAAATTTATCCAATCAATTGGTAAAAGACTTTGGTGAGTTTGATCCTACCTTAGAACTAGGGAATTTTAAGTTTCCTACTTTTAACCTTTTAAAACAATACAATGAATCTATTTCTATAGATCCAGAAGAATTAGAAGCAAATAAAGATAGAATTGTAGAAACTTTAAAGAACTACAAAATTGGTATTGCAGAAATTAAGGCAACTGTTGGACCTACAATTACATTATATGAAATTGTGCCCGAAGCAGGAATTAGAATTTCTAAAATTAAAAATTTAGAAGATGATATTGCACTTTCTTTATCTGCATTAGGAATTAGAATTATTGCTCCTATTCCTGGTAAGGGTACTATTGGTATAGAAGTACCTAATAAAAAATCTACCATTGTTTCTATGCATTCTGTAATTTCATCAAAGAAATTTCAAGAATCTACAATGGAGCTACCAATTGCATTAGGTAAAACCATTTCTAACGAAACTTTTGTGGTAGATTTAGCTAAAATGCCTCACTTATTAATGGCTGGTGCAACTGGTCAGGGAAAATCGGTTGGATTAAATGCTGTATTAACATCTCTTTTATATAAAAAACATCCTGCAGAAGTAAAGTTTATTTTGGTAGATCCAAAGAAAGTAGAGCTTACGTTGTTTAATAAAATAGAGCGTCATTATTTAGCAAAACTGCCAGATGTAGAAGATGCAATTATTACAGATACTACAAAAGTGGTGCATACCTTAAACTCACTTTGTATAGAAATGGACAACCGTTACGACTTGCTAAAAGCAGCAATGGTGCGTAACATTAAAGAATACAACGTTAAATTTAAACAACGTAAATTAAACCCTAACGACGGGCATCAATATTTACCTTATATTGTTTTGGTTATTGACGAATTTGCAGATTTAATTATGACTGCCGGTAAAGAAGTAGAAACACCAATTGCACGTTTAGCACAGCTTGCTAGAGCCATTGGTATTCATTTAATTGTTGCAACACAAAGACCTTCTGTAAACGTAATTACGGGTATTATTAAAGCCAATTTCCCTGCAAGAATTGCGTTTAGAGTAACTTCTAAAATTGACTCTAGAACCATTCTAGATGCTGGTGGTGCAGATCAATTAATTGGACGTGGAGATTTATTGTATACCGAAGGAAACAATCTTAACAGAATACAATGTGCCTTTGTAGATACGCCAGAAGTAGAAAAAATTACAGATTTTATTGGTTCTCAAAAAGCCTATGCAGAAGCCTATCAATTACCAGAATATGTAGATGATGAAAGTGGCACGAGTATTGATATAGATATTGCCGATAGAGATAAGCTCTTTAAAGATGCCGCAGAAATTATTGTTACGGCACAACAAGGATCTGCTTCTTTATTACAAAGAAAATTAAAATTAGGTTATAATAGAGCTGGTAGATTAATAGATCAGTTAGAAGCTGCCGGTATTGTAGGCGGTTTTGAAGGAAGTAAGGCAAGACAAGTATTAGTTCCAGATTTTATAGCCCTAGAGCAATTATTAGAAAACGAAAAGAACCAATAGCCTCTCGATTATTATCGAGATGATAAGAATTATAATTATGAAAAAAGTAACCATCTTATTTTTAAGTTTATTTTTAACTACGATCACTTTTTCTCAAAATGCAGAAAAAGCAAAAACTCTTTTAGATGAAGTTTCTACCACAATGGGGGCTTATAAAAACATGTCTATTAGCTTTAGTCAAACCTTAAGTAACGAAGATGCAGGTATAATGGAAGGTGACGAACCACCAATTAGAGGAAAAATTACGTTATCTGGAGAAAAATATAGCCTTAACTACTTAGGGAATCAATTTATTTTTGACGGAAAAAAACTGTATGTAATTAATAATGACGAGAAAGAAGTAACAATTACAGATGGAGACATGAGTGGTGATGATGGCTTTATTTATCCTTCTAAATTATTAACTTTTTACAAAGAAGGTTATAATTTTGAAATGGGAGATTTAAAAAATTTAAACGGTAGAAATATTCAACTAGTTACCTTAAGCCCAATAGATAGCGCTTCTGATATTGTAAAGGTAGAATTAGCAATTGATGCAAAAACAAAGCATATTTATAAGTTAATTCAAACAGGTTCTAATAGCTCTAAAACAACCTTTACTATTAATGAATTTAAAAGCAACCAAACCTTACCTAGTAATCATTTCTCATTTGATGAAGCAAAATACAAAAAGCTAAACTTCTCAATAGATTAATAAATTTCCAATTAACAGATATTTAGTAGCTTATTTCATCATAAGAAACTACTTTTGCCTAGATGAAAATTTTAGATAGATACATACTAAAAACGTTTTTAGTTCCTTTTATAGCTACGTTTTTAATCGTGCTTTTTGTTTTGGTGATGCAAGTATTATGGCAAACATTCGAAAACATTGCAGGTAAAGGAATTAGCTTGCCTTTTATCTTAAAATTTTTATACTACTCTACCTTAATTATTACACCACAAGCATTGCCTATTGGAGTTCTTTTATCTTCTATAATGGCATTGGGTACTTTAGGTGAAAACTACGAATTTGCAGCAGCAAAATCTGCAGGTATTTCTTTACAACGTTTGGTAAGACCTTTGGTTTTCTTAACAATGCTTCTTAGTGGAATTAACTTCTTATTTTTAAATAATGTATATCCTTATGCCGTTTTAAAGCAAAAGAATTTATATTTAAATATTAAAAAGAAACAACCTGCTTTAGCATTAGTACCTGGTAGTTTTAATAGTGACCTTCCTGGTTTTCAAATTAAATTTGATGAAAAATTTGATGAAGAAGGTAAAGATGGAAAAGAAGTAAGTTTATTAAAAAAAGTTTTAATTTACGATTTAACTGCCGGAAAAGGAAACCAAAAAGTAATTACAGCAGAAAGTGGTAAGATTATCTCAGAAGAAGGAAGTCGATATATGACTTTTATTTTATACGATGGTTATTACTACCAAGAACACGTAAAATCTGCAAAAACAGTTTTACAAAGAAAAAAGATGGCGGCTTCTAATGCCACCTTTAAAGAATATGAGTTTAACATTGATATTTCTTCTGTTACCGGAGATGATGATTTAAACAAAACAGACCATACCAAAAACTTTATGATGCTTAGTTTAAACCAATTAGGCGACACCATACCCGATTTAAAAGCAAGTTATGATGAAGCCTTATTACTAAAATCTAAGAACCTATATGCCACTGCGGTTGCAAGGGATTTATACAAATATCCAGATTCTTTAAAGGCAGAAAATATTAATATTGATGTTCTAGAAAATTTTGATTTACAATCTAAAATTAATGTTCTAAACTCTGCTACTACAAAAATAGAACGTACTTTAAGCTCTATAAAAAACAACCAAACATCCATTAAATTTAAAAGAAAAAACTTAAACTTTTTCGACACAGAGTATTATAATAGAATTTCATTTTCATTATCTTGTTTAATACTCTTCTTTATTGGTGCACCATTAGGGTCAATTATTAGAAAAGGTGGTTTTGGTTTACCTATGATATTGGCTATTGCTATTTACGTAACCTACTTCTTTAGCAATACGTTTGGTAAAAATTTAGCAGAAGAAAGTTCTATTACTTCCTTTTTAGGATCTTGGGCATCTGCTTTTATAATGATTCCAATAGGTATTATCTTAACAAGAAGGGCTACAAAAGACAAAGGTATTTTTAATCTGGATGCTATTACGCAACCCATTATCAATTTCTTTAAAAAAATATTTACAACAAAAGAAGCATAAATAATATGACACTCCAGAACCCTAAAAAAAGTACACAATTAAATTCAATTGCAGAAGCAATTGAAGATATTAGAAATGGTAAAATTATTATTGTTGTAGATGATGAAAATAGGGAGAACGAAGGTGATTTTTTAGCAGCAGCAGAAAAAGCAACCCCAGAATTAATTAATTTCATGGCAACCCATGGTAGAGGTTTAATTTGTGCTCCATTAACAGAAAAACGTTGTAAAGAACTAGACTTACACGTTATGGTTAACAACAACACAGACCCAATGGAAACCGCTTTTACAGTTTCTGTAGATTTGCGTGGTAAAGGAGTTACAACAGGTATTTCTGCCGGAGATAGAGCTTTAACGGTAAAAGCATTAGTAGATAAAGATACAAAGTCTTTTGATTTAGCAAGACCAGGTCATATTTTTCCATTAATAGCAAAAGAAGGTGGTGTTTTAAGAAGAACAGGACATACAGAAGCAGCTATAGATTTTGCTCGCTTAGCAGGTTTACAACCAGCAGGTGTTATTGTTGAGATAATGAACGAAGATGGTAGCATGGCACGTTTACCTGAATTGTTAGAGGTAGCTAAAAAATTTGATATTAAAATTGTTTCTATAGAAGATTTAGTTGCTTACAGAATGGAACATGATTCTTTAATTGAAATAAAAGAAGACTTTAATTTACAAACTAGATTTGGCGATTTTAGATTAAGAGCATATCAGCAAACTACTAATAACCAAGTTCATATTGCTTTAACAAAAGGTTCTTGGTCTAAAGACGAAGCAATCTTAACTAGAGTAAATTCTACTTTAATAAATAATGATATTTTAGGAACCTTAACAAATAATGCCGATAAGAAACTAGACCAAATGTTTCAGGTGATAAATGACGAAGGTAAAGGGGCTATTATATTTGTAAATCAACAAAACCAATCTCAAAACTTATTAAGTAGATTGGCTGTTTTAAAAGAGAACCAAAAGAACGGAAACATTAAAGCTCCTGCTATTAAAATGGATAATAAAGATTTTGGAATTGGAGCTCAGATTTTACATGATTTAAACATTCGTCAATTAAAGCTAATTACAAATACCCAACAAACTAAACGTGTTGGTATTATTGGTTATGGGTTAGAAATTGTAGATTATGTAGGCTATTAAGTTATTACAATAGGTGTTTTTCTTTGTATTCTTAACCATTTCTTTGCCGTTAATTAATACACAAGGTTTTTGTAACACCAATTTTATTTATTTTCTTTAACAGAAGTAAAAGTCTTATTTTACAAAGAACATAGCCTTATTTATAGCAATGTTCTTTGTAAAATACTAAGCAAACTTTGCGGTTAATTAAATCTTAACCTCTACTCCACTTTCTAGTTCTAAAGCTTCTTTATTTTGCTGAAAAAGTCTGGCAGTATATGTACCTTCTAAATTAATTTGATTACCATATACAGAAAGCCAACTGCCTTCTCGCAAACCTAAAACCGCTGTTTTATTAAAAACATGAAACTCTTTTATACGGGTTTCTCTTGTTTCTCCCATGTGTGTAGAACCTTCTATAGGATCTAAATAATGTGCATTTATATTAAATGGAATGCATCCTAAAGTTGTAAAACTAGGCGGATATACAATTGGCATATCATTGGTATTTTTCATATCTACCCCACAAATATTACTTCCGGCACTTGTGCCTAAATATGGTGTACCATTATCTAACACCTGCTTTAAGGTTGATAATACATCATTTTTGTATAATTGATTAACCAACTCAAAAGTGTTTCCTCCTCCTGTAAAAATTGCTTCAGAATTCTGAATTGCTTCTTTAGCATTTTCAAATTCATGAATACCTTTTACATCAATATTAATAGTAGAAAAAGCCTTTTTTGCAATTGCTGTATAACTGTTATAACTAATTCCGCTTGGTCTTGCATACGGAATAAATAGTAATTGTTTTACTCCCTTAAAATGTGTTTTTAAAGTAGGTAATAAATATTCTAAATAGCTACTTCCGTGCACTGTTGATGTACTTGCAATAATCATTTTTTTCATAATCCAAAAATAAGAATTTAACTATTCATTTTAACACAAGTTTACAATTCTCTTAATAGAATTTTAAGACACGTACTTCTTTACTTTGTATTAATGTCAAAAGCAATTACTTTTCTTGCCTTTTTTATAAGTTTTCTATCCTTAGAAGCTCAAGAAAAAAGAACGAACCTAACTGGTAAAACTGTCTTAGATAGTTTGGCTATTCCAGATGTTCATATCATTAACCAGAATACTAGTAGTGGTACGATTACCAATACCAATGGTTTTTTTGAAATACCTGTTCAAGTAGGTGATACTTTATTTTATTCTCATTTAAAATATATAGACAAGTATATTGTTATTACAGACAAAGTGATTTCGACTAAAAAGCTAAACATTCCGTTAGAAGAAAAAACAGTTGTTTTAAAAGAAATAGTATTAGAAAAACAACAAAGTATTTTTTACCAAGATCCAGAAATACTTCCAAATAATGGTATTGTTATAAATGCAAAAACCTTAAATTTACCCTATGCAAATATCATAACAAAGGAAGATAAATCATTATTAAAATTTAGCTCTGGTGCTGCCATAAATTTAGCAAGTTTAATAAATCTTATAAACGGAAATGCAAAAAGGGAAAAGCAACTAAAGGAAATGGCTTTAGAAGACACGGAACTTAAAAAGGTAAGAGACTATTTTACGGATGACTTTTTTATCACAGACTTAAAAATTGAAAAAATCTATATCAATCAGTTTTTAAATGACTGTATTGATAAAAATATAATTCGCGTATTTAAGAGAGAAAACAAATTAGATGTGCTAAACTTATTAATGAGAGAAAGCAAACTATTTCCTAAACGAATAGTTGAGGAAGAACTTTATTTAACAAACCAATAACCCTATTGAATGGAAAAAAAACTACTTACTATTTTTTTATTTGTTATAACACTCCCCTCTTTGTCTCAAAATAATGGGACGTTAATTTCTAGTAGAATTTTAGATTCTCTTGGCATTGTAAAAAATGCAAATATTATCAATCTAAATACCAATCAAGGTACATTTTCTTCGGATGCTGGTCGTTTTCAAATCTATGTTTCAACAGGAGATACTTTAAGTATTTCATCTATACAACACATTACCAAAAAAATAAAGATTACCAAAAACATTACAGCAAACAAGGCACTAATTGTTATACTTAAACCCAATACCTATGTTTTAGATGAGTTTGAATTAAAAAGAAATAATTTAACTGGTAAATTGGCTTTAGATGTTAAAAACATACCTACTGAAGAAAAATATGCTTTATTAAAAAGTAATATGGATTTCTCTAATGTAGACTTCTCCTTGAAAGATCATAGAATTGATGCAAATGATAGGGCAAAATCTAAAGTAGTAAATACGGTTGCTAATTCTTATTCAGGACTTAATGCTGCAGGACTTATTGGAGGTCTTTTTTCTTCTAAAAAATTCGAAAAGTCACAATTATTAGATGCTAAGTTAGATCGTAAAAGAGCATTGGGAAACAAAATATTACTTGAACTTGGTGAAGATTTTTTCTTTGAAAAATTAAAAATACCTAAGGAAAAGTATTATCATTTTTTAGATTATTGTGATTATTTAGATCTCGATAAAATATATAACGAAAATAAAGTTTTAAAACTTATAGAAATATTTCAGAAAGAAAGTATCCCGTATTTAGAAATCATAAAAGAAGAATAAAACAGCTGTGCATGGAAAAAAATCTACTTCAATTTTTATTATTTTTTGTAACATGCACCTCTTTATCCCAAGAAAGTCAAACCTTAATTTCCGGTAAAGTTGTAGACTCTTTGGGCTTTGTTAAAAATGTAAATATCATCAACCTAAAAACAAATAAAGGTACTTTTTCTTCAGATGATGGAATGTTTGGAATCTATGCTACCGAAGGAGATTCTTTACAAATTTCGTCTGTGCAGCACATTACCAGAAAACTTAGAATAAGCAAAGAGGTTATCAATAATAAATTTATGACCATTATATTGGGAACAAATACGTTTGTTTTAGATGAATTTGAATTAAAAAAACATCATTTAATAGGACGATTAGGTGTCGATATAAAAGACGTACCCACAGATAGAAAAGATTCTTTGTTACAAAAGACCTTAAATTTTTCTAATGTCAATTTTAAACTAGTAGACACAAGAATTGATGCTAACATAAGAATGAAACCACCAATTGTTAACACAGTTGCAAATTCATTTGGTGGTGCCGGCGGCAGCGCTTCAATTACTTTTAAATTTAAAGATTTACTATTACGTAAAGAGTTGAATCGTAAAAAAGCTGTTCCAGATAAAATACTCATAGAACTTGGTGAACCATTTTTCTTTGAAGAATTAAAAATCCCAAAAGACAATTACTTTCATTTTCTAGACTACTGTAATCCTTTAGGTATAGAACGTCTTCACAAAGAAGGTAATGTTTTAGAACTCATCAAAATTTTTCAGAAAGAAAGTGTGCCTTATTTACAAATCATAAAAAAAGAGTAAATTGGCAGAATAATTGTTTTAAAACCAGCATGAATACTAAAAAATCTATTTTACTTTTATTAATAATTCCTCTTCTCTCCTTCTCCGCTCATAAGTATTATTTGAGCCTCACTCAAATTGAATATAGAAGTGAATTGCAAACTGTACAAATAACAATTAATGTTTTTATGGATGATATTGAATTCGCCATAAACAAAGATTACAACATTGATTTACAACTAACAACAAAGAAAGAATTAAAGGATAACGATGTTTATTTTATAAAATATTTAAACAAAAAACTACATTTAAAAGTTGATGGTACTCCTAAATCTTTTAATTACATAGGTAAAGAATATGATGGTGATTTGGTTTATTTTTATCTAGAAATTGAAGATATAAAAGAGCTTAACACTATAGAAATTATCAATAAAATATTAACAAATCACTTTCCAGAACAAGAAAATTTAATTAAATCTAAAGTTGGCAAAAAGCACAAGAGTATTCTGTTAAATGCTAAAAATGATAAAGGTTTGTTAAAATTTTAACTCTTTTTAACTTTTTCCCCTACTAATCCTTAATTTGTAGGCTAATTAAACTCAGGTACAAATGAAAAAAATCACATTGCTCTTATTGAGCATTTTTTTTATTGGGACAGCTACATTCTCCCAAGAAAAAATCACAAAACAAGGTCATACCAACCAGAACAAGTTTAAACAACTTAAAGATGAATTAGCCACCCCAAATAGTCAAAGAACGGCTTCTGGTGCTCCTGGCATAAACTACACGCAGCAAAAGGTAGATTATGTAATGAATATTGTTTTAGATGATAAAAATGAAAAAATAATAGGTAACGAGACTATTACGTATCATAATAACTCTAAAGATGAATTGGCGTATTTATGGGTTCAATTAGATCAAAATGTAAGAGCTAAAGATTCTAAGTCACCAGATATTCAGCCTAATAAAATCTCAAAAAGCATTACTAAAAGTACATTTGAAAGTACGTATAATTCAGCTCCCTTTGATGGTGGTTTTAAAGTTACCAGTGTAACAAATACTGATGGCAGCAAATTATCGCATACCATTAACCAAACAATGATGCGTATTAATTTAGCAAAACCTTTGGCTTCTGGAGAGACTTTTTCATTTAAAATAGATTGGTGGTATAACATCAATAATCACAGAACTCAAGGCGGTAGATCTGGTTTTGAACATTTTACAGAAAACGACAATAACAATTATGTAATTGCTCAATTTTATCCAAGATTGTGCGTGTATGATAATGTAGAAGGTTGGCAAAATGGTCAGTTTTGGGGAAGAAGTGAATTTGCTTTAGAATTTGGAGATTTTACTGTAAACATTACCACGCCTAAAGATCATATGTTAGGTGCAACAGGTGTTTTGCAAAACGAAAATGATGTTTTTACAAAAACAGAATTAGAAAGATACGCTAAAGCTAAAAAAACCTTTGACAAGCCTGTTGTAATTCGTACTCAAAAAGAAGCTACTAAAATAGAAAAAAGCAAATCTAAAGAAACAAAGACTTGGAAATTTGTTGCCAAAAACGTACGAGATTATGCTTTTGCTAGTTCTAGAAAATTTATTTGGGATGCAATGGCAGTAAATATTAACGGCAAAACAGTAATGGCACATTCTTTATATTCTAAAGAAGCAAACCCTTTGTATGGTGACCATTCTACAAAAGCAGTTGCACAAACTTTAAAAACATATTCTGAATACACATTCGATTATCCGTATCACAAAGCAATTTCTGTAGACGGACAAATGGGAATGGAATATCCACAAATTTGTTTCAACCCAGGAAGACCAGATTTAGCAGATGGCGGTTATTCTGATAGAGTAAAATACAGAATGGTAAAAGTAACCATACATGAAGTTGGACATAACTTTTTTCCGATGATTGTAAATTCTGATGAAAGACAATGGACTTGGATGGATGAAGGTTTAAATTCTTATATGGAAATGTTAGCAGAATTAGCATACGACAAAGATTTTCCTGTGGTAAGAGGATATCCGAAAAATATAGTAAAATATATGGCTGGAGATCAATCTAAAATTGCACCAATTATGTCTAAAGGAGACAATGTTTATGAATTTGGAAACAATGCCTACGGTAAACCTGCAACTGCTTTATGGATTTTAAGAGAAACCATAATGGGTCATGAATTATTTGATCATGCTTTTAAAACATATTCTCAAAGATGGATGTTTAAGCACCCAACACCTGCAGATTTCTTTAGAACTATGGAAGATGCTTCTGGAGTAGATTTAGACTGGTTTTGGAGAGGTTGGTTTTACACTACAGATGTTACCGATATTGGTATAAAAGAGGTGAAAAAATACTATACAAAAGCAAATGGAGAAAATGTAGATTTTATTGAAGACACTACTAAAGGACTAGGTTTTGGTGCTGATAAAAACAAAAAATCTAAATTTCATTATGAAATTACTTACAACAAACCAGGCGGATTAGTAATGCCTATTATTGTAGAATTTACTTATAAAGATGATACAACGGATAGAAAAGTATATCCAGCACAAATTTGGAGACTTAATGATCAAGAAATTACAAAGGTTTTTTCTTCAACTAAAGAGGTTACTAAAATTACTATAGATCCAGATTTAGAAACAGCAGATGTAGATACTAGCAACAATAGCTGGCCAAAAGAAACTAATAATAATTTCGATAAATTTAAAAGTAAAATAAAAGGTTAACAAAAACCCAATAATTAAAGCGATATAACAACATATCGCTTTTTTTTATAAAAATTTGTTAAAGTTTTAACTTTTTTTAACAGATTCCCAACTATATCCTTAGTTTAGCTCACTTTAAATTCAAATAACTCAAATGAAAAAATTTACTTTATTCGTATTTTCTTTCTTTTTTATTGCAGCAGGTACTTTTGCTCAAGAAAAAAAAGAAGAAAGTAAAACCCTACAAGGGCACACAGACCAAAACAAATTTAGACAACTAAAAGACGTTTTGGCAACACCTAATGATCAACATGCAGCTTCTGGAGCACCAGGAAGTCAATATACGCAACAAAAAGTTGATTATGTAATGGACATTCGTTTAGACGAAAGTGCTAACAAAATTCATGGAGACGAGACAATTACGTATCATAATAACTCTAAAGATCAATTAGAGTATTTATGGGTACAATTAGATCAAAACATGAGAGCAGATGATTCTAAAACTCCTTTAGCTAAATCTAACGCTGCAACTCCTTTTATAACTCCAGAAAATTTCCAAAAAGACTTTATGAAAGAAGGGAAAGGTTTTGGTTTTAATATTGAAAAAGTAGAAAGTGCAGGTAAACCTTTATCTCACTTTATCAACAGAACCATGATGCGTATTAATTTACCAAAACCATTAGCTTCTGGAGATACTTTTAAATTTAGTATCAAATGGAATTACAAAATTAACGACATTAATAAAGATGGTGGTCGTTCTGGTTTAGAAACTTTTCCTGACGGAAACAACAACTATACAATTGCACAATTTTTTCCAAGGTTAGCAGTATATAATAATGTAGAAGGATGGCAAAATATGCAGTTCTGGGGTCGTAGTGAATTTGCTTTAGAATTTGGAGACTATGAAGTTAACATAACAGTACCTGCAGATCATATTGTAGATGCTACAGGAGATTTACAAAACGAAAAAAATGTCTTAACGAAGACACAACGTAATCGTTGGGAACAAGCAAGAAAAACTTTTGATAACCCAGTAATGATTGTTACGCAAGCCGAAGCTGAAGCAGCAGAAAAAGGACGCGCTACCAATACAAAAACTTGGACATTTAAAGCTGAAAAAGTAAGAGATTTTGCTTTTGCTTCTTCTAGAAAATATATTTGGGACGCAATGGCTACCAACATAAATGGTAAAACAGTTATGGCCGTTTCTTTGTACCCTAAAGAAGGAAACCCTTTATGGGAAGAACATTCTACAAGAGCAGTTGCTCATACTTTAATTGAATACTCTAAACTAACATTCGATTATCCTTATTCTAAAGCAATTTCTGTACACTCAGAAAGACAAGGAATGGAATACCCTATGATTTGTTTCAACTTTGGTCGTCCGGAGGCAGATGGAACGTATTCTGACAGAACTAAAAAAGGTATGTTAGGCGTAATTATTCATGAAGTAGGACATAACTTTTTTCCGATGATTGTAAATTCGGATGAAAGACAATGGACTTGGATGGATGAAGGTTTAAACTCTTTTGTAGAAATATTAGCAGAATTTTCTTATGATTATGACTTATTTTCAAAAAACCCTGCTAAAGAAATTACAAGATATATGGGCGGAGACCAAAGCAACATCTCACCTATTATGTCTCAAGGAGATTACGTAAAACAATTTGGACCTAACGCATATACAAAACCTGCAGCGGCATTATACATATTACGTACAACTATAATGGGACCAGAATTATTTGATCATGCTTTTAGAACCTATTCGCAAAGATGGATGTTTAAACACCCAACACCTTCTGATTTCTTTAGAACAATGGAAGATGCTTCTGCAATGGATTTAGATTGGTTTTGGAGAGGTTGGTTTTACACTACAGATGTAACAGATATAGGTATTAAGGAAGTAAAACCTTTATACTTAACAGACAAACCAAACGAAAGAGTTGCCAAGTTAAAAGAACAATACAAGCAATATTTTGACGGTTTAGGAGACTTAGTCTACATTACAGACAAAAAAGAAGATGCCAATGCTAAAGCGATGGATGCATACGCAAAAGGAAAAGAAGTACCTTCTTATATGTATGCTGTAGAGTTTGAAAAACCAGGAGGATTAGTAATGCCAATTATAGTAGGCTTAACCTATGCAGATGGCACCACTGAAAAACAAACATTCCCTGCACAAATTTGGATGAAAAGTGATACTAGTGTTAAAAGAGTTTTTTCATCAACACAAGAAATAATAAGCATAACAATAGATCCAGATTTTGAAACGGCAGATGTAGATCCTTCTAACAATAACTGGCCTAAGAAAGAAACCAATGAGTTTGATAAATTTAAAAATAAAGTAAATCAATAATTTATTGTTTTATATTACTCTAAAAGCCTCACATTTGTGAGGCTTTTTTTTTGATCGTAATACAATTATAGTTACTCTTTAAACTCAAATATCTTAACTACATCTAAGAGTAAATATTTATAATTATTACACTTTACCTCTAAGAATAGGCTTCACCTAAACACGTTTTGGGTACTTAAAAACAACTAATTTTCAAACAATTTAAAAGTATTATTTCATCTAATTTTTAAGCTAGTTAAGCTATTTTTAGCATTAAATTAGGATTTATTCTAAGGCTATTTTAACTGAATTTTATAACTTAGTACTCTTATAAATAACAATACAAACTAAATATAAAGTTCTTATGAAAATTAATAATATATTAGAAGGTATCGGTAACACACCCGTTGTGCGATTGGCGAAATTATTCCCAAATGCAAATGTTTGGATGAAACTAGAAAAAGCAAATCCGGGTGGAAGTATTAAGGATAGAATTGCATTGGCAATGATTGAAGATGCTGAAAACAAAAACCTAATTAAAAAAGATACAGAAATTATAGAACCAACCTCTGGTAACACTGGTGTTGGATTGGCAATGGTTGCTGCTGTAAAAAACTTAAAACTTACCTTGGTAATGCCTGAGTCTATGTCTGTAGAAAGACGTGCTTTAATGAAAGCTTACGGAGCAAACCTTGTGCTTACTCCAAAGGAATTAGGTTTAGGAGGTACCATAGCTAAGGCTAAAGAAATGGTTGCTGAAAATAAAAATGCATGGATGCCTTCTCAATTTACAAACCCAGCAAACCCAAAAATACACCATGAAACAACTGCTCAAGAAGTGGTTAATGATTTTCCGGAAGGTTTAGATTATTTAATTACTGGTGTTGGAACTGGTGGACACATTACGGGTATGGCAGAAGTTTTAAAAGAAAAATTTCCAAAAATAAAAGTATTGGCAGTAGAACCTAGTGGGTCATCTATTATTTCTGGAGGAGAACCAGGACCTCATAAATTACAAGGAATTGGACCAGGATTCTTTCCTGAAACATTCAATAAAGACATAATTGATGGCGCTGTTAAAATAACCAATGAAGAAGCTTTTGAAGAAGTTAGAAACATTGCAAAAACAGAAGGAATTTTAGTAGGTATTTCTACAGGAGCCTCGTTAGCTGCCGTTAGAAAACAGTTAGCAACCTTAAAAGGTGAAGAGGTGATTTTAACCATGAATTATGATACCGGAGAACGTTATCTTTCTGTAGAAGGTCTTTTAACGGAATAATAAATTACAAAAAGTATAATCATAGAAAAAGCCTCACAATTTGTGAGGCTTCTTTTTTATCAATCTTAATTGAATTCAAATTCTTAAACCAATTTTATTATATAGTTAAAACAATTGAAAACCTAAATATCTTCCTGAGCTTGTCTAAGGACATTCAGTAGCAAAAATAAGTTCAGTATGAAAAAGTTACATACTTTTAAGCAACACCCTTTTTATTTGAAGAATGAATCTACAAATTCGTGTTTATTAAACACTTGTAAATCATCTATAGCCTCTCCTACTCCAATATATTTTACAGGTATTTTAAATTGATCTGATATACCAATAACAACTCCTCCTTTTGCCGTACCATCTAATTTAGTAACCGCTAAAGAAGTAACTTCTGTTGCCAACGTAAATTGTTTTGCTTGTTCAAAAGCATTCTGACCAGTAGAACCATCTAAAACTAACAACACATCGTGAGGTGAATTGTCTACCACTTTTTGCATTACACGTTTTATCTTAGTCAACTCATTCATTAAGTTTATCTTATTGTGTAAACGACCTGCAGTATCAATAATTACAACATCTGCATCTTGATTAACAGCCGATTTTAAAGTATCAAAAGCTACAGAAGCAGGGTCTGATCCCATTTCTTGACGAACAATTGGTACACCTGTTCTGTCTGCCCAAACTTGTAATTGATCTATAGCTGCCGCTCTAAAAGTATCTGCAGCTCCTAAAACAACTTTTAATCCTTGTTTTTTAAATTGCGCTGCTAACTTACCAATAGTAGTAGTTTTACCAACTCCATTTACACCAACAACCATTAAGACATAAGGCATTTTATTACCATTTTTATCTCTAGGAATTTCCGGAATTACAAATTCGGTTTCGTTACCAACATTGGTTTCAGAAAGTAAACCTGCAATTTCTTCGCGCAGAATTCTATTTAACTCGTCTGTACCAACATACTTGTCTTTAGCAACTCTGTCTTCTATTCTATTAATAATTTTAAGGGTGGTATCTACACCAACATCAGAAGCAACTAAAATTTCTTCTAAATTATCTAAAACAGCATCATCTACTTTAGATTTACCAGCAACTGCTTTTGTTAATTTACCAAAGAAACTTTCTTTAGATTTTTCTAATCCCTTGTCTAAGGTTTCTTTTTTTTCTTTTGAAAATATTTTTTTAAAAAAACTCATCTTTATCTTATTATACTATAATAGCTATACGTTAAAAAACGTGCCATTAGTTGGGTTTGGTCAAATTGTCACTAAAAGTGCCTGCGTTAGCGATAGAAATGGCATCCTTTTCTTTTAAAAAGTAACTAAGTTACTTTTTAAATTTAATTATTAAAAGTACAAAATTTTCTTGACCATAAGAGTCTAAGAAAAGATATAATGTAAAGCGCGACCTTTTTAGGTAACGCCCAAAAATACGGAATTATAAGACGTAAAAAAACTACTTCCTAAATAAGAAAGTAGTTTTATATAATATATGTAGTAAATATTACTTTTTTGCTAAAAAAGCATCTACTTTTTCTGGTTCCATAATTGATTCTACAAAAGTGTAAGCACCAGATTTTGGAGATTTTACCATTTTGATAGCTTTACTTAATCTCTTTGAAGATGTTTGTAACGATGCTACTGTTTTTTTTGCCATTGTCTAAGTTTTTTAATCTATGTGCTCTATTCTGAGTTCTAGACAGTTTAATTATTTAATTTCTTTGTGAACAGTCATTTTCTTTAAGATAGGGTTGAATTTTTTAATTTCCATTCTATCCGGAGTGTTCTTTTTGTTCTTTGTTGTAATGTATCTAGAAGTACCTGCTTTACCAGAAGCTTTATGCTCTGTGCATTCTAAAATTACCTGAACTCTGTTTCCTTTTTTTGCCATCTGTATAAAATTTTAAATTGCTTAAGCTTATTTAGTTAAAAATCCGTTAGCTCTTGCGTCTTTTATAACTGAAGAAATTCCTTTCTTGTTAATATTTTTTAATGCAGAAGCAGACACTTTTAATGTTATCCATTTATCTTCTTCTGGGATATAAAAACGCTTGGTCATTAGATTAGCGTCAAACTTTCTCTTAGTTCTATTTAAAGCGTGAGATACATTGTTCCCAACCATTGCTTTTTTACCTGTTAATTCACAAACTCTAGACATCTTTTCGACAGTATTTATAGTGTTATCTCTAAACGAGGTGCAAATATACAGTTAATTCTAATTCTGAACAAAACTATTTTTACTATTTTTTACTTTTTTATTTATCTAATCATTTAAACTGATTAAAAATGGATGTTTTTTGCAGATTCTTTACGGCTAATTAGCATTGGAAACGAAACTCCTGCGGTTAGAGAAAAAATAATAAAAATAGCTTTTAAGCCATTATTTATAGTATGATTTAAAACAACTTGGTATGTTTCTGCATCTAACTCATAGGTAAGTTTAAAAAAACCTAACATTGCCTCGTATGCAAATGCTCCCGGAATCATAGGGATAACTGCTGGAATAGATAATATTAAAGGAGGCACATGTTGTTTATGTGCCGCTGGGATACTTAAAAACCCAACAACAATAGCACCTATTAATGACGCTAACGTTATATGCACCCCAAAGTGAATTAGAATTAACTTACAAGTACCACCTATAGCAGCTAACACAGCTGCCGTAATTAATGCTTTTTTAGGCACATTAAATAATTTAGCAAAACCTACAGAAGCAACAGCTAACCAAACTGCCATTTCTAAAAAATGGAGAATTTTCATAGTTTAAAAATCATAAATTAACATGGCTACAAACATACCTAACGAAATAAATAATGCTATTAGCATGGCATGGGCACCTCTAACAATTCCGTTCATTGTATAACCATCCATTAAATCAGAAAATGAATTAATTAGTGGTACACCAGGGATTAGAAATAAAACAGAGGTGGCAAAAGCTAAATGATTGGTGCTATTATCATTAAAAAAAGTACTTCCACCAGCAATTAAACTTGCTGTTAATGCTGCAAAAGAAATACTTAAATAAATATTAAATTTTATTTTTGCCGTATAATGCCTTACAATAAAGCCAAAAAATGTAGCTATAAATGCAATAAGCATATCTAAATACATCCCTCCAAATAATCTACAAAATCCTGCACCTGCAAAACTCACAAAGATTAAAACATATATAAAAGAGTAACGAGGAATATTTTTTATTCTAATAACCTCATTTTGTAATTGCTTTAATAATAATTTACCTTCTACAACTTTCCAACTTAATTTACTTATTTCAGATACTAAAGTAAAATTAACACTATGCGGAGGCGTTTTTTTAAAACTATTATAAAGTTCGTCAGTGGTATTATTTCTTAGTAATAAAAATATGGTTTTATGAGTTATTAATGTTTCGCAACTATACCCTAAACCAGCACCCAAACGTTCTATTGTTATTCTAATTCTATGCGTGCTCGCTCCAGATTCCATTAACAAACTACCAACTTCTAAAAGACTATTAGAGGTTTCTATAATTTCTTTATCATTCATTTTATGTTATTTCCTTTCAAACATTAGAATACTTAAAAGAGATATTACACTAATTCTTTGTAGATTATTTCTAACGCTTTACTAACTGTTCTATTAATTACCTTTTCTCTTGGTTGCCCAAAATTAAATTCTTTTACAATTTCTTTATCATCAGACACAATAGCTATGTAAACAATCCCTACACTTTTATCTGTATGATCTGTTGTTGGACCTGCATTACCTGTTACTGCAATTGCATAATTTGTTTGTAGTTTGCTTTTAACTCCTCTAGCCATTTCTAAAGCAACTTCCTTACTTACAACGCTATATTTTTTGATAGTTTCTACAGAAACACCTAATAAATTAATTTTAGTTTCTGCAGAATACGCAACAATACTACCTTTATAATAAGCAGACGAGCCTGCAACGGATACTAAATTTGCAGATATTTGACCTCCTGTTAAGCTTTCTGCCGTAGCAATTGTTTGCTTATTTCTTTTTAACAACGCTCCTATTCTTTTCTCTAATGAGCTATCATCATCTAAACCGGTAATAATTTCTGGTATTAGTTTATAAATTTCAGCTACTTTTTCATTTAACTCTGCCTCTAAAGTCTCTTTATGATCGCCTTTGGCGGATAAACGCAGTCTTACTTTACCAAAAGAAGGTAAATATGCCAACTTAATATAAGGTGGTAAATTGTTTTCGAATTCTTCAATTCTTTCTGCAATCATACTTTCCCCCTGCCCATACGTCATAATTGTTTTATGAATAATGAAAGGTAATTTAAACTGCTTTTGAATTTTAGGTAAAACTTGATCGGTTATTAAACCTTTCATTTCATAAGGAACTCCAGGGAGTGACACAAAGACAGTCTCGTTTTGATAAAACCACATTCCGGGTGCAGTACCAAAATTATTCATTAACAAAGTAGCCTTAGAAGGCAATTGCGCCTGATATCTTTGCACTTCATTAAAAGGATGATTCACTTTTATAAACATCTCTTTAATATGTGCTATTACTTCCGGATATTCAATTAACTCAGTATCTTTAAAAAACTTTGCAATTGTTTTTTTTGTGATATCATCTTTTGTTGGTCCTAAACCTCCAGTAATAATAACAATACTTGCTCTTTCTTGTGCTTCTTTTAAAGCGTTTAAAATATGCTGTTCATCATCTTGAATGGAAGTAATTTGATAAACTGAAACTCCTATTTTATTTAATTCCTGACCAATAAATTGTGAATTGGTATCTACAATCTGACCAATTAAAATTTCATCTCCTATTGTAATAATTTCTGCATTCATTATGAGCCTATTTCATTTATATTCTGATAATCTAAATTTTTATTCTTTAATCTTTTTCGAAAAAAAACGAAAAGGAAATATGAAATAATAACACTCAATAAGACTGATAAATTTCTATTTGATTCAAAATCTTGCTGAAGTTTAAAGTCTGTAAAAAAGCCATAAATAAGTAAATAAATAATTCGAATAGCAAGAGAAACAAAAAAACCTATACAAAAGTAAAGTGTCTTATTTTTTTCAAACCTTTTAGCCAAATACATAAAACAAATCCCAACAAATATGGAGGCTATTATTTGTATTGTAAAATTTATCAACCTACTTTACTCTTATATCAAAAGCTTCTCTTCCTTCAATAATTCCTTTTAAGTTATCGTTCTCTACAACTTTACCTACTCCTGCAGGTGTACCTGTATATATTATGTCTCCTTTTTTAAGGGTGAAGTATTGAGAAACATAAGCAATTAATTCATCTGTTTTCCACAACATTGCATTGGTGTTACCATCCTGAACAAGTTCGTCGTTCTTAAAAAGTTGAAAATTTAAGTTCTCTAAATCAAATTCTTCCTTCGGATAAAATTCTCCCACCACGGCACTTCCGTCAAAACCTTTTGCTTTTTCCCAAGGCAACCCTTTTTCTTTACATTTTGCCTGTATATCTCTTGCTGTAAAATCGATTCCTAAACCAATTTCATCGTAATATTTATGAGCAAATTTAGCGTCAATATGTTTACCAACTTTATTTATTTTTATCAAAACCTCTACTTCATAATGAACATCATTAGAAAAAGGTGGAATAAAAAACGGATTTTTTCTTGGTAAAATAGCAGAATCTGGTTTTAGAAAAACTACAGGGTTTTCTGGTCTTTCATTTGCT
Source organism: Polaribacter sp. NJDZ03 (assembly GCF_019263805.1). NCBI lineage: Bacteria > Pseudomonadati > Bacteroidota > Flavobacteriia > Flavobacteriales > Flavobacteriaceae > Polaribacter > Polaribacter sp. NJDZ03. Next base: position 1,282,493 of record NZ_CP079195.1, read on the forward strand.
AACTCTTCTATATGTTTTGCGTAATTGCGCCCAATACAAATTATTTTCATAAAAAAAGCCCATCTTAATCTTCCCGAAGGGAAGAAACACTATTGTGTTAATTTTATACTATTAAAATTGATTAACTTAAAATCATATTTAGGTTAACTGATTACTGTTGACTGAAAACTGCCAACTGTTTTATTCCCCTGCTTCCGGAAAAACAATAGCTCTATTTCCTGAAACAATTATTTGATGATTTAAGTGGTTTTTAACCGCTCTTGCCAACACTAATTTCTCTATATCTGCACCAATTCTTTTTAAGGTTGTTGGTGTACTTTCATGCGTTACCGGTTTTACATCTTGCTCAATAATTGGCCCTTCATCTAAATCTACTGTTGCATAATGTGCCGTTGCTCCAATTAATTTCACACCTCTTTCGTATGCTTTTTTATAAGGGTTTGCTCCTTGAAAAGCAGGTAAAAAAGAATGATGAATATTTATAATTCTCTCTGGATAATGATTGATAAAATCTGAAGATAAAATTTGCATATACCTTGCCATAATTACTAAATCTACTTCATTAGCATCTAACAATTGTACAACTTGATCTTCTTGATCTTTTTTGGTTTCTTTAGTAACAGGTAAATAATAAAAAGGCACATTAAACATGTCTGCTATATACCTTAATTTATCATGATTGCTAATAACCATTTTTACATTACAATCTAAACGCCCCTCTTTAGAACGCTCTAACAAATCATATAAATTATGACTAGTGTGCGAAACCATAATGGCTACATTTTGTTTTTTATCGCAATAGTTTACCGACCAATCAATATTTAATGGCGTTGCCAATTGTAAAAAATTATGCTCTAGAGTTTCTTTAGAAATATCCGTTCCCTCTGCATCTAAACGAACTCTCATAAAATAGGTGTTTTCAATAGCATTTACATACTGCTGAGAACTTAAAATATTGAATCCATTTTCATAAAAAAAAGTGGTAATTTTGGCTACCAATCCTTTTTGATCTGGACATTTAATTAAAAAAGAGACTACTTGTGGTTTCATAAAAACAGCCCATCCTAACCTTCCCGAAGGGAAGGAACTACAAACTGGGTAATTTGGAGTTCTAATTATTTTTTCCTTTTTAGAGCAAGCTCCATTTTATTACTAATACTGAACACTGAGACTGTATACTGAAACTGCCTACTAATCTATGGTATCCATTTTTTAGGAAAGTTTGGTTTTCTCTTTTCAAGAAAAGCATCTCTTCCTTCTTTTGCTTCATCTGTCATATAAGCAAGTCTTGTTGCTTCTCCTGCAAAAACTTGCTGACCAACCATACCGTCATCTGTTAAATTCATTGCAAACTTTAGCATTTTTATAGAAGTCGGACTCTTTTCTAATATTTCTTGTGCCCATTCATACGCAGTAGATTCTAATTCTTCATGCGGAATAACAGCATTTACCATACCCATATCATACGCTTCTTGTGCAGAATAATTTCTACCTAAGAAAAAGATTTCACGAGCTCTTTTTTGCCCCACCATTTTAGCCAAATATGCAGAACCATAACCACCATCAAAAGAAGTTACATCTGCATCTGTTTGTTTAAAAATAGCATGTTCTTTAGAAGCTAAAGTTAAATCGCAAACTACATGTAAACTGTGTCCGCCACCAACTGCCCAACCTGGTACTACAGCAATTACTGCTTTTGGCATAAACCTAATTAAACGTTGTACTTCTAATATATTTAATCTGTGATATCCGTCTTCACCAACATACCCTTGGTGTCCACGTGCTTTTTGATCTCCTCCAGAACAGAATGAATACACACCGTCTTTTGTACTTGGCCCTTCCGCAGAAAGTAGCACAACTCCAATATTTACATCTTCGCCTGCATCGTAAAAAGCATCGTATAATTCTTTAGTAGTTTTAGGTCTAAAAGCATTTCTAACATTAGGTCTATTAAATGCTATTCTAGCAACTCCATTACATTTCTTATAGGTAATGTCTTCGTATTCTTTAACAGTTTTCCACTCGGGTTGTATCATAATTTTGTATTTTGGACGTTCTTTTAGAAGAACAAAAAAATTGGTTACAAAAATAAAGATTCAAATTTATGATAAAGAAATCGTTCACCCTAATATTTATGCTGATTTGCCTTATCGGGTATGCACAAAAAATAATAAATAAAACAATTATCTCTGATTACACAGATGATAAAAGAGACATAAAAATATATTTACCAGAAGGTTACGATTCTGAAGGAGACAAAAATTATCCGTTGGCAATTGTTTTAGATAGTGAGATTTTGTTTGATATGTATGTAGGGAATTCTATATTATTTGCTGCTAAAGACAAAGCACCAAAGCAAATTGTGGTTGGAATTGAAATGGCTAAAACCCGTAAAAAAGACACCTATTTTAATACTACAACTGGCGAATTAACGACAGATAATAAGAAATTTTATCAATTTATAAAAGATGAAGTTATTTTTGAAATAGAAAGCACCTACAAAACGTCTCCTTTTATTTCTATTATTGGTGAAGGTACTTCTGCAAACTTAGTTTCCTTTTTTTTAGGAGAAAGAGTTCCTCTTGTTAATTCTTACATCTGTATAAATCCTGTTTTTTCTGACTTTATAGGACAGCAATTGCAAAGTTATAATTTACCGAGATATGAAAAGGAAGACAATACTTTTTACCTATATATAAACAATTCTACTTCATTTTCTTTTGAAAAACAGACTAAGATAGGAGAATTACAAGGAGGTTTAAAATCTTTAGAGATAAAAAATCTTAATATTATAAACGACACCATTAACACGTCAAGTAGCATATCGGCCATTGGTGAAGCAATTCCTAGAGCACTAAATCAAGTTTTTCAAGTATATTCTGCCATCTCTAAAGAAGAGTTTGATAAAAACATAAAAGACTTATCACCTTCAGACGCTATTGCTTATTTAGAAAATAAATATCTAGAAATCGAATTTCTTTTTGGTAGTAGTTTAGGTATAAGAGAAGCTGATGTTTTTGCAATCGAGAAAATAATTATGGAAAAAGAAAATGGAGATCAGTTACTTCCTTTTGGTAAAATGATTTTAAAACTATATCCTTCGTCACCGCTAGGTGATTACTATATTGGTAAGTTTTACGAAAGCGGAAAACAAATTAGTAAAGCAATTATACAGTATAAAATTGGTTACGGAAAAATGAATCCTGCAGACCCAAATGCAGATAAATTTTATGAAAACATTTTAAGATTGGGTGGAAGGTAAAAGTATGCAGTATGCAGTATGCAGTATGCAAAATTAAAAATTCTATATTCGTTAAAAAAATAACAAATAAATTTTATAAAAACAACTTTACTGCCTACTGCTAACTGACGACTGAATACTTATGTTACACCAACTCTATTCTATCTTCTTTAATAACAATTAGTTTTTGTCTGTATAAATTTCCTACAGCTTTTTTAAATGCTTTTTTACTCATTTTCATGTGAAAACGAATAGAATCTGGAGAACTTTTATCTGTTAATAATAAAAACCCTTCTCTACTTTCTTTTAGTTTTGTCAATACTTTCTCTACATCAGAGTCAATAACATTTCTAAAACCCTGTGGTCTTAGAGAAACATCAATTTTTCCATCTTCGCGAATTTGTTTCACATAACCAACAACTTCCATATTTTCTTCTAATTCCTGAAAAACTTCACTTCTAAAAAGTAAACCATCAAACTCTTCATTAATTAAAACCGTATATCCTAAATTGGTTTCTGTTTCAATTACTAAGCTAACTTTATCTCCCTCTTTCAAGTACATATCTACCTCTTCCGAGTTGTTTTCGTCATCTTGTAAGTTCTCTTCTTCGTCGTATAAATCTTCTTGTAAACTCATTATTGTATGTATTTAAAATATTCTTTTAAAATTAAATTATTTTCTTCACTTGGCGTAAAGATTTCTAATATTTTTGGTTTTTCTGATGTTTCATAAAAACCCACTAATTGTTCTTTTACTGTTATTGTAGCATCTGCTTTTAAATAATCGAAATTATACATTTTACACAAATGCTCTGCAGTTAAGTTATGCGGAGTTTCAAAATATTTAGCAGCATTGGTTGTTCCTGGTCCTGGAATAATTTTAAATATTCCGCCACCAGAATTATTTATTAATACAATCCTAAAGTTCTTTGGTATGTTAGCATTCCATAAGGCATTACTATCATAGAAAAAGCTAATATCTCCGGTTATAAAAACAGTCTGATTTTTGTTTGCAAAAGCGGCTCCAATTGCTGTAGAAGTACTGCCATCAATTCCACTTGTACCTCTATTACAAAACACTGTATTTGTTTTATCAATAGAAAATAATTGTGCATACCTAATAATAGAACTGTTACTTATTTGCAACTGACTATTTGCAGGGACACTTTCTATAACCTGTTCAAAAACTTTAAAATCTGAATGCGTTGCTTTTGATAAATATGCGCTATGTTTTACCCGTTTTTCGTCACGAATTTGCAACCACTTCTGCTGGTAATTACTTTTCTTAGAGATAACGAACCTATTAAAGTTACTAAAAAAGTCTACAGGTTTTATCTTTATAAATTCTGACAAACAAAAAAACGTGTCCATTTTTTTAAATTCATCAATATTCCAATGCTGTTTTGGTGAATATTTTCTTAAAAATTGTTTTATTTTTTTAGAAACAATCATGCCTCCAAAAGTAATTAACACTTCTGGTTGTAAATCTTCAAACTGAGTTTCATCTAAAGAAAAAATGAGCTGATCTATAGAATCTATGCCTTTTTCTTGATGTAAATTAGATGTTGTTTCAGTTAAAATTAAAACAGAGGCATCATCTGCGTACAAATCCATTAATTTGTGTAAATCTGCATCAGGATAATTTACACCAACCAAAATCATTTTTTTAGTGGATGCATTCCAAATAGATGCTAACTTTTTATAATCTACAGATTGTTTCGATACACTCGCAATAACATTGGGCAATTTAAAACTCTTTAACTCTGCAACAGTTTCATACAAAGGTTCATCAAAAGGGACATTTATATGTACTGGTCCTTTTTGAGAAACCGAAATCTGTAAAGCTTCCGAAATAAGTTTTAAGTTCTTATTTTTAAGTTTTAGGCTCTCTACTGCACTCGAGTTTATATCCTCTAAATTAGCTGAAAACAAAATATGTTTATCAAACACATTTTCTTGACGAATAGTTTGTCCGTCTCCAATATCAATTAAATGTTTTGGTCTGTCTGCAGAAATTACCACCAACGGAATATTGCTATAAAAAGCTTCTGCAATTGCCGGATAATAATTTAACAAAGCAGAACCAGAGGTACAAATAATGGCAACTGGTTTTTGAGTTTGCTGTGCAATACCTAATGCAAAAAAAGCAGCACAACGCTCATCTACCACACTTAATGCTACTATTTCTGGATGATTAGAAAAACCAACCGTTAAAGGCGCATTTCTAGATCCTGGAGAAATAACAACCGTATCAATATTAAATTGACAACAAGCTGAAATTACAATTTGTGCGAGTTCTTTTTTAGGGTACATTTAAATAAGTTACAAAGAGGCAAAGTTACAAAGTCCAAAAGTTATTAAAGACAAAAAAGTCAGAAAGTAAAATATTTTTCTACTTTCTGACCTTATTATATAAAAACCAACTGTGTTGGTTAGTTTCCTTTTTGGTAATCTGCTAAAAACTGAGCCAAACCACTATCTGTTAAAGGATGTTTTAACAAACCTTCAATAGCACTTAAAGGCCCTGTCATAACATCAGATCCTAATTTTGCACAATTAACAATATGCATTGTATTTCTTACAGAAGCTGCTAAAATTTGAGTTTCAAATTTATAGTTATCAAAAACAAGTCTCATTTCAGAAATTAAGTTCATTCCGTCTGTAGAAATATCGTCTAAACGACCTAAAAATGGCGAAACATACGTTGCTCCTGCTTTAGCAGCCAATAAAGCCTGACCAACAGAAAACACCAATGTTACGTTTGTTTTAATTCCTTTAGAAGAAAAATATTTACACGCTTTTACACCGTCTTTTATCATTGGTAATTTTACCACAATTTGAGGGTTTAAAGCAGCCAAAGCCTCACCTTCTTTTACCATTCCGTCAAAATCTGTAGCAATTACTTCTGCAGAAACATCACCATCTACCAACTCACAAATTGCTTTATAATGGTTAATAATGTTTACTTCTCCTGTAATACCTTCTTTAGCCATTAATGATGGGTTTGTAGTAACTCCGTCTAAAATACCTAAAGCTTGCGCTTCTTTAATTTGCTCTAAATTTGCAGTGTCAATAAAAAATTTCATTTGTATATATTTAGTATATTAATAATTAATATCTCGAGTGCAGTCGAAAGGTTTGGGCGTTCCCTAAAAAGGTCGGGCTTTACACTATATCTTTTTTATAAAAATAAAAAAGGATGCCGTTTTAATCCCTAACGCAAAGATAGTTAGTTCATAACAATTCATAGAAGTTAAATAAAGATATTTTCAGACCTCACAGGTTTAAAAAACCTGTGAGGTCTTGATCAAAAACTACAATTTATAATGGTTCATCAAAATTTTCTCATACATTCTATCTGGTAAAATACGTTTTAAAACAATTGAGAATTTCTCCATAAACCCACCTACTTTATAGTGAATTCTCGGATTTTCTGTCTCTATAATCTTATGTACAGCCTTTGCCATTTCTATTGGATCCATACCACCACTTACGTGTGCATCCATCAAATTTAAATTCATCTGATAATTCTCTTTATAAGCAGAATTATCAAAAACTGGGGTATGATATCTTCCTGCAGCAATATTGGTTGCAAAATCTCCAGGTGCAACACACGTTACTTTAATTCCGAAGGGTTTTACTTCCATACTTGTTGCTTCCGTTATGGTTTCTAAAGCTCCTTTTGTAGCAGAATACAAACCTCTAAAAGGCAATCCCATATAACCAGCAATAGAAGTTACATTAATAATAGTACCTAACTTTTGCTTGCGCATTTGCGGTAAAACAGCCTTCATTACATCTACCGCACCAAATAAGTTCGTGTTAAAAACAGCACGCATTTCATCTGTTGGCGTATCTTCTATTGGACCCGTAATTCCCATTCCTGCATTGTTTATCAAAACATCTAACCGGCCTTCTTTTTTAATAATAAAGTCGATTGCAGTAGTAATGGTATCCACCTTTAAAACATCCAAAGCAATTAATTCAAAAGAAAAATCGGCAATATTTTTAGGGTTTCTACTTGTTCCATATACTTTATATCCTTTTTCTGATAAAAAAATAGCAATAGACTTTCCTATTCCAGAAGAAGCTCCGGTAATTAATACAACTTTAGACATTGGTTTTTAAATAATTGAAAGGTTAAAAAAATTGAAACAAGTTATTTTTAAATATCTTACATATTTCAATCTATAAATATGTATTTGGCAAATATCATAAAACTAAATGAAGGAAACTAAAAAGGAAAAATTAATAACGTCTATAAAAAAGAAAAATTCTGAAAAAATTCAGAATTAAATAGAGATAAAAAAAATGGCAAGCTACCTACATCACACCGCTACAACCTAATACCTTTGCTGCGTTCCCGCCCTGGAGGATTCAAAGGGAGCTAGTTGTGTAGGACTTGCCGAGGCAAATTTACAATCTATTTTTATATTGACAAGAAAAAAAGTGTAAATTTTATGTAACATTTTCAACAGTCTGAATACTAATGTATTGTTGTGATAGTAAACAAACTTTTATAAATAATTAAAAACTATCAACAATGAAAACAATATATTTGTATAACTAACTAAATTAAAAAAATGGAAGAACAAGCAAACAGTAAAAGTCTTATTATAAATTATGGTGTTATTTTAGCAGTCGCTGGTATATTACTAAGTGTTATTACCTATGTAATGGGTGCACACCTAAAACCTCATTGGTCTGTTTCTGTTATATCTATAGCATTAACTATTGCTTTTGTAGTATTTGGAATAAAAAAATACAAAGAAATTAATAATGGTTTTATCTCTTGGGGACAAGGTGTTAAAATTGGTGTTGGTATCTGTATTCTTTCTGCATTAATAACTGCAATTTATCAATATATTTTTATGACTGTTATAGAGCCAGACTTTATGCTGCAAGCTATGGAAATTCAAAATCAAGCATATTTAGATGCTGGTATGACAGAAGAACAAATTGAAGGAGCTAATGAAATAGCTCAGAAATTTCAATCTCCTGGTATTATTGCTGCTGTTTCAATTATTGGTGCTGCAATTTTAGGTTTTATTATTTCTGCAATAGCTTCTGCTGTTATGAAAAAAACTGAAGAAGAAACATACTAAATTTTAATATTAAAGGTTTAATATCAATTAAACTTTGAATGATACATATTGAATAGAACAAACATGGATATTTCGGTAGTAATACCACTTCTTAACGAAGATGAATCTTTACAAGAATTATACGATTGGATTGCAAAAGTGATGCAATCCAATCGTTATTTTTATGAAGTTATTTTTATAGATGATGGTAGTACAGACAATTCTTGGAATGTAATTGAAAAACTATCCGCTGCACATACCGAGGTAAAAGGAATACAATTCCAAAAAAATTATGGAAAATCTCAAGCATTAGATGCTGGTTTTGAAATGGCAAAAGGTGACGTGGTTATTACCATGGACGCTGATTTACAAGACAACCCAGATGAAATTCCTGAATTGTATAATTTAATTATTAGGGAAGATTTCGACCTAATTTCTGGTTGGAAAAAGAAACGTTATGACAATGTTATCACCAAAAACATCCCTTCCAAATTATTTAACGCTGCTGCCAGAAAAACATCTGGTTTAAAATTAAACGACTTTAACTGCGGATTAAAAGCCTACAAAAACGAGGTGATAAAAGCTGTAAAAGTAAGTGGCGAAATGCACAGATACATTCCCGTTTTAGCTAAAAACGAAGGATATACCAAAATAGGAGAAAAAGTAGTACAACACCAAGCAAGAAAATACGGAGAAACTAAATTTGGAATGGACCGTTTTGTAAATGGTTTTTTAGATTTAATTACCATTTCTTTTTTATCAAAATTCGGTAAAAGACCTATGCACATTTTTGGTCTTTGGGGTACTTTAATGTTCTTATTTGGAACAACATCTGCTTTTTACATTGGTGCTTATAAACTTTACAACGTTTTTAACGGCATTAAAACAATTTTAATTACAAATAATCCTTGGTTTTATATAGCCCTAACCTCTATGGTATTAGGAACACTATTATTTTTAGCAGGATTTATTGGAGAACTCATTATAAAAACAAAAAGTAACGAAAAACACTATACAATTAAAGAAAAACTCAATTTCTAAATAGTATATTTGTTTTCAACTAAGTAATACAAACTATAAACGATGAATAATATTTTAGACAAAGCAAAGCAATGGTTAACAGCTACTTTTGATGCTGAAACTCAAACTGAAATTCAAGAATTAATTACCAATAACCCGGATGCTTTAGCAGACAGATTCTATAAAGATATGGAGTTTGGTACTGGTGGAATGCGTGGTGTTATGGGAGCTGGAACTAACAGAATTAATAAATATACGTTAGGTAGAGCAACACAAGGTTTGTCTAATTACTTAATAGAAAACGTAAAAAAAGAACAATTAAGCGTAGTAATAGCGTATGATTGTAGACATAACAGTAAAAAGTTTGCTAAAATAGTAGCAGATGTTTTATCTGCAAATAATATAAAAGTATTTCTTTTTGAAGATTTACGTGCAACTCCAGAATTGTCTTTTGCAGTGCGTCATTTAGGTTGCGATGCTGGTATTGTTTTAACTGCTTCTCACAACCCACCAGAATACAACGGTTACAAGGTATATTGGGCAGATGGCGGACAAATTGTTCCTCCGCATGATGGTGGAATTATTGGTAATGTAAATGCCTTAGATTTTTCTGAAATTAAATTTGATGCAAACGAAAGTTTAATTGAAGTAATTGGTAAAGAAGTAGATGCTGCTTTTATTGATGCTTCTGTAAAAAACGGAACTTTATCTGATAAAATTGATCGTAAAAATTTAAAAATTGTTTTTACTTCTTTACACGGAACTTCTATTGTTTCTGTACCAGATGCATTAGCAAAAGCAGGCTACACAGATGTTCACATTGTTGAAGAACAAAGAGAACCAGATGGAGATTTCCCAACTGTAAAATCTCCAAATCCAGAAGAGCCAGAAGCTTTAAAAATGGCTACTGATTTAGCAAACAAAGTTGGTGCTGATATTGTAATTGGTACAGACCCAGATTGCGATAGATTAGGTGTAGCTATTAGAGATCTAGACGGAAACATGAAATTAATGAATGGGAACCAAACCATGGTTGTTATGACTGAATTCTTGTTAAAGAAGTGGAAAGAAGAAGGAAAAATAAACGGAAAACAATTTGTTGGTTCTACGATTGTTTCTACCGAATTAGTAAATGATGTTGCTGCTAGTTATGGTGTAGAAACCAAAGTTGGTTTAACTGGTTTTAAATGGATAGCCAAAATGGTTAGAGATTTCCCAGAATTAGATTTTATTGGTGGTGGTGAAGAAAGTTTTGGTTATATGGTTGGTGGTTTTGTAAGAGATAAAGATGCGGTTACTGCAACACTATTAGCTTGTGAAGTTGCTGCATACGCAAAACAAAACGGAAGTTCTTTTTATGAAGAATTATTAGCAATCTATGTTAAAAACAACTTTTATAAAGAACATTTAATTTCTATTACTAAAAAAGGAATGGATGGTGCTGCCGAAATTCAGCAAATGTTGAGTGACATGCGTAACAACCCTATTACAGAAATTGACGGAGAGCAAATAGAATCTCTTTGTGATTACGACGCATCAACAAAAAAGAACTTAATTACTGGTGAAGTAACAAATATAGACTTACCAAAATCTAATGTTTTAATTTATCAAACAGAATCTGGTACAAGAATTGCTGCAAGACCAAGTGGTACAGAACCAAAGATTAAGTTTTACTTTAGTGTAAATACATCTATAGATACTAAAGAAAACGCTACTTCTGTAGAAGATGCTTTAGATGCAAAAATTCAAAGAATTATTAAAGAAATGAAATTAAATTAATGGGCTATTTTAAGGACATTTTAAAATATGAGAAAAAGTATCGAAAATTTACTATTCTAAATATTCTATTCAATATACTTTACGCAATTTTTAATGTGCTTTCTGTATTGGCGTTTATTCCTGTTCTAAAAATTTTATTTGGAGAAGAAAGAGTAGCCGTCTCAAAGCCAATTTATAGTGGTATCGGAAATATTGGTAGTTATTTAGAAAATGAATTTAACTACTTTATTTCTCAAAAAATTATTAATGACGGCGAAATAAATGTGCTTTTATTTATTTGTTTATTATCACTGTCGTTATTCTTTTTTAAAAATCTATTTAGATATTTAGCTTCTTATGCAATCGCTTTTTTAAGAACAGGAATTGTAAAAGATTTAAGAGATAATTTATACAATAAAATTGTAGAACTCCCTATTGCCTATTTTTCAGAAAAAAGAAAAGGAGACATTATAGCTCGTATGACGGGAGATGTACAAGAAGTAGAGAACTCAATAATAAGCTCTGTACAAACCATTGTTAGAGAACCGTTAACAGTTGTTATTTCTATAACAATTATGCTGTACATGAGTTTAAAACTAACATTGTTTGTTTTTGTATTATTACCTGTTTCTGGTTTTATAATATCTTCTATTAGTAAAAAATTAAAATCGAAATCGGCAAAAGCACAAAAGGAAACAGGTAACTTTCTATCTTTTATTGAAGAAACATTAACTGGATTAAAAATTATTAAAGGCTTTAATGCAGAACATGTAATCGCAAAAAAATTCAATAACTCAACACTTAATTTTAAGCAATTAATGACGAGTGTTTATCATAGGCAAACATTAGCTTCACCTATGAGTGAGTTTTTAGGATCGGCAACAATTATTGCGATTCTTTGGTACGGTGGTACAGAAGTTTTGTCTAATACCGGTAATTTAAAAGCGAGTCAGTTTTTGGGGTACATTGTACTGTTTTATACTGTTTTAAACCCTATAAAATTAATTACCACTACCTTTTATAACATTCAAAAAGGAGAGGCTTCTGCAGAAAGAATTATGACTGTTCTTAATACAGAAAACACCATTAAAGACAGACCGAACGCAATTATAAAACAAGACTTTACAAGTAAAATAGAATTTAAAAACATCTCTTTTAAGTATAAAGATGAATATGTTTTAAAAGACTTTTCTTTAACGATTAATAAAGGAGAAACCGTCGCTTTGGTTGGTCAATCTGGTAGTGGTAAATCTACTTTAGCTAATTTAATTACTCGTTTTTATGATGTTAATAAGGGAGATGTAATTATTGATGACAACAATATTAAAGACATTACCAAAAAGTCTTTAAGAGATTTAATGGGTATTGTTTCTCAAGACTCAATACTATTTAATGATACCATTGCAAATAACATTAAATTAGGAACACAACAGGCAACGGATGATGCAATTTTAGAAGCGGCAAAAATTGCGAATGCAGATGAGTTTATTCAGAATTTACCAGAAAAATACGATACAAATATTGGAGATAGTGGTAATACACTCTCTGGCGGACAAAAACAACGTTTATCTATTGCAAGAGCTGTTTTAAAGAACCCACCAATAATGGTTTTAGATGAAGCTACTTCTGCCTTAGACACAGAATCGGAACAACTGGTACAACTTGCTTTAGAAAAAATGATGCAAAACAGAACTTCTTTAGTAATTGCACACAGATTATCTACCATTCAAAAAGCAGATAAAATTGTAGTACTTAAAAAAGGGAAAATTGTAGAGCAAGGTAAACATGAAGAATTACTCGCTAAAAAAGGTGAGTATTTTAAATTGGTTACTATGCAATCTTTAAGTTAAGAATAACTCTAATACATCATAAAAAAGACCATTACTAAGTTCGTAATGGTCTTTTTTATGATGTATTTTATGTAAAAATATAACTCTAAATTTGCGTCAACCCTAGTTGTAACCCTTTTTCAATCATAAAATCATAAGAAGCCTGCTTTTCATTTGGTATTTCTCCTTCTAAAATAGCTTCTTTTATAGCTTCTTTAATTTGACCTATTTCTCTACAAGGTTTTAAGTTAAAAGCTTCCATAATCTCTTCTCCAGTAACGGGAGGTTGAAAATTACGTACTTGATCTCTTTCTTCTACTTCTTTTATTTTGATTCTTACCAACTCAAAATTCTGATGGTAACGTTTAAATTTCTTTGGATTTTTAGTAGTAATATCTGCCTCACATAACGTCATTAAAGAATTGATATCATCGCCAGCATCAAAAACCAAACGCCTTACGGCAGAATCTGTAACTTCAGTAGCCAAAACAATAGGTCTAGAACTTAGCATAACCATTTTCTGAACAAATTTCATTTTGTTATTCATAGGCATTTTTAAGCGCTTGAATAACTTATACACCATTTTAGAACCTACAAATTCGTGTGCATGAAAAGTCCAACCTACTTTTTTACTAAATTTTTTAGTTGGTGCTTTTCCAATGTCGTGTAATAAAGCAGCCCACCTTAACCAAACATCTTCTGTATTTTCAGAAATATTATCTACCACCTCTAAGGTATGATAAAAATTATCTTTATGTTTCTGTCCTTCTACTTCCTCTACTCCTTTTAGTGCTAGTAATTCTGGCAAAATTTGCTTTAACAAATCTGTTTTTTCCAACAATAAAAAACCAATAGAAGGTATTGGCGATGATAAAATTTTATTTAGTTCATCAACAATTCTTTCTCTAGTAATAATTTTTAATCGATATGCATTTCTAGAAATTGCCTCTAAAGATTCAGTATCAATATTAAAATTTAACTGCGTAGTAAAACGTATGGCACGCATCATCCTTAAAGGATCATCCGAATAGGTAATATCAGGGTTTAAAGGTGTTTTAATTACCTTATTTTTCAAGTCCTCTATTCCATTGAAAGGGTCTAATAAAGCACCAAAATCATCTTCATTTAAACTTAAAGCCAAGGCATTAATCGTTAAATCTCTTCTATTTTGATCGTCTTGTAAACTACCTTCTGTAACATCTGGGTTTCTACTATCTTCAGAATAAGATTCTTTTCTAGCACCCACAAACTCTATTTCTATATCGTTATAACGTAACATTGCTGTTCCGTAGGTTTTAAAAACCTGTACTTTAGGTTTATTCGGTAATAGTTTAGAAACTTTTTGAGCCAACTCAATTCCACTACCAACTGCTACTACATCAATATCTTTAGAGTTTCCTCTTTTTAAGAAAAAATCACGTACATAGCCGCCAATTACATAACTTTCTATTTGTAACTCTTTGGATGCTTTAGATATAACATTAAATATTTCTGAGGAAATTGCTTCTTTGAAGAATTGCTTTTGCATTAATTTACGCTCTTAAAGTTCGAATATAAGCCACCAATCTTTAAGTGATTGGTCATTTTACATTCTTGTTAATTTAAGGCAAATTTACTATATAAAACATGCTATGCAAAAAAATGAATTACTTTTTCTTAAAATGATTTTTAAAGTAATTATTACAGATACAATAACCAAAACAACAAACCAGCCGTTAAAAAATTCTTATCAAAAAGTATCTGACAGAAAAATGCTACTACAACTTTGTTAAATCATAGTCTTAAACCTATAGTTATAAAATGATAAGAGGATTCTAGATTTCTTTAAATATTGAAATGAAGTTTATAACTGTGTATTCGAAAAATAGTATCTTTGTAGTTCTATATAATACCTATGTTTCAAAAAATTCCGAGTTATATAAAATACATTTTCACAAATGTATTTTTTCTATTTATTTTCGCACTACTTTTTAGAGGAATCTTCTACCTTCTTTTTATACAATTAGAAGATCTTGATCCATTAAAATTGCAAAAAGCTATTTCCTTAGGCATACGTTTTGATATAAAACTTGCCGTTATTGCATTTTTTCCACTAGCAATATTAGTTCTAATTACTAATTTTCGTTTTTTTAAAAACAAAATTTATAAAAAGATAGCGTCCATATATATCGTTTTAATTTACTTGACTTTAACGTTATTTTACCTGTTCGACCTTGGGTATTATGAGTATTTAGCAATAAGACTAGATGCTTCTTCTCTTCGATTTTTAGGTAACTTAAAAATATCTACTCAAGTTTTAGTAGAAAGTTACCCTATTTACAAAGGACTTATAGGGTTGTTAATTCTATGTTTTATCATCTATAAATATGCGGGGTTTATATATAATGTATTTACAAAAACGCATCAAGAAATTACTAAAAAAGTAAAAGCAGTAATTGTTATCCTAACCGTACTCGTTTTATCTTTTGGTATCTATAACAGTATTACCCATTATCCTTTGCGCTGGAGTGAGGCTTTTTTCTCTAAAAACACCACTATAAATCAATTTGCTTTAAACCCTGTTTTATATTTCTTTGATAGTTTTTCATTTAGAAGTGAAGGTGCTAATATTGAAAAATTTAAAACCTATTATCCCGTAATCGCAAAACACTTAAACTTACCAAAAGACACTATAAATTTTGCAAAGAAAGTAACCTTTAAAGAACCTTATAGTAAGAAACCAAATGTAATTTATGTAATGCTAGAGTCTACCGGAACTGCAACATTAAGTTTATACGGAAATCCATTAAACTGTAGCCCTAAAATAGATTCTATTATAAAAGAAAGTTTAAGTTTCTCTAAATTCTACGTTCATAAACCAGGAACTGCAGCAAGCGTTTTTGCAAGTGTTACTGGCTTACCAGATATAGAAGATGTAAAAACAGCTTCTAGAAACCCTATGATTATAGATCAACGTATTATTTTTGATCAATATAAAGGATATGAAAAGCAATATTTTATAGGTGGATCTGCAAATTGGGCTAATATAAGAGGCGTATTTCAATCTAATGTAAAAGATTTACAAATCTTTGAAGAAGGTAGTTTTGATGAAGAAAACAGAGCCGATGTTTGGGGTATTGATGATTACGACTTATTTAAGGAGGCTGATAAAGAATTTAAAAAATTACATGATAGCTGTAAACCTTTTGTTGCTTACATTCAAACTGCAACAAACCACATGCCTTTTACTGTACCAGACCAAAAAGAAAGTTTTAAACCAATATTAGAAGATGAAATAGACGAAGAAACTTTGTTAAAAGGAGGTTTTAGGTCTTTAGGTCAATTAAATGGAATTAGATATTTAGATTTTAACGTTGCACGTTTTTTAGAAAGAGCGAAAGAAGCAGGTTATTATGATAATACTATTTTTGCCTTTTTTGGTGATCATAGAGGTGGTATGAAAAAACTAAATTTCTTAAAAAATAATCAAGACGATTTAGGAATACAAGTACACAATGTGCCCTTTTTTATTCATGCTCCAAAGTATATAAAACCTCAAGTAGTTGATAAATATGCTAAATTAATAGACGTATTTCCTACAGCAACAAGTTTAGCAAAAGTAGACTATACCAATTATACACTAGGACGAGATCTATTAGACAGCACAAGTATAAATACTGCTGCCTTTGTGTATCTACAAAGCAAAGGAGAAAAAGGAGTTGGTGTATTAAAAGATAATTTTTATTACGAAAAAACAAACATCTCTAAAAAAACTGGGTTGTACAGTTTAGAAGCAAATACCGTAAAAGATATTCAGTTAGAGAATCCTAAAGTTGCAAAACAAATGGATAGCCTTTTATCTGCTTACTATTACACAACTAAGTATTTATACTTTAATAACAAGAAACTACCTAAACCTACAACTGTAGACTAAATAGTTAAAATTATAATTTGGTTTCAAAATAATTACTCGTATTTATTTTGAAGCCATTTTTTTATATAAATTAGTTTTTCTTCAGGACATTGATCTAAGCTCTGCATACATAGAAATAGTTTATTTTGATCTTTCTCAGCTCTTTTAAGTTTATTCTTTATCCACCAAAAAGGTTTCTTGTAGTTTTGAAAATAAACTAATTGATAATCATTTTTTAAAACAAAAGTATTATTCTTTATTTCTAAATGATTTGCTAAAGAATGCATTACAAATTGATTAGGACTCCTAAAACGATGTTTAATATTTGAATTTAATAACGTTTTATTTTTACTGAAAAAAGAATCTAATGTAGATTTCCTAATTGATGTAGGAGTATGTTCTGTAAAAAAATAGTTGTCGAAATTTAAAAACTCCGCAGATTTTTGTAATCCTTTTCTATGTTTATAAGCTGTATTTTGTTTTTTATTGATAATTTTTAGAAATATTTTCTTTAATTTCTTATGCCAAATATTATCATAAAAAGGACTCCAATGCCCCCTTATTATAGGTTTTCCTTCAATAAAAAAATCTGTTATTTTTGTGTGTTTTTTTAAAAAAAAATCATCGTTAAAATAAATAAAATGCTCTGCTAAAGACGGGATTTTAAATAAAAGTGTTTCAATAGATATGGAATTAAATACAGGTAAACATTCCTCATTTCCTTCAAAAATAACTTTATGATCTACAATAATAACATTCGGGAATTCTTTTGAAGATTTTTCTTTGTCTTTTAAAAAACCTGGTGTTTGGTTATCTGTAACAATATAGATGTTCCTTACAAATTTAGCATATTTTAAAATTGATTTTACAGCAAACTCAATTTCATTAACTTGGTCTAATTTTGTTCTAATATCTTTTGAATTAGATAATTCTTTAGATATAAATTTTCTTACTTTTTTCTTATGGTCAGAATCGTTCCCATCAACCCAAGTAATTACTGCATCAATTAACATCTATTATATATATTCAAATTCCTAATACGAAAATAAGATTTAAATTTTATATTTGCTTGATTACAACAATTTATTTAGCTTAGATGATTTCACACAAAGTATACTACATAAATTTAGATAAAAGTACAGATCGTAAAAATTTTATGGAAAATCAATTTAAAGAATTGAATATTCCTATTACAAGAATATCTGCTGTTCATGGTAAGGAATTAGCCCCTAATCTTCTTAAAAAAGAAAAAAGTAAACACAATATTTTAGCACATTACCCTTTTCCTAATGATGGTGAAATTGGAATTTGTTTAACGCATTTTAAACTTTGGGACTTTCTTTCTAAACAACCAGAAGATTTTTCAATTGTTTTAGAAGATGATGCTCAAATTAATAATGATTTCTTTAAGGATTTAGAACTATTATTAGAAAAAATAACTACAGATGATTTCATAGATATCTCAGGAAAAAAAGGGTTCTATTCATTAGAAAAAAATGATTTACTTAATACCTTTTTAATGCCTCCTGTTCTAATGATTGGACAAATTATAGGTAAAAATGCTGCTAAAAAATTATCTGATAATTTAAGTGGTTACTATGCTCCCATCGATGTAATGAAACAAGATGTTTACAAACATAAAGTGAAGTTATATTCTACAAATAAACAATATGTATTTAGTATTGATAAAAAAATCGGCGGTAGTACGATTCAGCAAAACAACATGATTATTTGGAAAAAAGCGATCAGAGAGATAATTCGCCCTTTTTGGCAAGTTCTAACCTTGTTCACCTACAAGCTAAATAGATGTATTAGAAATTATATTTTCTACAAAAAAAATTAGCCCTCTTTTAATCCTTTATTTAACAACCAAAGTTTAATATACCTTGTTAAAACAGCATACCCTTGAGTTACAGAAAGTATCAATCCTGGATAACCATCTAAAAAACCTTTTCTCAAAATAAAATGACTAAAAACCCTAAAAGGTGGTTTTACAAGAATGTGATATGCATTTACAGTTTTACCGTTAGCATGTAATTCTTGTGCCTTTAATTCTCCATATTGATGAATTTTAGATATAAAATGGTTATAATTTTTATATCCATAGTGATCTATTTTATTTTTTAAAAAACCTAATTCTCCTTTTGTAGAAATAGTTTCATGGACAACTCCAGAATATTTACAATGTTCCTTTAAAAACAAACGAACAACCTTATCTCTTTGCCAACCACAATAATTTATCTTCTGTTGAGCAAAATAAAAAGCTCTTTTCACATAGAAACCCACAAAATCATTCGGTTTTTTAACTGCCTCTAAAATTTCTTTTTCTACTTCTGGAGTTACCCTTTCATCTGCATCTAAAATATAAATCCAGCTATGTGTTGCTTGGTCAATTGCAAAGTTCTTTTGAGAAGAAAAATCATCAAACTTTCGCTTGATGATTTTTACATGTAACTTTTCAGCTATTTCAATTGTTTTATCTGTACTATAAGAATCTATAATAATAATTTCATCTGCAAAACTTACTGATTTAATAGCATCGGCAATATGAAATTCTTCATTTAAAGTAGGAATAATTGCTGTAATTTTTGTCATAGTAACCTAATTTCTTAAACTGCTACATCATATTCACGTAACGCATCGTTTAAAGAAGTCTTTTTATTTGTACTTTCTTTTCTTTTTCCAATAATTAATGCACAAGGTACATTGAACTCTCCTGCAGGAAATTTCTTAGTATAACTCCCTGGAATCACTACAGAACGTGCAGGCACTACTCCTTTAGTTTCAACAGGTACATCACCAGTAACATCAATAATTTTAGTACTCATTGTTAATACAACATTTGCACCTAAAACCGCTTCTTTTTCTACTCTTACACCTTCTACAACAATACATCTAGAACCAATAAAAACGCCGTCTTCTATAATTACAGGTGCTGCTTGTAATGGTTCTAAAACACCACCAATACCTACTCCACCAGAAAGGTGAACATTTTTACCAATTTGTGCACAAGAACCAACTGTAGCCCAAGTATCTACCATAGTACCTTCATCTACATACGCACCAATATTAACATAACTTGGCATTAAAATAGTACCTGGTGAAAGGTAAGATCCTTTACGAGCAGATGCTCCAGGAACCACACGAACTCCTTGTGCTGCATAATCTGTTTTTAAAGGCATTTTATCGTGGTATTCGAAAATACCTGCTTCTAAAGTTTCCATTTTCTGAATAGGGAAATATAAAACTACTGCTTTTTTTACCCACTCATTTACTTGCCATCCACCATCAACAGGCTCTGCAACTCTTAATTCTCCTTTATCTAATAAATCAACAACTTTTCTAATTGTGTTAATTGTATTTTCTTCTTTTAACAACTCGCGGTTATCCCAAGCTGACTCTATGATTTTTCTAATTTCTTTCATCGTAATATGTATATTTGCGCAAATATAAATCTATCCACAAAAACGTGGACGAATATACGTTTTTTAAACAGATTATTACATCTTGTTTAAAATACAATTCTCATTTATCATCAATAAAAGCTCTAAGACCGCTTTCTTTTTAGAATTAAGAACTA
Source organism: Polaribacter sp. NJDZ03 (assembly GCF_019263805.1). Classification (NCBI taxonomy): domain Bacteria; kingdom Pseudomonadati; phylum Bacteroidota; class Flavobacteriia; order Flavobacteriales; family Flavobacteriaceae; genus Polaribacter; species Polaribacter sp. NJDZ03. The sequence goes on from NZ_CP079195.1 coordinate 1,302,897, forward strand.
AGACGTTATTACAACTAACTGAAAAACAAATGTGAGTGATAACAAATGATTTTTAAAATGAAAAGAAGTAGATTTAAATTATACCCTTTTAATTTTATAAAGTCGTAAAACAATTAAAACTCAAAAATGTCTTCCAGAACTTGTCGAAGAATATTCAATTGATAAAAAAAAGTGTTAGAAAAAGCTTGTACTTTGCAATGTTTAAATACTCAAACTGACAAAATTGTTAGTTTATTACGGATTAGTTAGAAACTAAAACACCAACTATTATTACGACTTTAACTGATAAAATTGGTGTTAATTCTTGCCTTTCGATAAATATTAAGAAAAAAAACGTTAACTAATTGATAATATTTCAATTAAACAGCAGTTATTATATTATAACTTTTATTTTTGCAAAAAACATTTAATTTGGGTAAAATTCTCGCCATCGATTTTGGCAAAAAAAGAACAGGTATTGCAGTTACAGACGAACTGCAAATTATTGCCTCTGGTTTAACTACGGTAAATACAGATGATTTAATTCCATTTCTAAAAAAATATATTTCAGAGAATCAGGTAGAACTTTTTATCGTAGGAAAACCGAAACAGATGAATAATTCCGACAGTGAAAGCGAAGCATTGATACTACCCTTTCTAAAAAAATTAGAAAAACAAATACCTCAAATTCCATTGTTAAGAATTGACGAACGTTTTACCTCTAAAATGGCTTTTCAAACGATGATTGATGGTGGCTTAAATAAAAAGCAACGCAGAAACAAGGCTTTAGTTGATGAAATTAGCGCTACCATAATTTTACAGTCTTATTTATACAATAAGTAATAAAACGCATAATTTTTAGATTGATCACAAAGGTTATGCTATTAATTAAGCAACCGTTACTATTCTACTTTTCATCCGAAGAATGAGAAACTCACTTTTAAATAATAAGTTCTTTTTTAGATGCTTTTATTTTATTCTAAAAAAAGACAAAACTGTTAAAAAAACTAAACTTCAAAAAAAAATAAAATCCAATTTCAAAAAATTCGTAATTCGTAATTGTAAATTGTATTTTTGCCAATCTTAAAAATAAAGAAATGATATTACCAATTATTGCTTACGGAGATCCTGTTTTACGAAAAATGGCCGTAGAAATTGATGCCGATTATCCTAATTTAGAAAAATTGATTTCTAATATGAAAGAAACCATGTACAACGCTTCTGGTGTTGGTTTGGCAGCTCCTCAAATTGGTAAAGCAATTCGTTTATTTATTATTGATGCATCTCCTTTTGCAGAAGATGAAGATTTATCTGAAAAAGACAGAGAAGCTTTAAAAAACTTCAATAAAGTATTTATAAATGCTAAAATATTGAAAGAAGAAGGTGATGAATGGGCTTTTAACGAAGGTTGTTTAAGTATTCCAGATGTTAGAGAAGACGTTTTTCGTCAGCCAGAAATTACTATTGAATATCAAGATGAAGATTTTAAAACCCATACAGAAACCTTAGATGGTTTGGCTGCTAGAGTTTTTCAGCACGAGTACGATCATATAGATGGCGTTTTATTTACAGATAAACTATCTACTCTTAAAAAAAGATTGATAAAAAAGAAATTAGAAAATATTTCTAAAGGGAAAATTAATGCAGATTATAGAATGCGTTTCCCAAATGCTAAAAAAGGTAAATAACAAAAACCATGTTTTTTTCTAGTCCAATCAAAAAATTTTCATTTTTGATTTAAGAACACATTTGTCTGCTCTAGAAATAACATATAATAAAATATACAAAAATGGAATTTAACAAAATTATTGCCGTAACTGGTAAACCTGGATTATTTCAAGTAATCTCACAATCTAAAAATGCAGTAATCGCAGAATCTTTAGTAGAAAAAAAACGTGTGGCAATTAATGCTGCTCAAAACGTTAGCTTGTTAGAAAACATAGCAATTTACACGTATGAAGAAGACGTACCTTTATTAAACATTTTTACTTCTATGTATGAAAAAACAGAAGGTAAAGAAGCGTTATCTCATAAAGAAAGTAGTAAAAATTTAACTGCTTTTTTCTCTGAGGTTTTACCTGGTTATGATGAAGAAAGAGTGTATGCTTCTAACATTAAAAAAGTAATTCAGTGGTTTAATATGTTAGTAAAAGCAGGTATGGAGTTCCCTAAAGTAGAAGAAGTTGCTGCTGAAGAAACGGAAAAGGAGTAAACAGTATTCAGTCTCAGTTTTCAGTTAGCCTGTTTGTAGTATTAGGCATTAGAAACTAAATAATATAACGTCTGTGGTTTCAAAATGAGCTTTTTTAAGAGATTGAGAAATCTCATAAACAGATTAGATATACTAAAAACTGAACATAATATTCAACTTAGAAACTGAAAAAAAGTAAGCAGTATTCAGTCTCAGTTTTCAGTGAGCAAGTTTGTGGTATTTAATACTAAAAATAATATAACAATTGTCATTCCGAACGAAGAATGAGCAGGAATCTCTTTTAGATTTCTCAATAGTTTATCAACTCGTTTCGAAATAACACTTTAATAAAACATCATTTTGAATAGCAGAAAAGAACAATTAGCCGCTTTTAATAGATTGTTAGATATTATGGATGATCTTCGTGAGAAGTGTCCGTGGGATAAAAAACAAACTTTAGAAAGTTTACGTCATCTTACTATTGAAGAAACGTATGAATTGGCAGATGCTATTTTAGAAAACGATTTACCAGAAATAAAAAAAGAATTAGGCGATGTGCTACTGCACATCGTCTTTTATGCTAAAATAGGAAGCGAACAAAAAGCTTTTGACATTGGTGATGTTGCTAATGCTATTTGCGACAAATTAATACACAGACATCCTCATATTTATGGTGACGTTGTTGCCGAAACGGAAGAAGATGTAAAACGTAATTGGGAACAATTAAAACTAAAGGAAGGAAACACATCTGTTTTAGGAGGTGTTCCTAAAAGTTTACCTGCTGTTGTAAAAGCAAGTAGAATTCAAGAAAAAGTAAAAGGAGTTGGTTTCGATTGGGAAAAACCTGAACAAGTTTGGGAAAAAGTACAAGAAGAACTCACTGAATTAAATGAAGAAGTAAAAGCAGGAAATAAAGAAAATACCGAAAAAGAATTTGGTGATGTTTTATTTTCTATGATTAACTACGCTCGTTTTATTGGTGTAAACCCAGAAAATGCTTTAGAAAAAACCAATAAGAAATTTATCAATCGTTTTCAGTTTCTAGAACAAGAAGCTAAAAAAGAAGGAAAAGAACTTGCAGATATGTCCTTAACTGAAATGGATGTCTATTGGGAAAAATCTAAAGAGTTTTTTAGGTAGTAAACTCTAAATCTTTATTTTAAAACAGAAGTTCATAAGACATATTCTTGTCTAACATTAAACTTTTAAAATTTGGCTAAAGCCAATATTCATCTCATTAATTTTAGCACAGGCTGAAGCCTATGCCAATTCAAAACAAAACAAATTTTATGTTTTTCAATTGCCTATGGATTTATCCATAGTTGAATAAAATTTATCACCACAATGGCTTTAGCCAAATTTATTTTTTCTTCGGATAAAATTTCGATTCTAAAAACCCTAAACCATATCCTAAAAACTGGGTTAAAGAAGTAAACATACTTAAAAAAGCGACATACAAATTGGTATTCTGCACTAAAGAATCAAGGAATATTAGCAAAAAATAAAATCCGTAAAAATAGAGTAATTCATTGTAGCCAAAGAAAGCTAAAATGATACTCACATCAATTCCTATAATAAACAAAGAAGGAAACCAATAGGTTGGTTTTGCTGTTTCCGGATATTTTTTATTCAGTATGGGTCTTGCAGTTCCGAAACCAAAAGTCTGTTTAAAAAATTGCTGAATTGTACTTCTTCTTTTATGGTACACAAAAGCTTTTTCTATCAATTGAGTTTCACAACCGCTTTCCCAAAGTCGGAAGGTTAAATCGATATCTTCTCCATTTTTCATTTTAGAAAAACCTTGTGTTTTTTCGAATGCCTTTTTTGATAAACCTAAATTAAAACTTCTTGGTTGAAATTTACCAACCGCTTGTTTTTTACCCCGAATTCCGCCAGTAGTTAACACAGAAGTCATAGAATAATTTATGGCTTTTTGTAAGGATGTAAAGCTTTTATGTGCTGCATCTGGTCCTCCGAAAGCATCAGTAAAATTAGTCTCTAACGTTTTTTTTACTTCGGATAAATACTGTACTGGTACAATTACATCTGAATCTAAAATGATAAAATAATTACCTGAAGCATTTTGCATACCGAAATTACGGCTCGCTCCTGCTCCACTGTTTTCTTTAAAAAAGTATTTTAAATCTAATTCAGTTTTATACTTCTCAATAATTAAATTGCTTTTATCCGTAGAACCATCCTCTATAATTAAAACTTCAAAATCACTAGAAAAATCTTGTTTTGTAAGACTTTCTAACAACTCCTCTATTTCTTTAGGACGATTGTAAACTGGAATTATTAAAGAAAAATGTAGTATCAAATTATAAATATTTTCAACGTTGTAAATGTTAAACTAATTTAAAACGATCTTGTAAATGTAAAAAATTGAACGCTAATAACTCAAAAAAACAACAAAAAATAGACTCCTTTAGCTTAGTAAAATTGAAAATGCCATCAGTATAAAAACAAAACCACTAATTTTATTTAGCCATACATTAAAACTGGGGTTGCTCTGTAGTTTTTGAGAAAAAAGACTTGCAAAAAAAGACAATCCTAAATACCAAATTGTACCAATTAAGGCAAATGTTAAACCTAATAAAATAAAGGGTACTGGGTTTTCTATTTCTAATGGATTGATAAACTGCGGAAAGAAAGCCAAAAAGAATAATGCAACTTTCGGGTTTAACGTATTGGTTAAAAAGCCAGACCAAAAATCACTTTTACCTTTTTTTTGAGTCGTATTTTCATCACCCAAATCCATTACCTTCTTACTGTTTTTAAGCTTTAAAAAACCAACGGATACTAAATACAAAAAACCAACATATTTTATCACATCAAAAGCAAAATCAGATTTAGAAATTAACACAGTCAACCCCAAAGCACCTAAAAAAGTATGTGTTAATACACCTGCATTAATACCCAAAGCAGCATGTATTCCAGATTTTCTGCCCTGACCAATAGATTTGTTTAAAACAAATACGGTATCGATGCCCGGAGTAATCACAAAAAATAACGCACTAAACATAAAAGCTATAAAATTCTCTATTCCCATGATATTTTTATATTAAAATAAACTTGAATACAAAGGAACTATTTTGCAACCTCTAAAAAAATACTTATTTTTGGTTGATTAATGCAAAAAACACATTAAAGATGACGATTCAACAAATAAAATATTTTTTAATTCTTGCTAGCGAACTCCATTTTTGGAAAACAGCAGAAAAGGTCTATATCTCTCAATCTTCTTTAAGTAGACAAATTCAGGCGCTTGAAAGCGAAATGGGTATTCAACTATTTGAAAGAGATAAAAGAAATGTAAAATTAACGGACGCTGGTATTTTTTTAAGAGACCACTGGTCTACAATGATAAAAGAACTGGACCAAGTACACCGACAAGCAAAAAAAATTGACGAAGGTACTATGGGTTTTGTATCTATTAGTTACCCTGGTTCTATTGCTTTTAAATTTCTGCCTAATTTTTTAGAAGTAATCAACTCTAATCTACCTGATTTAAAATTAGAATTGATTGAACCCACAGACGAGAGTCATGAAGCATTATTACTAAACTATAATACAGATATTGCTTTTAGTAGAGATAAAATAAATCATGTAAACATAGATTCCTTAAAACTAAATTCTGAACCAATTTGTGTTGTAGTACCAAAAAATCATTGGTTAACCGAAGCTTCTTTAAACAACATTAACGAGTTAAAAAATGAAAAGTTTATTATTGCGGGCTTACATCAGACCACTTTTTTCGCTTCACTATTAAGAACCTTTTTTGAAAAAAATAATTTTGAACCTAAAACAATCATAGAATCAGATTTTGGTGGCATGATTTTAAACCTAGTTGCTAAAGGACTTGGCATTTCTATTCTGCCTTATTCTTATCAATTTTCTAAATCTAAAAACGTGCGGTTTATTGAGCTAAATGAAAATATAGATTTGTTTATCAATTGGAGAAAAAACGACCCTAACAAAACGATAAATAAAATTGTTGCATTTAGTAAGTTGGTAGAATAACTCTCAAAAAGACACCTTTAAAATCTCTTTAAACATTTTAAAAATAAATGTTATCTTATACCCAAATAAATCAAACGTTTTTGATTGCATAGTAGAAGCATATTTTTAAAAAAAAGATACTGTTAATGCAATTATCAACTTTAAAAAAACGTTCGCTATAAAAACAGAAATTCTGAACGCTTTTTTAAGAAAATTACAAAAAATAAATGACACTAGAAGAATTAAAATATCCGATAGGAAGAACAAATGTTCCTAAAAATATCACCAAAAAAAATATTGAAGATTGGGTTTCTATTTTAGAGCGATTTCCTCAAGAACTAGAATTCTTAATTAAAGAATTATCTGACAACCAATTAGACACTCCTTACAGAGAAGGTGGTTGGACTATTAGGCAAGTGGTGCATCATTGTTATGACAGTCATCATAATTCATACACGCGCTTTAAATGGGCTTTAACCGAAGATAAACCGGTTATTAAAGCATATTATGAAGATCGTTGGGCAGCATTACAAGACTCTAAATCTGCTCCTGTTTTTTTATCAATTGACGCTTTAAAAGCCTTACACTCTAAATGGGTATATTTCTTACGAGAATTAACGGATGCGCAATTAGAAAAAACATTTATTCACCCTTCTAAAAATGAACAAATTAGTTTAAAAGAAAATATTTGCATGTATGCTTGGCATAGTAAACATCATTTTGCACATATAGAAGAGTTAATGATTCGTGAAGGTTGGAAATAAAATAGATTGTAAAAACACTTATCTTTTAAATTATTAATTGAAAATTTATGAAAACCGCCAAAGAATATTTTGACGAATATGCTGTAAGTCACCAAAACGAAACAAACCAAGCGATACACTATATTTGTGTGCCTTTAATTTTTTTTAGTGTAATTGGTTTACTCATGAGTATACCAACCACATTTCTAGAAAACACCTTAAATTTATCTAACCCAATACTAGAAAATTGGGCTGTTATGGTGGGTATTATCATTTCTGTTTTTTATCTACGTTTAGGTTTTTGGTATTTTATAGAAATGTTATTTATAATTTTAATAGCAATTGTGGCTAATTTTTGGTTAGGTAGCCAAGTAAACTTACTTTTTGCTTCTTTAATTATTTTTGTTTTAGCTTGGATTGGACAGTTTTATGGACATAAAGTAGAAGGAGCAAAACCATCCTTCTTAAAAGATTTAGAATTTTTATTGATTGGTCCTTTATGGGTCATTCAAAAATTAGGAAAGAAAAAATAACGAATGAAAGAAGAAATTACCTTTGAAGATTTTTTAAAAGTAGATATTAGAATAGGAACTATTATTGAAGTCAATGATTTTCCAAAAGCTAGAAAACCTGCTTATCAATTAAAAATTGATTTTGGCGCTTTAGGTATTAAAAAATCGAGTGCACAAATAACAGATTTATATACAAAAGAAGATTTACTAAACAAGCAAGTTTCTGTAATTGTAAATTTTAAACCTCGTCAAATTGCTAATTTCATGAGCGAATGTTTAGTAATTGGTGTTTACAATACAGCGGGAAATGTGGTTTTACTACAAGCTTCTAAAGAAATTAAAAACGGAGAACAGGTTAATTAACAACATAGTAACTAAGGTTAAAGGTTTAAGAAATTTTAAAAAAATTACATAAAATCATCTTAAATATAGGATTTATTTCAAAAAGGTACAAATTGTTTTTTGTCTCTTGTCTCTTGTCTCTTGTCTCTAAAAATTATAAAATTCACCAAAATAACACTGTCTAAATTAATTTTTCGGATTATTTAAAATTACTAAAGCACCTATTACTCCAGGAATCCAACCACAAAGTGTTAGTAAAAAGATAATAAAAAAAGACCCACAACCTTTATCTATCACAGAAAGTGGTGGAAAGAAAATAGCAAATAATACTCTTATAAAACTCATTTTTATATTTGGTTGGTTATATAAATAAGACGACCCAAAAATAAGTTTGTTACAGTAAAAGGCTAAAAAAATATTAAAGTTTCAATTGGATGTTTCTATTTAGAACCTCAACAAAATCATCCTTAAATTACATATTAGACTTTATTTTAAGTGAATGATAAAAAACACAAAAATTATGTCAATAAAAGTGACTATCTTTATAAAAACGTGTCTTAAACTATAGCATATAAAAACAAAGAATATGCGAACTAGTATTCTTAACTTTGCAAAAACTAATTTATATTACTTATGAAAAAATTTTTATGTATTGTTTTATTTATCTCAGTAGCTATTGCATGTAAATCTACCTCTGCAGTTAGTACCAAATTAGACAATAAAACCGAACGTATTTTAAAAGGAGATTTTACACTTACTGCTGTTAACTTTCCTGGATCAGACTTTTTAAATGTAACTTCTTTTTACATAGCCGACTCTAAATGTTTTGTTGGCAGTGACTGGAGTTTTGTTTCTAATAACAACAAAGGAGAAATGGCACTTACTAGCCTAAGTACTTCTTGTAAAGAATTTAGTTCTCCAATAACTTGGTACCTTAATAAAGAAGGTAAATTTGTTTTAAAAATTATTAACGACTACAAAGCAAAAGAAGTTAATAATGGTTTTGTTTTAGACATTATAAATGTAACAGAAACAAGTTTCCAACTGGTAGACCAAATTAATGTTGCAGGACAAACAAAAGATATTACCTATTCATTTCAAAGAAAATAATTAAAAAAGAAACACAATGAAAAAATCAATAATTTATAGTTTATCAGTATTATTTATAACTGCAAGCATGCTTACCTCTTGTGAAGCTGTTAAAAACGCAAATAACACACAAAAAGGTGCTGGTATTGGTACTGCAGCAGGTGCTATTTTAGGTGCCGTAATTGGAAACAATGTTGGAAATGGTAAAAATTCTGAATTAGGTGCTGTTTTAGGTGGTGTAATTGGTGGTGTTACTGGTGGTGTAATTGGTAATAAAATGGACAAACAAGCTCGTGAAATTGAAGAAGCGATACCAGGAGCAGAAGTAGAAAGAGTTGGTGAAGGTATTATGTTAACTTTAGGTGAAAATGCCGTTAGATTTGACACTAATAAAGCAACTTTATCTGCAAGTGCACAGGCAAACTTAGAAAAATTAGTTCCTATTTTTAATAGCTACGAAAACACTAATATCGTTATTTACGGATATACTGATAGTACTGGTAAAGTTGAGTACAACCAAACTTTATCTGCTAAAAGAGCAAGTTCTGTAAAAGATTATTTAACAACTAAAGGTCTTGAAAATGCAAGATTTGAAACCAAAGGTTTAGGCATAAATGATCCTATTGCAACAAACGAAACTGCAGAAGGAAGAAGTAAAAACAGACGTGTAGAATTTGCAATTGTTGCCAATGAACAAATGATTAAAGAAGCACAAAAAGAAGCAAAAAACTAAACATAATATTACTTTTATAAAAAGGCTACTCAAATGAGTAGCCTTTTTTGTTTCATCAAACTATATTTTCCCTAATTTTGCAACCCATAAACAATTAAGAATGCCACGTAGAGAACGAAATAAATTTGTAAAGAAGAATCAAGTTTTAGAATTAAAAATTGAAGATTACGCTTTTGGCGGAAAAGGAATTGCAAGAATAAAATCTGAAGAAGGTAGTTTTGTTATTTTTGTTCCGAATACCTTACCAGGTCAATTGGTAAAAGCACAAATAAGTAAGTCTAGTAAAAACTATGCAGAAGCTAAGTTAATAGATGTTTTAGAACCTTCTGAAGATGAAGTGGAAGTTCCTTTTCAAGACATTCCTGGTGCGCCTTATATTCAATTACCTATCGATTTACAACATCAATATAAAAAAGAAAGTACTTTAACCTTATTTAAAAAAATAGGAAAAGTAGAAAATATAGAGGATCTTTTTGATGAATTTGTAACATCGCCAAACGTATTTCACTACAGAAATAAAATGGAATATGGTTTTTCTGCTATTGGATATGATAGAGTAACAAAAAGAGATAAAGATGAGTTTACACTAGGTTTTAAAAGACGTGGTGTTTGGTGGATGGGAGATAATTTAGAAAAAGATTCTGGTTTGTTTGATAAACAGATGGAAGACAATCTAAAAAATATTCGTCAATATTGTATAGACACTGGTTTAGAACCTTGGCACGGACCAAAAAAGACTGGTTTTTTTAGATATTTTGTAGTGAGAAAATCTTTTAAAACAGATGAATTATTATGTAATTTAGTAACGACTTCTCCCGAATTAGAGAATTTCGATTTACAGAAATTTGCTTCTTTTCTAAAAGATATTTTTGGAGATCGTTTAGCTGGTTTACTACATACTATTAATGATGAAACTGGTGACAGAACCATTGCAACAGCCGGTAGTTTAGATTTAGTGTATGGTAAAGATAAAATTGTAGAAGAGTTATTAGGTTTGAATTTTGAAATCAGCATGAAAAGCTTTTTTCAAACGAATCCTAAATGTGCAGAAAAATTATACTCTAAAGTTGTTGAATATGTTTTAGAAGACAAAACCAAGGTAGACAATACTGTGGTAATGGATTTGTTCTGCGGAACAGGAACCATAGGGCAAATTGTAGCTTCTAAAAGTGAAAATGCAAAAATTGTTGGTGTAGATATTGTAGCTTCTGCAATTGAAGATGCAGAAAAAAATGCCAAAAGAAATAATATTGATGGATTAAAATTTTATGCAGCAGATGTTGGTAAATTCTTAGTTGCAAATCCAGAATATAAAGATAAAATAAAAACCATTATTTTAGATCCTGCAAGAGCAGGAATTGCACCTAAAACACTGCAGAAAATCATCAATTTAAATGCAGACAGAATGGTGTATGTTTCTTGTAATCCGGCAACACAAGCTAGAGATACAGAGTTGTTGGCAGAAGCTGGTTACTTAATGAAAAAAATTAGTTTGGTAGATCAATTTCCGCATACAAGCCATATTGAAACGGTTGTTTTGTTTGAAAAAGGGTAAATGATATTTGTTTATAAAAAGTTTATTTATCAAATTTTATAGAGAACTATTAATAAGGAAACTAATTTATTAGAATTAAGATAATTTTATTAAAATGGACAATAAATATTTATAAGAATCATTATATATTGGTAACTCATAATAAAAGTTAAAAAGAATGAAAAAACTAACAGACTTCGAAATTAATAGAAAATTAGAAAAATTACAAGATTGGGATTATTATGACGATGCTTTGCATACAGATTTTGAGTTCGATAACTTTAAAGATTGTATGTCTGCAATGAATAGAATTGCATTTGAATGTGAGGCTTTAAACCATCATCCAGAATGGACAAACAACTATAATACTTTAGATATTAAGTTAACCACTCACGATGCAGAAGGTGTTACTAAATTAGATTTTAAATTGGCTAAAGCCATCAATAAAATTGTAGAAGTTGAAGAATAATAGATATCAAATAATAGTAATTTTAATAATTGGTTTGCTTATAAATACTTCTTGTACAAAAGATGATTTCTGCTTAAAAAACCCTGTTACTCCAAACTTGGTATTACGTTTTTATGATGATACCAATAAAGAAACATTAAAAACAGCTAAATTATTATCTGTTTGGGCAGAAGGTAAAGATACCATTGCAGATTATACCAGTAGAACTACAGATAGTATTGCTATTCCTTTAAATTCTTTAGCATTAGAAACAATTTATAATTTAAAAATAAATAATGAAGACGGAGCAGAAGTAGATAATCTTTATACAACCTTTACAATAACCTATACACCAGAAGAAGAATACGTTTCTAGATCTTGTGGTTATAAAGTAATCTTTAATGATGTTTCTTTTTCATCAGACAATACTAATTGGATAAAAGATTTTACACCATCAACATTAACAACTATAGACAGTCAAAATACAGCGCATGTACAAATATTTCATTAGCATCTGTTTCCTTTTTGTTTTTGTTAATGGGCAAGCTCAAGAACAAAAAAAAGATACCCTAATAAATGCTGAAAAAGATTCTCTAGTATATAAATCTAAATATGGATTAAGACTTGGTGTAGACATTAGCAAACCCATTTTGGCACAATTTAATAGTTCTTATACCGGATTAGAAATTGTAGGAGATTATAGAATTAAGAAAAACTTATACCTTGCTGCAGAAGTTGGTTTTGAAGAAGAAACAACTACGGAAGACTACACAAATTCTACATCAAAAGGAAGTTATATAAGACTAGGTGTTAACTATAATGTCTACCAAAATTGGTTAGACATGAACAATGAAATCTTTATAGGAGCTCGTTATGGTTTTAGTCTTTTTGACCAAACTTTAAACACTTACACACCCAACGTTAATTCAGTATATTTCCCTGCAAACCAAATAACCTCATCCGTTTCGGCTACAGATTTAAATGTACATTGGACCGAATTTATAATAGGTTTAAAAGTAGAAACGTTTAAAAACTTCTTTGTTTCTTTTAGCGGTTCTTATAAAATATCAATAAGTGTAAAAGAGCCAGATAATTTTGAAACTCTTTACGCCCCTGGCTTTAATAGAGTATTTGATAGTGGTACAGGTTTCGGATTTAACTACACACTTACCTACTTAATTCCTTTTAAGAAAAAGTAATTTTATTACAACTTAGTATTTTTCAGTAACTTTATCAACCTTATTTTTAAACAAAACATCATGAATAAAATTCCTAGTGTAAATTTAGCAGACTTTTTATCTTCGGATAAAAGCAAAAAACAACAATTTATAGATGAAATTGGTCATGCTTACGAAAACATAGGTTTTGTAGCTTTAAAAGGTCACTTTTTAGATGAAAAATTAGTAGAAAGCTTATATACAGAAATTAAAAACTTTTTTGATTTACCATTAGAAACCAAAGAAAAATATGAAATTCCAGGTATTGGAGGCCAACGTGGTTATGTTTCTTTCGGGAAAGAATCTGCGAAAGGAAAAAAAGAAGGCGATTTAAAAGAATTTTGGCATTTTGGTCAGTATGTAGATGCTGCTTCTAAATACGCTAAAGAATACCCAGAAAACGTTACTGTTAATGAATTGGCAAACTTTAATGCCGTTGGTAAAGAAACGTATCAAATGTTAGAAAAAACAGCTAAATATGTGTTACGTTCTTTAGCCTTGCATTTAGGTTTAGAAGAAACCTATTTTGATAATTATATTAAAGACGGAAATAGTATTCTACGCCCAATTCATTACCCACCAATACAAACAGAACCAAAAGGAGCAGAAAGAGCTGCAGCTCATGGAGACATTAATTTAATTACCTTATTAATGGGTGCCCAAGGTAAAGGGTTACAAGTGCAAAACCACAAAGGAGATTGGATTGATGCTATGGCAGAACCTGATGAATTAATGATTAATGTTGGAGACATGTTATCGCGCCACAGTAACAACAAATTAAAATCTACCATTCACAGAGTAGTAAATCCACCAAAAGAAATGTGGGGAACATCACGCTATTCAATTCCGTTTTTTATGCACCCAGTTTCTGATATGAAATTAGATGTTTTAGAAAACTGTATCGATGAAAACAACCCAAAACAATTTGAAGATATCACTGCAGGTGAATTTTTAGACGAAAGATTAAGAGAATTAGGATTAAAAAAATAGTTTGCAGTGGCAGTTTGCAGTTATCAATTGACTGAAAACTGCTACTGAGAACTGTAAACTAATAAAAAATGGATTTTAAAGATCAATTAAAAAATTTATTTCCAGAGCATAAGGAAACTGCAGAACCTGTAAAAGAAAAATCGGATATTTGGTTACAAGACGATCCTATTATTTGCAAATACGAAAAACGTAAAGGAAAGCCAATTACTATTTTAGAAGGCTATACAGGTGCAACTTCAGATTTTAAACTACTTGCAAAAGAAATTAAAACAAAACTATCTGTTGGCGGTAGCTTTAAAGATGATAAAATTATTATTCAAGGTGATTTTAGAGATCAAATAATGACCATGCTAAAAGATAAAGGCTTTAAAGTGAAGCGTGTTGGTGGATAAATTTTAGTACTCTTACAATAAATAATTACTGTAAACGTTATTAATAAATTATGAGCTCGTCTATACTACATATTACAAATGGAGATAGTACTACAAACTATCTAAAAAAACTTCATTTCTCTGGAGATTTTATCACTTGGAGAGAAATGTTATGTGAAGGAAAAACGTCTATAGATGTTGGCAGTGAAACTTTCTGGAAAAACAGGTTCCACTTTTTAAAAACTTCTTATAATATTAGCAAAAGCAAATTTATAGACTTTACTTTAAAAGAATATAGAAACCTTTGTAGTAAAAAAGAATCTAAAGAAATAGTCTTATGGTTTGATCACGATTTGTTCTGCCAAATTAATATGATTGCTGTTATTAGTTGGTTAAAAACTTATAGAAGTGGCTATCATATTTCTTTAGTAACCAGTGCCAAAATAAAAGGAAGTACAAAACTAAAAAGTTTATCTGAGCTTACTGAAAATCAAATTCAGCAACATTATAAAAACAGAATAGATTTATCTGAAGATGATATTGAATATGCAGATTATATATGGCAACTATACTGCTCAGAGAGTCCGCTTAGGTTAGAAACTGTCTATAAATTTAACCCAATGTCTCCTTTTATTTATCTAGTAGAAGCATTAGAAGCACATTTACACAGATTTCCTTCCATTAAAAATGGATTAAATAATGTTGAGAATATTATTTTAGAAACTGCAAATACACAACAATTTTCTTCTAAAAACCAATTAGTACAGCAATTGCTAAAAACACAAACTGTTTATGGCTTTGGAGATTTACAGTACGAACATCATATAGCACAACTTCAAAAATTATTTACATCTTTCAATCCCGTAAAATTATCTCGAAAAGGGAAAAAAGTTTTAAAAAACCAGCTAAATTTTTATGGCGAACTTCGTAATGAAAATTCGTATCTTGGGGGAGCAAAAAAATATAGTTTTCTATATAATAATCAATCAGAAAAACTATTACAAATTACATCTTAAATGTCTATAAAACAATCAGAACTTATCTTAAATCCAGATGGAAGTATTTATCATCTAAATTTAAGACCAGAACATATTGCCAAAAATATAATTTTTGTTGGCGATCAAGATAGAGTTGATAAAATCTCAAAACATTTTGATTCTATAGAGTTTACTACTCAAAAACGCGAATTTAAAACTACAACAGGTACTTACAAGAACAAACAATTTACGGTTATTTCTACTGGTATTGGTCCAGACAATATAGATATTGTATTAAATGAATTGGATGCACTTGTAAATATTGATCTTAAAACTAGAAAACCTAAAGAGAATTTAACGTCTTTAAACATTGTAAGAATAGGAACTTCGGGTTCTTTGCATAACGATATTCCGGTAGATTCTTTTGTTATTGGTTCTCACGGATTAGATTTAAACGGGTTGCTTCACTCCTATCAAATAGATGCTATTTCTAATCCAGAAATTGAAGATGCTTTTGTAAAGCATACCAATTGGAGTACTAAAAAATCATATCCTATTGTAATTGAAAATAGCAAAGAATTAGAAGATAGGTTAAAATCTGATAAAACACACCAAGGTATCACAGCTACCGCAGGAGGTTTTTACGGACCACAAGGTAGAATTTTACGTTTGGCTTTACAAGACAATGAGTTAAACCATAAAATTGATAGTTTTAGTTTTAACCAACATAGAATTACCAATTTAGAAATGGAAACCTCTGCTATTTATGGTTTATCTAAACTATTGGGTCACAAAGCTTGTTCTATAAACGCAATTATTGCTAATAGAGCTAATGGTTCTTTTAGCGAAAACCCAGGGAAAGTTGTTGCCGATTTAATAGAATACACACTAGAAAAATTAATTGAGTAAATGACAAATCTTACAATTGCAGGAGTTCCAGAGCATTTTAATTATCCTTGGTATTTAACCTTAAAAAACAAAGAATACAAAAAACACAACATCAATCTACGTTGGCAAGATTTCCCTGGCGGAACTGGTGCCATGTGTAAGGCCTTACGTGCTGGTAATGTAGATATTGCTATTGTTTTAACCGAAGGAATTATTAAAGATATTGCAGACGGAAACCCTTCTAAGATTGTACAGACATTTGTAAAATCTCCATTAATTTGGGGAATTCATGTAGGCGCAAAATCATCTTTTAAAAACATTGAAGATTTAGAACACGCAACCATTGCCATTAGTCGTTTTGGTTCTGGTTCTCATTTAATGGCTATTGTAAATGCTTACAACCAGGGTTGGGATATAGCCAATTTAAAATTTAAAGTAATTGCTAATTTACAAGGCGGAATTGATGCTTTAACCAATGGAGAAGCAGACTATTTTATGTGGGAACATTTTACCACAAAACCTTTGGTAGATGATGGTACTTTTAGATTAATTGATGACTGCCCTACACCTTGGCCCTGTTTTGTAATTGCAGTTAGAGATGAAGTTTTAAAAAATAATTTTGAAGAAGTTAAAAAAGTTTTAGACATTATTAATGGCAAAACAAAAGACTTTAAACAAATTGATGCTATTGATAAAATTCTGGCAGAAAGATACGAGCAGCAATTAGAAGACATCCAGCAATGGCTAAAAATCACCGAATGGAATGACGGAAAACCAATTACTAA
This sequence comes from Polaribacter sp. NJDZ03, assembly GCF_019263805.1. Lineage (NCBI taxonomy): Bacteria > Pseudomonadati > Bacteroidota > Flavobacteriia > Flavobacteriales > Flavobacteriaceae > Polaribacter > Polaribacter sp. NJDZ03. The sequence goes on from NZ_CP079195.1 coordinate 1,319,698, forward strand.
AAACATAATTACACGTATACAAAATAAAATGGTACAGTTTAACGTTATTGAAGAGAAGAAAAATTCGAGCAATTTCATAAAAAATATGTACATTTAACACGAAAATCCATTATCTATGAAAAAAGTAGTATTTATTGCAGTTTGTATTTTAGGAATCCTTTGTTTTTCTTCTTGTAGAAGTACCTCTAAACCATGTGGTTTAGCAGACAATACAACAACTATTCAAACAACTTTAAAGCAAGTAGATTTAACCTAAAATCTATTTGTTTCTTAATTTCAAATTCAATGAATCCGCGTTTACTGCGGATTTTTTTTTGCTCTAAACCGCTATACCTCTTAATAATAAGCTAACTATTCGTAAACTTTTTCATAAAGTTTATCTTACCTTTTTTTCATTTTTATTTTACGTTTACAATACATTCTCTTTTTATGTTTGAAAGAACTTAGAAATAAGATAATTGTTTACATATATTTAGAAAATCATTTTCTTCATAAACGTGTGTACACAAGAAACAATTCTTTTTCTTTATATGAAACAAAATGAAAAAACAAAAAAAACGAAAGTTAGATTATGTTGTAATTTCAGACGTACACTTAGGTACTTATGGTTGTAGAGCTAAAGAATTATTAAATTACTTAAAAACAATTCAGCCAAAAGTATTAATACTAAATGGAGACATTATAGACATCTGGCAATTTAACAAACGTTACTTTCCTAAGTCTCACATGAGTGTAATTAAACACATTACTTCTCTCCTATCTAATGGAACAACCATCTATTACATAACAGGAAACCATGATGAAATGCTGCGAAAATTTAAAGGTTTTCAATTAGGAAACTTTAAAATTTTAAACAAACTAGTTTTAAATATTGATGATAAAAAAGCATGGATTTTTCATGGAGATGTTTTTGATATCACCATGAAGCACTCTAAATGGTTAGCAAAATTAGGCGGAAAAGGCTACGATTTTCTAATTCTAATAAACACGTTTATAAATTGGATTAGTAAACTCTTTGGTTACGGAAAATTATCACTTTCTAAAAAGATAAAAAACAGTGTAAAAAGCGCCGTTAAATTTATTGATAATTTTGAAAAAACGGCTTCAGACATTGCTATTGAAAATGAGTATAACTATGTAATATGCGGACATATTCATCAACCAGAAATTAGAAAAATTGAAAACCAAAAAGGAAAAACTACCTATCTAAACTCTGGAGATTGGATCGAAAATTTAACGGCTTTAGAATACAAAAATCAGCAATGGAGTTTGTATGAATACGCAAATGATAAAATAGCTCAAAACACCGAAAATAAACTTAGCAAAAAGGAACTAAAAAATGTAAATAAAGAAGAAAAGAACAATTTTCTTTTTGAAGAATTACTCAAAGAATTTGATATTCAAAAACCCTTAAAATAATTAATGATGAAAATATTATATGCAATTCAGGGTACTGGAAATGGCCATATTACAAGAGCTAAAGAAATTATACCTATTCTTCAAGAAAAAGGAGATTTAGATATTTTAGTTAGTGGAAATGAAAATAATTTAGATATTGGTTTCAATATAAAATACAAACTATCTGGTTTAAATTTCACCTTCGGTAAAAAAGGAGGTGTTGACTTTTGGGAAAGCTACAAAAAAATGAATTTAGTTCGTTTTTATAATGAAATTAAAAACTTCCCCATAAATGACTACGATTTAATTGTAAACGATTTTGAGCCTGTTACTGCTTGGGCTGCAAAATTAAATAACATTAAAATTGTATCTTTAAGTCACCAAAATGCAGTTTTAGATATTGCTTCTCCAAAATATAGAAAATATAAAATAGAAAAGCTTATTTTAAAATACTACGCTCCCGCTAACCTTCGGTTTGGCTTTCACTTTAAAACGTACAGTTCTGCTACATTTACACCTATTATAAGAAAAAGTATTCGTGCTAAAAAAATAAGCAACAAAGGGCATATAACGGTTTATTTACCCTCTTATAATGTGGCTAAAATTGTAGCCGTCTTATCTAAAATACCTATTATAAAATGGCATATTTTTTCTAAAGAAAATAAACGTTTAATCTTTAAAAAGAACATTACCATTTACCCAATTAACGAATTCGATTTTATAAAAAGCATGGCTTCTTCTGCAGGAGTTCTTTGTGGCGCAGGTTTTGAAACACCTTCTGAAGCTTTATTTTTAAAGAAAAAGTTAATGGTAATTCCTATGAAAAATCAATATGAACAACAATGTAATGCTTTATCTTTAAAGGAAATAGGCGTTTCTGTATTAAAAAAACTAAGTAGAAAACAAGTTCCTGAAATAGCTAAATGGATTCAGAGTGATGTTCTTATCCCTGTAGATTATCCCGACAAAACAAAAGACATTTTAGACGCTATTTTATTACCTTATGAAAATCAGACCGCTTTCCCTACCATTCTATCGTAGGTTTATTTAATTTCTTTAAAACCTCATTAGTTTTAGAGAAATGTTTGCTACCAAACCAACCTCTCCAAGCACCTAATGGAGATGGATGTGGAGCCGTAAATACAATGTGTTTTTCTAAATTTATTAAATTCGTTTTACTTTCTGCAAATTTACCCCAAAGTAAAAAAATTACATTTTCTTTTTCTTCAGAAATACTTTTTATTACAGCATCGGTAAAGTCTTCCCATCCTTTTTTCTGATGACTTCCGGCCTCATGTGCTCTCACAGTTAAAGTTGCATTCAATAATAAAACACCTTGTTTTGCCCATTTTTCTAAATTCCCACTTTGTGGAATTTCTTGATCTAAATCTGTTGCAATTTCTTTAAAAATATTTTTTAATGAAGGTGGTTGCTTCATTCCGTCTTTTACAGAAAAACACAATCCGTTTGCCTGATCTATGTCATGATAAGGATCTTGACCAATAATCACCACTTTTAAATCATTTAAAGAGCAAAAATTAAATGCAGCAAAAATATCTTCTTGCTTCGGAAAACATTGGTGATTTTCATATTCTGATGTTACAAAATTTGTTAATTCTTCAAAATAAGGTTTTTCGAATTCTGGTTGTAAAATAGGTGTCCAAGATTTTGTAAGATTTAGGTGCATTGTTTTAGTATTCAATTCCATTATTAATAATGTGATAAAAATACAAAAACCAATGTAAGCGCTAAATGATATATAAACTTTATATCCAAAAAAAGAGGACTTTCCCCCTATTAAAAAGCTTCCTAATTATAGCTTTTTACATATAAATCGATGAAAGCTACCATTCCTTTAATGAAACAAGCACTTACTCAAACGAGCTAAAAATTAGCCTTAAACAGTATTACTTTTATAGGAAATTTACTATTAATAAGGGATGTTTAAATTGAATACTCTTTAAAATAGTGACCCAAATTTGTATAACTTTAAAAACTTCTATCATGAAAAAAAACTATTTATTTTATCGATTAAAAAAACTCGACCAATGTAAAGGCATTGTTTTAGCCATTCTTTTTATGGCCGCTTTTAGTACAAAAGCACAAACCAATGTTTCTAATACTGTAAATATTGGTAACCATAGTTTGTACAAATCTGCATCTCTAAGTTCTGTAAAAACAGGCGCTGTATTTAATTATAAATTATACATTACATTATATGGAGATGGAAGTACTGTTAGCATAACAGATCAATTACCTCTAGAATTAGAATTTGTTGGAAATAATTCAGATATTACTATTTCACCTCAATCAATTGCTAATACCGCTGCAAGAGGTCAAAACAATAATTTAGTTACTGTTGCACTACAAGCTCCTTCTGATGGTAGTAGCTCTTCCGTTGAAATACTAATACCAGTTAGATTTAAAGGAGGTGTAACTCCAAACGGAACCATTGCAAGTAATTCTGCAACCATAACAACAAACGGTCAATCTGTAACTACAAACCCGATTACTGTAACTGCAATTGCAATTTTAAATTGGGAAATTAAAAAAGAAATAATTGAACCCACACAAACAGATCCAAATACAGGTAAATGGATAGTTGCACCTGGAGGAACTGCTAGGTTTAGAATAACTATTAAAGAAAAAAATCCACAAGACAACTTGGGCATTTTAAATTTAACAAACATACAAATACTAGAAACTCCACAACCCTCTAATGTTACTATGAATCTTGTTGCTACTGGAGGTAATAATAACATACCTTTAAGTCTATTAAATTTAGATCCAAATACAAATATTATTACTAGCACTAACCCTCAGACTTTCTTAGATGCAACAAAAACATTTAGCGAATTTTACATTGATATAGATATAACCTATCCATCAAACCTGCCAGTAAACACAACTACTTGTTTTGGTAATGTTGCAGATATTACTGCAAATTATGCTTCCTTAACGGCAAGCAACACCTTTACAGCTAGCAGTGGCTCTGATGTTTCTTGTATTTACATAAGTGATTATTGTGTTACAAATAATTGTAATATTGCTAATTATGACTATAGTTTTTACAAATCTGTTTATGGTAGAAAAAAAACAGTTGGTTGTCCTCTTTATTATAAAATTGTACTTCATAATAATTCAACTTCTGGAGAAACCATTCAAAATGTTGATATATCAGATCAATTACCCCAAAATATAACGGTAACGGCTATGGATTTCTATGTTTATAAACAATCTGTTGGTCATATGCCAATATCTGGTACATATTCACTAAATGGTTCTTCTTCTCCATTGCCTTTTAGTGCAAATAGTTTTTTCAATATCCCTACACCAACAAGTCCTATAACATCACTTTTAGTAAGTTTAGACTCTGGCATAGAAGCTGGTTATTATTTTACTGTTAGAGTTAATTTCACTATTAATAACGGTGTACAACCTGGCACAACAATTACTAATGAGGCTGAAACAGAATTTAACTTTTTAAATAATACTCCGATTCTTAACACAGCTAGTAAGTCTTTTAATGTTGAAACACCTGAACCAGAAATTGATGTGTTTAAGCAAGTTTGTGAAGGATATAATTCTTATCACAATCCTGGAGACATCATACGTTATAAACTAAGAGTAAGAAATATAGGTACAGATGCACTAAATAATGTTGTTATTACAGATGTACTAGACCCCAATTTCACCTATATTCCAGGAAGCGAAAGCTATTACTCCTATTCAGGAAACGTCAATCTAAACGGATGCAATCCAACAATATCAGGTAACTACAGTAATTGGGGAGTAACATTAAATAACTCAACACAAACAAATACCCTAGAATGGACTATTCCTTCTATTGGTCCTCTTTGTAGTAATACTTCTACATCTCATAATAACTATATAGAATTTGATGTAAAAATAAATGAAAACACACCTCCAGGGCCTTACTTTAATAATTTTACTGTTAATGGAGATGAAATTTCTACAAGTGCAACATCTAATAAATCACGTATAAACGTAAAGGTGTTGGCAGGTAATAACGTTATTAAATTGCAAAGTATAGATAATGGTACTACTTGGACAAATTCTACTACAACACCAAATATTTTACCAGGTCAAAATATTTTATATCGATTAAATATTAAAAACCTAGGTAATTTAGAGTTTAAAGACTTAATAATTACAGATGCTTTACCAAATGTTAGTTTCACACCGAATTCAGAAACAATATCAGTTTCAACGGGAGGTAGTAACTTTATTCCAAACACTACAGATTTTAGTTCTGTTTTTAGTGGTAATACAATAACCGTTTCTTCTTTAAGTAACTTCTTATTTGTTTATGGAGATGAAATTAATATAGACATACCTGCAACAGTTGTAGCAACTGCTCAATTGAATAGCACCATCTGTAATACTTTTACATATACTGCTGTTGATCAATACAATGGCTTATCTACTCAAAACTTAACTCCAGCAGCTGTTTGTGTTGTAGTTAAAGATAATTGCCCAGGAATAGACAGTGCAGACCAAACAGATACAGATGATGATGGTATTGGTGATGCTTGTGATAATTGCCCTAATCTATCAAATAAAGATCAAATAGATACAAATGGTGATGGTATAGGAGATACTTGTACACCTCCAGAAGAGGATGATTGCTTTACTTTTGATGAAGATTTCAAAAAAGAAAATTGGATAAACAATAGTCTTAATGATGTTTATTACAAAGAAGACAAAGAACATCAAAAATATATTTCTTTTGTAAATAGCTCAAAAGAGTCTAGTCTAATAAATAACTCAGATTTTTCTGGAGATTGGATCAAAAATTACCCAGGCAATTGTATGTGCTTCGATTTTAAAATTCAATATAAAGATAAAACAAGTACTACCATTGGTACAGCACCTAAATTAACAATTTACACAGGTTCTACCATTAACTCTATTACACAAGTTAATAGTAAGTTAAGAGCAATTTTTGTAGGTAACCCTGCAAACCAAACCTTACCAAATAATGTTTGGAGAAATTATTGTTTACCAATCTATGAAGCTACAAATAATACAATACCTACTAATAATACAGGTAGTTGGCAATTATTTGATGCAAACAGCACTACTCAATTAACAGGTGCTGCTGCTGTAAATGCTTGGAATCAATTAATAATTGGTGTTACAGGTATTTTATTTGAATCTGAATATGATGGTTCTAATAACGAAGTTATAAGTTTAGATAATTTCTGTGCCTCAGAATGTGAACCACCATGTAAAGGAGACAAAGATTCTGATGGTGATGGTATACCAGATGAATGTGATAATTGCCCAAATGAATATAACCCAGATCAAGCAGATTCTAATAATGATGGTATAGGCGATGTTTGTTGTGAAGGCAAAGAAGACAGGGATAAAGATGGCATACCTGATGATTGTGATAATTGCCCAACAAGATACAACCCAGACCAAAAAGATACAGATGGAGATGGTGTTGGAAATCTTTGTGATCCAGACTGTGTAGAAGGACCCGATTATGATAAAGATGGTTGGCCAGATGCTTGTGATAATTGTCCTGAAAAATTTAATCCTGATCAATCAGATATAGATAATGATGGTAAAGGTGATTTATGTGATAGCGATTTTGTAGGTGACGATTCTGATGGTGATGGAATACCAGATAATAAAGATAATTGTCCTGATGCAAAAAACCCAGAACAAAGAGATTCTGATGGCGATGGCATTGGTGATGAATGTGATAATTGTCCAGACAAATACAATCCAAATCAATTAGATTCAGACGGTGATGGTGAAGGTGATGTTTGCGACCCAACTCCTTGTGGTGAAGATTTAAATGGAGATGGAACTGGTGATGCTTGCGATATTATTATAGACACTTGTGGCTCCATAGACACAGATAAAGATGGTATTTTTGATGATTGTGATAATTGTATAAAAACGCCTAATCATAACCAATTAGATACAGATAATGATGGTATTGGTGATGTATGTGACCCAACTCCTTGTGGTACTGTAGATACAGATGGAGACGGAGTCCCTGATTTATGTGATAATTGTCCAGAAATTGCAAACCCTAACCAAGAAGATACGGATGGTGATGGAACAGGTAATGCTTGTGAAGATTGTGTAACAGCAACTGTTTGTGCAGATGGAGATACAGACACAGATAATGATGGTATTTGTGACTCTGTAGATAATTGTATTACTAATCCAAACCCAAATCAAGAAGATGCAGATGGAAATGGAATTGGAGATGCTTGTGAGGTTATAGAACCACTTTGCTGTATTGGTCCTTTTATATTTGATAACGTTTATGAAGAAGTTTATGCAGATTTTGGAATTATATCTGTATTCGATAACTATAGTTTTACTATAGGTTCAAAATTTGTTACAGATTTTACAATAAACCTTGTATATGTAGATATTGAATACACTAAAGAAGAAGATTCTAAAATAGCACATAAAGTTTCTTTAAACCCATTAAAAATTGAAATTTCTAATAAAAAAATGGAATTTAAAAAACCAATTTATGGAAACGAAAATAAAGGCAACTCTATTTTTAATGAAATTTCTTGGTCTAATAAAGAAGGTGTAAGTTTAAAAGAAAAACAAAACTTAAAACTGGCTTATAACCTACCTTACTTTAAAGAATGTGCAGATTGTAACTATATAGCTACCTTATACTTTAAAGTATCTATAAAAGACAAATATGGTAACTATAAAGAAGATCTAATCTTAAGAGAAATAAACGTTAAAGGAAATGAAGTTTTATCTACAGAAGATAAAAATAAAAAGACCTCATTGTCTATATATCCAAACCCAGTAAAAGATAATTTAAATATTTTCACAGAAGAAGCTGGATTAGGTATTCTATATGACATTAATGGTAAAGAACTAAAACGTTTCACGCTTAATAATGGTGAAAACAAAGTGAATCTAAGCAATTTATCTAAAGGAGTTTATATTTTAAAAACAGTTGGAAACAGCTTTAAAAAGACTTCTAAAATTGTGATAGAATAATAAAAGGTTAAACCTCATCTTTTAATATAAAGATGAGGTTCCTTTTTAATGATTAATTAAAAAAAATATTTAGAAAACAGAAAACCAGATTCGCTTATTTTAAACTCCATATCACTAAAAATGATAGGGAGTTTTTTTTTTGCAAATAAATACAAAAATTACATAATTAACGATGTGACAGCAAGTAATCAAGTTTATAGAATAAGACAAATAAATACTAGATAAAAATGAATAAATCATTCTATAAATTCACAAACTTTACATTATAAATTCAGAAAAAGCACATCATTTAAAGCATGAAAGATATATTATATTAGAACATAAAAAAAGAGTGCCAGTTTCTAAAACCAAACGAAAAGAATTTATAAATTTGTGTTCGCAATAAAATATTTTTTTTTGAATAATAACATATCATCCAAGACCTTACAAGATTTAGAGTTTTCAACGGTTTTACAGCACGTTTCAGAGTATTGTATTTCTAGTTTAGGCAAAGAAAAAGTTACTGAAATTGAACCTATAGTTAATAAAAAAGCACTTTTTAAAGAGTTGTATTTGGTAAACGAATACGTTTCTTCTTTTGAAAGTGAAAATAGAGTTCCTAACCATAGTTTCGATAATATTACCGAAAATGTAAAACGTTTAGCTATAGAAAATAGCTTTGTAGAAACTGATGCTTTTTTAAAAATAGCAACGACTTCTTTAACCGTAAACGAATTGATTAAGTTTTTTAAGAAATTTAATGTGCAATTTCCTACTTTTTTCGACCTTTCTCAACAAATTGAATTCACTACTTTTATAGATGATGAAATAAAAAAAATAATAGACATTTCTGGTGAAGTAAAAAACAACGCATCAGACGCTTTAAGACAAATAAGAAAAGACATAAATAATGTACGTGGAAAAATTGGAGCAAGTTTTTCTAGTGCTTTATCAAAATCTATTTCCGCAGGTTATTTAGATGATATTAAAGAAACCGTTGTAGACAATCAGCGTGTTTTAGCTGTTTCTGCAATGCACAGAAAAAAAGTTTCTGGTAGTTTATTAGGTTCTTCAAAATCTGGTAATATCGTTTATATTGCACCACAAGCAACACTTGCGTATTCTAGAGAATATCAAAATTTAATTTATGACGAAAAGCAAGAAGTCGTAAAAATTTTACGTGCATTATCTGCAACTGTTCGTCCGCATGTATATTTATTAGAAGAATATCTTTCGTTTTTAATCCATGTAGATGTTGTGGGTGCAAAAGCAAAGTATGCCAACGAAATGAATGCAGTTTTACCAAAAATATCTAGTGAGAAAAAGATATTTTTTAAGAATGCATATCATCCCATTTTATGGCGAAAAAATAAAAAACAAGATTTACCTACCGTTTCTCAAAGTATAGAACTGAATGAAAAACAACAGATTATTGTTATTTCGGGTCCTAATGCTGGTGGAAAAAGTATCACTTTAAAAACCATTGGTTTATTGCAAATAATGCTGCAAAGTGGAATTTTAATTCCTGTTGATGAACGCAGTCAGACGTATATTTTTGATACTTTTTTAACAGATATCGGAGACAATCAATCTATAGAAAACCAATTAAGTACCTATAGCTATCGTTTAAAAAACATGCGTAACTTTTTACGTAAATGTGGACCTAACACCTTGTTTCTAATTGATGAATTTGGTACAGGTTCAGACCCTGAATTAGGTGGAGCTTTAGCAGAAATTTTCTTAGAAGAATTTTATTATAAAAAAGCATTCGGAATTATAACTACACACTACTCTAACTTAAAGGTCTTAGCCAACGAATTAGAGAATGTTACCAACGCAAATATGCAGTTTGATGAACGTACTTTAGAACCGCTGTATAGATTATTTATTGGACAAGCAGGTAGTTCTTTTACGTTTGAAGTTGCTCAGAAAAACGGAATTCCGTTTAGCATTATCAACAAAGCTAAAAAACGTGTAGAGACAGAAAAAGTGCGTTTAGATAGAACCATTTCTAAACTACAAAAAGAACGTAATAGATTGCAAAAGCATTCTGATAATTTAGAGCAACAAAAATTTAAAGGACAAGAGCATTTAGATAAATTACAAGAAAAAGAACAACGTGTTCAAGATAAATTATCTGGTTTTCAAGAATTATATGATCAGAACCAAAGAATGCTTTCTTTAGGAAGAAAGACCAATGAGCTACTTAATAAATACTTTCAAACCAATAACAAAAAGGAATTAAATACTAATTTCAATAAATGGGTTGCAGACTTAAAAGTAAAACAAGTCATGAAAAAACCTGTAGTACCTGTAACTAAAGCACAAAAACAAAAAGCTAAAGTTGCCGAAAAACAGCAGCAGGAAATAATTAAAAAAGTAGAAAAAGAAGTCTTAGAAAAAGTAGTAGAAGTTAGAAAAGAAAAGAAAATAGAGGAAGCTAAAATAGCCAAAGAAAAATCTGAATATAACTATCAAATTAATGATAGTGTAAAAGTTATTGGTTCTAATTCTGTGGGTACAATCGACAGAATAGACAAGAAAAAAGTAACCATTAATTATGGATTCTTTACAACAAAAACGACTACAGATAAACTAGAATTGGTAAAAAGAGCTAAGAAAATAAAATAATAACAATCATTTTATAACAAAAAAAGGTTCGCAAATTGCGAACCTTTTTTAATATATGTACTTTTTTGTCTCGTTGCGTAAAGTAGAACAAATTATTTAAGATTTAAAACCTCAATAAGTTCTCGACTGCGCTCGAACGGACACTAGATATTTTTAGCTAACCAGTCTCCTACTTCTTTTGTTCCGTAAGATTTTCCTCCGTCTGCTAAATCTTCAGTAACATAACCTGCTTCTAAAGCTTTATTTACAGCGTCTCTAATTGCTTTTCCTTCTTCTTGTAAACCAAAGTTTTCAAACATCATTGCTGCAGATAAAACTGTAGCCATTGGGTTTGCAATATTTAATCCTGTTGCTTGCGGGTAAGAACCATGTATAGGCTCAAACAATGCATTTTCAGTTCCTACAGATGCACTTGGCATTAAGCCCATAGATCCAGAAATAACAGAAGCTTCATCTGTTAAAATGTCTCCGAATAAGTTTTCAGTAATTAAAACATCATAACTATTTGGCCATTGAACTAAACGCATTGCAACTGCATCTACAAATTCATAAGAAACCTCAACTTCTGGATAATCTTTTTCCATAGCTTGTACAGTTTCTCTCCATAAACGAGATGTTTCTAAAACGTTTGCTTTATCTACACAACATAATTTCTTAGAACGAGTCATTGCCAATTCAAAACCTTTTACAGCTAATCTTTGCACCTCAGCTCTTGTATAAACACAATTATCAAATGCAGTTTCTCCTCCATCTCTTCTACCTTTTTCACCAAAGTAAATACCTCCAGTTAATTCACGTAAAAAAACTAAATCAGTTCCTTCTATTCTTTCTCTTTTTAAAGGAGATTTATCTAACAAAGAAGGAAACGTAAATGTTGGTCTTACATTTGCAAATAAACCTAATTTTTTACGCATTTTTAATAAACCTTGCTCTGGACGAACCGTTGCAGAAGGATCATTATCATACTTTGGATGCCCAATTGCACCAAATAAAACAGCATCTGAAGCCACACAAATATCATGTGTTGCATCTGGATAAGGTTCACCAACTGCATCAATTGCAGCAGCACCTGTTAAAGCTGGATTCCAAGTAATTTCGTGGTTAAATTTCTTTGCAATTGCATCAGATACTTTTACTGCTTGGTCAATTACTTCAGGTCCTATTCCGTCTCCTGCTAATAATGCGATATTTAATTTCATTGTTTTTGTTTTATGACGTATGACTTATTATGACGTAAGACATATGACTGTATTTTTATGTTTAAATTCTATTCTTATTTTAAAATATTCTCGATATAATTTCTTCAAAAAACCGAAAATCACTCGAACTGAAAACTGCGACTGTAACTGCCTACTAAATTATATTCAACATTTTCTCGGTAGCCTTAATTGCAGATACTGTTTGATCTGAATCTAAACCACGCGTAATAAATTCTTTTTCTTCTAATTTCCAGGTAATAATAGTTTCACATAATGCATCAGAATGACTTCCTGGAGGAATCCTAACTGCATAATCAATCAGCTTTGGTAAATCTCTTTTACTATGTATTTTATACAACTTTTTTAATGCATTCATAAAGGCATCAAATTGCCCATCTCCTTGTGCATGTGCTTCATATTGTACGCCTTCTACTCTTAATTGTAAAGTAGTAGATGGTTTCATTCCTTTTGCATGTCCTAAAACATAATTTTCTACAACAACACGCTTTTCAATGGCATTACTATCTAAAACATCAGAAATAATATAAGGCAAATCTTCTTGAGAAACAACTTCTTTCTTATCCCCTAATTCAATAATTCTTTGGGTAACTTTCCTTAGCTCTTCATCATTTAAACTCAGACCTAAATCTTGTAAGTTTTTCTGAATATTCGCCTTTCCAGATGTTTTTCCTAATGCATATTTTCGTTTTCTTCCAAAACGTTCTGGCATTAAATCATTAAAATACAAGTTGTTTTTATTGTCTCCATCTGCATGAATTCCGGCAGTTTGCGTAAATACGTTCGCCCCTACAACAGGTTTATTTACAGGAATACGAAAACCAGAAAAAGTTTCTACAAGCTTACTAACTTTATTTAATGCTTTTTCATTTACGGTGATTGTTACATCCTTTAAAAAATCATTAATAACAGCAATAACACTTGCCATTGGTGCATTTCCTGCACGCTCTCCCATCCCATTTATGGTTAAATGTAATCCATTTGCACCCGCTTTTATAGCTTCCATAACATTGGCAACTCCTAAATCATAATCATTATGACCATGAAAATCGAAATGTGTTGTTGGGTATTTTTCTCGAACTTCAGATATGAATTTAAAAGTTTCATCATGCGTTAAAATACCTAAAGTATCTGGTAATAAAACACGTTCTATATTTAAAGCTGTTAAAAAATCTAAATATTCAAAAACGTATTCTTTAGAATTACGCATTCCGTTAGACCAATCTTCTAAATAGACATTGGTTTTAATGTTATGCGAAGCAGCCGACTCAATATTTGCTTTAATATCAGCAAAATGTTGTGCTGGTGTTTTTTTAAGTTGATGTGTTAAGTGATTTAAAGATCCTTTGGTTAATAAATTCTGAACTTTTGCACCAGCACCTAGCATCCAATCGATAGATTTTCCTCCATCAACAAAAGTTAACACTTCTATTTTGTCTAAACAACCTTGTTCTGTAGCCCAAGAAGTTATTTTTTTTACTGCTTGTAATTCTCCTTCAGAAACTCTTGCAGACGCTATTTCTAGCCGATCTACTTTTAATTCTTCTAACAATAGTTTTGCTATTGTTAATTTCTCAGAAACTGAAAACGACACTCCTGATGTTTGTTCTCCATCACGCAGTGTCGTATCCATTATTTCAATCTTTCTCTTGGTCATTTTATCAATGTTAAAAACATAAATAATTCTTCAATGGTAATGAAAAAATTTCATTACCACACAGTAACATAGAAAACATAGCTATATAACCTATGTTACTATGTGGTTAAAAATAGTGTTTATGCTTTATAATTAAAACGGTCTCGTTTCAGCAAAAGCAGTAATCTCATTTTCTATATTTTTTAAGTAATCAATATCATCAAAACCGTTTAACATATTGTCTTTTTTATAGGTATTAATTACAAAAGATTCAGACTCACCTGTAGCAACTAAAGTTACTGTTTGGTTAGGTAAATCTACTTTAATTTCTGTTTTAGGATCTGCCATAATTGCTGCAAATAAAGTATCTGCAAATGCTGCTGAAACTTGTACAGGTAAAACCCCTACATTTAAACAGTTATTTTTAAAGATATCTGCAAATGCAGATGAAATTACACAACGCAAACCAAAATCGTACACAGACCAAGCTGCGTGCTCTCTAGAAGAACCAGAACCAAAGTTTCTACCTCCAACTAATATTTTAGAACCTGCATAAATTTCTTTGTTTAAAGGAAATTCTGCTTTTGGTGTTCCGTCTGCATTGTATCTCCAATCACGGAAAAAATTAACATCAAAATCTACACGCTCAGTTGCTTTTAAGAAACGAGCCGGAATTATTTGATCTGTATCTACATTCTCTGTAGGTAAAGGATATGCTGTACTTGTAAGTACTTCAAATTTATCGTAAGCCATGTTATTTAGTATTCAGTTGCCAGTATCAGTTGGCAGTTGTTATCTTAATATTAATTGTTATTCGCAGTTCACTGAAAACTGCGACTGTAAACTGCAACTACACAAGAAGCGTACGAGGATCTGTTACTACTCCGCTAACTGCAGATGCTGCAGCTACTAAAGGAGAAGCTAATAAGGTTCTAGATCCTGGTCCTTGTCTTCCTTCGAAGTTTCTGTTTGATGTTGATACAGACAATTTTCCTGAAGGAATTTTATCATCGTTCATTGCCAAACATGCAGAACAACCTGGTTCTCTTAAAACAAAACCTGCGTCTGTAATAATCTTATCTAAACCTTCTGCTTTTATTTGATCTACTACTTTATGTGATCCTGGAACCAACCAAGCAGTAATATTAGGTGCTTTTTGTCTTCCTTTTACAATAGAACAAAAACCTCTAAAATCTTCTATACGTCCGTTTGTACAAGAACCTAAAAACACAAAGTCAATTTCTTTACCAATCATAGATTCGCCTTCGTTAAAAGACATATATCCCAATGATTTTTTATAAGTTTCAACACCACCTTCAACATTTTCTGCCAAAGGAATCGATTTTGTTACCCCCATTCCCATTCCTGGGTTTGTTCCGTAAGTAATCATTGGTTCAATATCTGTTGCATCATAATTAAATTCAACATCAAATTCTGCTCCTTTTTCAGAATACAGTGTTTCCCAATATTTCATTGCAGTATCCCAATCTGCTCCTTTAGGAGTTTGAGCACGACCTTTTATATATTCGTATGTTTTAGCATCTGGAGCAATCATACCTCCACGTGCTCCCATCTCTATAGATAAGTTACACACAGTCATACGACCTTCCATAGACATGTCTTCAAAAACATCTCCTGCATATTCAACAAAAAATCCGGTTGCACCAGAAGTTGTTTGCTTTGATATAATATATAAAGCAACATCCTTAGGTGTTACCCCCAAACCTAATTTACCGTTTACGTTAATACGCATCGCTTTAGGTTTTGGTTGCATAATACATTGTGTAGACAATACCATTTCTACCTCAGAAGTACCAATACCAAAAGCAATAGCACCAAAAGCACCATGCGTAGATGTATGAGAGTCTCCACAAACAATTGTTGCACCAGGTAGCGTAATTCCGTTTTCTGGACCTACAACGTGTACAATTCCGTTATTAAGATCTCCTAATCCCCAATGAGAAATACCGTGCTTTTTTGCATTTCTTTCTAAAGCATCTAACTGATTTGCAGATAAAGGATCTGCCACAGGTAAATGTTGATTTATGGTTGGTGTGTTGTGATCTGCTGTTGCGAATGTACGCTCAGGATATACAACACTGTTTCCTCTACTTTCTAAACCTAAGAAAGCTACAGGGCTTGTAACTTCGTGGATGAAATGACGGTCTATAAAAAACACATCTGGTCCGTCTTTAACTTGACGAACAACGTGTGAATCCCATACTTTGTCAAATAATGTATTTGCCATTTGTTTGTTCTTTAATTATTTAAATGATAATCAGCTACCAAAAATAACGATTTATTGGGTTTCTTCCGTTTTTAAACCTGTACATACATTATACCCAACAGTTACACATTTCATTAAAACACTAAATAACAACACATTATGTTATTTAAAAATACGATGTCTATTTATTTTGTAGGGTTCTAATTTAGTTTAATTCTTTCTTTTTTTCTATTGATAAGTGCAGTGAAATACTTAGAATAGACGGTAATTTATATACAATTGGCTTTTATTTTAATAAATACAATAATGAATTTACCGAGAACCTTTATAATCATTACAAAATAAGATTCCTCAATCGCAAAAAAGCTCATTTCGGAATGACATACTTAACCTAATATATATCATATAAAAAATATAAAGTAGAAAGGTTGCTTCACTTCTCACAGTTCATATAAAAACTCACATTTTTCATTTCGGACGACAAAGGAGGAGAAAATCTTAGAATCATCAAAAAATGAGATTTCTCAAATGCTTAAAAAAACTTATTTCAGGACGACAACTATAAAACGAATCACTTTACGGAAAGCCTTATTTAATTCAATTCATTAGAGACTACTTTTACAAAAAAACAATGATTTTTAACCTAGTTTACAAATTATAATCAAATAATAAGAAATGTAGTTACAATTTAAATATTTGTAATTATTTTAAAATCAACCTGTAAGGATTATGTTAAAAAAAATTAAAAGTTAAAGAAGTCTAAAACCAATATTATCACTAATTTTAGCATTAAAAATTCTTCTTATTTGCTATGAAAGAATTTCTAAATTAGAATATAAAACTTAAGAAAGATTAACTTCATTTGCAAAAATGAAAGATTAATCTGCATAAATTATGGGTAAAAAACCCCTAACAAAACTCAATAAAGAGTATTATAAATAATGTTTAATTTAAAACTTAAAAAATGATTAAAAATTCAATGAAAATGATGACTGTTTTATTTGCTTCATCAATGTTACTATCTTCTTGTTACTCTTACACAAGTGTTGTAGGTGAAGGTGCTAAAGGGAATTCTCAGACAACTCAATGGAATCATTATGTTGTTTATGGATTAGCTCCTGTTGGAGTTTCTGACTCTAAACAAATGGCAGATGGTGCTAAAGATTATACTGTTTTCACTAGACAATCATTTGTTAACGGATTAGTGTCTGCTTTAACATTCGGAATTTATACTCCATCTACAACTACAGTAACTAAATAGTTTGTAAATTAAATAAAAGAAGGTAATTTAACAGTTACCTTCTTTTTGAATAATCTGAAAATGAAAAAAATAATATTTTATATTTCTTCTGTAATTTCGATAATATTACTTATCAGTATTTTTAATATTCTAAATAATGATTTTGATAGATTAACTGAATATGGTTTTGGTTATTTAATTGGTAAAATTATACTTCTTTTAATATTTGTAACACTAACTCTTTTAACAAAAAGTGCTGTTTGGAAAAAAAAGGAATCCAAATAATGTCCTAATAAAAAAACAGGTTTCTCTTAAAAATTGCTAGATTTTAAGCACAAAAATAAAAGCAAGCACCCTTCCAATTCAAACAAGAAAGAAGAAAATCTTACAACCTTTAGTAATTAAGATTCCTCAATCGTTTCAAAATTTCATATTAGAATAGATGTAATAACTATACCTATTTCAATTCTTGTATATTGCATTCACAAATAAATATTATGAAATTAAACTTATTGTCTTGTGATGCCCAAAGACCAGATAAAAGAGCGATTGCTAGATGTATTGCAGAAATTTCCGTGAGCATATCTGAATCTTTATCTAATGAACTTACAGAAATTCTTTTAGAAGGCGACGTAGTAGATATTGAAATGGAAGATAAAAATGCTGGTTCTGCTTTAAGGGCTTTAAGAAAACTAAGTATCGATTACGAAATTATAGAATAGAACATATAAAAAATAATACCTTATTATGTATTTGTCTCTTTTTTATGACTTCTTATGCGCAACAAAAAAAGATGTGGTCAAAGTCATTTTTAAATAAAAAAGCACCAGCATTAGTGGTTAGTAAATAGCTAACAGATAAGCCTAAAACGGATGGTAAATTTGTTTTAATCGATTTTTGGGGAACTTGGTGTGTACTTTGTATAAAGAGAATTCCAGAAATGAACGCTTTTTATAAAGAGTTTGCCAAAGAAATAGTAGTTATAAGTATTAGTAACGAATCTACGGCTAAAATTAAACGTTTTAAGAAGGCTAAAATTGAATATTATAACGCTATTGATAGAAGAGCAAGACTTAATAGAGCCTCAGAAATTAAAGGAATTCCGCATTTTATAATTATTGATCCTGATGGGCTTGTTGTTTGGGAAGGTTGGCCGCAACTAAAAGGTTTTGAGTTAACTTCAGAAGTTATATAAGGGCTTATTGATGCTTATAAATTAAATAAGCAAATAGCCTAGCCCTGATTGAAGCAATTTTTTGAACTCTTTTTTATGCTGTTTCTGAATAAAAAAACGAAAGTCTTTAGACTACATACAAGATAAACACCTAACAGAAAATAGCTTCAAATAAGAATATTTATATGAAGCTATTTTTAAAAAGTTAAACTGAATATATTACTACTCAAACTTATCCATAACGGCATCACTAATTCCCATATTAGAGAATCCGCCATCGTGAAATAAATTTTGTAGAGTTACTTTCTTGGTTAAATCTGAAAATAGTGAAATGGTATAATCTGCACAATCTGCCGCAGAAGCATTGCCTAACGGACTCATTTTTTCAGAAAAATTGATAAATCCGTCGAAACCTTTTACGCCATTTCCAGCAGTTGTTGGTGTTGGTGATTGAGAAATGGTGTTCACTCTCACTTTAAAATCTCTACCAAAATAATAGCCAAAACTACGTGCAATAGATTCTAAATAGGCTTTATTATCTGCCATATCATTGTAATCTGGAAACACTCTTTGCGCCGCCATATAGGTTAACGCAACGATTGAGCCCCAATCTTTCATGGCTTTTTTATGATACAAAACATTTAATACTTTATGGAAAGAGACCGCAGAAACATTCCACCCTTTTTCAGTGAAATCGTAATTTGGATCTGTATACGGTTTGTTTTTACGCACATTTACAGACATACCAATCGAATGCAAAACAAAGTCAATTTTACCGCCTAGAATCTCCATAGATTTTTCTATCAAGTTTTCTAAATCTTCGATAGAAGTTGCATCCGCAGGAATAATTTGAGAATTTGTTTTCTTTGCTAAAACGTCCAATTCACCCATTCTAATAGAAGCTGGTGCGTTGGTTAACACAAACTCTGCTCCTTCTTCATGTGCTCTTTGTGCTGTTTTCCAAGCGATAGAATTTTCATTTAAAGCACCAAAAATAATTCCTTTTTTTCCTTTTAGTAAGTTGTACATGTAGTTGTTCTTTATTCGTTTTTGGTTGTTCGTTTTTAGTGCTTACATTAAAAGTTTACCACATAGATACATAGAAAAACATAGTTTTGTCTCTTAACGCTTTTGAAGCTTTGCTGCTTTAAAACGCTGTAATTTATAAGCTCAATAATTCTTTTGCGTGGGTAAGTGCTGAGTCCGTAATGTCTTTACCACTTAACATTTCTGCTATTTCTTTAATTCTTTCATCAGTAGATAAAAGTTTTAAATTAGTTGTGGTTACTCCTTTTACTTCTTGCTTATACACTTTGTAATGATTTGCACCTTTTGCAGCAATTTGCGGTAAATGTGTAATGGCAATTACTTGCATATTCTTACTCATTTGCTGCATAATAGCTGCTATTTTGTTTGAAACTTCACCGGAAACTCCAGTGTCAATTTCATCAAAAATAATGGTTGGTAGTTGTGTGTTTTCAGATAAAATAGTTTTTACAGAAAGCATTATTCTAGATAATTCTCCACCAGAAGCTACTTTTTTCAACTCACCAAAACTACCACCTTTATTTGCAGAGAAAAGGAATTCTAATTCATCTTTTCCGTTTGAAAAATAGTTTTTAGTTTGCTTTATTTTAATTGAAAAACGGGCATTTTCCATACCTAAATCGCTGAGTAAAGCGTGTAGTTCTTTATTTAGTTTTGGAATTGATTTTGTTCTTGCGCTTGAAATTAAATCTGCAACTTTGTCTAGTTTTTCAGAAACTTCACCTATTTCTTTTTGTTTTAGATTGATAACTTCATCTGCAGATTCTACTTGTGCTACTTTTTCTGAAAGTTCTTCAAAAATAGCTATCAATTCTATATTATTACCTACTGTATGTTTCTTCTGTAAATTGTATAATAACTGCAATCTATCATTAATCTCTTCTGCTTCATTCGGATTAAAATCTACATTTTCATTTGCATCTTCTAACTCCGTAACAATATCATCAATCTCTATTTTTACAGAAGTAACCCTTTCTGAAAGATTTTGGTATTCTTTAGAAAATATTGCAATTTTAGACAACCTGTTTTCTAAAGTATTTAGCAAATTCTGAATTCCGATTTCATCATTTACAGTAATTCCTAAAGCTTCAGATAAATTGTCTTTAATATCTTCTATATTGTTAAGTTTCTCTAACTTTTCTTCTAAATCTTCTTGCTCGTCAACTTTAATCTTTGCTTCTTCTAATTCTTTAAAAAGATGAAGGTTATAATCGTATTGTTTATTTGCCTCTTTTTGTTGCTCTTCTAAAACGGTAAGTTCTCTTTTTAATTTAGTCAACTGGTTAAAACCACGTTTGTAAGACGCTATTTTTGCGGTATTTTTTGCCAATGCATCTAAAATAGTAAACTGAAAGCTATTGTCTGATAATTGCATTGTTTGATGCTGAGAATGCACATCTATCAATTTAGACCGTAATTGATTTAAAACTGACAACGTAACAGGCGTATCATTAACAAAAGCTCTAGATTTACCAGATGGTAAAATTTCTCTTCTAATAATGGTTTCTGCCTCGTAATCTAAATCTACTTCGTTAAAGAAATCTTCTAAATTATAATTTGCAATAGCAACCTTTGCTTCTACCACACATTTTGTAGACGTATCTTTTAAAGAAGATAAATCTGCTCTGTTACCTAAAACTAAACCTAAAGCTCCTAAAAGTATAGATTTACCTGCTCCGGTTTCACCTGTTATAATAGACAATCCCGAAGAAAAATCTATAGATAAGTGATTGATTAATGCGTAGTTATTAATGGTAAGTTGTGCTAACAAATTCTTTAAGTTTTAGAAGCTAAAATTAAGGAAAATTGTATCAAGAATAAACAATAATTATAAGGAATGTTTTACTTAATATTTTTCCACTTAGCATTGTTATTTGGAGATATTTTTTTCACTATTTCAACTAGTCTATTTTTATTTCTAGAAGTAGCATCGTCTGAATACATATTTACTATTTCATCTGCCTTAGCATCAAAGAATACACGTATTAAATAATTACCAACAGTTTTATTATACATACTTTCTAAAGAAATTACAGCCTCTTCCATATTTTGTTTGGCTATACCTTTATTTAAAGAAAACTCATCTAACCCTCTTCTATGATAGGTGTAGCTGGCTGTTCTATATGCAGAAAGTTTTGGCGATAAAAAACTATCAATTAATAAAAATCTATTCTGTTTACCCACAACGTTTTGCCAAGATGCTAAACCACTTTGTTGTGCTTGCAACATTACATTTTCTGCTACTTTAAAAGACGACTCTCCACCATTTCTTTTAAAGGTGTCTCCATCTGCTCCTAAAATTACATTTGCATAAAAAACAATGGTAGAAATTAAATTACTATCATAAGAGTTTTTATTAAAAATTAATGGGTCGAACTCATTGTATTTAAAATTGAAATCGTTGTCTTTTAAATTTAATACAGGTGATGCGTATGTAGAACCAAAAACCGGTCTTGTAGATTGAACTTGTATGGTTGCATTAAAATTATTTGCATCTCTAGAAGTAATGATAATTGTAAAAGCACAATCTATTCTCTCTTCTGGCTTTACTTCGTTATTTGTCCATTTGGTTTGATTTACAAACTCTGACAAAGATTTTTCTAATGTTTTAAAAACTTGCGTATTTGAACCTTGAACCTGGTTGTAGTTTACAGTAACCAAGCAATTCAATTCTTGTGCTTTTAACAAAGAAACTGAAAATAAGAACAGAAAAAAGAATATAAGTTTACGCATTCATTTTGTGTGTTACTGTCTGGTTGAGCGCAGTTGAGACCTAAATTGAAACCCCTCGACTGCGCTCGAGAAGATAAGAAATATTAAGATATTTTACTTACAATTTCATTCATAATATCTTTAGCTACTTCCTCTTTAGATTTTAATTCGAATGATTTTTCAGTCAAATCTTTATCAATAATAGTAATTTTATTTGTGTCTGTTGCAAAACCAGCTCCTTTATCTTGCAAAGAATTTAAAACAATAACATCTAAATTCTTACGTTTTAACTTCCCTTTTGCATTTTCTACCTCATTATTTGTTTCTAAAGCAAAACCAACTAAAAATTGGTTTTCTTTAATTTCTCCTAAAGAGGCTAAAATATCTTTTGTTGGCTCTAACTCAATCTCTAACGCAGAAGTCGTCTTTTTTATTTTCTGAGTAGCTACATTTTTTGGTCTATAATCTGCAACCGCTGCAGAAAGTATAGCAATATCAACTTCTTTAAAATATTTGTGAGCTGCTTTATACATTTCATCCGCAGAAACCACATCTATTCTATGAACTAAAGAATGTTGTATTTTTTGATGACTTGGACCAGAAATTAAAAAAACCTCAGCACCTAAATTAGCCGCTGCTTTTGCTATTGCAAATCCCATTTTACCAGAAGAATGATTCCCTATAAAACGAACAGGATCAATGGCTTCATAAGTTGGTCCTGCAGTCAATAAAAGTTTTTTTCCTTTTAAAGGTAATTTCGATAAAATATCATTTTCTATAAATGATACAATATCTTCAGGCTCTGCCATTCTACCTTCTCCTACCAAACCACTAGCTAACTCACCAGATGTTGCAGGAATAATTGTATTACCAAAAGATTTTAATTTTTCTAAACTTTCTTTTGTAGATGGATGAATGTACATATCTAAATCCATTGCAGGCGCAAAATAGACAGGACACTTTGATGATAAATACGTTGCTAACAGCAAATTATTACACATACCATTTGCCATTTTAGACATGGTATTTGCAGTTGCAGGAGCAATAACCATATAATCTGCCCAAAGACCTAAGTCTACATGGTTATTCCACAGTTCATTTTCAGCATCTTCTTTATCATAAAAAGTAGAGTGAACCGGGTTCTTAGAAAGTGTGGAAAGTGTAAGAGGTGTTATAAAATCTTTAGACGCAGGAGTCATAATAACTTTGACCTCTGCGTCTAATTTTATAAATAAACGAACTAAACTAGCCGTTTTGTATGCAGCAATTCCAGCAGTAATTCCTAATAGAATTTTTTTACCACTTAAAACAGACATTATTCTGTTTCTGGAGTTCTAAAATACACTTTACCATTTAACCATTCTTCCATAGCCATAGCTGTTGGTTTTGGCAATCTTTCGTAAAATTTAGAAACTTCTATCTGTTCTTTATTTTCAAAAACTTCTTCTAAACTATCGTTATAAGTAGCAAACTCTTCTAATTTATCAACCAATTCTTTCTTTAAATCTCCGTTGATTTGATTTGCTCTTTTGGCAATAATAGAAATAGCTTCATAAATATTTTGTGTAGGAGCTTCTACTTCATTCTTATTATAAGTAATAGTACTTAAAGGTGCCTTTGTGTCTTTATAATCCATAATTAATTATTATTTCTTTTTTGAATTTTGAACTTCAACTTGTTTTGCAATCAATGCTTCAATTCTTGCCTGTTCTTCTTGCAGGGTAGCTAACATTATATTTGAATCTTCCATAAATTGAGATTCTGGGTAATTTCTTTTTAACTTATCATATGCGTCTATAGCATCTTTTATACGTTCAGATTTTCTTCTATCATAACTTTTTAAAACAAAATCATGTGCCGCTTTTAATCTGTAATACAACGCTTCTTCTTTAAATTCAGAACCTAAATAGTCAGAAAGCAAATTATCAAAAGCTTGTATAGCCGCTTTATAATTTCTAGAATCATACCCTGCTGTATTATAGTAGGTCATCGCAATTTCAAAATATTTTTTCTGAAGCTTATACCTTAATTCTTTATAATGCTGGTTTGCTTCTTCTATTTTATCTGAATCTGGAAACGTATTTATAAAACTTTGAAAAGCCTCTAATGCTTTATTTGTATCTGTTGGGTCTAAACTAAAACGTGGAGAAGCCAATTTATAGCTATACGCTGATAAAAAAGCAGCATCTTCTAGCTTTGAACTTTTAGGATAATTCTTTGCAAAACGATCAAAATAATAACCAGATTGGGTATAGTTTTTCTCATTAAAATTAGACTGCGCTACCATAAACTGGATACGTTCCATTTGTGGTTTCCCTCTGTAAGTTGGTGTTATTTTATCAAACAAACGCAAAGCTTTACCAAACTTGTTACTTTCGTAAAGTTTCACAGCCATTTTATACTGCTCTTCAGCAGTACCTTTGTTTAATACTTTTTGATATTCACCACATGAAAATAATACAAGTGAGAACATCAATAAACACGCTAAATTTTTAATTTTTTGCATCGTGCAAAATTAGTGATTAAATATGGATAATAAAAGAATTTATTTTTACTCAAATAATTCTTTCCTTTTAGCTCTTAAATTAAATTTAAGATAACTGTTTCAATGAAAGTTCTAAATACTCTGTATTAAGAACAACATCTGAAACTAAAACGCTTTTTTTGACAATAAATTATGTCCTATAATAATGACACAAAAGACGCAAAAAAAGCGATTAGTTGTTACTAAAAGTTTGTTAATATTATGGTTGCACAGTTGGTACTGCAGTAATTAATTGTTTAATATCATTATCAAACAGGTAAAAACCTCCTTTATCATCACCAATTAACTTTATTTTATCTAAGATATTTCTTGCCAATGCTTCTTCTTCAATTTGCTCAGAAACGTACCATTGTAAAAAGTTATGTGTTGCGTAATCTTTTTCTTGTAAACAAATATCAATTAAGTCATTAATACAATCAGATACATACACTTCATGATTAAATAATTCTTGAAACATTTCTTTAAAAGCTCCAAATTCTACCGGAGGTGCATCTAATGCAGATACTTTTGCATGCCCGCCACGTTCATTTACAAATTTCACCAACTTTAACATGTGCATTCTTTCTTCGTCTGAATGTGCATACATAAATTGTGCAACTCCTTCAAAACCTAAAACTTCTGCCCAAGAAGCCATTGCCAAATATATTTGAGAAGATTGTGCTTCTACTTTTATCTGTTCGTTTAATGCTTTTTCAATAATTGGTGATAACATAATTTCTATTTAAAGTTCGTTACAAATTTAGCAATTTTAGATTGAAGTTCTGCACTTGCTTTTACTAAAGGTAAACGAACTTCATTTCTACAAATACCTAATTCTTGTAAAACTGTTTTTACCCCTGCAGGGTTATTCTCTTCGAAAATAAAATCTACAATGTCCATCATTTTATAATGAATGTCATATCCTTCTTTGTTATTGCCTTGTAAACCATGATTTATCATCGTAGAAAACTGCTTCGGAAAAGCTTGCCCTATAACAGAAATCACTCCAGAACCACCTGCTAATGCAACTCCTAAAGCCATATCATCATCTCCAGAAATAATTAAAAAATCTGCTGGTTTATCTTTTAACAGCGTATAATACTGTTGTTGGTTATTACCTGCTTCTTTAATAGCGACTATATTGCTAAATTCATTAGCCAAACGTATTGTGGTTGCAGGCTCCATGTTTTTTGCAGTTCTACCAGGTACATTATACAAAATAATAGGTAAATCTGTAGCTTGTGCAATCGCTTTAAAATGCTGATAAAAGCCTTCTTGAGTAGGCTTGCTATAATAAGGTGCTACAGATAGAATACCGTCTAAACCTGTAAAATCTCTTGTTTGTAGTTCTTCTATAACCAAACCAGTGTTGTTACTTCCAACACCTAAAACTAAAGGCAAACGTTTATTATTTGTTTTAATAATAACATTTATTATCTCTTGTTTTTCTTCTTTGGTAATTGTTCCGCTTTCTCCAGTTGTACCATTGATAACCAAATAATCTGTTCCGTTTTCGATGTTAAAGTTCACCAATTTTATAAGCGCATCAAAATCTACACTTAAATCTTCTTTAAAAGGTGTTATCAACGCAACTCCAGTTCCAATAAATTTTTGCATTATTATGTATTTTATAAGGCGTAAAATTACAATTTAATGCTGAATCTCATCATTAAAAAAACAATTCTTACCAAGAATAAACAACTTTATTATTAAAGTTTAATTTTTTAGTTTTTTAAGAATTTGAAGGTATTTTTTTAGTTCTGATAAAAAAGCATCTACGTGTGTTGTTTTTTCAGAAATATCTAACTCGTACAACTTAGGGTTCACACCAGAAAAACCTGCCTTAAAAGTAGCATTAGATTGTAAAATAGCAGTTTCTAAATACAAATTTGCTTCATTAAAATAACCTATTAATAAATCGAATGGTTCTTCTAAAAAACCTTTAAAACTAGGTTGAACATACATTCCTTTCCAATTAATATCTTTTTCTGAAAAATATTTAAATGAGACATCATCTAATTTAGAATACTTTTTAAAACTATATATTTTAACATTTTTAACGCCAAGAATCGCTTCTATTTTTGTTTGTAAATCTACACTTAAAGAAATACTTGCGGTTGTTAAAACACCTACAGATTTAATTTCCTTTTGAGAAACAATTCTGTGCTCAGATATTTGTTTGAGGTTTTTATCAAACTTTTTTTTGATTCTAGCTTCTTTTAACTTCAAAAAATTCATTGCTTAAAATGCGTTAATTATTAATGTACAATTTCTAATAAAATAAATTGATTTAATTGTCTGCCGTACACCTGAAAATTATCATCAGCAACTAAAACTAAAGATTGATTTCCGTTTGCTAATTTGGGTCCAAAAGTAATCCCTTCTATGTTATCTATAATTCCGTCTGTTAAGTGTTCTTTTATGTCATCAAAATTTAATAATAAGCGCTTTTTAAGCGGAATAAATTTAGACTCTTTTAAAGAATTTACATTTAAAACGTTGGTTGTTTTATCGTCTATAATTGCATCAAAAATTCTTACAACATTTCCATAAGCTCCATAACCACTTTGATACGTTCTTTCAATAATAAAAAAGTGATTTTCTTTGTATTCTAAAATTGAAGTAACGCCATTTAAATTGATGTTCCCTTTAGATGGTTTTGTAATATGTTCTAGTTGATACGCAAATTGCTTTGTGGCTTTTTTTGATGTTTTATCAAAATATGTAATTCTAACCGGAGATGATGCTTTTGTAAAAGTAGGATCTTCTCCGTCTGTTGTTAAAGGACCTTCCATTGCCACCCAAAATCCTTTTCCATCCAAACTTTTAGACGAACCTTCAAAAACAGCATTGTGCTTTATCATTTTATTATCATTTAAACTTTTAGGAAGTTCGTAAGCGTCTATAAATTTTCCGTTTAGATCTGTCTTAAAGATAGTCGGACTTTTATCATTATTAATAGATCCTTCCCCAACAAAATAAACCTCTTCGGTTTCTGAATTTACAAAAATAGATTCTAAATCTAAGACATTTTCTTTATAATAAGATGTAGTGGTATCGTTTAGAAAAACAACATTTTCAAAATCTACTGTCTCAATTTTATTTTGTTTGATGCTAATTTTAGCTTTCACAAAACGCGGATTTCTAGCATCATCTACCACAAAATAATACGCGCCGTTTGCATAATCTACACCCGATAAACCACCAATAATTGAATTTTGAAACGAAATTGAATCTGCTAAAACAAATTCATCTAAAAAATTTAACTGCGTCTGCTTCGTATTTTTACAAGAGAAAAAAAGACTTGTAAGTAGCACACCAAATATTACTTTTTTCATTTTATTATAATTTTCTTCTGTTGTCGTCAGACTGCGTATCTATTAATTTATTATAAGGGTCCACGCCTACTTCAACCGGTTTTTCATTAACAATAATTGTAATCTTATTATTAATTTGTGTAATCTTATGTTTCTTTAAATACAGTTCTTTTTCCTTCGTTTTTCCATCTACTTCTTCTTTAGCAAAAACACCAATATCTATATAATCTTGCAAAGGAAGAGATAAAATTGGTTTGCTCATTTTTTCGGTTTGATAACGTAAAGTATCTCCTACTTTTTCTCCGTAAAACTTCTTTCCTTTTTCATCATTTCTATATTTAGAAACTTCAAATTCTATGTCTACTTGATATTTTCCATTTGCTAATTGGGTAGATTTTACGTCTACAATTCTATTTTTATAAAGCGTAATTGTTTCAAACATATCTTTAATTATATATTGTAACGAATCTGGAGTTACCTTTCTTATATAATTTACCATTTCTACAGAAGTTGTGTAAGGTGCTTCTTGAAACTTTACTTTTTCTACATACTTTTTTAAAGCGCCATTTAAGTTTTCTTCACCTATATAATCACTCAAAGCATAAAAAACCAAAGAACCTTTTTGATAACGGATATACCCTTGTCCGTCATTATACATTAACGCTTTTTCACGTTTTCTCTCCATGGTTCTTTGCATTAAATAACCATCTAAAGCTTCTTTTAAAAATGTACGCATTTTAGGTTTTCCATTTTGATGTTCTAACACTTTTAAAGAAACATATTCCGACAAACTTTCTGATAACATTGTTGCTCCCAAAACGTCTGCTCCTATTACTTGATGCGCCCACCATTGATGCGCAACTTCGTGAACAGTAACTGCAAAAGGATAATCTACGCCATCATCATTTGTATCATCTACAGCAGCAATAAACCCAAAACCTTCAGAAAACGGAATTGTATTTGCAAATGACTGCGCAAAAGTACCTTGAGTTCTTGGAAACTCTATAATTCTTAATTGTTTATGTTGATAAGGACTAAAATTTTTCTCGTTATAAGTAACCGAAGCTTTCATCCCTTTCATCATTCTATCTAAATTATAATCATGCGGTTTGTGATAGTAAATTTCTAAACTAATGCCATTCCACATTTCTTTTTTAACCTGATATCTTGCCGAATTAAATGCATAAAAATTCAACATTTTACTATCCATTTTATAATGGAAATATTTACGCCCTTCTGCTGTCCATTCTTTTTGCAAATAACCAGGTGCAATTGCAATCTGGTCTTCGGATGTAGAAACGGTTGCTTCAAAATCTATCCAATCAGAATCTTTAGAAATATACGTGTTTCCTAAAGCTGTAGAATCGGTTGGTTGTGCTTGTAAATTATTTGGTGGTAAATCGTATTTTTCACGTGTTTTATTATCTGTAAGTTCTCCTCCTGCAGAATATCCTAAAGAAGGAAACATATTACTGTTTATAAATGTTCCGTTTTCTCTTATTGGAGATTTTTGCTGAAACATGGTATTTTTATTACTTTTTAAATGCACTGTTAATTGCAAAGAATCTCCTGGTTGTATTCTATTCTCAAATTTGTAAATATCAAAATTGAAAATGGTGTCTTCTAAAACCAAGTTGTTTGGTTTATTAAACTCAAACGTACTTTCTAATGAATTATGATTTAAGAAAATACTATCAATTGCTTTATCCGTTTTATTTATCATTGTAAAAACAGCACTGGCTTTGTACGTTCTTTTCTTCGGATAAATAGCAACATCGGCATTAACTGCTACAATTCTTGGTTGTTTATAATCTTCGTATTTTTTATATTTTTTCTCCCATTCTACCGCATTTAATTCGGCTTGTTTAGATGCTGTATTTTCTTCGTCAGATTTTGTTGCTTGATAAATAGTAACTCCTAAAGTTAAAAAAGCCACTAAAATAACTGCTAAACTAATTTTTTGAGGTGTTCTAAATCTTGCTTCGGCTATTTCTATTCTTTCTTTAAAAGAACTTGGTAAACCTCTAACCCAAAATAAAATACTTGCTATCAGTAATAATGTCCCGCCTAAAACCCAGTATAATTTGTACCATAAATATCTAGACAATGCAGAACCGTAACCATTCATATCCGAATAACTAAAACCTGGTCCTTCGTTATATTTAAAGATTGCTAACTCAATTCCTATTAAATCTAAAAACGGAATTCCGATTGCAACAATCAATAAAACTAGTAAACCTAAATATTGATTTTTAAATAAGGTTTGTACAAATATTGCCAAGAAAGCCCAAATTACATAGTTTAAAAATTTTAACCCAAATAACTCTTTTATGTAATGACCAATCTCAAAATTATAATATCCTTGATACGCCTGAAACAACATACCAGAAACCATAATGACTGCCAATAAAACCAATTGCATTTTTAAAATAGCAATTAATTTAGAGAATAATAACGTCCAATTTGGTATTGGAGTACTATCTACCAAGTGGTTTATTTTTGCTGTTCTAGCTCTTTGTACCAACATACCTGCATATAAAAAAGTACAAACATTTATAACAAATAAGCTAAAAATACTACCTCCGCCTAACATTTGCCAAGTTACGGGCAGTGTATCTGTTCCAAAAATTTCACTAGAAACAAATAAGGTTCCAAATAACATTAATAGTCCTACAATAAGAATACAGATAAATGGTAAACTTTTAAAGATGTATTTAAAGTCGATGTTAGACAACCTCCACATCACTTTTAAATTCTGAATAAAAGAATAATCGTGTGTTACTTTTGGTAAACTAATTCTAGTAATTCCCCTGAAATTAGATTTTATAACTCTTTCTGATTTTGCTTTTCTAAAAGAAATTGTAATTGCATTCTGACTGAATTTAAAGTACTTAAACACCAAGCCAAAAACTAAAGAAGAAATTACCAACCAAAGCAAACGGTTATAAATAACCAATTCTTTAATAGGAATTTGCAATTCATTTTGTTCAGAAACGGTCCAGTATTTAGTATAATAAGAAGATGCAGAAGCCCCAAAAGGATCTAAAATTGCCAACAAAGTTGCGTGTTCTGGTTCAGATAAAATACTAGAAATTGCACCTTGTACAAACATTAAAATAATTACGGTAATAAAACCAGCAGCTACATTTCTAGAAAAAGTAACAACCGCAAAAACAACTGCTCCAAAAAACAATATATTGGGTAAAATGTACACCAAGTAAGTTGTTAAATACGTCATTATATTAAAATCGCCCACAATGTCTGAGTTGGTTCCTGGAAATCTAAAACCAATAATCATCCCAAAGGCAACCACCAAAACGATAGCAGAAACCACTACAATACCGCTAAAAAATTTTGCGAATAAATAATTGGCTTTTGTAAACGGATACGAATACAAAATGGTATGCATTTCACTCTTAAAATCTCTATAAATAGAAACTCCGATTATTGATGGAAATAAAAAGAATATTAAAACCGTAAATGCATTAATAATTCCTGTAACACCAATTGGCGAATTTACAATTCTAGAAGAACCTGTGGTTCCTGTAACTCCATCCCAAATACCTGCAGATGTTGCGGATAAAAAGAAAGAAATTAGTAAAAATATTGCTATGTAAATATAAAAGACAGGCTTGTTAAACCAGTATTTTAATTCTTGTTTAAAAATAGTTAAAAACATAATTTTGATATGTAAAAGTTGAACTGTTAAATTGTTTAGTTTTAGTTCTCGACTGCGCTCGAACGGACATTCTAATTATGCAATTACGGGTTCATCTTGTTTTAAAGCGATAAAATACACATCATCTAATTGCGGAGTTGCAGCAATAAAATCATCCGAAGGTTTTTCGGCAGCATGTACTCTAATATTTAACGTATTATCTTGATTGTAATTAGAAGATAAAATATTGTAGTTTTTCTCATTTTCTTCCAATGCGTCTCTCTCTATAATTTTTGTCCAAATAGTATTTTCTAATTCTTCTGTTGCTTTCTGTGGTGTAGAATGTTTTAATATTTTACCTCCGTTTAAAATTGCCATTTCATTACACAACTCTTTTACATCTTCTACAATATGTGTAGAAAAAATAACCGTACAATTACTACCAACTTCTCGTAAAACATTTAAAAAACGATGTCTTTCTGCAGGATCTAATCCAGCTGTTGGTTCATCAACAATAATTAATTTTGGGTTGTTTAAAAGTAATTGTGCAATACCAAAACGTTGTTTCATTCCGCCAGAATATCCTGCAACATGTTTATGTCTTACATCATATAAATTGGTAATTTCTAACACCTCTTTTACAATCGCTTTTCTCTCGTCTTTTTTTGAAATTCCTTTTAAAGTAGCAAAATAATCTAATAATTCTTCTGCAGACATTTTTGGATACACACCAAAAGATTGCGGTAAATACCCTAGCACTTTACGTAAAGACATATTGTCTTCTAAAACATTAATATCACCAAAAGTAATTGAACCAGAATCTGGACTTTGTAACGTTGCTATGGTTCTCATTAAAGATGATTTACCTGCTCCATTTGGGCCTAACAAACCAAACATTCCTGTACCAATTTCGATACTTAGATTATCGATTGCTTTTACGCCGTTTTTATAAGTCTTGGTTAAATTTTCAATTACTAACTTCATATTGTTGCTTTTAGTGATATTCGTTTGGTGATTAGTGTAAAAGTAAGCACTTTTGTTACACTTTTTTGTGATTATTTTAATGGAATTCCTAAAAAATCGTATTATTTTTACAATTGGAAATACAAAATGCTCTCCATACTTTTTCTTTTTCAAATCCATAAAAAGAAAACCTACAAACAGACATTTTAATTTTTAAATACTTTTCACACTTATAAACATATATAATGGCAAAAAAATCAATATTAAATAAAGAGTCACTTACATTTTTAGAAAAATATCTAAATAATGCGGCTCCAACTGGTTACGAATGGGAAGGTCAGAAAATTTGGATGGATTATCTAAAACCTTATGTAGACACTTTTATTACAGACACTTACGGAACTGCTGTTGGGGTTATAAACCCAGACGCAAAATACAAAGTAGTTATAGAAGGGCATGCAGATGAAATTTCTTGGTATGTAAATTATATTTCTGATAACGGATTGATTTACGTGATTAGAAACGGAGGATCTGATCATCAAATTGCACCTAGTAAAATTGTAAACATTCATACAAAAAACGGCATTGTAAAAGGTGTTTTTGGATGGCCAGCAATTCATACAAGAGACAAAGCAAATGAACAAGCACCAAAACCAGACAATATTTTTATTGATACAGGTTGTGCTACCAAAGCAGAAGTAGAAGCTTTAGGCGTTCATGTTGGTTGTGTAATTACCTATCCAGATGAATTTCACATCTTAAACGGAGACAAGTTTGTTTGTAGAGCTTTAGACAACAGAATGGGTGGTTTTATGATTGCCGAAGTTGCGCGTTTATTAAAAGAAAATAAAAAAGAATTACCTTTTGGCTTGTACATAACAAACTCTGTACAAGAAGAAATTGGGTTACGTGGTGCAGAAATGATTACACAAACCATAAAACCAAATGTTGCTATTGTTACCGACGTAACACATGATACTACAACTCCAATGATTGAGAAAAAATCTGCTGGTCTTTTAGAATTAGGTAAAGGTCCGGTTATTGCTTACGCACCAGCTGTACAACAAAAATTACGTGATTTAATTACAGAAACTGCCGAAAAAGAAAATATTCCTTTTCAACGTTCTGCGCTTTCTAGAGCAACTGGTACAGATACAGATGCTTTTGCTTATAGCAATGGTGGGGTTGCTTCTGCTTTAATTTCTTTACCATTAAGATACATGCACACCACTGTAGAAATGGTACATAGAGATGATGTAGAAAATGTGATTAAAATGATTTATGAAACATTATTGAATATTAAGGGTGGAGAGACTTTTTCTTATTTTGAATAAATAAAATACAGACACGAATTTCACAGATTCACACTGATAAAATTCCGTTTTGTCATTCCGAACGAAGAATGAGGAAGAATCTTATAATTACATAGAATGGTTATGAGATTTCTCATTAGTATATCTTGAGCAAAGTCCAAAGGCTTAAAAAAGCTCATTTAGAAATGACAAACTAGTTCTTATAAAACTCTATTTAGTGATAATTAGTGAAATTCGTGTCTTATAATTATGGATGAACTCTTAGACATATTAACTCCCGAAGGACAACCTACAGGAAAAACTGCTTTAAAATCTGAAGCACATAAAAACGGTTGGTTTCATGCCACGGTTCATATTTGGTTATTTACTTCGGATGAAAAAATATTGCTTCAAAAAAGAGCGTCGACAAAAAAAGTATTTCCTGGTCTGTGGGATATTTCTGTTGCAGGACATGTTGCTGCTGGTGAAGATATTTTAACCTCGGCAAAAAGAGAAGTTTTTGAAGAAATCGGGTTACAATTAGAGACTAAAGACCTTATTAAAATTGGCACAAGAATTCATCAAGTTTCTCATGCAAACGGAATTCAAGATAACGAACATCATCATGTTTTTATCGCAGAATTAAAAGTTCCTTTATCAACACTAACTATTCAAGAAGAGGAAGTTGATGCTATCAAATTATATGATTTATCAACTTTAAAGAATACCGAAAATCTAGAAAATGTTTTACTCCCTAGATTTCATGCGTATTATTGTTCGGTTTATGATAAAATTATAAATTACATTTAAAAAGGTATATCAAAATGAAAAAAAATAAGGTTATCAATTTATTTGGAGACAACAAAGACATTAAAAATGCAGCAGTAAAATATTCTGCATTACTTGAAAAATTTATGTCGCCATTTGCAAAAGAGTTTGTGAATTTTGAATATCAAGAAGATATTTTTGAGTTTGCCATTAATGCTTGGAATTTTGGGAATATGAGTTCTATTCTTGATAATGATGAGTTCGAGGAAATAATATCTAATGCAAAAGATGATGCTATTAATTATGATTTATTGCGAAAGATGATTGCATATAAAAGTCTAAATTTTGAAGAGTTTTCTAATTTTATAATTGACTTTGATATAAAAACAACAAATAAAAAACTCTCTATAACCGTAGTTACAGAAAATGAAGAGACATACATGACTAATATGTTACTTCAATCTTCAGAAACAGAACTCACGGAAGACGAGTTTGATGAAAACTACATCAATAGATCTGCAATTTCTATTAAACCCTTGCAACCTTTTATAGATTGGCACAATGCTATTTATACAGACGCTACCATTGATACAACAGACTTTAATGATATAAATATCTATTTAATTACCAGCACTAGTTATGCAGATATTGAGGCACATCTAAAAAAGAAATTTGATAAATATTTTATGCTCGAATTAGAGGGTTGGCATACAAACAAAACAGAATGGCCTCAAAGACGTAATTACAAAATGTTTAAAAAATGGTTTGAAGTGACTATTTCTACAGCTGTTTTTGATTTAGAAAAATCACCCGTTAGCAAAAGCGAATTCTAAACAAAAGTATTTAACCTTCTAGATTTCATACGTATTGTTGTTTGTAGTATAAAAAGCGCATCAAAAAC
The DNA here is from genome assembly GCF_019263805.1 of Polaribacter sp. NJDZ03. Classification (NCBI taxonomy): domain Bacteria; kingdom Pseudomonadati; phylum Bacteroidota; class Flavobacteriia; order Flavobacteriales; family Flavobacteriaceae; genus Polaribacter; species Polaribacter sp. NJDZ03. The sequence continues at coordinate 1,355,399 of NZ_CP079195.1, forward strand.
TAAAAAAAAGATGAAAAATTCAATTGCAGAACGTGTGTATGATTTTTTAAAAAACTACCCTCCTTTTAACTTATTAGCTCCTAAAAAAATACTTGAAATTGCTACTGAAGTTTCCATCATCTATTTAGAAAAAGGAAAAGTTATTTTAAACGAAAATGATAAAATTCACAAACATTTTTACATTGTAAGAAATGGCGGAATTAGCTTGTATAAAAATTCTAATGACAAAAAAGTACTGGTAGATATTTGTGATAGTGGAGACATTTTTGGCTTAAGACCCTTAATTAGTAAAGAAAACTATTTACTAGACGCAATTGCCAATGAAGAATCTATTGTTTATGCTATTCCTATTGAAATTTTTGAAGCTGTCTCAGAAAAAAGTTTAAAGATTAATAAATACCTATTAACTTCTTTTGCTTCTAATTCTTTTGATCCCTATACAAATGAACAAAATAACAATGTTTTTACAGATTATATAGAGAATGATAATTTGGCTTATTCTAATTTACATTCTGTAAATTACACCAAAAAACCTTTAAACTGTACCATTAAATCTACAGTTAAAGAAGCGGCAATAAAAATGAGCAATCAAAAAATTGGCTATATTATTGTGGTTGATGAGGCTTGCGTTCCTTTAGGGATTATTACAAATGGAGATCTTAAAAGCAAAATAGCAACAGGCCTTTTTTCTATAGATACCTCTGTAAAAGAAATTATGTCATCTCCAGTAATTACACAATCTAAAAATCTTACTGTTTTAGATGCTCAGTTACAAATGATAAAACACAAGGTAGGCCATTTATGTATTACCGCAGATGGAACTAGTAATTCTAAACTGTTAGGAATTTTAACGAACCATGATGTTTTAACTTCACTAGGGAATAACCCTATTATTATTTTAAAGGAAATTAAACGTGCTAAAAAAACGAAAGAGATTCGTGAAATTAGAAACAAAGCAAACCTACTTTTAAAATCTTATTTAGAGCTAAATATTCCGTTATCGCATATTTCTAAGATAATATCAGAAATAAATGATGGAGTTGCCATGAGAGTTATTGAGCTTTCTTTAGAAAAGATGGAAACGCCTGCACCGGCTAAATTTACTTGGTTAACATTAGGTAGTCAGGGTAGAAAAGAACAGCTTTTATATACAGACCAAGACAACGCTCTTATTTTTGAAGATGTTAGTAAAGAACAGTACGCAGAAACAAAAGAATATTTTTTAAAACTAGCAGGTCATATCACTAAATCATTGCATAAGATTGGCTATGAATATTGTCCTGCAGAAATGATGGCAAGCAACCCTAAATGGTGTTTATCATTGTCTGAATGGAAAGATCAATTTAACGAATGGATTTTAAATATTGATGGAGAAGCCATTTTATTATCGTCTATTTTCTTTGATTTTAATGCTATTTATGGCGACTTCTCAATGGCAAGAGCGCTAACCAAAAGCATTTTTAAAACACTAAATGAAAGGAGTCTTTTATTTGTTTTTTTAGCAAAAGAAGCAGTTGCAAGTCCATCGCCTTTAGGCTTTTTTAAACAATTTTTATTAGAGAATAATGGAGACCACAAAGATTCTTTTAATATAAAACAAAGAGCCTTAATGCCATTAATTAATGCAGCAAGACTTTTAACACTCTCCAATAATATTTTCGAGATTAACAATACTGCTCTCCGTTTTGAAAGATTAGCAGAAATAGAACCTCAAAATAAAGAGTTGTATCAATCTTGCTCTTATGCTTTTAAAGCTTTGCTAAAATTTAAAACAAAACAGGGAATATTACACAACGATTCTGGTAAATTTATTCAATTAGAATCTTTAACAAAAGAAGAAAAGCTACAACTAAAAGGGTGCTTTAAACCAATTAGAGAGATTCAAGAAGTACTTAGCGTTAAATTTAACTTATCCAATATCATATAATTATGAATTTTAATTGGTTTCGTAAAAAAAACAAAAAAGTGCCACCTGCCTTCTTTTTAGAATATGAAAAAAGTATTTTAAACACAGAAAAACTGCCAATTAATGAAACTCGGTTTGTAGTTTTTGATACAGAAACAACTGGCTTAGACAAGAAAAAAGACAGAGTTCTATCTATTGGTGCCGTAGCTTTAATTAATAATACTTTAAATGTAAATGATAGCTTTGAAGTGTATTTAAAACAAGAAATATTTAATCCAGAAACGGTACACATTCATGGAATTTTAAAGGAAGGTAACACTACAAAAATTACAGAATTAGAAGCTTTAAAACAGTTTTTAAAATATATTGGCAACTCGGTATTGGTAGGTCATCATGTTGGTTTTGATGTTGCTATGATTAACCAAATATTATTGAGAAATAACTTACCAGGTCTTAAAAACAAAACGCTAGACACAGAGTATTTGTATAGAAAATCTAAACATACTATTTATAAAAACACATTGCCAGAAGAGCGTTATACTTTAGATAAATTGTGCGATGAATTAAATGTTTCTAAAAGCGATAGACACACCGCAAGTGGAGATGCTTTTATTACAGCAATTATCTTTTTAAAAATAATGTCTCGTTTAGATAAAAAAGGCAACCTAAAATTTAGAGAACTACTTTCTTAGGTAAAAACACCTTTTAAAACATTAAAAAGAGCTATAAAAATCAAAATTATATTATGTATATTTTTGATTTTTATAGCTCTTCTAATTGAAAATACATATTAAAAAAATACTAATATTCTAATCCAATAAGATCTCTTACCTCATCTAAGGTTTTAATCAAGTTTTTAGAGAAATCAAACGTCATTATATCACTTTCTTTTTTACCTGCTCTTAAAAGGTTATTAAAGTGTTCCGTTTCAAAATTATAACCAATCGTTTTGTAGTTAAAATCGATGGTTTCCTCTTTACCATTTTCTGTAATAGTTACAGTTGTAGGCATATGAAACATCGTGTTTATTTTTATAATACCTCTTTCGCAAGTAAAAATTGCTTCTGTAGCAGCATCTTCTACCAATGTAGTTTTTAAAATTGCTTTCTGGTCATTATAAGTAAACAACATATTACACGCAGAGTCTGCTCCGTTATCAAAAAAAGTAGCATCTGCTTCTATAGAATTAGGAACTCCTAAAGTAGATAATGCTGCAAAAATTGTATAAACACCAATATCTAACAAACTACCTCCACCCACTTCTTTTTTAAATAATCTGCTCTCATTATCAAATGTGCTAGAAAAACCAAAATCTGCTTCTAGTTTTAATACCTTTCCAAATTTCTCATTTTTAAGACTTTCTAAAACATAAGTATAATGTGGTAAAAAATAAGTCCATAATGCTTCCATTAGCAAAACGTTATTCTCTCTAGCAACCGCAATCATTTCTTCTACCTCTTGTAAATTCATTGCAAAAGGTTTTTCGCATAAAACCGCTTTTTTGTTTTGTAAACAAAGTATCGCGTTCTCCTTATGAAAACTGTGTGGAGTTGCAATATAAACCGCATCTACCTCAGCATCATTCGCTAAATCTGAATAAGAAGCATAGGCTTTTTTTGAGTTGTATTTTAGTGCAAACTTATCTGCTTTTTCTTGACTTCTAGACGCCACAGCAACTAATTCTGCATTTTCTACTGTTGCTAAATCTTCAGCAAATTTATGAGCAATATTACCTAACCCTATAATTCCCCATTTAATCGTTTTTTTTTCCATTTTAACATTTTTAAATTTTGACATTTTTAAATTTGGCTAAAGCCAATATCATGTAATTCTTTGTTAACACAGGCTAAAGCCCATGTCTATTGAATATAATCTTTAATTTACCTGTCTGAATAGCCTGCGGATTTATCCACAGGAATAAATGTTTGAATAATAATTGCAATTCCCATTACTAACGCACACCCTAATAAGTTAAGCCATAAATATGGCAACCAATCAAGTAAAAATACAGTAATAATTAATGCTTGTGTAATTAATGCTGCTACAAAAACAGCATTTCCTCTAACAAATTTAACAAAAAACGCCAACAAGAAAATACCCAAGACATTTCCGTAAAAAATAGACCCAATAATATTTACAAGCTGAATTAAATTATCGAATAAATTAGCCACACAAGCCACCGAAATAGCTATGATTCCCCAAAGTAAAGTAAACCATTTAGAGGCCTTTACATAATGGGCTTCACTTTTGTCTTCTCTTACATTTCGTTTGTATAAATCTATAGCAGTTGTGCTTGCCAACGCGTTTAATTCTGACGCGGTAGAAGACATTGCTGCAGATAAAATTACAGCCAATAATAACCCGATTAATCCTCTTGGTAAGTTGTTTAAAATAAAATGAATAAACACATAATCTTTGTCGTTCGATTCTATTTTTTTAATCGACTTCTCATCAACTTTTTTAATAATTTCTTTTGCCGATTCTTTTAATTCTAAATCTCTTGCATTTAATTCTTGAATTCGTTCTTTTTCTTCAGCCTGAAATCCATCAGAAAACAACAGTCTTTTATCGTTTTCTATAATGGTATGTTCTGCTTCTAGTTCTTGATATTCTGCTAAATATTCAGAGTTATGAACTGCATCATTTGCCGTAGGGCTAAAGTTTAAAGGCGATGCATTAAATTGATAAAAAACAAAAACCATTACCCCAATTAACAGGATAAAGAACTGCATTGGCACCTTTAACAATCCATTAAAAATTAAACCTAATTGACTTTCACGAACCGATTTCCCCGACAAATAACGCTGCACCTGACTTTGGTCTGTTCCAAAATAGGATAACATTAAAAAAGTACCTCCTAAAATACCTGTCCAAACGGTGTATCTATTACTTAAATCGAAAGAAAAATCTAACACGTCCATTTTATTACTTGCACCCGCAATTTCTAATGCGTTGGTGAACGTAATATTCTCCGGAAGCTGACTCATAATCATAAAAAACGCAATTAGCATTCCAATAAAAATGATAATCATTTGTTGTTTTTGCGTTACGTTTACAGCTTTTGTACCTCCAGAAACCGTGTAAATAATCACTAAGAAACCAATGATAATATTTAGCGTTAACAAATCCCAATCTAGTACAGCACTTAAAATAATTGCAGGCGCAAAAATGGTAATTCCTGCGGCCAATCCACGCTGAACTAGAAACAAAATTGCAGCTAAACTCCTTGTCTTTAAATCGAATCTTCCTTCTAAAAACTCGTAGGCTGTATAGACTTTTAATTTGTGATAAATCGGTATAAAAACCACGCAAATAATAATCATTGCAATGGGCAATCCGAAGTAAAACTGTACAAACCCCATACCACTATGAAACGCTTGCCCTGGTGTAGATAAAAACGTAATTGCACTCGCTTGTGTTGCCATAACAGACAAACCAATCGTCCACCATTTAGAGTCACTTCCACCCTTTATATAATCGGTAACATTGTCATTTTTACGCGTAACATACGTACCATAAGCCACAATAAAAATAAGCGTTACAGACAGAATAATCCAATCTATATAATGTAATTTACTTTCAATTTCCATAGACTAAACCGTAAAATAATTTGAAATAAAATAAAACGCAATAATGTAAATTACATTGGCAATTAAAACCATTGAATATTCTTTTTTCCAAATGTATTTCTGTCCTTTCATTTTATCTTGTTTTTATTAGAAGCTATTTCCTGCTTTCCACTATATCTTTTTTTCGTCCCTCAAAAAAGGATGCCGTTTCAATCAAGGCTAAACTGGTTTGCCAACTCACCATCAGTTCTATCAGAATCACGCACTAAATAAACCTCTCAACTGTGCTCTAGGAACACCTTATAATTCACCCTACAACTCAGTACTCCAACACCTTTGTAACTTTGCCCCTTTAAACCTTTGAAACTTTGTTACCTCACCACTATGAAACCTACTTAGAAACCTCTTTTCCTACAGACAACATATTTGCAAATAATTTGTACGCACCAGAAACACCAGCAAGCAATTCTCTAAAGAAACTTAAACCTGTATACATATAATTTCCTTTCCCATATTTTGCAATTAGCAAGCTACCCAATTTCATGTTTTCTCCTTTATCATGCATCGATAAAACAGGAACATAAGCTTCGTGCCACATATTAGGAAAATACAAACCACGTTCTTGCACCCAACCATTAAAATCGTCGTTAGTAATTTTATTAGGAAAATTCATTAAAGGATTGTCTTCTGCCAAGATTAAAACATCTGCAGACTCATCTGTTACTCTATCTCTAGACAATTGTAAAGGATAAGGTGCTGCAACATCTACATTTCTATTAGTATTATACTGCACAATCATGTTTCCTCCTTTTGCAACATATTCTAACAAGAATTTTTGTTTAAACTTTAGTTCATCAACCACATTATAAGCTCTAATACCTAAAACAATAGCATCATATTTTAATAAATTTTCGCCATTAATATCAATAGGTTTTATCAACTCTACTTTATAACCAATCTGACGTAAACTTTCTGGAACCGCATCTCCTGCTCCTTTTATATAACCAATTATATTTCCTACTTTTTTAATATTTAAACGAACAACTTTTGCTTCAGAATTTAATAAAACACTTTGTTTAGGAATATGGTTGTAATTAATTTCTACTAATTCTTTCGTATAACTCTTTCCTTTAGAAACCGCAATAACTTCTAATTGTCCTTCAGATGGATCTTTAGGTGGAGTTACTAAAAATGAAACCATTTGTAAATCTTCCTTTTGCTCAATATTAAAATTAATTTCTGTAGGAGTTACAGTCCAATTTTCAGGAACTTTTAAACTCACCTTTCCTTGTACAAAACTGATACCTGCTCTAATTTCTACATTGATATTTTTAGGTATGCTATCAGAAAAAACAAGTACTTTGTTTTTAATTCTTGTAGTTACTTCTGGTAAAACCTCATAAGGCTCATAAATTTCTCCTTTATCTCTTTCTGCATATCTTCTTACAATGTTTTTAGTAAAGGTTATGGGAATAAAATCTATAATTAATTTATAGGTTATTTTAGAAATACTTGGTGTTTCTGGCAACCCAATTAATTCTTGATTGTCTACGGTGTACATACCTAAACTAGGTTCTTTACGCAACCAATAAGGATCTGTGTACGTGTCTGTTTTTAAAGTAACTGTTTCTTTAAATGTAAATTTCTTATTCTTTGTTAAATTAAATCCTTTAAAAATCTCAACGCTATCCAATTCAGAAACAATAGATGTTAATTGCATGTTTACATCACTTCTATTTAAGACTTCAAAATTGATATCAATTTTAGAGTTTGGGGTCCCAGAAGAACTGTTTGCAGAAGCTTCTATATACAAACCTGCACAAGCTTCAATAATTTCTTTAATTTGCTTTTCTTTAATTGTTTTCCAATGATTGTCTTCTAAATCGCTCATCATGCTATACGCTAACATTAATTTAGATAAGTGTTTAGACGGATTTACAAAATCGAAATTATCTTCAACATCCTTTAAAATTTTTCCAATGGAAGCTCCATTTTTTAAACGACTCCAAGTAGTATTAATTCCAGAAAAAATATCACTATCTACTTTTAAAGAATCTCCTTTTAAAAACTCCACATACTCTTTTTGAGATCCTCTGGTTGTTAAACGCCCAAAACCTTGACTTAAATGTTGGCTACTAGCTATAGATGCAATCTCGTTATTAGATAGGCCCTTTAAAGCATAATACTCACCAACATCAACAGACATTAAATCTTTTGCTGCTTCATTAAATGCTGCCTGACTTTTAAAAGAATACGTAGAAATATTATGAAACAAACGTTTTGGTTGCCAAGTTTTGGTATATTTTAATTGATCTGTATATTTTGTAGAATCTCCCACCATATCAAATGCTTCTACACTTAACATTGCCGAACTTGTATGATGCCCGTGTGTTGTACCTGGCGTTCTATGATCGAATCTATTAATAATTACATCTGGCTTAAAAGTTCTAATTGCCCAAACAACATCACTTAAAACAGCTTCTTTATTCCAGATTTTTAACGTTTCATCTGGGTGTTTAGAAAATCCAAAATCATTGGCCCTTGTAAATAGTTGCTCTCCACCATCAATGCGTCTTGCCGCTAATAATTCTTGTGTTCTAATAACTCCTAATAATTCTCTAAGTTCTGAGCCAATTAAATTCTGACCTCCATCTCCTCTTGTTAAAGACAAATAACCAGTTCTTGCTTTTACATTATTTGATAAATAAGAGATTAAGCGCGTGTTTTCATCATCTGGATGCGCAGCAATATAGAGCGCAGTTCCTAGAAAATTCAGTTTCTGAATTTTCTCGTAAATCTGATTTGAGGTTAATTTTTGAGGTTTTTGTGCAAATACTGAAATAGAAATCAGTAAAAAAGCTAGTGTAGAAAGTAAAAATTTCTTCATATTTAGATATTGGTCAATTGTTGTACGGTAGCACGCAGGTGAAACTTAATAGAAATCTCTTATCTGCGCACGAGGAGACAATCTTAAAAAAAGATTGATGTAAAAACAAATGTAGTTTTTTATGAGGGTTTTTAAAATTTGTTAACATAATTATAACGTTTCTAATTTCATTAACAAAATGCTCATAACCTGTTAATAAATTAATTTTCAGAATCACTTAATAAGGTTATATTTGTAAGACTAATTAAGATAAAAAATCAATGAAATTTATTGTATCGAGTTCGCAATTATTAAAACAATTACAAGTTTTAGGCGGCGTTATAAATAGCAACAATACCTTACCAATTTTAGATAACTTTTTGTTTGAATTATCTGAAAACCAATTAAAAGTTTCTGCATCAGATTTAGAAACAACTATGAGTTCTGTAATAGATGTAGAAAGTGATAGTTCTGGTTCTATAGCTGTTTCTGCACGTTTATTATTAGATACCTTAAAGACGTTTCCAGACCAACCTTTAACGTTTAAAACGGAAGGTGACAATGCAATTGAAATTAGTTCTGATCAAGGTAAATATGACATGGCTTATTTTGGTGGAGATGAATTCCCTAAAGCGGTTTCTTTACCATCACCAAGTAAAACAGTGGTTCCTGCAAGTATTTTAGGAACTGCAATTTCTAAAACAATATTTGCTGCCGGAAACGACGATTTACGCCCAGTAATGAGTGGAGTGTTTTTTCAATTTAGTTCACAAAGCTTAACTTTTGTTGCAACGGATGCTCATAAATTAGTAAAATACACTAGAACGGATGTTACTGCAGATCAAACTGCAGAATTCATTATGCCAAAGAAACCTTTAAATTTATTAAAAGGAATTTTAGGTGGTTCTGAAAGTGATGTTACTATTGAATATAATGACGCAAATGCAAAATTCACGTTTGATAACGTAGTTTTAGTATGTCGTTTAATTGATGGAAAATATCCAAACTACGAAGCAGTTATTCCTAAAGAGAATCCAAATAAATTAACAGTAGACAGAGCTTCTTTCTTAAACTCTGTAAGACGTGTTTCTATTTTCTCTAGTAAAACAACACACCAGATTCGTTTAAAAATGGCGGGTACAGAATTAAATATTTCTGCAGAAGATTTAGATTTTTCTAACAAAGCAGACGAACGTTTAAGCTGTGATTACCAAGGTGATGATATGCAAATTGGGTTTAACTCTCGTTTTTTAAGCGAAATGTTAAACAATTTAAGTTCTAACGATGTTTTAATTGAAATGTCTTTACCAAACAGAGCAGGTATTTTAACGCCTATTGATGGAACAGACGAAGGTGAACAAGTTACTATGTTGGTAATGCCAGTAATGTTGAATAGTTAAGACACACCTTTTTTTATTACAAAAAAATATCTTTCTTGTACAAACAAGAATCTATAATATTTAAGACCACAATTGATTAAAAATTAATTGTGGTTTTTTCTTTACATTTACCTTATGAATTTCCTAGCACATTTATATTTATCACAAAACGACACCAATATTATGATTGGTAATTTTATTGCAGATCATATTAGAGGTAATAATTACGAAGGTTTTTCTAAAGAAATTCAGCAAGGTATTTTCTTACATAGAGAAATAGACACGTTTACAGACGCACATAAAATTGTAAGAAAAAGCAAACGACGTTTGCACGAACGATACAGACATTACGATGGTGTAATTATCGATATCTTTTATGATTATTTCTTAGCAAAGAATTGGTCCGATTATTCAGACGTTCCTCTAGAGGTTTACACAGATGGCATCAATAAAATGTTTGGTAAAATAGCTAACGAATTGCCTATAAAATCTCAAAACTTTATTAAATATATGATTGAATATAACATTCTATTCAATTATCAGAATAAAGAAGGAATCGCAAAGGTTTTAAACGGAATGAATACCAGAACAAAAGGAAAATCTCAAATGAATTTAGCTATCGAAGATTTAAATCTTTTAGAAGATGAACTTCAAGAAGATTTTACCTTATTTTTTAAAGATTTAATTGAGCATACAAATCATAAGTTTAAAGAAATAACTAGCGTTTCTAATACAAATGAAATTCAAGAGTAATATTTGTTGAATACATTTTGCATAACTAATACGAAGAATTTTTAAATTGAAGTATCATTCCTTCTAAAAAAAATCAAAGCAGAGAGCCGATTAAAAAGACCATCTAAATAAAAATTAAAGAACTTAATACCAACCTTATGAAAAAAACAATTTTACTTTTAAGTCTTTCACTTTTAATGATAAACTGTAAAACAGCACCTGAAAAAGAGCATACTACAGGTTTAATCACTCAAAAAGCAATGGTTGTTTCTGCAAGAATTGAAGCTTCTAAAATTGGCTCTGATATTCTTAAAAAAGGCGGTAATGCTTTTGATGCAATGGCGGCAACAGATTTAGCTTTGGCAGTTGCATACCCATTTGCAGGAAACCTTGGTGGTGGTGGTTTTATGGTCTACCGAAAAGCTGATGGAGAAATTGGCGCTTTAGATTATAGAGAAAAAGCCCCGTTAGCTTCCAGCAGAGATATGTATTTAGATAATGAAGGTAATGTTGTAAATGAAAAAAGCACTTTAGGTGCGATGGCTGTAGGAGTTCCAGGAACATTAGCAGGTATTTTTACTGCTCATAAAAAGTTTGGGACAATGCCAATGTCAGAAATTTTAAAGCCTGTTATCGCATTAGCTAAACGAGGTGTGGTTGTAACTAAAAAGCAAGAAGATAGAATCAAAAATTATCAATCTTTATTTTTAAAAGCAAATAAAGATTCCATTCCTTTTAATAAAAACTGGAAAGAAAATGACACTATTAAATATCCTGCGTTAGCAGAAACGTTAATCCGTATTCAACAAAATGGATTGGATGAGTTTTACAAAGGGGAAACTGCTCAAAAAATAGTCGATTTTATTCAAGCCAATGGAGGAATCATCACGTTAGAAGATTTAGCAAAATATGAAGCTAAATGGAGAACTCCAGTTACTTTTACCTATGATGATTTAAAAGTTATTTCGATGTCTCCTCCATCTAGCGGTGGTATTGCATTAGCACAAATAATGAAAGCCATTGAGCCTTTTGATGTAGATAAATTTGGACATAACACTACAAAATCTATTCAAGTTATTACAGAAGCAGAAAGACGTGCGTATGCAGATAGAAGCTTCTTTTTAGGAGATCCAGATTTTGTTACCGTACCACAACAAAAATTAATTTCTAAAGCATATGCAACAGAAAGAATGTCTGATTTTTCCTTTGAAAAAGCAACAAAATCAGCTGATGTTTCTCATGGACATATAGAAATTATAGAAAGTGATGAAACTACCCATTATTCAATTGTAGATCAATTTGGAAATGCAGTTTCTGTAACTACAACCTTAAACGGTGCTTATGGATCTAAATTATATTCACCTGAATTAGGTTTCTTTTTCAATAATGAAATGGACGATTTTAGCAGCAAACCTGGTGTGCCAAATATGTTTGGTTTAATTGGTGCAAAAGCAAATGAAATTCATCCCGAAAAAAGAATGTTGAGTTCTATGACACCAACTATTGTAGAAAAAAATGGCCAACTTTTTATGGTAGTCGGAACTCCTGGTGGATCTACCATTATAACGTCTGTTTTACAAACGATCCTAAATGTTCATGAATATAAAATGGGGATGCAAGAAGCCGTAAATGCTGCAAGATTTCACCACCAATGGTTACCAGATGTAGTTAAAATGGAACCGAACAGTTTTGACAAACAAGTAACCTCAGAATTAAAAGACCTTGGATACACCATTGATGAAACTACTTCTAGAATTATCGGTAAAGTTTCAGCAATTTTAGTGTTACCCGACGCGACCTTAGAAGGTGGAGCAGACAAACGTGGAGATGACACTGCTGTAGGATTTTAATTGACAGTTAGCAGTTAGCAGTTAGCAGTTAGCAGTTAGCAAAAATAAAAATATTGAGACTAAAGAAATTGTCGACAAAATAATAAATCAACAAAACTTTTAAACGTATGCAAGTACAACCATTTCACTTAGCGATTCCTGTTCAAGACTTAGAAAAATGCAGAACCTTTTACAGAGATATTTTAAATTGTGAAGAAGGCAGAAGTACAGAACAATGGGTAGATTTTAATTTCTTCGGACATCAATTGGTAATTCACCAAAAAGAGGAATATGTACCAACAGAAGCTGTTACAAACCCTGTTGATGGTCATGATGTTCCAGTTCCGCATTTTGTTTGGAGTTGTTTTAACTTGGGAAGATTGGCATTCTTTAGCAGAGCGTTTAAAATCTGTTAACACAAAATTTGAAATTGCTCCTTGTATTCGTTTTCAAGGAAAAGTTGGTGAACAAGCAACCATGTTTTTTAAATACCCAGAAAATAATGCTTTAGAGTTTAAAGCTTTTCAAGATATGAATCAATTATTTGCTAAATAAAGCAATTAGTAGAAATTCATGATTGCATAAAAATTAAAAATCCCAACTACATTTTGAATAATACGTATTTGGGATTTTTATTTATAAAAAAGTAGCTATAAAATAGTGTGAAAGTTTAAGAACTTACTTTTTCTATTAATACAGCTACTTCAACAAAACAACACATTTAATTTTAAGCTTCTTTAAATTCATTTTTGATTTGTTTTATCCAGGATTTTAAACGATCATCGGTTAATTGAGATTCATTATCATGATCTAATGCTAAACCATAAAACAGATCTTCGTTGTCTTCAATAATGGCAACAGATTCTGTATAACGATAACCTTCTGTAGGCCAATAACCAACTACTTTACCTCCATTTTCTATAATTACTTTAGCAAGTATTCCGATACCGTCTACAAAATATTCTGCATAGCCAATTTGATCTCCCAAACCATAAATAGCTACTGTTTTACCTGTAAAATTAATTGTTTTAAAATCATCAAAAAAATCTTCCCAATCGCTCTGTAAATCTCCATCATACCAAGTTGACAAACCTATTATGATCGTTTTATATTTATTAAAATCACAAATAGAAACATACCCAATTTCAGATAACTCTAAATTTCCATCTTCCCAATATTCTTCAAAATATTTTGTAATTTCATCTGTTACACCAGTATCGGAACCATAAAACAACCCTATTTTTTCTAATTCTCCCACTTTTATCAATTTAAGTACAATGCAAAAATACACTTATTTTTATTTATTCTAAATAAAAATAAGTGTATTTTTGACAAAAAATAAAATGTTTTATCTACAAACCATTTATCATAACAATATTGGTGCTACTTATTTTTTTAAAGATAATTTAGACCCTGATTTAAGTATGAATAAAATTCAGATAATAATAGGAGATATCGCTTTAATATTAGAAGATAATGAGATTTTTTCTTTTTTGGAGGTCATAGAATCGGTGAAAATGGCTTGTAAATGTGATGATTGTAATGAACTCAAACAAATAACCTGCAATACAAGTTATACAAAACTTATTTTTAAATCAACAAGAAAAAATATAAATGAGTTAGAAGATCTTATAAAAGGCACTATTTTTGAAATTCAATTAAACTCTTTAATTAATTAAAATAAGATAATGCATATATCAGAAACTCATATTGTAGATAAGTTAGAAAAACCAATTCGTTTTCAAGAATATAGCGTTGGTATTTTTAACACAATCCCCACAAAATCTGGTATTAAAAAAGCTATTAAAAAGGGACTTATTTTTATTGATGGAAGTTTAGCAACCACATCCAAATACATTTCTGGAGGAGAAAAAATAGAACTATTTGAATCTGAAAACTCATCTACATTTGAAAGGTTAGAACTAGATATTAAAGTTTTATTTGAAGACGAAACTTTAGCCATCGTTTACAAACCTGCAGGTATTTTAGTGAGTGGTAATAAGTTTGTGACCATTGCAAATGGATTGGCACAAAACCTTAAAAAAAGTACTTTAGCTGATGCTGTAAAACCACAACCAATTCATCGGTTAGATTATCCTACAAGCGGACTCTTATTAGTAGGTAAAACAAGCACAGCAATTACAGCATTAGGAAAACTATTTAAAGAGAAAAAAGTTCAAAAGACCTATTTTACCGTTACTATTGGTAAAATGAACTCAGAAGGAACGATAAAACTTCCTATTGATGAAAAGGAATCTGAAACAGATTTTCAAGTTTTACAATCTGTAATTTCAGAACGTTTTGAGTATTTAAACTTGGTGAAATTATCACCAAAAACAGGAAGAAAACACCAACTTAGAAAACATTTATTTTCTATAGGAAATCCTATTTTAGGTGATAAAGAATACTTTTTAGAAGGTAAAGTTTTAAACGGAAAAGGCTTGTATTTACATGCAGCAACTTTAAATTTTATGCATCCTTTTACAAAAACACCTATTTCTATATCAAAAGAACTTCCAAAGAAATTTAAAAAAATATTTAATGAACTATCGTTTTAAAAATCTCATTAACTTTTAATAAAGCCAACACATAGTTTCTTCATTCTAAAAAGATTAATTTAGCCACTTATTATAAAATCACAAAATGAAGAAGCTTTTTAAATTTCTTGGAATTATTTTATTACTAATAATTGTATCGGCAGGAATCTATTATTTTGCTACAAACGAACCTCTACCGGAAGGAAAACAAGGTAAAGAAGCCGATGCTTTGGCAAATAAAATGTTAAAAGCATTAAATATTGATGCCTACAAAGACACAGAAATACTAGAATGGAGTTTTAGAAATGAACATCATTATAGATGGATTAAAAGATCGAATGTTGTTGTTGTAAAATGGGATGAAAATACCGTTCATTTATTTTTAAATGAACCGCAAAAAAGCCTTGTGGACGTTAAAGGAATTGAGGTTAAAAATCCTGATCCAAAAATTATAAAACAGGCACAAGACTTTTTTAATAACGATTCTTTTTGGTTAGTAGCTCCTTACAAAGTTTTTGATGCAGGAACAGAAAGACGCCTAGTAAAGTATAATGATAAAGATGCCTTATTAATTACGTACACTTCCGGAGGCTCTACCCCTGGAGATTCTTATCTATGGTTTTTAGATGAAAACTATTTACCAACTTCTTTCAAAATGTGGACTTCAATAATTCCTATTGGTGGTGTTTCTGCCACTTGGTCTGATTTAAAAGACACCAAAACAGGAATCAAATTACCAACTAAACACAAACTTTCTTTATTTGGTTTAGAAATAGACATGGGAGAAGTAACATCGGAAAATAGTAAAGCAGATATTCTTGCTAATAATATTTTAAAAGCGATAAAACATAAAGCTTACAAAAACACTCGTTTTATAGAATGGAGCTTTGGAGGAAAAAGACATTTTAAATGGGACAAAGAAAAACATATTGTAGACGTTTCTTGGGATAGCATTCGTGTACATTTATATCCTAGAAATAAAGAAAATAGCACCGTTTTTATCAACGAAAATAAACAAGAAATTGCAAATACTAAAATTGTAAAAAAAGCTTGGGATATTTTTAATAATGACTCTTTTTGGTTAGTTGCTCCTCATAAATTATTTGATAATGGAACTATTAGAACTATTCAAAAAGTAGATGACAAAGATGCTTTATTAGTAAAATATACCACTGGTGGTACAACTCCAGGAGACTCTTATCTTTGGTTTGTAGATGAAAACTACATTCCTAAAAGCTATAAAATGTTTGTACCAAGCATGAATATGAACGGGGTTTCTGCTACTTGGCAAGATTGGGTTACCACAAAAAGTGGTACATTATTGCCTACAAATCATATTTTTGAAAATGATAGAAATTTAAGTATGGGTGCTGTAAAAGGATATAATTAATGAAATCTAAAATAATTGCCAACGGAATTTTAAGGGCTATAGGAATACTATTAGGAATTTTTCTTCTTGGCTATTTCTTATACACCATTCAATCTGTAATTATCTATATTATAATTGCAGGTATTTTATCATTGGTTGCAAGACCCATCATTATTTTTCTTAGAACAAAATTAAAGTTTCCTAACACCCTTGCTGTTGTATTTACCATGATTTTTATGTTAAGCCTATTAACAGGGTTAATTGTAATGTTTATCCCTTTAATTACAGAGCAAGGTCAAAATTTATCTTTGTTAGAAGTAGATAAATTAGAATCAAATATTCAAGAAATTTTCAATCAAATAACAAGCTATTTTTCTTCTAGAGGAATAGATGTTTTAGGAGAATTAAAAAATCTAGATTTTATTTCTCAATTTAAAGAAATTCCAGATTTATTAAATGCCGTTTTAGGCGCTGTAGGTTCTATAAGTGTTGGGTTATTTTCTGTTTTATTTATCTCTTTCTTTTTTATGAAAGATAGTCAATTGCTTAAAAATGGCGTGATGGCAATAGTCCCAGAAGGCAATGAAAGCAGATTCTCTAAATCTTTAGATACCATTAATAATTTACTGTCTAGATATTTTATCGGACTAATTTCTCAAATTACAATCCTCTTTATCATATACACAATTATCTTACTAATTTTTGGAATTGATAATGCAGTAGTCATTGCTTTTTTATGTGCTTTGTTAAACCTAATTCCGTATGTTGGACCATTAATTGGCGCTGTAATTATGTTTATTTTATCGATGACAAGTAATATTGGACTCGATTTTCAATCGGAAATTTTACCAACGACCATGTATGTAATGATCGGTTATTTAATAGCGCAATTAATTGATAATTTTGCGAGTCAGCCAATCATATTTTCTAAGACAACAAAATCTCATCCGTTAGAAATTTTCTTAATAATAATTATTGGAGGCCTCCTTTTTGGTGTTGTAGGTATGATTACTGCTGTACCTTTATACACTGCGTTAAAAGTAATTTTAAAAGAGTTTTTATCTGATAATAAAATAGTAAAATCATTAACTAAAGACCTCTAATTTCTTTTGAATAAAGCCATTTTAAGTCCAGAAATTCAGCAATTTATTACTGATAATTTAAAATCAAACATTACAAAACTGATTTTAAAAGGAAGTCCATTTAAAAATGTTTCTGTACAAGAATTAGCCAATCAAATTGTGGCTAAACAAAAATCTGAACACAAACTTAAAAGCTGGTTTTCTACAGAAAATATTTATTATCCGCCTAAAATAAGTATAGAACAAACCTCTTCAGAAATTACGGCTGCTTATAAAAGCAAGCTAGTTTCAGGCAATTCAATTATAGACATTACAGGAGGTTTTGGAGTAGATTGTTATTATTTTTCAAAACAATTTAAAGAAGTTATTCATTGTGAAATTAATGAAGATCTATCTGAAATTGTAAAACACAATTATCAGAAACTACAAGTAAAAAATATAACTACATTTTCGGGTGATGGACTTGAATATCTAAAAAATAACAAAGAAAATTTTGATTGTATTTACATAGATCCTTCAAGAAGAAATGATCTAAAAGGAAAGGTCTTCTTACTAAATGACTGTTTGCCGAATGTACCCGAAAACATCGATTTACTTTTTACAAAAACCAATCAAATACTCATTAAAAATTCACCTATTTTAGATATTACAAGCACAATAAATGAATTAAAATTTGTAAAAGAAATTCATATTATTGCGGTGAATAATGAAGTGAAAGAATTATTATTTTTATTGGAAAAAGAGTACAGTGATCCAATAAAAATTAAAACCGTAAATATTGGTAAAAAAGAAATACAAACTTTTAACTTTAATTATAAAGAAGCAGTAAATTCTGAATATTCTGACCCACGCTCCTATTTATACGAACCCAATGCTGCTATTTTAAAATCTGGAGGTTTTCATGAAATTTCACAACAATTAAAGGTTTTTAAATTACAACAACATTCTCATTTATATACTTCTGATGAAATCATTGATTTTCCTGGAAGGACATTCAAAATAGAGAATGTTTTAAGTTACGATAAAAAGAAACTTAAAAAATTAGTTGTAGAAAATAAAGCAAATATTACCACAAGAAATTTTCCAAAAACGGTAGCTCAAATCAGAAAAGAAACCAAAATTAAAGACGGCGGAAATTCATACCTATTTTTCACCACACACAATACCAATGATTATATTGTTATTAGCTGTAAGAAGAAAACAGATTAAAATCAAACTAAACAACTAAATGTTAATAAATTAACCTAATTATTTAACATTTTATTAACTTTTTTCATTAAATTTACAAATGCTTTAAGTGTTTTTTGATTAGGGGCTTAAAACACTTAAATAAAAAGTCTCGAATTCACTTTCGAGACTTTTGTTTTTTTACACTACTTTTTTCAGTAATTTTGTAAGGAAAGCTTAACTTTCTAAACATGCAAACAAGCACTTATCAAGCACTAAAAATTAATCAAAATACACAGACTTCAATTCAGGATGTTTTGGTTGTAGAAGCTGCTTTACAAATTAACATTAATGACGAACCTTATACTGTGGTTATGAGAACACCAGATAATGACAAAGCATTAATAAGAGGATTGCTTTTTGCTGAAGATATTTATAAAAGTGACAAAACTTTAATTTTTGAAGTAATTGAAGAAGACAATGAAATTCCGACTATTGTAAACGTTACTATTTCTAAAGAGCTATTAGGTAAAGGATATTTAAATAAAAGAACATTACTGTCTGTTTCTTCTTGCGGAATTTGTGGAAAAAAAGAGCTAAAAGATATTAATGTTGAAGGCGAAAAACTAACTCAAACAACTACTTTTTCTAGTGCTGTTTTACATGAAATGTTTTTAAAAATGAATAGTTTTCAGCATACCTTTAAAAACTCTGGTGGTAGTCATGCAGCAGCACTTTTTAATAAAAATCATGAATTTTTAACCGTTAAAGAAGATATTGGTAGACATAATGCTGTAGATAAAGTAATTGGCGACTTGTTGATAAAAGACTATTTAAAGCATGCTAAATACTTACTGGTAAGCGGACGCGTTTCTTACGAAATTGTTTCGAAAGCATTTATTGCAAAGATACCAATTATAGTAGCAGTTTCTGCCTGTTCTTCTTTAGCCGTAGATTTTGCAAAAGAATTTGGTATTTGCTTAATAGGTTTTACAAGAGAACAAAAAATGACCATTTATTCTAATCCATCATTTGTTAAAACAACAAAAAGCGATGTCTAAAAAAATAAAAGAACAACCGCCGGAAAAACGAACAGGAATTCAATTAACAGACGTTCCTAAATCTGCAGTTGGTGTTAAAGCAATTGTTTCTGCATTAACGCATATTAAGAATGAAGTTGGTGTTGTAAAAGGAATTAAATTATTGTCAAAATTAAATCAAAAAGATGGTTTTGATTGCCCAGGTTGCGCATGGCCAGATCCTGATGAGAAAAGAGCTTTTTTAGCTGAGTATTGTGAGAATGGCGCCAAAGCAGTTGCAGAAGAAGCTACTAAAAACAAAGTTTCTCCTATATTCTTTGCAACACATTCTGTACAAGAGCTATCAGAATTTTCTGATTACGAAATTGGTAAAAGTGGACGAATTACAGACCCAATGTATTTGCCAGAAGGCGCAACGCATTACGAAGAAATTTCTTGGAAAAATGCTTTTAAAATGATTGGTGAAGAATTAAATTCTTTAGACTCTCCTAACGAAGCTATCTTTTATACTTCTGGAAGAACTAGTAATGAAGCAGCTTTTTTATATCAATTATTTGTCCGCCAGTTTGGTACAAATAACTTACCAGATTGCTCTAATATGTGTCATGAATCTAGTGGAGTTGCACTTTCACAAACACTCGGCATAGGAAAAGGTTCTGTTACCTTAGACGATTTTAATCACGCTGATTTAGTAATTGTTATGGGGCAAAACCCAGGAACAAATCACCCAAGAATGTTAACAGCTTTAGGGGAAACAAAAAAACAAGGTGGAAAGATAATTACCATAAACCCACTTCCTGAAGTAGGTTTAATGAATTATAAAGACCCACAAAATCCATTAAAATGGGTTGGATCTGGTCAAGATTTAACTGATTTATTTTTACCCGTAAAAATAAATGGTGATGTTGCTTTGTTAAAAATCATCTTAAAGTTAATGAAAGAAAAAGAAGATGCTGAGCCAAATAGTGTTTTTGATCATCAATTTATAAAAGAAAAAACAGCGGGTTTAGAAGCTCTTTTAAAAGATTTAGACACCTATTCTATAGCCGAGTTATTACCGCAAACAGGACTAACTTTAGATCAAATTAAAGAAACTACAGCACTCATTATCAACAATAAAAATATTATTATTTGTTGGGCAATGGGTTTAACACAGCATAAAAATGGGGTTGATAATATCCGTGAAATTGTAAACATTCTATTATTAAAAGGAAGTATTGGTAAAAAAGGAGCAGGTACTTGTCCTGTTCGTGGACACTCAAATGTACAAGGTGATAGAACTATGGGGATTTGGGAAAGACCACCCACTTCATTTCTAGACAATTTAGAAAAAGAATTTAAGTTTAAAGCACCAAGAAAATTTGGTTTCGACGTGGTAGAAGCCATTGACGCTATGCATAAAAAAGAAGCCAAAGTATTTTTTGGAATGGGTGGGAATTTTATTTCCGCAACACCAGATACTGTTTTTACTGCAAAAGCTTTACAAAACTGCAGCTTAACAGTACAAGTATCAACCAAATTGAATCGCAGTCATTTAATTACAGGTAAAAAAGCATTAATCTTACCATGTTTAGGCAGAACAGAAAAAGACTTTCAAACAAAAGGAGAGCAATTTGTATCTATAGAAAATTCTATGGGAGTTGTACAACAATCTCATGGTACATTGCAACCTTGTTCTAAAAATTTATTAAGTGAAGCTGCAATTGTAGCAGGAGTTGCAAATGCAACAATAAAAAATACAACTACAAATTGGACGGAACTAATTTCTGATTATGATAATATTCGTGATAAAATTGAAGTAACTATTCCTGGTTTTAGTGATTTTAATAAACGTGTAAGAATTAAAGGCGGATTCTACTTACCAAATAATGCACGTGAAAATGATTTTACTCCAACAAAAACTGGTAAAGCAAATTTTAGTATCAATAAACCTTCCGAAATTGAATTAAAGAAAAATCAATTTATGATGATGACCATTAGAACTCATGATCAATACAACACCACTATTTATGGTTTAGACGACAGGTACAGAGGTGTTTTAAATGAAAGAAGAGTTATTTTTATGAATGAAGATGATATGAAATCTTTACATTTAGAAAAATTAGATTTGGTAGATTTAACAAGTCATTTTAATGATGAAGAAAGAGAAGCTAAAGGATTTTTAGTGATTCCTTATAGTATACCTAAACAATGTACAGCTACTTATTTTCCGGAAGCAAATGTATTAGTCCCTTTAAAAAGTAAGGCAGATATTAGCAATACACCTACTTCTAAAACAGTAATTATTACCATCAAAAAAAGATAAAAATTACCTTATGAAAAAGATTACTTTTTTACTTATACTTCTTATTTCAAATCAACTATTATTTTCTCAGTCAGAAAATATTCCGAAGAAAATTATACAAAAAGGATTTGCCAAAATAGATTTCCTTTCCATAGATATGCCTATCACAGAGACAACTCCACTAAATTTTAATGAGCCAAACATGGGATTTACCGGGATTCATTATAATTTATTATTAGGTGAGGAATTCTATACAGGTGTTGGACTTTATGGTTCTGTTTCCGGTATTAGAGGCGGATTTTTTACATTGGGAGTAAATGCAGGTCTTAAAAAATATTTTTCTAATAAATTATATGTAGATACCGGCTTTCACTTTGGTGGCGGTGGTGGTGCAGGTGCTCCAGATGGTGGTGGTGCTTTTATATTACCTCATTTGAATTTAGGTTATGACTTTAAAGATTTTTCAATAAATGGAGGTTGGAGTTATGTTAACTTTTTTGATGGTGGAGAAATTAAAGGGCATCAACTAAATGTTGCTTTAGAAATTCCTTTAGATTTTGAATATGCAGATTATAAATCGGCAGAAAAAGAAATAGATTTAGAACAGTTTAAAAATACAAGTTGGAATCAAAATCCCAAAAGAAATTCATTAATGGTTCACTTTAATAACTTAAAAGTTTTAAGTACGGCTAGATCTACAGATGATAAAATTTTAGAAGGTAAAACCATAAAATTAGCCGGATTTGAATACACTTCTTATTTAAACAAAAATTGGTTTACATTTTTAAAAGTAGATGGTGCTTACGATGGTATTAGAGCAGGTTATATGGATGTACTTTTAGGTGGAGGATATCATTTATCAATGAACAGAAACAGAACCAACATTTTAGCCAAATTTGGTATTGGTGCAGGTGGCGGTGGCGGTGTAGATAGTAAAGGTGGATTCTTATTATATCCTGATTTATCTATAGAACAACAATTATTTAAGGACATTTATGTTTCTGTTAATAAGGGATATTTATTAACTCCGAATAAGGATTTTTACACCTCTACTTTTGGGGTGGGAATTAAATATTATATAGAGAGAAATGGTAGCAAAACAGAGAACACTTCTTTTTCACAAGGAAAATTTAAAGGTTTAGAGGTAATTGTAAAACAAGACATGTACTTTAATGCAAAAAGAATGGAAGATCCAACGGAACATATGCATCAGATTTCTTTGCAAGTAAATTTAGATTTAAATAAAAATGTATATGTTGCTGGTCAAACTTCTTTTGCAAACTTTGGTAATGCAGGTGCTTATGCAGAAGGTTTAGTTGGTGCAGGTTTAAAAACGAATCCTTTATTTAATAATTCTACTTCTTTATTTATACAAGTTTTAGGAGGTGCCGCAGGTGGAGGAAATATAAGTACAGGACAAGGATTTATTATTAAACCAAGTTTAGGATTCGATTATGAGCTTTCTAAAACCTTAAATTTAAGAGCTGCTGCTGGTTATGTAAAAGCAAAAGGAGGAGAACTAAGCAGCCCGTTTATCAACCTCGGTTTAAAGTATAACATCTCTTTTTTTAAGTTGAAATAATATCGTAAAGACCTTGCATTGCAAGGTCTCTCTCTTGGAAACATTGCATTGTCTCCTTGATTAAAAACAAATTAAACATCAATCAAAAAAATTGGACAAATTTAAAAATAAATACCGCGTTTCCTCTACCCGTTTGCAATCTTGGGACTACAGGAACAATGGTGCATATTTTATAACAATTTGTACCGCCAATCGAAAACATTTATTTGGTGAAATTGTAAAAAAATTGCCCAGCAATTTACCTACAATGCAATTGAATGAAATAGGAAAATTGGCAGAAAAATATTGGATGGAAATTCCTGAACATTTTCCATTTGTGGAACTGGGTAATTTTGTGATAATGCCCAATCATACCCATGGAATTCTAATTATTGACAAACAAATTATTGACAAACAAATTGAAACGTTGCAGTGCAACGTTTCTACGGGGGATAAAAATATTGGTGCCAAAAACGAACAAATGGCAAAAATTTCACCAAAACCAGGTTCTATTTCTACCATTATACGATCTTATAAATCTGTTGTGTCAAAAAATGCCCGAAAAATTGACCCATATTTTGGTTGGCAATCTCGTTTTCATGATCATATTATTCGTAATAATATCTCTTTTAATAACATTCAGAATTACATTACAAACAACCCTTTAATGTGGAATGAGGATAAATTTTATAAATAATTTAATCGTCAAACACGTTAGTTGCATTGCTAACTAAATATTTTCTTTTAAATAATTTACAACAAAATCAATTTCTTGTTTTGTAGTGTATTTAGAAAAAGAAAAACGAACCGAAGTTTTATCTGCATCAGTATCATTTAAAATCTCTCTTAAAACGTGTGAACCTTTATTGCTACCACTTTGGCAAGCACTTCCTCCTGAAATAGCTATTCCTGCCATATCTAAACTAAATAAAAGCATGTCGTTGGTAAAAGGAAAACGTACATTTAAAATGGTGTAACTACTTTTTTCTATGTCTGATGAAAGTCCGTTAAACTCAATGTCTTTTGAAAATCCTTTTAATTCTGAAATAAAGTATTCTTTTAACTCCCCTATTTCTTTTTGATCTTTTTCAAGATTAGAAACAGCTAACTCCAATGCTTTTTCCATGCCCAAAATAGCATGAACATTTTCTGTACTAGACCTTGCTCCCATTTCTTGTTCGCCACCATGAAGCATCGGTAAAATTCCAAATCCTTTTCTAAAAAAGGCAAACCCTACTCCTTTTGGTCCATGGAACTTGTGTGCACTAGCTACCATAAAATCTAATGGTGTTTTTTGTAAATCAATATTATAATGACCTATTGCTTGTACGGTATCCGAATGAAGTAATGCATTATTCTTTTTACAAATTTCGGTGACTTCATCAATATCTAAAATGTTACCAATTTCATTATTAACCAACATTAAACTAACCAATGTCTTGTCTTTTGATGCTGATAAAAGTTGCTCTAAATGAACAGTATCAATAGTTCCAAATTCATTAAGATTTACATACTCTACAAGTATGTTATGTGTTTTTTCTAAATGATAACACGTATGTAAAACGGCATGATGTTCTATTTTTGTAGTAATAATTCTTTTTACGCCGAGATTAAAAACAGCATTGTGTAAAATTAAATTATCTGCTTCTGTACCACCTGCAGTAAAAATAATTTCGTTCGCCGTTACATTAAAATGCTTTGCAATATTTTTTCTTGCAGTTTCTACAGCCGATTTTGCTTTTCTACCAAATTGATGAATAGAGGATGGATTACCATAATTATTTTTCATAGACGTATGCATTACATCTATAACTTGGTCATCTATTTGAGTGGTTGCTGCGTTATCTAAATAAACGGTTTTCATAACTTAAAATTAAATAGGGTTTTGAAAAATATAAACTTCTGTAGCACCTAAGCCATATTTCTTGTAAGAAGCGTCATAAAACTTAACTGGGTATTTATTTAATAATCTTAAAAGTTCAGATCTTAAAACACCTTCTCCAACTCCATGTATAAAAACAACTTTAGCAATTCTTTTAGCTATGGCAAACTCAATTTTACTTTTTGCGGTATCTAATTGTAGGTTTAACATATCGTAATTATCCATGTTTCTTGTAGACTTAGTCAGTTTACTAATATGTAAATCGACTTCTAAAATCACTTCTTTCTTTTCTTTTTTAAATAAACTTTTCTTTGGTTTATTTTGTGCAATCTTCTCTTTTAAGATCGAATTATTAATATCACTAAACTTAGATAATTCATGTTGTTCAACATCAATCTTTACTAATTCTGATGCATTGAATTTAAAAATCATACCATCGGTAGTTTCTACAGAAATATCATCACCATTAATCCCGATGACTTTTCCTTTTAGAACATCATCTAAAACAGCTACTTTATTTCCAATTTTTAAACTCATTCTTTATTTTGACTTAATTTTATTATCGCTTTTTTCAGAAAGTATATTTGTTGCAAAAATAACAAGATGAAAAAGGTTTCTCTCTAAAATAGGTATAAATTCTGATTATTTAAAATAGTATCAATATCCCACTTTAAAAAAAAAGCTATACAAAAGACTTTTGTTTGTCAATCTGAATTTATTTCAGATTCTTGTAACTACTAAAATTTAATGCGTTAAGATACTGATACAAGATCATTATATCAGCAGTTCTTCATAGTAAGCAATAGATTCTTTTTTTATAAATTTTTTAATTTATCCCCAAAAAGTAATAATAGTATAATTGGAATTCCTAATGAGATTACTAAGATTTTATTTGTTTCAAATAAAGACGGATTTAGCAACAATGTTATTGCAAAACCACCAATAGCTCCACCTAAATGTGCAGAATGCCCAACATTACCCAACTGCTTTTTCATTCCGTAAATTGAATACAATAAATACCCAACTCCAAAAATATAACCAGGAATTGGAATTGGAATAAAAAACAAATACAATTCCATTGCAGGATATAAAAGTATCGAAGCATACACAATACCAGAAACGGCTCCAGAAGCTCCTACAGCACTATAATAAGGTTCATTTTTATGATATTTTAGTGAATACAAACTGCCCGCTAATAAACTCCCGAAATAGATCATTAAAAAATTTGGTATCCCTAAAATATGAGCTACAATATCTCCAAAAAGATATAAAGCATACATATTAAAACCTAAATGTATCCAGTCTACATGTAAAAAACCAGAGGTAAGTGTTCTTATTTTTTCTCCAGATAAAACTTTACCTACTTGAAACTTATATTTATCTAAAAAAGAATAATCCTTAAACCCTTTCATAGAAACCAAAACATTGGCAATAATCAGTATTAATACTGCTTGATTTATATTGTTCATCATAAAGCAAAATTACTGAAATCTGATTTACTAATGCTACTTCATTTTAAATATATATCGGATATTTGTACTCAAAATAATACTCCATGCATTTAATTGTTTTTAGTCTTATATACCCGTTTATTTGGTTAATATCTAAACTTCCTATGAAGGTATTATACATCATTTCAGATGGATTATACTTATTAAATTACTACATTATTGGCTATAGAAAAGAGGTAGTTTTAGAGAACTTAAAATTAGCTTTTCCAGAGAAAGAAGAAGAAGAACTTAAAAAAATTCAAAAAGGTTTTCTTAAACATTTAACAGATTTTATTGTAGAAAGTATAAAGACCTTTACAATTTCTGAAAAAGAAATTTCTAAAAGAATTACATATAAAAATATTGATTTATTAAAAGAGGTTGCTAAAAATGGAAAAAGTATTTCTTTAGTAGGAATTCATCAAGCAAATTGGGAGTGGCTTACCGGTTTACCTTTACAAATTAAAAAACCAGATTTCTATGCTGCATATACCAAAGTACAAAATAAACACTTTGAAAAAGTAATTAAAATGTCTCGTTCAAAGTTTGGTGGAACCTTATATAGAACTTCAGACACGATAAGAAATCTTCATAGAAATTTTGTAAATAAAAAACAGGGTATTTATATTTTATTAAGCGATCAATCTCCACAAATAAAGAATACCCATTATTGGGCAGAATTTATGGGAGTAAAAGTACCTATTCACACAGGTGCAGAAACTTTGTCTAAAAGATATGACATGTCTTTTGTATATTGGACAACAAGAAAAATTAAAAGAGGTTATTATGAAGTTGAATTTGAATTGATAACAGAAAACCCAAAAGAATATAAAGATTACCAACTTACAGATAAATTTTTAGAAATAACGGAAAGAAATATAAGAAACCAGCCTGAAGTGTACTTATGGTCTCACAAACGTTTTAAACATAGAGATAAAGTTCCGCCATCTACATCATAAATAATAAAAATATGCAGTTTTTAAGTTTTGCATTTACCTATCCCTTAATTATACTACTCTCTATTTTACCTATGAGAGTTTTATATATTATTTCAGATTTTTTCTTCTTTCTAGTATATTATGTCTTTCGTTACAGAAAAAAGGTAGTTTTGGCAAACTTACATCTTGCTTTCCCTGAAAAATCGGAGAATGAAATAAAATTAATTTCTAAAAAATTCTTTAAACATTTTACAGACTTAGTTGTAGAAAGCGTTAAATACTTTTCTATTAGTGAGAAAGAGATTAAAAAACGTTATAAGTATCTAAATCCTGAATTAGTAGATAATTATAACAAAAAGAAAAGAGGTATTATAATTGTTGGTGCACACCAGGCAAACTGGGAATGGTCTACAAGTATGCCACTTGCTTTAGAAACAACTATTTTAGGTGCATACTCTAAAATACAAAACAAGTATTACGAAAAAGCTATTAAAAAAAGTAGAAAGCGATTTGGAATTGATGGTTATAAAACCTCTGAAACAATTCTTAATATTCAAAAAAATATTGATAATAACCTACAAGCTGCTTATATTTTACTAAGTGATCAATCTCCACAACCGCATAAAACGTATTATTGGAGCGAGTTTTTTGGTGTAAAAGTACCAATACATACGGGTGCAGAAATGCTTGCAAAAAATTTCGACTTTGTTGTAGTTAACTATGTAGCAAGAAAAGTAAAAAGAGGTTATTATGAAGTTGAATTTCAATTAATAACTGAAACCCCTAAAGATTTTGATGATTATAAAATTACAGATAAATATACCAAAATAACAGAAGAAAATATAAGACAACAACCAGAATTATATTTATGGTCTCACAAACGTTTTAAACATAAAGACAAAGTGCCAAAAGAATTTTTATAATCCTTTTGGCACTTTTAGTAGATTTTTTTTTCTTTTACAAATTAAATCTTCCACCAATTAAAATATTTCTTTGGAAAAAAGTAAAACTTTGAGAAGCTCCATCATTTGGATTATAAGTTGTTTGAACATCTGGCATATAAATATAACCAAACTTTAAATCTGATTGAATATAGAAGTATTTAAAGAATGTAAAATCTAGTCCAACAACAGCGGAAGTACCATAACCTGCAATATGAAACTCATCATGTCTTTCTTGATTAAACAAAGTTACATCTGTTCTAGGATATAAAATCCCTGCTCCTAAACCTTCCGTAAGGTTTATTTGAAAGTTTTTATGGTTTAGACCTATTAAATGACCAATTTCATCAAATCTTCTAAACTCAACATTTACATAATTTAAACCATCGGTATGTTCTAGTTGTAAAAAATCTTCAGATAATATTTGATTATCATTATTATAAACACCATCAAATGGCGTTCCTGCATTTATGTGTCCATCAATTTTAACAGTTTGATCTGCAACCATTACATATTTCATATGGTCTACTCCAATAGAAATAGTATAATTTTCTTTTAAAAAATATCCTATTCTATAATTGTTTTGAGGAATGGTAATTCTACCCGGATTTAAATAATCGTTAAAACTAAATGGCGTTTGCCTGTCTTTTGCTTTTACATTGCGTAAAGTAAAATCATAACTACCATTATCTCCAGTAAAGTGAATATCAGAATCAGAATAATTAGCCCTGTTCCATCCCCAATAAAAAAAGAATTTTCCCTTATTGGTAATCTTATCTACACTTTTTAAATTATCAATATTCTCTGTGCTATTTTCTTGTGAAAAAGAGCAGATACTCATTAATAAAAATGAACCTATAATTATTTTTGTTTTCAAAATACTACGCTATTATTGCTTTAATTTCATTGATAAATCTTACTGCTAAATCATCTGCAGCTTGCTGAGATTTTGCTTCTGTGTAGATTCTAATAATTGGCTCTGTATTAGATTTACGTAAATGAATCCACTCTTCTGCAAAATCTATCTTTACACCATCTATTGTATTTACATCTTCGTTAGAATAGGTAGACGCCATTGTTTCTAAAATCTTGTCTACATCTATTTCTGGTGTTAACTGAATTTTATTTTTACTCATAAAGTAACTAGGGTATGAATCTCTTAGCTCTTTACAAGATATTTTTTTGTTTGCTAAATGCGATAAAAATAAAGCGACACCCACTAGAGAATCTCTACCATAATGAGAAGCTGGATAAATGATTCCACCATTTCCTTCTCCACCAATTACTGTATTGGTTTCTTTCATTTTGATAACCACATTTACTTCTCCAACTGCTGAAGCGGTATACGTTCCTCCATGCTTTTCTGTTACATCTCTTAATGCTCTAGAAGATGATAAATTAGAAACCGTGTTTCCACCACCTAATTTCCCTAAAACATAATCTGCACAAGCAACTAAAGTATATTCTTCTCCGAACATAGAACCGTCTTCAGAAATTAAAGCCAAACGATCTACATCTGGATCTACTACAATTCCGAAATCTGCTTTTTTCTTTACCACCAATTCAGAGATATCTGTTAAGTGTTCTTTTAAAGGTTCTGGATTGTGAGGAAACTCACCGTTTGGTGTACAATATAACTCTACACACTTTACTCCTAATTCTTTTAATAAAGCAGGAATAAAGATTCCTCCTGTAGAATTTACACCATCTACAACTACTTTAAATTTTGCTTTTTTAATAGCCTTAACATCTACTAAATCTAGTTTTAAAACTTCTTTAATGTGCTTCTTTAAGTATTTTTTATTCTTTTTATAAGAACCTAAATCATCTACTTCTGCAAATGAAAAATCTTCACTTTCTGCTAAAGCTAAAATTTGCTCTCCTTCTTCTCCGTTTAAGAACTCTCCTTTTTCATTTAAAAGTTTTAAAGCATTCCATTCTTTCGGATTGTGAGATGCTGTTAAAATAATTCCTCCATCTGCTTTTTCTAAAGGTACTGCAACTTCTACTGTTGGTGTTGTAGATAAACCTAAATCTATTACATCTATTCCTAAACCTACTAAAGTATTGGCAACTAAACTAGAAATCATTTTACCAGAAATACGAGCGTCTCTACCAACTACTACTTTTATTTTTTTCTTACCAGGATTTCTAGCCTTAATAAATGCTCCGTATGCAGAAGCAAATTTTACTGCGTCTATTGGTGTTAAATTATCAGCAGTTTTTCCGCCAATGGTTCCTCTAATTCCTGAAATTGATTTTATTAATGTCATAATTTTTGGTTGTCTTTTTAAGCGGGACAAATATAATTCTATTAAATGATAAAATAAATTAGTAGGTAGTAAATTTTGATTTGCTTTTGGTTGGCAAAAATGTGCGTTAGGGATTGCAACGGCATCCTTTTTATAGCACTTATTAAAAAGCTTCATTGCGAGGAACGAAGCAAACTGTTAATTAATGATGAGATTGCCACAGTTTACAAAAAAAATAAACTTCGTAATGACAGCTATAAAAAGATATAGTGGAAAGACCGACCTTTTTAGGGAACACCCAGAAAAGAGTTGGCAGTATTCAGTATTCAGTATTCAGTATTCAGTATTCAGTATTCAGTATTCAAAAAATAAATTTTTTGAATACTGGAAACCTACAAAATTGTTAGAAACTTTAAAGCACAAAAAAAGCCGATACAAATTGTATCGGCTTTTAAAATATATTAGAATTGTAAATGATTATTTACCTTCTTCCATTTTTTTCTTTAATGCTGCAAGACCACCAATATCTCCTAAGGTAGTTTTTTCTGCGTCTGCTGCTTTCTTAACGGCAACTTTCACATTTCTTTTCTCTTGCTCTTTAAATAAAGATGTATGAGAAACAACAACTCTTCTGTATTCTTTAGAGAATTCTAAAACTACAAATTCGATTTTGTCTCCTTTTTCTAATTTAGAACCATCTTCTTTTTCTAAGAATCTTGTTGGTGCAAATCCTTCTACGCCATCAGCGAAAGTTACAACTGCTCCTTTATCATTCTTTTCTTTGATTGTTCCTTCATGTTTAGAACCGATTGCATACGTAGCTTCATGTGCATCCCAAGGGTTATCTTGAGTTTGCTTATGACCTAAGTTTAACTTTCTGTTCTCTACATCTAATTCTAATACTTGTACTTCAAGTTTATCACCAACAGTTACAAAATCTGATGGATGCTTCACTTTCTTAGTCCAAGATAAGTCTGAGATATAAACTAAACCATCAATACCTTCTTCTAATTCTACGAATACACCAAAGTTAGTATAGTTACGAACTGTACCAGTGTGAGTAGAACCTACAGGATATTTAGTAGTAATATCTGTCCAAGGATCTGGGTGTAATTGTTTGATACCTAAAGACATTTTACGGTCTTCACGGTCTAAAGTTAAAATTTGAGCTTCAACTTTATCTCCAACTTTCACGAAATCTTGTGCAGAACGTAAGTGAGTTGACCAAGACATTTCAGAAACGTGAATTAACCCTTCTACTCCTTGTTCTACTTCTACAAACGCACCATAATCAGCTAAAACAACAACTTCACCATTTACTTTATCACCAACTTTTAATTCGTTGTTTAAAGCTTCCCAAGGGTGAGCAGATAATTGTTTTAATCCTAATTGAATTCTAGATTTGTTATCATCAAAGTCTAAAATTACAACGTTTAATTTTTGATCTAACTCAACAACCTCATTTGGATGATTGATTCTAGACCAAGATAAATCAGTAATATGTACTAATCCGTCTACACCACCTAAATCAACAAAGACACCATAAGAAGTAATATTTTTAACAATACCTTCTAATACTTGTCCTTTTTCTAATTGACCAATAATTTCTTTTTTCTGTAATTCAATATCAGCTTCAATAAGAGCTTTATGAGATACAACAACGTTTTTAAATTCGTGGTTGATTTTAACAACTTTAAATTCCATTGTTTTCTCAACATACTGATCGTAATCTCTAATTGGCTTAACGTCAATTTGAGATCCTGGTAAGAATGCTTCAATTCCGAAAACATCTACAATCATACCACCTCTAGTTCTACATTTAACGAAACCGTTAACTACTTCACCAGTTTCATGAGCATTGTTAACACGTTCCCATGCTTTAATAACTCTTGCTTTTTTGTGAGATAATACTAATTGACCAGAAGAATCTTCTCTTTTGTCAACTAATACTTCTACAGTATCTCCTTCTTTTAAACCTTGGTTGTAACGAAATTCGTTTAAAGAAATAACTCCTTCAGATTTAGAGTTGATATCGATGATTGCATCTCTATCAGTAATTCTGATTACAGTTCCTTCAATTACGTCACGCTCGTTTACAAAACCTACAGTTCCTTCTAACGCTTTTTCAAATGCTTGTAATTTTTCTTCATCAACAGCTTCAATACCTTGTTCGTATTTGTGCCAGTTAAAATCAGCTAAAAATTGTGTTGGATCTACAGCAGGAGTCGCTGTTTCTTGTACTTCAGCAGCAACTACTTGCTCTTCAGTGTTTTTTGTTTCTTCAGACATTTCTGAATAATAATTTTGTATCTTATTGTTTATCAGATTTTAACGATATAAACGCAAAGAGTTGTTTTTATAAATTGTTTTAAATATTCCTTTTATAAATCTGTTCTCGTAAAAAGGAGTGCAAATTTACAAAAATGTTTTGATTTATAACACTTTACAATTAATTTATTATTCCTTTTATTCTTGATATACAAAAAACTACCTTTGCACCCTTAAAACCTTTTAGGTAGATTTTAATGAAGATGGATAAAAATACAAAAGATTTAGTAGATAAAGGAATAATGCTTCCGTTAATGGAAGAGTTCTATACCATACAAGGAGAAGGTGCTCATACAGGTACTGCCGCTTATTTTATTAGAGTTGGTGGTTGCGATGTAGGTTGCCATTGGTGCGATGTTAAAGAAAGTTGGAATGCAGAATTGCACCCACCAACTTTAGCAGACACTATTGTAGATAATGTTAAAAAATATGCAGAAACCGTTGTTATAACTGGTGGTGAGCCTTTAATGTGGTCTATGGATTATATTACAGATTTACTTCAAAAAAACAATATTAGAACGCACATAGAAACTTCTGGTGCGTATTCTTTTTCGGGTAAATGGAATTGGTTTTGCCTATCGCCAAAGAAAACAAAAATGCCTTTAGCAGAATGTTATCCAGAAGCAGATGAGCTTAAAATGATAATTCATAACAAATCTGATTTTGATTTTGCAGAACAAGAAGCTGCTAAGGTCGGAGAAAAATGTCAACTTTATTTACAACCAGAATGGAGTAAAAAAGAAAAAATGACAGCAGAAATTGTAGAATATGTAATGAAAAATCCAAAATGGAAAATTTCTTTACAAACACACAAATACCTGAATATTCCATAATATTCAGGTACTTTATATTTTTATTAGAAGCTGTTTCCTGCTTTTCATTATATCTTTTTATAACTATCATTGCCAGGTTTACTTTTTTGTAAACTGTGGCTATCTCCTTTAAGGTAACATATCATCACATTTAAAAGGCTATAAAAAGGATGCCATTTCAATCAGGGCTAAGCGTATTTATAAAACAATAACTAATCAGTGAGTTTTTTATCTACTAAGGTACAAATTCTCTCAAATTGCTCTGTAATTCCCATATCAGAATTATCAAAACCAATTGCATCACTCGCTTTCATTAAAGGAGAATCTTCTCTTGTAGAATCTATTCTATCTCGTTCTTCAACATTAAAAAGAATATCTTCAAATTTTACATTATCTCCTCTATCAATTAATTCTTTATAACGCCTTGTAGCTCTTTTATCTGCAGAAGCAGTCATAAATAATTTTAATTCAGCCTTCGGAAAAACAACTGTTCCAATATCTCTACCGTCCATAACAATACCGCTGTTTACTCCCATAAGTTGCTGTTCTGCAACTAACTTTTTTCTTACTTCAGAAATAGTAGATACTTTACTAACTAGTTGAGAAACTTCTAAGGTTCTAATCTCTTTTTCTACATTAATAGCATTTAAAAACATTTCTGCAAAACCTAAATCTTTATTAAATTGAAAAGTAAGAGAAATATTTTTAAGGTTTAAAAGAAGTCCTTTTTCATCT
This sequence comes from Polaribacter sp. NJDZ03, assembly GCF_019263805.1. Taxonomy (NCBI): domain Bacteria; kingdom Pseudomonadati; phylum Bacteroidota; class Flavobacteriia; order Flavobacteriales; family Flavobacteriaceae; genus Polaribacter; species Polaribacter sp. NJDZ03. Next base: position 1,390,098 of record NZ_CP079195.1, read on the forward strand.
AAATGAGTTTTACTTACAAAATTATTATTCATAGCAAACAGAGTAACCGCTCTGTACATTGCACCTGTATCTACATAAATATAATTGTATTTTTTTGCTAATAATTTAGCAATGGTGCTTTTTCCTGTTGATGAAAAACCATCAATAGCTATTATAATTTTTTTATTCATATTACCTTCTACTATCTAAATCTATTAATAAACTAAAAGTACTTGCATTTGCTGCAGAATGAAATTTAGAATATGCATAATTAAACTTTAATCTGTTCAATTGAATTCCAAACCCATAAGAAAAACCACTAAAAGTTCTAGCGTTTTGTAATTTTAATTCTGCTGCTCTTCTAAAATTATATCCCAATCTTAAATTAATTAAACTCTCAGGAAACAATTCACCTCCTATTACAAAATGTCTAAAAGTATTTCCTATAAAACCTACGTCTTCATTAGTAGCATTACCTTCAAAATCGGCTATTTGATCAGAAGGATTTGCTACAGAAATATCCCATTTTTGTAAGTTATCTATAGTTGCATACCATTTTAATGGTACGTATTCTAATTTGTAAGAACCTCCTAATGCAACTTTAAATGGCATTTTTTCTTTTACACCATTATATTTTGTAACTGAGTACCAATATTTCTAGCAACTAAAGTAAATGTATAAGGTTTGTAAGGGTTATTGTATAAAATGGCTAAATCTGCAGAAACACCAACAGAACTATAACTGTCTATATTAGAATTTATAAACCTTAGGTTAGCACCAACAAAAATATTTGATTCTGGTATATTTAAAGCATAACCAGCTGACACTGCAATATCACTTGCATTAAAATTACCTGTTTCTTTTCCTTGCTCATCAGCTCCTATTAAAGAACCATAATCTATATATTTAATACTTCCATGTATGGTTCCAAACCTTCTAGAAATAGTCTTTGCAAATGCTAAAGACCCAATATTTATACCAGCTAAATAACTCGTGTAATTTGCAGATATTTTATTATCAAGCTCAACACTAATCACAGAAGGATTCCAAATAGGTTGGTTTACATCATCTAAAAGTGTTAAAACCTCACCACCTAAAGCTACTTGTCTCGCAGAAGTAGAAATATTTAAAAACTGATACACTTCTTCTCCTCCAACTTGAGCAGTTAAAGAGATAGAAAAAAATAAAATAGAAATAAAAAATAATTTAATCATTAACTAATTTAGTTTCAATTTACAAATATACTTTATAACGTTGTAGCATCATAAAAATTACTATTTAAAACTATAAAATATTTTCATATAAATGTCATTATAAAATAATCCTGAATATTATTCTTGAGAAATATTTATAATTTCATCATAATTAATATTAAGATTCAACAGACATATAAAGCTAATAAGTTCCTACCTCCTATTTTCTAAAAATATAATTATACATGGTTTTGTCTTAAAAAGGCACTTCAAAAAGTATAATATTGAGACAGCCACTTATTCTGAATACATATTATATTAAACGCTTCAAAACTAAGAAAATCAACTATACTTTATTAAAAACAAAGGCTATTGAGTACTGAAATATTTTTGATTCCTTATTATTTATTGTATTTTCGTCCATACAACTGTTTTTCTACATTTATTTGTTTCTTATAAGCTTTATCTTGACTACACATTAAAGTTTACCTCTTAAAAACAGTATTAAACAAGCCACTAAATAAATTAACCTATATATTTTACGAAAACTACAATATGAGTAATTCTTTTAGATCCAAAACTACCTTAGATAAAGGCGTAAACTATAACCTAGTCTGATTTTTATAATCTCCATTTGTCTAATTTCTGCTATTTTCCCTGAATTTACAGAAACCCTGCTGGATAAGGTTAAAAACTTCATATTTGTTAACTTTAACTGGGTATACGTTTGGTCTGTTACAATATTTGTTATTTCTTAATTTATTTAATGTTAGTAAGTACGGAAACATTAAGCTAGGAAGTAACGATAGCAAACCAGACTATTCTTACTTTTCTTGGGTTTCAATGTTATTTTCCGCAGGCATGGGAATTGGGTTGATGTATTTTAGTGTAGCAGAACCGATGCAACATTACTCCAATGAAGTATTAATGGGCAATAGTAACATTAGTCCTGCAAAAAATGCTCAATTATATACTTTTTTCCATGGGGAATTCATGCCTGGGCTATCTATGGTACTGTAGGATTATCATTATCCTACTTCGCATATCGATACAAACTTCCACTTTCATTACGAAGCTGTTTATATCCAATACTAAAAGATAAGGTTAAAGGAAAATGGGGGTAACGCAATTGATGTATTCGCTCTTTGTAGTACCTTTTTTGGAATAACAACCACACTTGGTTTTGGTGTTGTTCAAATAAATTCCGGATTAGAAACCCTAAACATAGTACCCGAAAGTAGTTTTATCTATCAAATTATAATAGTAGGTGTATTGGTTTCTATTTCCATTATTTCTGCTGTAACCGGCGTAGATAAAGGTGTTAAAATACTGAGTAATATTAATATTATTAGTGTTGTTATTTTATTATTATTTGTTTTATTTCTAGGCCCAACTGTTTATATAATAAGCAGTTTTACCGAAGGAATGGGAAGTTATATTCATAACTTTTTTTAAACTAACATTTAACACACATATTATGAAGAAGAAACACTGCCTTGGTTTTACGATTGGACCATACTTTACTGGGCGTGGTGGATTTCTTGGTCTCCTTATGTTGGACTTTTTATTGCTAAAATTTCTAAAGGAAGAACTATACGAGAATTTATTTCAGCAGTATTAATTATACCAACATTATTCAATTTTATTTGGATGTCTGTATTCGGAAATAGTGCTATTTGGTTTGATATGAATGTCGCAAATGGACTACTTAGTGAATTATCTAGTAATCCTGATGCCTTGATGTTTAATTTTTTAGAATACCTTCCATTCACTAAGTTAATTAGTTTATTAGCTATTTCTATCATTCTTATTTTCTTTGTAACATCTGCAGATTCAGGGATGTTTGTAATGAATAGTATCTCTAGTAAGAACTCACAAAATTCACCCAAAATGGCAAACTGCAGGATGGGGAATTCTACTTGCTGTTCTGGCTCTATTTTTATTAAATGCTGGTGGACTTGAAGCCTTACAAAGCATGACGCTTATTACAGCACTACCGTTTTCCATAATAATTCTTTTATTTGTTGTAAGCCTTGTAAAAGCACTCGCTATAGATAATGATTATTACAAACGTGATTTTCAAGTAACTCCATGGTCTGGTTTATTTTGGAAAGAACGTTTAAAACAAATTATTTCTTATGATGATCAAAAATCTGTTAATGAATTTATAGAAAATACGGTTAAACCAGCCTTTAAAGAACTACAACAAGAATTTGTAAATAATGGAATTGAAGCAACTGTTCATTTTTTCCGAAAAACCCAAAAGCGTAGAGATTGAAATTAAGTATGATGTCGTTAATAATTTTGTATATGGTGTAAAAAATCAATCAAAATTAGTTTCTCAATATTTAATTGATGAAGACAACCTTGGAGGGTTTGAAGAAGATTGTTCGTACCTTCCTATAACTTATTTTGGTGATTACAGAAAAGGATATGACGTACGCCTTTTTACTAAAGATGAACTAATTTCTGATGTTCTCAAACATTACGAAAGGCTTTTAGCTATTATTTCGAAGAAAAAAACGAAATGTTTATTAGTAGCAATGCGAATAAAAAATAAATCAGTACTTTAAAGTTAACAATTCGTAGAACGATTTCATTAAATTTACTAGTTCTTGAACCGTTTATACGTTTGCTGTCGTCCTTTCCAGATTATAATGGTACTAATATTATGAAATTTCTTCTTTTAAATCTTCTTCAGATTCAAAATAAGTTTCCCATAACAAATCACTATACAATAGACCTACTAAAGAATTATATTTAACCATTTGTTTGTAGTAAAGCATATCTATGTTTTATTACTAATACGAGATCATTTATAAAGGATATTTGTCTTTTAATTAACTTGTTTTTTCTAAATTAAAAACCAATATCAGTTAATGTTTCATAAAATTAATTTTGTTGTAAGAAAGCAAGGGTATAAAAACTATTTAAAAGCAGTTAAGTCTTCAATTAAATACTCCCAAAATACTAAACATCTAACAATTTAAAGAATTCTGTTATCAAATATAAGAGATTTCTCCTATCGTAGAAATAACAACATAGATAGTTTTATATAATGTGATAAAAAAAGACAAACTAAAATAAATTCAGATTGACAAATAACAAGACTTCACGAAAGGCTAGTGCTCGTTTGTAACGAGTACCGTCACAGATAATTAATTTTCACATACATTTTATCATTTCTACCTTTTGGGGAGAAATCATCTAACAATGTAAAGTATTCTGTAATCAAAGATATGAGATATCTCTTGCCAATCGAAATAACAACATAGATAGTTTTATATAATGTGCTGAAAAAAGACTATGCTTTCACTTTAGCAAATATAAAACTCAATTCCAAGATTAAGGTAAACCTATAATAAATTAAGATCGATAAAAAATAAAGATTCACATAAGGCTAGTGCTAATTTAATTCCAGAAAAATAAGGTAAAACTAAAATAAAAACAGAATGACAAATAACAAGACTTCCCATAAGGCTAGTGCTCGTTTGTAACGAGTACCGTCACAGATAATTGGTTTTCATACAGTTTGCCATTCTACTTTGAGTTTAGCACAAAAAAAAAACCTCAATTCGTAAGAATTGAGGTTTAAAGAAAGGCGGCGACCTACTCTCCCACATAAATGCAGTACCATCGGCGCGATTGGGCTTAACTTCTCTGTTCGAGATGGGAAGAGGTGAGCCCCAATGCTATAACCACCCTAAAATTTTCAGTTGAATTGCTTCAAC